>NZ_SZYH01000001.1:2134963-2846618 GCF_005298175.1 Marinobacter panjinensis
CGCCGGCCGAACACCCGGGCGGCAACCACTGGCACCCCATTTGCCAGCACCAGCATCACGAAGAGCTCGAGAGATATCAGCAACCGGCCCAGCCTCCGTCAGATGTCGCCCAGTGAACGTCTCGTTTTCAGGACACGCCGCCTTTGGTCAGTTTCAGGGGATCCATCAATTCCTCCAGTCTGTCCCGGTCAAGACCGCTGCGCTCTTCCGCAACGTCAATCACCGGTCTTCCGCTCTGGTAGGCTTCCTTGGCAATATCAGAAGCCAGGCTGTAACCGATCTCGGGATTCAGCGCCGTAACCAGCACCGGGTTCTTGCCCACCGCTGCGTTCAGGTGATCGGAATTCACGGTGAAATCGCGAATAGCCTTATCGCCGAGTATGGTGGACGCGTTACTCAGTAGTTCGATCATGTCCAGCAGGTTGGCGCCTACCAGTGGCAACATCACGTTCAGCTGGAAGTTGCCTGACTGGCCGGCAATGGCAATGCTGCTGTCCAGGCCCATGACCTGTGCACCCACCATGGCCACCGACTCCGGTATCACCGGGTTCACCTTGCCCGGCATGATGCTGCTGCCTGGCTGTAATGCCGGCAGACTGATTTCTGCCAGACCATGAATGGGACCACTGTTCATCCAGCGCAGGTCATTGGCGATTTTGGTGAGCACAATGGCCAGGCCCCGGAGCTGTGACGACAGCGCTACCGGCGCATCAATGGCACTTTGCCCGACGAACTTGTGCTCCAGCGAGTGGAAATGGTAGCCGGTATTGGATTTCAGAAATTTGACGAACTGTTCCGGGAACTCATGCAGGGCATTCACGCCGGTACCCACCGCGGTCCCGCCCTGGGGGACCTGAAGCAAATCGTCGGTGGCAGAGGCCAGCCGCTTCTCGGCGGCCAGCAATTGCTCCCGCCAGGTTCGCAACTCCTGGCCCAGAGTGACAGGCATGGCATCCATCAGATGGGTACGGCCGGTTTTGACCTGATCTGAAAACAACGCCTCGCGCTCGTAAATAACGCCGCAAAGGTGCGTTAGTGCCGGAATCAGCCGTTCGTGAATCTCGGTGACGGCACTGACATGAATCGCCGTTGGAATCACATCGTTGGAACTCTGGCTCATGTTGACGTGGTCGTTGGGATGAATCTCGACACCTTCCTGTGCAGCCAGGGCAGCGATCACCTCGTTCACATTCATGTTGGTGCTGGTACCAGAGCCGGTCTGGTAGCGGTCAACGGGAAACTGGTCGGCGCATTCACCCTCCAATATTCGATTTCCTGCCGCAACGATGGCGTCACGCACCTCGTTGTCCAGCAGCCCAAGGCTGGCATTGGCATCGGCGGCCGCCTGTTTTACACGAACGACCGCAGCGATAAAGGCGGGCGGCATGGGCTGACCACTGACCGGGAAATTCTCCACGGCTCGCTGGGTCTGGGCTCCCCAGAGAGCATTCTCGGGCACATGGACGTTTCCCAGACTGTCCTTTTCCGTCCTGAAATTGGTCATGACACTCTCCTTATCAGCCAGCTTCGATCATTCGTTAAGTGGGGACTTCAGCCTGACATGGTCGCAAATGCCGGTAACCTGATCAAAATTCAGAATCAGGGTGTGGACCGTGTTGGTGTAGGTATCGTGCAGATGAAACTTGAACCGGTGCTGCTTTTCCCCCTGCAGGTAGCCATCGTATTCACGCACGAGTTCTCGCACGTCGCCCCCCTCATCTCTGGACCAGGTGGCATTGAATGGCCCCAGTATGGCGCCACCAGAGAGGCAGACAGTTACTTCGTGGTTGGTAAGGGCATTTTCGGGAACGGCCATAGCGTCTCTCCTGACAAAACAATCGTTGACAGAATAGAGTGTAGACCGTCATTCCCGATCAGGGTTCAGGGATGTCGCAAGGCTGGTTACCAGGGCTCTCAGGCGGCTGGGTTTTACCGGCTTGTTGAGAATGGGCAGGTACTGGGTACTGATCAGCCGGCGCGTATCATCGCTGCGGTCGGCGGTAATGACCGCAGCGGGTATATCGCGACCGAAGTGACGACGCACCGCATAGATCGCTTCGCATCCGGTCCGATTGTCATCCAGGTGGAAGTCCGCAAGAATGATGTCGGCGCCCTGGCAGTGGTCGATGGCTGCGGCCGAGCTTCCTGCGGTCACCACCCGGCAACCCCATCGTTCCAGCAATGCCCGCATGCTTTCCTGCACCGGTTCTTCATTATCAATGACCAGAACGCGAAGCCCCTCAAAGGACGAGATGACGGGTACCGGCATCTCCTTGTTCCGGTTACCACCGGCAGGCGCATCCATGACGGCGCTCAGGGGTAGCAGGATGCTGAAGCAAGAGCCCTTGCCATAGCTGGAATCCACCCGGATTTCGCAACCCAGCACCCTCGCCATCCGGTCAACAATCGCCAGCCCCAGACCAACGCCCTGACGCTCGCCCCCTTTAGGCAATATCTGGTGAAACTCCCTGAAAATATCCTCGAGCTTGCCCTTTTCAATACCGACACCGGTATCCCACACGCCGATTTCCAGGTTGGGGCCACGCTTGCGGGCCGCGAACAGAATCCCGCCCTCGGTGGTGTAGCGAAAAGCATTGCTCAGCAGGTTTCTGAGTATCCGTGTCAGCATTCGCGGATCGGTGCGGACACTGCCTGCAACCGGCCGTACACGAAAATTCAGTTCCGCGTTTTCGGCCAATGGCTCAAATTCCTCGGCCAGTCCACGCATCAGCTCACCAATATCGGTACGGATATAGTCCGGCTGCATGGCTTTCTGATCCAACTTGGAGATATCCAGCAGATCCGCCAGCAGGTCTTCTGCGCTTTCCAGCGAGCGCTGTACGCGGTGCACAAGGCGGTTTTCGTCCGCCGGCAGGTTGCTGTCCATCAGGGCGGACACTAACAGCCGGGCCGCGTTGAGGGGCTGGAGCAGGTCATGGCTGGCAGCCGCCAGATATTTGTCCTTGCTTTCATTGGCTTCCCGCGCAGCGTCTACCGCCACAACCAGCTCCTGCTCTACTTTTTCCCGCTGCTCAATCTGGTAGCGCAATACCACGTTGGCATTCTGCAGCTCGTCGGTGCGTTCCTCTACCCGGCGTTCCAGATCGACATTGAGCTGGCGCAGCTTTTCCCGCGCCTGGTGGCGTTCGGTGATATCTGCAACAAACGCTTCCACCACTTCCGGGCCAAGGTCCGGCCGCCGCAAAAGTGTGATCGCAACCTGCACGGGCGTATTGTCTGCGCGCCTCAGCCGGGTTTCCCGGGCACTGAGGCTGCCGTGGTCCAGCAGCTCCTGGCGAATAGCGTCAAATTCGCCGGAACTGCAGAACAATTGCTCTCGCAGGCGAATAACCCGGGTGATCAGGTCTTCCACACTGTCATAGCCGCACATACGCGCCATCGCAGGGTTGGCGGCCACAAAGCCGCCCCTGAGATTGGCCTGGAAGATACCGTGAAGTGCATTTTCAAACAGCCACTTGTAGCGGTTACGCTCCTTTTCCAGTTCCTCTATTCGCGCCTGCAACGCCGGGTAATAGTTCTTGCGTACCGACTGGCTGCCAAGGCCAAGCAGGTCACCGATATCATAATCGGCGTCGCTGGAATCAGAGGGCTTCTTCATAAACCACTTCGACATCCCGGCGGGAAGACTTGCGGGGATTGGTGAGAATGCACGGGTCCTGCAGTGCAAATCCGGACAGATAGGGAATATCAGAAGTGGTCACGCCCAGTTTGGCAAGCTTCGCTTCCAGCCCCACCGCACGTTTGAGGGCGATAATCCGCTCCATCAGGCGCTGTTTGATCACCGGTTTCGACATACCGCGGGTATCAATATCCATGGCCTCGGCCACCCGCCTGAAGCGGTCCTCAGCGGAGGTGTAATTGTAGGCCACCACGTGTTCCAACAGTAACGCGTTACAAAGGCCGTGGGGCAAATCGAGGAAGCCCCCCAGGCTGTGTGACATCGCGTGTACAGCTCCCAGAATGGCATTGGAAAACGCCAGCCCGGCCTGCATGGACGCCAGCATGATCTGCTCCCGCAGATGTACGTCAGTGATGTTGCGCACCAGCGGCTCCAGATTACGGTTGATCAGCCGGATTGCTTCCAGTGCGTTGGTGTCGGTGAGCGGGCCGCTGCCAGTGGAGACGAAAGCCTCGATGGCATGCACCAGGGCATCGACACCGGTACAGGCGGTCAGGTAGGCATCCATCGTTTCCGTTACTTCAGGATCGATCAGCGCCACATCCGGCACCACTGCCTTGCTGATGATGGAAAACTTGAAGCGCCGGTTGGGGTCGGAAATGATCGCAAACTGGGACACATCGGCGGAGGTACCGGCCGTGGTGGGAATCAAAATCATCGGTGGCGACGGCGAGGTGATGGTATCGACACCCTCGAACTCGAGGATGCTCCGGCCATGGGCGCTGACTATGCCGATGCCCTTGGCGCAATCCATGGGGCTGCCACCGCCAATGGCGACGATCACATCACATTCGCTGGAGCGGTACAGCTCCGCGCCGGCCATGACTTCATCCACTTTGGGGTTGGGCGACACGCCGGTAAACACGGTGACGCGAATGCCCGCCGCCACCAGAATATCCACGATTTCCGCAACCCAGCCGGCTTTTTCCACACCCGCGTCCGACACCAGGAACACATGGCGGGCGCCGAAATTGCTCGCAAAGTTGGCCACGGCCTTGCGGGAGCCGGCACCAAAGACGATCTCGGGGGAAACAAACTTGCGCAGAGCGGAAATGTCGTAGCTCATGGGCGTTCTCTTCAGCGATGCTGTTATTGTTATATTAAGTCCAAGTTTACCTGAACTGCTATCCGCCATCATCGCACTTTTGGCTACACCGCCGATAGAATGCCAGCAGGTTCTCCAGCAACGCAATCTGGTTGCGGCGCTGCCGGAAGCCGTGCCCTTCGTCTTCAAACCACCAGAGTTCAACCGCCTGCCCGCTCTGCTCCAGCACTTTTACCATTGCCCTGGTCTGCTCCGGCACCACCACCCGATCCTGCCCGCCCTGGAAAAAAATCATTGGCCGGCGGATGCGATGGGCCTGAAGTACCGGTGTGCGCGCCTGCCAGCGCCCGGGAAAATCGTCCGGTGGTCCCAGCAACCAGTCCAGGTAGCCCGACTCGAAGCGGTGTGTCACCTCTCGCAGATGAGCGGGGTCACTGACCCCGAACAGGCTGGCACCGGCCCGGAAGCGCTGACTGCGAGTCATGGCCATCAAGACGGTATATCCCCCGGAGCTACGGCCCTGGATGAACAGCCGGGTAGCATCCCCCCTGCCCCTGGCCACCAGATAATCTGCCACCCGCTCCATATCCTCCACGTCTGCCTGGCCCCAGCAGCCGGCCAATGCCAGACGAAAATCACGGCCGAACCCCGCGCTGCCGCGGTAATTGACCTCGGCCACCGCGAATCCATGATGGCACCAGAACTGGACCTGAGGGTTGAATACCGGCCATGCAGTCGATGTGGGGCCGCCATGGGCAATCAGGATCAATGGTGGAGGCGTGTTCTCCGACCTGCCCTCGACCGGCGGATACAGGAATCCACTGACCTCTTCGCGCACATTCGCCGAGGGGGGAACCCGAAAGGTTTCCGGGGTGACAATTGGCGTATCAGGGAACGGAGTTTCTCCCCCGGCAAGGGTGCGGGCATGGCCGGTCTCAGGATTCACTGCCAATACTGAATCGAGCCGTGAAGCCGACCGGGCAATGCAATAAAGTTCGTCGTTGAAGGCCATCAGGTGGCGAAAGTCGGTGTAGTCCGCGGCAACCCTGACGGGTGGGGACTCGGCAGACCGCGTCAGCCATAGCTCCCCGCTTCCGCAAACGTAGCGCACCCGGGCCCAGCCTCCCTGCCCCAGCGGCCAGTGGTGACGCTCACCCAACTGCCAGGGGGCGCTGGCTTGATCCGCAGCTGTCGCGTCGAGCCGCGTCCACCTGGGCTGTCCTGTTGTGATTGACACCTGCCAGGGCTGCCACCAGCCTTCGTGATCCGACAGCACGTGCAGCTCCTCGCCATCGAACACAGGCTGCTGGACGCTGCCGCCTGTGGGCGTTGGCAGGCAACGAGCCCCGACCAGTGCTCCATCGACATCCACATCCGCAGCCCACAGAACAGAACTCACCCACGGCATGTCCGGCAGCGACCAGCATACCCAGGCAATGCGCGTACCACTGGCGGACAACGCCGGTGCGCTGTAAAAATCCTCGCTCTCATGCAGACGCAGAACGTTGTTGTCGCCCTGTATTGCCACCAGTTGCTGGCACCCCGTACTTTCTCTTACCGCCAGAACACGGTGATGGCCGTCATCCCACACCAGTCCACCGAAGCTGGCATCCCGGTCCCGGGTCAAGGCGTAGGAGGCCCCTGTGCGCGGGTCAATTCGGTGGATCTGCTGCCCTGACGCCGCCACCGCAAACAGGGCGTCCGGCCCGGCACATAGCGCACCGCCACCGTAACCATTAACCTCGCTGCGAATACCGAACTCCGGGCCCGTTACCGGGTGAGAGGCACCTCCGCTTACCTTTCTGAGCAGGTTGTTGCCGGTGGCCGGATCGAACTCCAGCCAGAAAATACCCGCCCGGGAGGCAGTCAGCGCTCCCCGCTGGATAAAAGCGGCAGAGGCCTGCTCTGGAGAAAGCGGCGACAAGATCGTTTTGTCTGGCGTATCAGCCCCGGAAGAACAACCGGGAGTTGTCGGCGTTGCGATAGGTCAGCTCCTCCAGCCCGGCGGTGGCGTGATCCGCCGCCTTGCGGGCGGCGAGGATGCGGTCGTGGTGGGGCGACTTGCTGCATACCGGGTCGGCGTTGTCGGCATTGCCGGTCAGCAGGTAGGCCTGGCAGCGGCAGCCGCCGAAGTCCTTGTCTTTTTCATCGCAGGAGCGGCAGGGCTCCGGCATCCAGCTGTCGCCCCGGTAATGATTGAAACCCGGGCTGTCGTACCAGATGGAGTGTAGCGAGGATTCGCGGATATTGGGAAATTCGATGGGCAGCAGGCGGGCACTGTGGCACGGCAGCGCAGTGCCATCCGGGGCCACTGTCAGGAACAGGCTGCCCCAGCCGTTCATGCAGGCTTTTGGCCGTTCCTCGTAGTAATCCGGTGTGACGAAGATCAGTTTCATGGCCGAGCCGCTGGCCGCCAGGCGCTTGCGGTAACTATTCACTTCGGCCTCGGCCTTCTCCAGTTGCGCCCTGGAAGGCATCAGCCCTTCGCGATTCTCGAAGGCCCAGCCGTAGTACTGGCAAGTGGCCAGTTCCACATAGTCTGCACCCAGACGCTCACAGAGGCTGATGATATCGTCCATCTGGTGGATATTGTGGCGATGGATGACGAAGTTGAGCACCATGGGGTAGCCCGCCTCCTTTACCGCACGGGCCATCGCCAGTTTCTGATCAAAGGCCTTGCGGGAGCCGGCAACGGCGTTGTTCAGCTCCGGGTCCGAGGCCTGGAAACTCACCTGGATATGGTCCAGCCCGGCGTCCCGGAAGGCGTTCACCTTGGCTTCTGTGAGCCCCAGGCCGGAAGTGATCAGGTTGGTGTAGTAACCCAGCTGGCGCGCCTCGGCAATCAGCTCAGGCAGATCCTGTCGCACCAGCGGCTCGCCGCCGGAGAAGCCCAGTTGCGCCGCTCCCATCTCGCGACCCTGACGCAGCACCCTTACCCACTCTTCGGTGGTCAGTTCCTGCTCGGTCTGGGCGAAGTCCAGAGGGTTCGAGCAGTAGGGACACTGCAAGGGGCAGCGGTAGGTCAGCTCCGCCAGCAACCATAATGGCGGGCCGATACCAGGGCGATCACCGGCGGGCATGACGTGATGGCCTGTCATGAGAACAGTATCCAGTGCTGCTGTTCGGCATCCTTGAGGAAGCCGCTGACATCCTCCTCCAGGGAACCCGCATCCGGAAACTGCTGTTGCAGGAGTTTCACGATGTCGGAGACAGTGCGCTGGCCATCCACCTCTTTCAGCACTGCACCGGCGCTGTCATTCAGCCGCACCATTCCCTCCGGATACAGCAACACGTGAGCATTCTGGGCCGGCTCCCACTGGAAGCGAAAACCCGGGCGCAGTCTTGGTATCTGTTTCATGGCCACCGCCATCACAGCCCCCGGTGCCACACAGGCTGGTCGGTGACGGTATGATACGGTGGCGTCTGGTGCTGATAAGCCATAGTCAGGGCATCCAACATCGACCATAAGATATCCAGTTTGAATTGCAGAATTTCCAGGGCACGGGCCTGCTGTGCCGCAGTGGTGAAATGTTCCAGCGTAATGCTGAGGCCGTGCTCCACATCCCTCCGGGCCTCGGAAAGCCGCTTGCGGAAATAGACATAGCCATCAGTCCTGATCCATGGATAGTGCTGCGGCCAGCTGTCCAGGCGGGACTGGTGAATCTCCGGTGCGAACAGTTCGGTCAGTGAGGAACAGGCCGCTTCCTGCCAGGTAGCCCGGTGGGCAAAGTTCAGATAGGCATCCACTGCAAAGCGGACTCCCGGCAGCACATGACTCTGGTCAATCACTTCCTCACGGGTCAGCCCCACCGCTTCCGCCAGCCTGAGCCAGGCTTCGATTCCGCCCTCGTCGTCATTGTGGCCATCGTGATCCAGTACCCGCTGCAGCCATAACCGGCGTACGGACGCATCCGGGCAGTTCGCCATAATGGCGGCGTCTTTACGGGGAATGTTGATCTGATAATAGAAACGATTGGCCACCCAGCCGCGGATCTGCTCCGGCGTGCAGGCGCCGCTGTACATGGCTTTATGGTAGGGGTGGTGAATGTGGTAATACTGGCCTTTGGCCCGCAGGGCCTGCTCGAAATCCTTGCGGTTCATGACCGGGGTCGCGATTGCGTTCATGAGGGCACCACCATGTCCAGATGCATTCCGTCAAAAGACACTTCAATACCATGCTTTGCCAGCACGGTCCGCTCGGGGGAATCTTCGTTCAGAATGGGGTTGGTGTTGTTAATATGGATAAGAATCTTGCGCTGTGCCGGCATGCTATCGAGTAATTCAATCATGCCACCGGGGCCACTCTGGGCCAGGTGCCCCATTTCCTGGCCAGTGCGGGTGCCCACTTCGCAACGCAACATTTCATCGTCACGCCAGACGGTGCCATCCACCAGCAGGGTGTCGGCCCTGCGCATCCATTCCAGGATCTGCTCATCCGGCTGCCCCAGCCCCGGCGCGTACATCACGGTTTCGCCGCTGCGAGTGTCTTCAATGAACAGGCCGATGTTGTCGCCAGGGTGCGGGTTGTTCCTACGCGGGGAATACGGTGGCGCATTGCTGAGTAACGGGATAGCGGTCAGGCGCAGGGACTGGGCGCAGGGTATGGTAAAGGACTTCTGATCGGTGCAGGGCACCTCATGCCACCGCGGGCCGCCGTTCCAGTGTTCCAGCATGCGAAACAGTGGAAAGCCGCTGCTGAGATCTTCATGGACCTGGGCGGTGCACCACACATCCAGTGGCAGCCCTTCCCGTAGCATAAGCAGGCCAGTGGTATGGTCCACCTGGCTGTCTATCAGCAGCACTGCACCAATGCCGGTATCACGCAGTGCGCGGGCCGGCTGCATGGCGTCAAACGAAGCCAGCTGCGCACGAATATCCGGCGAGGCGTTGCATAGAATCCAGTTCACACCGTCTTCGCTGATGGCAATGGACGACTGGGTGCGGGCCGTAGCGTTCAGGGTGCCTTTACGGAAACCGTCACAATTGGCGCAGTTGCAGTTCCACTGGGGAAAACCACCTCCGGCTGCGGAACCAAGGATACGAATCTGCATGGCGGGAACTCCAGACACGAAATGGCCAGCACACAGTGGCTGGCCATCGGTTCTCAGCGGTTGGCGAAGTACATGGTGACTTCGAAGCCGATCCGCAGGTCTTCATAGGCTGGTTTGGTCCACATGATGCTTTCCTCTTGTGATGATTGTTGTGGCATTCAGGATCCGTTAGCCGGCTTTCCGGTAACTCACTCTCAATCCTACCCGGTCTCCGAAGGGGCAAATATGGTACTTTGGCACTGATTTTTGGCCGGTACGGGCGCAGAACGTCATCCTTTCGGACCATCCCCGGAAACAGGAGGACAACAACAAAAAAGGCCCTGGGAAGGGCCAAGGAAATGGCAGGAAAACCCACGTGCCCCAGCCAGTCACCGGAGCAGAAAATGCACATCCTTGTGCGGACTCGCCACCGGGCCTGTGTGGATGGGCCCGGGCACAACAGTCATTGCTTTACCAGGCTCAGAAGAAGCCCAGTGGATTGATGTCATAGCTGACCAGCAGGTTCTTGGTCTGCTGGTAATGGTCCAGCGCCATCTTGTGGTTCTCGCGGCCAACACCGGACTTCTTGTAACCACCGAAAGCGGCGTGAGCAGGGTACTGATGGTAGCAGTTAGTCCACACGCGGCCCGCCTGGATGCCACGGCCCATGCGGTAGGCACGGTTGATGTCGCGGGTCCACAGGCCGGCACCCAGACCAAACTCGGTGTCGTTGGCAATGGCCAGGGCTTCTTCCTCGTCCTTGAAGGTGGTCACACCCACCACCGGGCCGAAGATTTCTTCCTGGAACACCCGCATGTTGTTCTTACCCTTGAACAGGGTTGGCTGAATATAGAAGCCGTTGTTGAACTCACCTTCCATTTCCTCACGACCACCACCGGTCAGCACTTCCGCGCCTTCCTGCTTGCCGATTTCGAGGTAGGACATGATCTTGTCGAACTGCTCCTTGCTGGCCTGCGCGCCCACCTGCACGTCGGTATCCAGCGGGTTGCCACGCTTGATCGATTTGGTGCGTTCGATAACCTTGGCCATGAATTCGTCGTACATGTCTTCCTGCACCAGGGCGCGAGACGGACAGGTACAGACTTCACCCTGGTTGAAGAACGCTAACACCAGGCCTTCCACGCACTTGTCAATGAATTCCGGCTCAGCCTGCATTACGTCGGAGAAGTAGATGTTGGGGGACTTGCCACCCAGTTCCACGGTAGACGGAATGATGTTCTCGGCCGCGCACTTGAGGATATGGGCACCCACCGGGGTAGAGCCGGTAAACGCGATCTTGGCAATACGCTTGCTGGTAGCGAGCGCCTGACCGGCCTCGATGCCGTATCCGTTGACGATGTTGATCACCCCCGGAGGCAGCAGGTCGCCAATCAGGTCCATCAGGATCAGGATACTGGCCGGGGTCTGCTCGGCCGGCTTCATCACGGTGCAGTTTCCGGCCGCCAGGCAGGGCGCCAGTTTCCACACCGCCATCAGCAGCGGGAAGTTCCAGGGGATGATCTGGCCCACAACACCCAGAGGCTCGTGGTAGTGATAAGCCACGGTGTTGTTATCAATGGCGCTGGAAGTGTCTTCCTGGGCGCGGATACAACCGGCGAAATAACGGAAGTGGTCCACCGCCAGCGGCAGGTCGGCGTTGATGGTTTCACGCACCGCCTTGCCGTTGTCCCAGGTTTCAGCAACGGCCAGCATCTCGATGTTCTGCTCAATGCGGTCGGCAATTTTCAGCAGAATGTTGGAACGTTCAGTGGTAGAAGTCTTGCCCCAGGCCGGTGCGGCCTTGTGAGCGGCGTCCAGAGCCAGTTCGATATCTTCGGCTGTGGAACGGGGAATCTCACAGATCAGATCACCGGTTACCGGGGTGATGTTTTCAAAGTACTGACCCTTGGCGGGAGCGACCCACTCACCACCAATAAAATTTTCGTAACGGGGTTTGAAGGAGACGACGGAGCCTTCCTTTCCTGGTTGTGCGTAGATCATGGTCTCAACCTCTTGTTGTGTTTGTCGAAGGGCAACGCGGCCTTTCGCGTTTACCCAATTAATGTAGACCCCAACGACGGATAGGTGAATGATTCGATGGAGGTGAAAAACTCGTTCCTTAGTAGTAGATGGCATCAAAGCCGCGCCAGTACTGGTCAAACCTGCCTGAATAAATATTGCACCGTGAAATCCCTCACTGGCGCACAAAAACAGTGCGCATGCCCTGACAGGAAGCAAGCACACTTCGCCGTCAAAATAAAAAGCCAACAAAAGCAGACGGTTAATAGTTGGCATAGTCTCTGCAATACCCGTATGACGCAGCGAGAAGTCGGTTACCGAAACCAGCATCAAAGCGCGACAATCTGACAAATAGTTCAACTAGGGTTCCGGCCTGTTCCTCGTAGTGATGCAAAAGCGAGACAAAACAGGTGACTGGTCCGAGAGTTGACGACCTTTTCCAAGGTTACACGGCGGGACAAAAGCCCGGGAGGATCGTTCAGTGACTGACGTCTCTCGTTTCTTTGAACCCCGCACCAGAAGGAAAAGGCGATGCTCGACTCTCTCAATAGCGCAGCCCCCCTCTACGACGATCTGATTCCCGGCGGATCCCACTGGTCTTTCATCATGCGTCGCGGCCATGTTCTGCGCCTGATTGACGAAACCGGCGGGGCCAATGTCGGCATGCTGATGTACAACCCCGAGAACCCACTCGAGCGGTACAACATGCCGGACACCCTGAAAAATCAGCACACCTTCCTGCTGACCAGGGGCCACGTATTGCTTTCGGACATGGGCCGGGTGTTTGCCTCGGTCATCCGCGACGACCTGGGCTGGCATGATACGGTCAGCGGCACCTGCAACGCCGAACTGGTCGAAAAGCGCTGGGGCAAAAAGACCTATCAGGAAGCCCACAACCACTATCACCGCAACGGCTCTACCAGCTTCCTCAACGAGCTGGCCAAGTACGGCCTGGGCAAGAAAGACCTGACCGCCAACCTGAACTGGTTCAGCAAGGTGCAAACCGACGACGACGGCAACATGGCCTTCGACGCCAACCACTCGCACGCCGGCGCCACCGTAGACCTGCGTTTCGAGATGGACACCATCGTGGTGCTGCACACCTGCCCGCATCCGATGAATCCGGCCAGCGAGTACCCCAGCCATCCCGTGCGTTACCAGCTGTTCAAGTCGGCCCCAGTGAACGATGCCGACCCTTGTAAGCTCTCGTCACCGGAGGCCACCCGCGCCTTCGCCAACACTGCCCTTTATCACCTGTTTCAGTAACGGAGGCCGGACATGATCAAGCAAAGCGCATTGAAACCCGACAACGCCGCCTTCCGCGAAACCGTACCGGCAGGCGAGTATTTCCTGAAAGTCGTTAAGGCCGGCCAGACCGTCCGCATCCTGGACCTGGAAGGCAACCAGGCCGCAGACACCCTTTTCTACAACGCCCACAACCCCTCCGAGCGTTACAGCGCCGCAGACACCATCCGCGAGCAAGGCAACGTTTACCTGACCGCCGGTTCCAGGCTGATGTCCTCGGAAAACAACGTAATGCTGGAGATCACCGCCGATACCTGTGGCCGTCACGACACCCTGGGTGGCGCCTGCGCGGCGGAGAGCAACACCACCCGTTATGCACTGGAAAAAAAGTGCATGCACGCCTGCCGCGACAGTTGGCTGGTAGCGGTTACCGAGCATGAAGAGCTGGGCATGACCAAGCGGGACATCACCCACAACATCAACTTCTTCATGAACGTGCCGGTGACCGCGGACGGCGGCCTGACCTTCGCCGATGGCATTTCCGACGCCGGCAAATATGTGGAGCTGGAAGCGAAGATGGACGTGCTGGTAATGATCTCCAACTGCCCGCAGCTGAACAACCCCTGCAACGGCTGGAACCCCACACCGATCGAGGTGCTGGTATGGAGCTGACCGGCGCCCTCAATAACCCCGACAAAGTCCTGATTGCCAATCGCGGCGCCATTGCCTGCCGGGTGATTCGCACCCTGCGGGAAATGGGGATCACTTCGGTGGTGGTCTACGCCGAGGCGGATGCCGACTCCCTGCATGTGCGACAGGCAGACGAAGCTTACTCGCTGGGTGAAGGCTCGGCCGCAGCCACCTATCTGGACCAGGACAAGCTTTTCGAGATCGTCCGCAAGAGCAGCGCGGGCGCCATCCATCCGGGCTATGGATTTCTCAGCGAAAACGCGGATTTTGCCCGTCGTTGTGATGCCGAGGGCGTGGTGTTCCTCGGCCCTACGCCCGAACAGATGGAGCAATTCGGCCTCAAGCACACCGCCCGGGCTCTGGCCGAGGAAGCTGGCGTACCACTGCTGCCCGGCACCGGCCTGCTGACGGGTCTGGACGAAGCGATACAGGCGGCTGAGGCAATCGGCTATCCGGTGATGCTGAAAAGCACTGCCGGCGGTGGTGGCATTGGCATGTCCCGCTGTTACAGCGCCGAGGAGCTGGGCAAGACTTTCGAGTCGGTACAGCGCCTGAGCCAGAACAACTTCAGCAACAGCGGCGTGTTCCTGGAAAAATTCGTGGAGCACGCGCGCCATATTGAAGTGCAGCTGTTCGGAGACGGAAAAGGCCAGGTGGCTGCCCTGGGCGAGCGGGACTGCTCCGCCCAGCGCCGGAACCAGAAGGTGATCGAGGAAGCGCCTGCGCCCGGTCTGACCGACGACGTCCGCACCCGCATGCATGCCACCGCCCGCCAGCTGGGCGAAAGCATTGCCTACCGCAGTGCCGGCACCGTGGAGTTTATCTACGACCCGGACACCACCGAGTTCTACTTCCTGGAAGTGAACACCCGCTTACAGGTAGAGCACGGTGTCACCGAACAGGTTTACGGTGTGGACCTGGTGCGCTGGATGGTGGAACTCGGGGCCGGCACCCTGCCCGATCTGAAAGGGCTGAGTGGCAACCTTACTGCTTCCGGACATGCCATTCAGGCGCGCATCTATGCCGAGGATCCCAACAAGGATTTCCAGCCCGGTGCAGGTTTGCTGACAAACGTAACCTGGCCAGATGATGAAGGCCTGCGGATTGACACCTGGATACAGCCGGGCACCGAAGTCTCGCCCCTGTTCGACCCCATGATGGCCAAGGTCATTGTGCATGAGCAGGACCGCGAGGCAGCCCGCAAGCGGTTGATGCTAGCCCTGGATGACAGTCGGCTGTATGGCATTGAAACCAACCTGAAGTACGTTCGCCAGGTGCTGGATGACCCGCGTTTTGTGGAAGGCCGCCTGTTCACTCGCACCCTCAATGAATTCGACTACCAGCCAGCCACCGTGGACGTGCTCAGTGGCGGCACAATGACGACTATCCAGGATTACCCCGGACGGATCGGCTACTGGGAAATCGGTGTACCGCCATCCGGCCCTTTCGACAGCTACTCGTTCCGGCTCGGTAACCGACTGCTGGGCAACCCGGAAAAAGCACCGGGCCTGGAAATCACCCTCAAGGGGCCGGTGCTCAGCTTTAACCGGGCCACCCAGATTGTGCTTGCAGGCGCACCACTGGACGCCACCCTGAACGATGAGCCGGTGGGTTTCTGGCAGGTGATCGACGTGCCCGCCGGCGCCACCCTGAAACTCGGAGCCACCACCGGCGATGGTGCACGGGCCTATGTGCTATTCCGTGGCGGCCTGGATTGCCCGGAATACCTCACCTCCTGCAGTACGTTTACCCTGGGACAGTTTGGCGGTCACTGTGGCCGGGCCCTGCGGGCCGGGGATGTGCTGGCTTTGAGCGACGCCACGCCCGTTGCTGCCACTACCCTGCCCAACGAGCTGAAACCGACCATCGGCAAGACCTGGAAGCTCCATGTGACCTATGGCCCCCACGGGGCGCCGGACTATTTCACCGGCCAGGACATCGACACCTTTTTCAGCAGCGACTGGGAAATCCACTACAACTCCAGCCGCACCGGCGTTCGCCTGATCGGCCCGAAACCGGAATGGGCCCGCAGCGACGGCGGCGAAGCCGGTATGCATCCCTCCAACATTCACGATAACGCCTACGCCGTGGGCACCGTGGATTTCACCGGCGACATGCCGGTGATCCTCGGCCCCGATGGCCCCAGCCTGGGTGGCTTCGTCTGCCCGGTCACCGTGATCAGCGCCGATCTGTGGAAACTGGGCCAGCTCAAGGCCGGCGACAAGGTGCGGTTTGTGCCGGTCAGCCAGGACCAGGCCGTTGCCCTAAGGGAAGCGCTGGACGAGTCCGTTGCAACGCTGACGCCTGCCACCGCACGTATCACGCCTATCAAACCGGAAACCCCGATTCTGGATTCGCTGAGTACCAGCGACCATGAAACCGGTGTGGTGTACCGGGCCGCCGGCGACAACTACGTGCTGGTGGAATACGGCCCCATGGAGCTGGATATTCGACTGCGCTTCCGCGCCCACGCCCTGATGCTGTGGCTGCGTGAACAAAACCACGACGCCATTCTGGAACTCACACCGGGCATCCGCTCCCTGCAGGTGCATTACGACAGCCAGACACTGAATCAGCGCACGCTGCTTGACCTGCTGATCAGTGCCGAAAAGGCACTGGAAAAGCAGCCGGAATGGGACGTGCCGGCGCGCATCGTGCACCTGCCCCTGTCCTGGGACGACGAAGCCTGCCAGACCGCAATCGCCAAATACATGCAGTCGGTGCGCAAGGACGCCCCCTGGTGCCCGAGCAACCTGGAGTTCATCCGCCGCATTAATGGCCTGAACAGCATCGACGACGTGAAAAAAACCGTCTTCGATGCGAGCTATCTGGTGATGGGCCTGGGTGATGTCTATCTGGGCGCACCGGTTGCCACCCCTCTGGACCCCCGCCACCGGCTGGTCACCACCAAGTACAACCCGGCCCGCACCTGGACCGCGGAAAACTCCGTGGGCATTGGCGGCGCCTATCTGTGCATCTACGGCATGGAAGGCCCGGGCGGCTACCAGTTTGTCGGTCGCACCCTGCAGATGTGGAACCGTTACCGCACCACAGACTTCTTCGAGCCCGGCAAGCCCTGGCTGCTGCGGTTTTTCGACCAGGTACGTTTCTACGAGGTCAGCGCCGAAGAGCTGCAGCAGATTCGTCGGGACTTCCCGAACGGTGACTACCCGATCAAGGTCGAGGAAACCCGCTTCAACCTGAAGGACTACGAGCGGTTTCTTTCGGAAAACAACGACGAGATCCAGACCTTCACTGATAAACGAAAGCAGGCATTCGATGAGGAACTGCAGCGCTGGATCGAATCCGGCCAGATCAATTTCAGTTCCGAAGCGCCCATCGAGGACACCGGCGAGGACGACATCGCCAACCTGCCCGCCGGCCAGCATGCAGTGGAAAGCCACGTGGCTGGCAACCTTTGGGAATGCCTGGTCAAGCCCGGCGACACCATAGAAGCCCAGCGCCCGGTGGCCGTTGTCGAATCCATGAAGATGGAGATTGAGCTACTGAGCCCGATTGCCGGCCGCGTGGTCGACGTGCGCCGAGAGGCCGGCCAGGCGGTCTCACCGGGAACGCCAGTGGTAATCGTGGAAGAAATTACCGAGTAATGCCAACAACGTTGAAATAAAAGACCAGATCTACCAAAACGGGCAACGCCCGAGGAGAGACACCATGAAAACATCTGACCTGAACAAACGTCTGGCGGCCGGCCTGCTGACCGCGTCCCTGTCCATGGGCGCACTCGCCGAGGAAAAAGATTCCTTCAGCATCGCCTGGACCATCTACGCCGGCTGGGTGCCCTGGCAGTACGCTGAGGACTACGGAATCATGGAAAAGTGGGCGGACAAGTACGATATCGAGGTGGACATCGTGCAGGTCAACGACTACATCGAATCCATCAACCAGTTCACCGCCGGCCAGTTTGACGGCGTGGTGGCGACCAGCATGGACGGACTGTCGATTCCGGCAGCATCGGGCATAGATACCACAGCGCTGATCGTAGGTGACTACTCCAATGCCAACGATGGCCTTGTCTCCAAGGACGCCACGTCCATTGAAGAACTGGAAGGCGAAACCGTGCACCTGGTGGAGCTGTCCGTTTCCCATTATCTGCTGGTCCGCGCCCTGAACACTGTTGGGCTGGAAGAGCGCGACATCAGTGTGGTGAACATTTCCGATGCTGATCTGGTATCCGCATTCCAGACCGACGACGTTCGCCACGTCGCAACCTGGAACCCGCTGTTGACGGAAGTAACCAACTACCCTGGCGCGACGCCGCTGTTTGATTCCAGCCAGATTCCGGGCCACATCAAGGATCTGACACTGGTGAACACCGAGACACTGGAAGACAATCCGAAACTGGGCAAGGCGTTGGTCGGTGCCTGGTACGAGACCATGAGTATCCTGGCGTCCGATTCCGAGGAGGGTCAGGAAGCTCGGGCGTTCCTCGGTGAGATTTCAGGTACCGATCAGGTCGGTTACGAGGCGCAGTTGGAGGGCATGAAGATGTTCTGGAAGCCGGAGGATTCGGTGGAGTTTATCCGCAGCGAGGAAGCCCGGGAGGCGATGGACAGTGTTCGTCAGTTCTCGTTCGACAAGGGCCTGCTGGGCCAGGGTGCCATGAGCCCGGACTTCGTTGGCATCGAGTTCCCGGACGGCTCCATCATGGGCGACTCGAGCAATGTGAAGCTGCGGTTTAACGACAGCTTCATGCAGATGGCCGCTGACGGCGAAATCTGATGATCTCGTTGCTTGCCTCATAAGTTACCGAAGGGCACGATGACTCGTGCCCTTTTTTGTTGGCTTTGGAGCATGGTTGGGGGCGGATGGTCTCTCCAAAACACGCTCCTTCGGCACATCCATGTGACGCTTGGACTCGGCCATCCATGGCTCCGTACAGCTTTGGAGAGACCACCCGCCCCCAACCCCGAACGCAAGTGCAAACCGGAGAGAAATCTACCAATGCGTCGAACCAAGGAAGATGCTGAGAAGACCCGCCAGACAGTTCTGGAAGCTGCGTTAACACTGTTCAGTCGGGATGGTTATTCCCTCACTACGCTGAGCCGTATTGCCAAAGAAGCTGGTTGCAGCCGTGGGCCGATTTACTGGCATTTTCAGAACAAGGATGACCTTTACGAAGCGGTGCTCGCCTATTCCCAGGAACCGCTGGAAGCGTTGGTGGCTGAATGCGCAGGTATGTGGGAGACGCCGATTGAGGCGATGGACCGGTTTATCAAGCAATGGCTGGAGCTACTGGCCAATAACAGACAATACCGGCAGTCCTTCGAGATTCTGTTGAACAAGACCGAACTGACCGATGCCATGAGCCGCACGCTGAAGCGGGAGCGGGCGCTGACGAAGTCGATTATCGGGCTGTTCCGGGATTTGGTGGGGCAGGCGGTTGAGCAAGGTTTGATCACAACGGAAGAAGACCCCAAAGACCTGGGCTTGCTAAGTTACACCTATTTGATGGGCATTACCCAGACGTGGCTGTTTGCGCCAAAACTGTTTTCACTTAAACGGGAAACGCCGTTTTTTCAGCGGCAATTTTGGGCATTGCTCGGGAAGAAGTAGCGAAAGAAAGCGCCATTCGTGGTTGCAGGCAACTGCATGGTAGCGCTGGCGGGTGGGAGCCCTTTCAGGGGATGTCGAAAACAGGGATGTTTTCGTCAAGCGTACAGGGACGTATTTACAGCGTGGCCCTGAAAGGGCTCCCACCCGCCAGCGCGGTCAGAGTAAAACCGATCAGAACATCTTCAGATACCGCTCCACCTCCCATTCAGACACGTGGTTCTGGTAGCTCTCCCATTCTCCTTTCTTGTACTCCACAAAGCTTTTGAACATTGCCTCGCCGAACACCTCTTTGGCCAGCGGATCTGCCTCGAAAGCCTCCACCGCCTCACCCAGGTTACGGGGCAGGTATTCGATGCCACGCTCGGCGATTTCCGCGTCGCTGTAGTTGTACATGTTTTCGTGGTGGGGAGCGCCCACATCGAGGCCCTCACGGATGCCTTCCAGGCCGGCGGCCAAAATCAGGGCGCTGCCGAGGTAGGGGTTACAGGCGATATCGGCGGCGCGGCACTCAATGCGGCCGCCCATGCCGGGGATGCGGATCATATTGGTGCGGTTGTTGGAGCCGTAGCACATGAACACCGGTGCCCAGGTGGAACCGGACATGCTGCCCTGGCGAACCAGACGCTTATAGCTGTTTACCGTGGGAGCGATGACGGCGCTGATGGCGGCACCGTGTTTCAACACACCGGCGGTGAAGTGATAGGCAATCTTGCTGATGCCGCAGTCATGCAGGTCATCGCCGTCAGGCTCGAACAGGTTCTTGCCGGTTTTGATGTCCGCCAAAGACATATTGTAGTGGGCGCCGCTGCCGGTTCGGTCACCAAATGGCTTCGGCATGAAGCTGGCAAACGCGCCGTGCTTGCGGGCGATTTCGTTAGCCATCATGCGGAAGAATACCAGGCGGTCGGCCATGGTCAGGCCGTCGGCGTATTTGAAGTCGGTTTCGAACTGGCCGTTGGCGTCTTCGTGGTCGAACGAGTACACATCCCATCCCAGTTCGTTCATGGCATCCACCAGCTCGTCCAAGACGGGCAGGTTGTCCATCAGGGTGCGTGGGTCGTAGCAGGGTTTGCCGAGGGTATCGCGGTCACTCAGGGGTGCGAAACCGCCATCCTCGGTGTCGCGGAATATGAAAAACTCGGTCTCGATGCCCAGGTTGAAGCGATAACCCTTGCTGGCAGCCGCATCCAGCTGGCGCCGGAGAATGTTGCGGGAGCAGGCCTCAAAAGGCGCACCATTCAGGTACAGGTTGCCGGGAAACCACGCCAGCTGGCGGTTCCAGGGGCAGATGGCCACGCCATCAGCATCCGGTATCGCCGCCACTTCGTCATCGGAGATATCCTGAGGCACGCCGTCCAGGGCGGCCCCGGTGTATAGCTCGGAGCCTTCCATCATCTGGCCAAGGTGAGCAACGGGCACAAACTTACCCTTACTGATGCCATGAATATCCACGTAACTGGCGATGGCGTATTTGACGCCGGCATCCGCGAGCTTCTGTTTCAAGGCCTGGTTGTTGGTCAGGTCTGTCATTGCGTTTCCCCTCATTAACCCGGCGAAGCGGGTAATCAATGTGTGTTCTGGCACGTTTCTTTCTAGAGCTTTGCCATTCAACTTACATGCCAGCGTGTATATATAATTAACAAAAGGTCGATTCAGGACCTGGAAACCGCACGGAAAGAGAGGCCAGAAATGACGGTAAAGCAGTGGCTTAAAGATGATTTTGAAGCGGGCGACCTGCCCCTTTCCAGCGGTGAAACCCTGAACTCTGCCCGCCTGCACTACCACCAGATCGGGGAGCTGAATGCACCAAAAGACAACCTGATCCTGCTGCCCACGTACTATGGTGGTGCAGCGACGGGCAACCATCCCTGGGTTGGCGGCGCCAGCCCGCTGGACCCTGACAGGTACTGCATCGTCATCCCGTCCCTGCTGGGGGCCGGGGAATCCTCGTCCCCATCAAACACCCGGGGGCAACAGGCCGGCCCCGGCTTTCCCGCGGTCACTCTTTACGACAATGTGATGCTGCAGAAACGCCTGGTGGACGACGTGTTCGGTGGTGCCAGCATTGCCCTGGCGATGGGCTGGTCCATGGGCGGTATGCAGGCACTGCAATGGGGCTGTCTGTTTCCGGAACAGGTTCATGCGGTGCTGGCCACCTGCTGCACGGCGCGCTGCTATCCCCATAACCGGGTGTTTCTGGAAGGCGTTAAAGCCGCCCTGACCTGTGATCAGGCTTTTCAGGATGGCCACTATCGGAGTCCACCAGAAAGGGGGCTCCGTTCGTTTGGCCGGGTGTATGCCGGCTGGGCCTATTCCCAGGCGTTCTTCCGTCATGAGCTCTGGCGCGAGCTCGGATTCGGTTCTGTCGAGGCGCTATTGCGATTCTGGGAGGAAGATCACCTGGCACAGGACGCCAACAACCTGCTGGCCGTGCTGGACACCTGGCAGCGGGGCGATATCAGCGACAACCCGGTGTTTCAGGGCAACTACACGGCAGCGCTTGCCACACTCACCGTACAAACCCGGGTAATGCCCAGCACCACAGATCTCTACTTTACCGCCGAGGATGCCCAGCATGACGCCCGACAAATGCCGGGAGCCTCGCTTGAAGTCCTGCCATCAGAGTGGGGGCATATTGCCGGTGGTGCGGGGCGAGAGCGCCAGAGCCATCAAAAAATTCTTGCCGCAGCTCATTCGCTGCTGTCGAAGAGAGATCCATGACAGTGCACCCGAAACGGCCACGCACCGCTATAGCGCACATTTTTGCCGGTAATCGGCCTGAAAGCGCTGGTTATTCCCGTTTTACGAAGCTGGCACGCCACCTGCACTACTCTGGACAGACGGTTTAATACCAGGATCCGTTCACAACAACACCGCGAGGCATGCGGCGAAGACAACGAACACAATGGGTGACTAGGGTTCCGGTCCGGGCAGATGACCATCATCAGCCCGGATGGCTGGTCCAAGAGTTACCGACCTCTGGGAGGTTACACGGCGGGACAAAAGCCCGGGAGACTGAATCGCAAGGGATGCTGTTGCCCGCGATGAACGTGCCGTGTTGTGTGACCAGAGGAGATAACCTATGCGAATGATCAACCGACACCCAGGGCGTGTTTCAGCCACTTTGCTTGGCCTGCTTCCCTTCCTGTTGATCATGTTGATCTACAGCCTTGCCTCCCAGGAGCGCCTGGCTGAGAATCCCAACGACAAACTGCTGCCCGGTCTGCAACAGATGACCGCCGCAGTGGACCGCATGGCCTTTCAGGAAGACCGGCGCAGCGGTGACTACCTGATGTGGCAGGACACCACCGCCAGCCTGCAACGCCTTGGAATCGGGGTTACCATTGCCGCTTCTCTGGCATTGGTGGTGGGCGTTCTTAATGGCGCACTGCCGCTGGTAAGAGCAAACCTCGCACCACTGGTGTCAGCGCTTTCCATGGTCCCGCCCCTGGCGATACTGCCTATCCTGTTTATCGTATTCGGCCTTGGAGAACTCTCCAAGGTCATGCTGATCGTTATCGGCACAGCACCCATCATGATGCGGGATGTGGCACAGCGGGTGCGGGAACTTCCCGGCGAGCAACTGATCAAGATCCAGACCCTCGGTGCCAACTCCTGGCAGGTCATTACACGCATGGTGTTGCCCCAGGTTCTGCCACGTCTGATCGACTCCGTGCGTCTGGGTCTGGGCCCGGCATGGTTGTTCCTGATTGCCGCAGAAGCCATCGCCTCCACCGAAGGCCTGGGCTATCGCATCTTTCTGGTTCGCCGATATCTCGCCATGGACGTAATTCTGCCCTATGTCATCTGGATCACCATTCTTGCCATTGTCATCGATCAGTGTCTGCGACTTGCCAACCGCAGGCTGTTCCCGTGGTACAACGCAGGAGGTCACTGATGAGCTTTATTACGGTTAATAATCTCTGGAAAGAGTATGGCGATCTGGTGGTACTGGAAAACCTGAACCTGAGCGTGAAACAGGGCGAATTCTGTACGCTCGTTGGCGCTTCAGGTTGCGGTAAATCCACCTTCCTGAAAATGCTGCTGGGCCAGGAAACCCCGAGCCGCGGCGAGTTGTTGCTGGAAGGCGAGGCCTTTCCGGGAGAACCGGACCGAAACCGGGGGATCGTGTTCCAGCGCTACTCGGTGTTCCCGCACCTGACCGTACGCCAGAATGTTCTGATGAGCCTGGAACTCAAGCAGAAGCCCTGGCTCGGCAAACTGTTTGGCAGCGCCCGTCGCGCAGCCCTGGAGAAGGTGGACGCGATGCTGACATCGGTTGGTCTGGAAGCCTCGGCCGACAAATGGCCCCATGAGCTCTCAGGCGGCATGCAACAGCGCCTGGCCATCGCCCAGTCCCTGATCATGCGTCCGCGTGTACTGTTGCTGGACGAGCCTTTCGGTGCCCTGGACCCGGGTATTCGCAAGGATATGCACGATCTGCTGCTGAAGCTGTGGCAGGAAACGGGAACCACCATTTTCATGGTCACCCATGACCTGAAAGAAGGCTTCTATCTGGGAACCCGGTTACTGGTCTTTGACAAGGTTCGTCACGACCCGCACGACCCCGAAGCATTCGGTGCGACCATTACCTATGACCTGCCCATCGGCCAGGTCAACAGCAAACTGTTCGAAGACATCAACGACTCGGTTGCCCAGACAGCCCGCCATCAGGCAGCCTGAGTGGACCCGGCATCGTGCCAACAAAAAAGGGGCTGCCCGAAGGCAGCCCCTGAAAAACCCAGATAGCATCGGCGTTGCGCCAGATCAGTTAGCGGCAACCCGGTCACTCGGCAACTTGAAGGTCCAGACTGTGCCGCCCTGGTTGAAGTCCTTGACCACCCTGGCCACTTCGCCACCCCAGAGCGGAACCGCACCGCCCCAGCCAGTGGAAATGGATACATACTGGTCGCCGTCCATTTCCCAGGTTACGGGTGTGCCGACAACACCGGTACCGGTATTGAACTTGTAGAGCTCTTCACCCGTCTTGGCGTCGAACGCCTTCAGGTAGCCTTCCGGCGTGCCGGTAAAGACCAGGTTGCCTGCGGTGGCCAGTACGCCACCCCAGAGCGGGGCCGGGTTGTTATAGCGCCAGACTTCCTCACCGGTTTTCGGGTCTACGGCACGCAGGACACCGATGAATTCATCGTTTGCGGGCTTGATGGTGAAGCCGGCACCCAGATAGGCAGCACCTTTCTTGTAGGAAACCGGCTCGTTCCAGATATCCATCGACCATTCATTGGATGGTACGTAGAACAGGCCGGTGTCCTGGCTGTAGGCCATGGGCATCCAGTTCTTGCCGCCCAGGAACGCCGGGAAGGCAACGACCGTTTCACCTTTCTCACCATCGGCGTTAGCCGGGTTGCCCGGACGACCGTTCTCGGTATTGTAGATCGGGCTGCCATCTTCATTCAGGCCTTTGGCCCAGGTGATCTTGTCCACAAACGGGAAGCCACGGATAAAGTCACCGTTCTCACGGTTCAGGACATAGAAGAAGCCGTTACGGTCCGCTGTGGCAGCTGCCTTGACGGTTTTGCCGTTTTCTTCGTAATCAAAGGAAATCAGCTCGTTCACACCGTCGTAATCCCAGCCATCATTGGGCGTGGTCTGGAAGTGCCACTTGATGCTGCCATCGTCGGGATCAATGGCGACGCGTGAGGATGAAAACAGGTTGTCACCCGGGCGAAGGTGAGAGTTCCACGGGGCCGGGTTACCGGTGCCGAAGAACAGCGAGTCGGTATCCGGGTCATAGGTGCCACCCAGCCAGGTTGCCGCGCCACCGGTCTTCCACATGTCGCCAGGCCAGGTCTTGCCGGCTTCGCCACCGGAGATACCGTTTTCAATCTCCTTGCCGTCTTTATAGACATAACCCATGTGACCTTCCACGGTCGGACGCATCCACAGCAGGTCACCCGTGTTCGGGTCGCGGGCCTCAACCTTGCCGACAATGCCGAATTCGCCACCGGAAACACCGGTAATCAGCTTGCCTTTGACAATCAGCGGGGCTGCCGTCATTGAGTAACCGGCCTGATAATCCGCAACTTTCTTGATCCAGACTACCTTGCCGGTGTCCTTGTTCAGGGCCACGAGCTTGGCGTCCAGGGTGCCGAAAATAAACAGGTCGTCGTAAAGAGCACCACCCCGGTTGACCACATCACAACAGGGCATGATGCCATCCGGAAGACGGGCATCGTATTGCCAGATTTCTTCGCCGGTACGCGCATCAATCGCATAAGCCCGTGAATAGGACGCCGTCACATACATGACGCCATCCTTGATCAATGGCTGGGACTCCTGGCCCCGCTGCTTCTCGCCACCAAATGAGAATGCCCAAGCCGGCTGCAGGTACCGGACGTTATCTGTGTTCAGAGCATCCATCGGGCTGAAACGCTGGCCCTGAACGCCCATACCGTAGCTTACGATATCATCGACAGTGTTATGGTCATTCAGGATATCTTCATCGGTGACCGCATGGGCCCCCAGTGATACAGCCAGCGCCAGGGCACTGGCGGCAAACTGTTTACCGAACGGATTCGATCTCATGGTTGCGCTCTCCAAAGTCTCTTGTTGTCAGTGTGTGCAGCGAACCGGGAATTCTTCCCGCCTCTAAACTCCATTCTTGGCCTCACCCGCAATCGCAACAATTAATCGCCCGAACAGGTTTTCTCATCACTTGGTAGTAAGACCCCCACAAAAAAGCCCGCACACGGCGGGCCAGAACAGCGGGCATTGCCTTATTCCCCATTTTTATCGGGGCCGAGAATCTCGTCGTAATAGCCCGGGCGGCTGTAAGAGAGTCCGTGGTTGGCGTAGAGCTCTGCCATTTCTCCGGATCTGACCATGCCATCAACAATCGCTGCGATGGCGTATCCGAGGGCCCGATGTGTGTGGCGAACCGCCAGGCCCAAGTCCCACACCTGCTTGGTCATCCCGGGGAAGCCGTTCCCGGCTTTGGTAAAACCATTGCCGGTATGGGCCGCCAGTTGGTGCTCTATTTCCGCCCGCATACCCATCACGCCGGCAACCTCTTCCTGCTCCATAGCCTGGAATGCCTCTCCGACGTTCCCGTAATGATGCACCTGATTCCTCAGCCGCCCACCAAAGGCGGACGTCAGATAGGTGGCAGGAAGCGTGTCGATCTCCACACCGATCGGGTGATACTGAAACACCGCAACCGTTTCAACGCCGTCCAGTCGGCTCTTGTCAAAGGCAATCTGCCAGCGCTCCTGCTGGTAGGGGCCGAAGAAAACCACCTGCTCGTTGATCATTTCACCGGTGGAGTCCCTCATGTACTTGAAGGTGCTGTCGTAAGGCACCCGCATCATGATGTCCGCTATGCGGGTTTTCGCCAGATAGTGCCCTTTCCAGATATGGTTGCGCAGGTCGTCACCCAGGCTTTCATCCGGGATAATCCAGTAGGGACGAAATTCCACGCCCAGCCCCTCTGCAATGCGGCGGCCCAGGTCCGCGTCCACACCACGAACCTCGCCATTCACTTCGTAGGAATAAGGCGGAAAATCCTTGTACATGCCAACATTCAGATAGCCGGAATCCTGAACAATATCCAGCGTTCGGTCCGGAATCAGGCTGCGGGATTGCTGAGCCTGTACCTGGCTGATGCCCACAAGCAGCAGTACCAGCATCAAGGCGTAAAATGCTGACTTCATAAAATCATCTCCCGGAAATTCCAGCCATTAAAAAGCACCCTGCACCCTTATTACTGGGGTGGCGGGACTGACTCAACGTACGTCTTGATGGCCCAGATAGCGGTTTGATCAAGATTATCCTTGAACGACGGCATGCCTCGCCCTGTGCCGTTCATGACACGTCCGATAAAATACTCATCGTCCCACTCCGAAAGCTCTCTCAGGTCGGGCGTCAGACCCCCGGACATGGCTTCAATGCCATGACAAACCGCGCAGTTGCCTGCGTAACCACTTTTGCCCACCTTGACGGCCTCAGCATGCTTGTCACCGTGTTCATTACCTTCGCGAAACGGGTTTTCCGTCAGGGCTTCCTTCCCCAGATCGGGCAGGCTTCCGGTATCCACTTCCTGGGGCGTGACATCCCCGTGAGACATGGCGAAACCTGCTGTCGCCAGTAAACCGGCGGCAACCATGGCCTTTAGTGAAAAAGAAACTGACATGTTGTTATACCTCTGTTTTGAATCCCCGTGCGCTGGCTGTTTGTTGTGAATGCAATGCCAGCTACCTCATCCAAGTCTAGGAACACGCCATAGTGATCAGAATGCCACTTTGGCGTCTTCGTTCTAGTTCCTTGGTAGTAGGTTGAGGAGGGATTACCGCAGGTGGGGCCCCAAGAATAGTTCTTTAGTACCGCCAGTTTCCTACTTTCTGAATATTTCGACGGCTACCTCCCTTCTCTAAGCTGGTTGCAAGAACAAAAAATGCACACAGAGAAGGCCGCAACCATGATTTCAAAAGGCAGGCTATTGGTTACGTCAGTGCTCTGTAGCTGGCTACTGGCTCCGGCTGCAGCGATAGCTATTGAGGTCAGAATTGGCTACATCCAATGGGTGCCTGACCAGGGCCCGGTCCTTTCCAATGTCACTCCGGAACCGGAAGACGCCGGCCTGCGCGGGGCCGAGCTGGGGATTGCCGACAATAATGCCACCGGCAAGTTTCTGGACCAGAGGTATGCTGTTGAGTCCGTCATCGCCAGCGATGAAGAGGGAGCCCTGGCCGCCCTTGATGGCATGCTGAAGAACGGCATTGATCTGCTGGTGGCCCGCGTTCCCGCAGACACACTGCAGGCAATGGCCAGAAAGGCTGACGGTAAAGCGTTACTGTTCAACGCCGGTGCCTCGGACGATAGCCTGCGGATCAGTGAATGCCAGCCCAACCTCCTGCATACCATTCCCTCCTACGCCATGCTGACCGATGCCCTTGCCCAGTGGCTGAACATGCGGCGCTGGAAAGAAGTGTTCCTGATTACCGGCCCAACCGAACAAGACAAAGCCTGGGCAGATGCCTTCCGCCGCGCCAGCAAACGGTTCGGCCTGGACATCATTGCTGACAAACCCTGGACCTTCGATTCGGACCTGCGCCGCACCGCTTCCAAAGAATTGCCCACCTTCACCCAGGCGAGTGATTACGATGCCGTGGTAGTCGCAGACGTGCGTGGTGATTTCGGGGAATACGTGCCGTTCAACACCTGGCTCCCGCGACCGGTGGTTGGCACCCAGGGCATGGGGCCGGAAGCCTGGCACCGTGTGGTTGAGGCATGGGGTGCGGCACAGCTGCAGAACCGCTTCCGGGAACTGGCCGGGCGCGAAATGAACAGCGAAGACTATGCCGCCTGGGCCGCCATACGCTCCATCGGCACCACCGTTACCGGGCTCGGTAAGGCAGGCCACTCGAACATTCGCGAGTATCTGTTTTCCGATGATTTCCAGCTCGCCGCCTTCAAAGGCCGCAAGCTGACTTATCGCCCCTGGAACGGGCAACTCCGCCAGCCAATCCCCCTGGTTCATCCGCAAGGGCTGGTTGCGACGCCACCACTTGAAGGCTTCCTGCATCCCGACTCCGAACTGGACACCCTGGGCTACGACAAGCCGGAGAGTGACTGCAGGATCCATTGACTTCACTGAAGAACAACAAGGAACACCGACCATGAAAAATGCTTTCAAGATCGCAGCCCTGGCAGCCGCCATTGGCCTCTCCGGTCCGGCGCTGGCGAGCCTGGCGTACATATCGAACGAGAAGGACAACACCCTCTCCGTCATTGATACGGAAACCAATGAAGTGGTGGACACCATTGAGGTAGGTGCCCGGCCGAGGGGTATCCTGCTGTCCAAGGACTACACCAAGCTCTATATCTGCGCCAGTGACGACGACACCGTCCAGGTACTGGACCTGGCCACCCGCAAGATCGTCGACACCCTGCCCTCCGGCGAGGACCCTGAGCAGTTTGCCCTGCACCCCAACAACCGCCACCTGTACATCGCCAATGAAGACGATGCCATCGTCACGGTGGTGGATGTGGAAACCAAGGACGTTCTGGCCCAGATCGATGTTGGCGTGGAACCGGAAGGCATGGCGGTCAGCCCGGACGGCAAGTGGGCGGTGAATACCAGTGAAACCTCCAGCATGCTGCACTGGATCAACACCGAAACCTTCGAAATCGATAAGAACACCGTGGTGGGCCAGCGCCCGCGTCACGTCGAGTTCACCAAAGACAGCAAGATTGCCTGGGCCTCGGCAGAGATCGGCGGCACCGTGCACATCTTCAACGTGGACAACATAGAGGAAATCAAGCAAATCGATTTCCAGATCAAGGGTGTGCCCCAGGATCGGGTTCAGCCGGTGGGCATCGAGCTCACCTCGGATGGCAAGTACGCCTTCGTGGCGCTCGGCCCCTCCAACCACGTAGCTGTGGTGGATGCCCAGACCTATGAAGTGCTGGATTACCTGCTGGTAGGCGCCCGTGTCTGGCAGCTGGACCTGGACAAGGACGAGAAGTTTCTCTACACCACCAACGGCGTTTCCAGCGACGTGTCGGTCATCGATGTGGAAGAGCTGAAGGTGATCAAGTCCATCAAGGTGGGCCGCTTCCCATGGGGCGTGGTCATCGATCCCACTTCATGACCATTGAAGCCCGTAACCTCAGCTTTCGCTACGGCGACAAACCGGTGCTCAAGGAGGTCAGCTTTAAGCTGACCTCTGGCGGTTTTCATGCCCTGCTGGGGCCCAACGGCGCCGGCAAGTCTACGCTGTTCGGCCTGCTGACCCGGCTTCTTGCGCTGCAACAGGGCGATATTCTGATGGCCGGGCAATCCCTGAAAAATCAACCGGCCGAGGCCATGCGCAAAATTGGCGTGGTATTCCAGCAGAATGCCCTGGATCTGGATCTGACCGTGCGTCAGAACCTGCTCTATCACGCCGCGCTTCATGGTCTCTCTCGCAAAGAGGCTCGCCTCCGGGGCGATCGCGAGCTGACCCGTTTCCAACTGCTTGAACGGGCGAATGAACCGGTGCGAAAACTCAACGGCGGCCACCGCCGGCGGGTGGAGATCGCCCGTGCCCTGCTCCATGAACCTTCGGTGTTGTTGCTGGATGAACCCACGGTGGGACTGGATGTTGCCAGCCGCCGGGGGCTGAACGATCACGTACGCGTGCTCTGTGACTCCGATGGCCTGACCGTGCTATGGGCCACGCACCTGATCGAGGAGGTTCGCCCGGAAGACCGGGTGCTGATCCTCCATGAAGGCAAACTGCTGGCCGACGGCGCGGGGCATGACATCTGCGAAGCCGAAGGCACCCGCGACCTGGCGGAAACCTTCCACACCCTCACAGGAGCCGGTTGATATGAAAGCTGCGCATTACTGGCACTGTTTCGCTGGCATCCAGACCCGGGAATGGCTGCGTTTCTGGCAGCAGCGAACCCGTTTTGCCAGCGCCCTGGTGCGGCCGCTGTTGTGGCTGGTGGTGTTCGCCGCCGGTTTCCGGGCGGTGCTGGGCATTTCCATCATTCCGCCCTACCAGACCTACATCACCTACGAGACCTACATCGCCCCCGGGCTGTGCGGCATGATCATTCTGTTCAACAGCATGCAAGGGGCGCTTTCGATGGTGTATGACCGGGAACTGGGCAGTATGCGGGTGCTATTAATGAGTCCGCTGCCGCGACCGTTCCTGCTGGTAACCAAGCTGCTGGCCATGGGCGTGGTGTCGGTGGGACAGGTGTATGTATTCCTGCTGCTGGCCTTGCTGGTGGATGTGGAGCCGCCGCTGTGGGGCTACCTGGCGGTTTTGCCTGCCCTTATCCTGACCAGCCTGATGCTCGGCGCCCTTGGGCTGCTGATAGCAACCTGGATCAAGCAACTGGAGAACTTCGCCGGAGTGATGAACTTTGTCATTTTCCCCATGTTCTTCATGTCATCCGCCCTGTATCCCCTGTGGCGAATGAACGAAGCCAGCCCCTGGCTCTACTGGATCTGCCAGTTCAATCCCTTCACCCACGCGGTAGAGGCCATCCGGTTTTCTCTCTATCTGGAATGGAACCCGATGGCCTTCGGGATAACCGCAAGTGTGACCGTTGTTTTTGCATTGCTCGCGACGACCGGATTCCGCCCTCAGCGCACCAAGATCCTTGGTACCTCCAAGCCTGCTTGATTGGGTGGTAGTGGGTTGTGGGGGAGAGGCTTCCAAAACACGCCTCAAGACGTCCTGTTCGGCTTGGGCTCCGTGCCAGCCTGTTCTCCGTAGGTCGGATTAGCGAAGCGTAATCCGACACCCCCTCAGGAATCCGCAAGATCCAGCCGACGAAGCTTCCCCAACAACCCATCGATAAGTCCAGGCTCACCAACCCTGTCATCCCACTGCAACCGAGCCGGCTTCCCATCCAGATACCACAACCGATTGGCCAATATCTCCGCATCCCCCCCATCATGGGTCACGCAAATCATCGCCATCCCCGGATTGCCATCCAGAATCCCCGCAATCAGCGTCTTCAGCTCACCCGCCATCACCGGATCCAGTGACGCAAAAGGCTCGTCCAGCAACAGCAGGTCAGGTTTCACCGCCAGGCAACGGGCCAACGCCGCCCGCCGGGCCATACCCAGAGACAACTGGTCCGGCAGATAGTGGCCATAGCCCTTCAGCCCCACACTGGCCAGGTGCGCTTGCGCTTCCTCATGGTTCGCTCCCGCCAACCGTAGATTGGCATTCAGAGTCCGCCAGGGCAGCAACCGATGTTCCTGAAACAGGTAACCCACCCGGAGTTTTTCACGACCAATAATGGCTTCCGCCGGAATGGTTTTATCCAGCCCGGCGATGGCGTTTAACAGGGTCGTTTTGCCAATCCCCGACGGCCCCAACAGGCAGATGCGGTCACCCCGCTCTATCGTGGCAAACACTTCCCCCAGCACCGGCTGGCCAAAACTGCGGCCGGCGATCTGCAGTTCAAGCATGGGCGGCCTCCGGCTGACGCCAGCGGCTGGAGCGGCGCTCGAGGGGCTGCAGGATGGCCAGTTCGATGAGCTGGACCACGGCAATAAATGCCAGGCTGTAGGCGAGGATGGCGGCTACATCGAATACCTGGAAGGCCATGTGTAGCTGGAAACCGATGCCATCCGAGCGGCCCAGTAGTTCCACCACCAGAACAATTTTCCAGATCAGTGCCAGCCCACCGCGGGTAGCGGCCATGAGATAGGGAAACAGTTGCGGCACCCAGACCTCGCGAAACCGCTGCCAGCGAGTAAAGTCGTAGACGGTGGCCATTTCTTCGAGGCGGTAATCCAGGCTTCGCGCCCCTTCGCGGACAGTCACCGCAACATTGGGCACCTTATTGATGACCACCGCCATCACCGCGGCCACCTCCACCAGGCCGAACCAGACGTACATCAGAATGATGGTGACCAGCGCCGGCAGATTGAGCAGCAGTACCAGCAGGGGGTCAAACAGAGCGTTGGTGGTTTTTGACCTGCCCATGACCACACCAATTGCAGTACCGACGAACATGGCTAGGGTAAAGGCCACGATAACGCGCCCCAGTGTGGCACTCAGATGGTGCCAGAGTTCGCCGGAGGCAGCCTCCAGCATCAGGGTATCGAGAACGTTCAGGGGTGTGGGTAACAAGGGTGACTGGAGCAACCAGGCAGCCACCCCCCAAAGCAGGACGAACGCGGGCAATACCACCCAATAGCTCCAGGCCGGGGGGCGACCGGAGCGATTGCTCACGGCTGCCTCCGGTAGAAAAGTCCTGCCGGCATCAGGTTGTCAGCTTCGGCCCCGGTCAGTACCAGCAATCGATGCAAATCAGCAATCCGCTGATCCGTTTGTGGAGCGGGTTTCCCTGCGATAAATCCTTCCTTCAGCACCTGAAACACCCCCTCTTCGGGATTACCCATCAGAGGCCGCAGCCGCTGCCAGTGAGATTCGTCGTCCGCCAGTTCCATCTTCGCCTGGCTCAAGGAGGCGGCAAAACGATCAATCAGCGCGCCATGGCCCTCAGCCCAATCAGCCGGAAACACATATCCCAGAACCGGCAGCTTGCGGTCCAGATCCATCGCGGTCAGCAAGTCTGCCATGCCGAACGCGGAGCGCCAGCCGCCCTCACCCCGCAGGCGGGCCGCAAAATGCCAGTAGGTGACGATCACATCCACCTGGCCCCGCTTCAATGCCTGGCTCAGCAGGGGTGGTGCCGCGAACTGGACGCTGGCGGACTTATCCAGGTTGACCCCTTGCTGCCCGGCAACCTTCAGGAGCAGTATCCAGCCCTTGCTGTCTGGCCCGCCAGCGACGCCGATCCGTTTGCCGACAAGATCCGGGACAGCGCGAATACCGGAGCCCTCTGCCACCACAATTTCCCCAATCCTGGAAGAGAACGGCACATACAGGTAGGGGGTGTCTGCCTGAAACCGGGACTGTGCCCACAGGAGATCGGCCACCGCGCCATTCACGGAGCCACTGGTCACTGCCAGGCGGGAGGCTGGAAGATTGGCCACCAGTTTCAGTTCAAGCCGATAGCCGTTCTGTCGGTCCAGGCCCTGGTGCAGGATATGGTCCAGCTCCCAGTGGGCGGTGCCGAACTGCAGCACGCTGACGGAAAGCGCGGGTAACGGTGTGGCAGCTTCGTCCCCGGCGTGGGCGAGTCCCGCCAACAAAAATACGAGAAGCAGAGCCCGCATCGTCAGCCGGATGGACCGGGCACTGGCTGCAAATGGGTCGGGAGCATGCTTTGTTATTGGTTGTAGGTTCATCCTTCCACGATACGAAGCCCGCCGCCGCGCAAGAATAGTACTTTGGTGCCTGTTTTTTGGTGCGATGGTCGCATTCAACCTGAGGCGCAGATAGCGTGTAATGAAACCATCACAATAATAATCAGAGGATCACCTCCGATTCCGGAGATTCTCTGCACAGGAGGCCGCTATGCTTGATGAGCTCGATGCCGCACTCTCTTCCGAAAAGCGCTATCATGCGTCGGAAACAGCCCCACATAATGACAACAAACAGGTGGAACCACCCATGGAGCCGGCTTACAAGATTCTGATCGCCGACGACCACCCGCTTTTCCGTGAAGCCATCAGCAGCGTGATTTCATCAGGATTCGGCGGCAGCGAGATTATTGAAACCGCAGACCTTGATAGCGCCCTGGAGATAACCCGCGAAAACGATGACCTAGACCTGATTCTGCTGGACCTGAACATGCCCGGCATGCACGGCCTGAACGGGCTCATTTCCCTGCGTAATGAAGCGCCCACCATTCCGGTGGTTATTGTGTCGGCGGAGGAAGACAAACAAGTTGTGCTCCAGGCCATCACCTACGGCGCCTGCGGTTTCATTACCAAATCCTCTCCCCGAGCCCAGATGACAGAGGCCATCCAGCAGATCCTCAATGGCAACGTCTACCTGCCCTCGGACATCATCCGTACTGGTAAGGAAAGCAACAGCCGCCGCAGCCGCCATGAGGACAATCCGATTTCACCGGAACTGCTGAACTCCCTCACCCGCCGGCAGCTGCTCGTGCTGGAGCGTATGTCCAAGGGGGAGTCCAACAAGCAGATTGCCTATAACCTGAATATTGCGGAGACGACGGTGAAGGCTCATGTGTCTGCGATTTTGCGTAAGCTTGGAGTTCATAACCGGGTGCAGGCGATTCTTTCGGCCAGTGATGTGGATTTCAGTCAGTATTTGAAGCGGTAGGGTTTGCTTTACGCGAGTTGGTTTGTCGGATTACGGCTTCGCCTAATCCGACAAGATCCCGAACACCCTCACCCCCTCAAAAGGTGATTCAACGCACTCCGCAACTTCAACGGCTTCACCGGTTTGTTCATCAACACATACCCCAGCTCACGAATGTGCTGTTTCAATTCATTGGTATAGTTGGCGGTAATCATCACCACCGGCGCGGGGCAATGCCGGCGCCCGTTGATGTTGGCCACCACGTCCACGCCGTTTTCGTCGTTGTCCAGATGGTAATCCGCCAGAATCAGATCTACCTGACTTGAAGCCGGGTCCAGTTGGCGTTCCAGGTCTTCCAGGGAAACGGCAGAAATAACCTGGCAGTCCCAACCCTCCAGCAGGGTCTGCATGCCCTGGCAAATGGCGTGGTCGTTATCAATCACCCAGATTCTGGCGCCACCCAGGCCGCTGTCGTGTGAAACCGCCGGGGTTTCACCCTGCACTCGCCTCTTCGGCTGCAGCCGCCCGACAGGAACCTTTACGCTGAACACCGAACCCTTGCCCTCAATGGACGACACCGTCACCTCGTGGCCAAGCATTCGCGAAATCTTGTCGACTATCGCCAGTCCCAGACCAAGCCCCTTGTCCGGCTGCGAGCCGGCCGGGCGGATACGTTTGAACTCCTGGAAAATCTCGGTCAGCTTGTCCTGGGGAATGCCCGGGCCGGTATCCCAAACCTGCAACAGCACATGATCCCTACGCCGGCGGCAGCCCAGCAGGATCCGGCCTGCTCCGGTGTAACGGATGGCATTCGTCAGGAAGTTGCGGAGAATACGCGCCAGCAGCTGCGAGTCTGACTCCACAATGGCCGATGAGGGCACGAAGTCCAGGGTCAGCCCTTCTGCCAGAGCCATCTGGCGAAACTCCCGGGCAATGTTGTTGAGCAGGTCCCGCAGGTCAAAGGCCATTATGTCCGGTTTGATCACGCCGGCATCCAGCTTGGAGATATCCACCAGGGTGCCCAGCAGGTTCTCCACGTCGTCGAGGGAGGTACTGACCGACCGCACCAGCCCTTCCGCCTTGGGGCCAAAGGAGTGCTCCAGCAAGGCACTGGTAAACAGGCGGGCGGCGTTCAGAGGTTGCAGCAGGTCGTGACTGACCGCTGCCAGGAACTTGGTCTTGGACAGGTTGGCGCGTTCGGCGTCCATCTTGGCATCCCGCAGCCGGGCCTCCACCGCCGCCCGCTCATCGATTTCCTGTCGCAACTGGCTGTTGAGTCCGGTCAACGCTGCGGTACGCTCTTTGACCCGCCGCTCCAGATCATCGTAGGCCTGTTCCAGGGCCAGGGCGGTTTTGCGGCGGTCGGTGATGTCCCGGATCAGTACAAAGAACCCCGTCACCTGCCCTTCGGTGTCTACGTTGGGCACGTAGGCGCGGAGCATGTAGCGGGTGTCTCCGGTGTCGTTGGTTTCCTCGAATTCAAAGTTGACGCTGTTGCCTTTCAGCACTCTCTGGACATGGGGCATAAGACGCCAGTAAAGCTCCGCCTGGTGAACATCCTGCAGATGCTTGCCCAGCGGTGATTCGCCATCACGACCGTACCAGGCTTCGTAGACCTTGTTGCAGAACTGCACCGTCATATCGGCACCGACGTAGGCAATCAGGGCAGGCACATGGTCCGTGACCACGCGTATCCAGCGCTCGCTCTCTTCCAGCGCCTTGATCCGGCGGGCCATTTCGCTGTTCTTGACGTCCGTGATGTCGGAGTAGAGGACAACCAGCCCGCCTTCACGGGTGGGCCTCTCCGTCATCTGCACCCAGCGACCATTGGACAGCAGGAACACTGATCCTTCAGAAGAGGCATTCGCATGCTCCTCTACGACCAGCCCGGAACTGACCGCACGCTCCTTCACTTCAGCGATGGAGGTGCCGGCTGGTGGCACGTCAAGACCAGAGTGTTTCCAGTAACTGCGGAACCGGGTATTGCACTGGATCAGGCGATGCCGGCGATCGAAGAGCACAAAACCGTCAGCGATGCTTTCGATAGCGTCTACCAGGCGCTGACGGGTGGTTTCAGCTTCTTCACGGGCGCGGTTAAGGGCCTTGTTGCTGCCCTTGAGCTCATCCATTGTCTGGTTGAGGGCTTCGGTACGCTCACGCACCTGCTCCGCCAGCACCACCGAGTGTTCGAACACCGCGTAAGGCTCAGGTTTGTGGGCCGAACCGGATTCCACCCGCACGATCAGGGCGTCGCGGATTTTCCGCAGGCGCTCGTTCTCCGCCTCCAGTTCCCCAATACGCTGCTCCCTGCCGCTATCAGGGTCGGCGTCAGTTGTGGCCGTATCCGGCATCAGGCTGCCCAATCACCACCCCCGTAAACGTCTGGTTAATGTGCATGCCGTCGAACTGCTCACCATAGGTGTTGAATCCGATGACTTTATGGTGGCGAAGAAAATCGGACACCTCGTCCGCCACACCGGTGAGCTCCGCTTCCAGACGCCGCAAGAAACAGTCACAGCCGATGGTCACCAGCGGCGGCCCCACGACCCGTTCAGAGGCCTCAATCTGGGTGCGGACACTGTCCAGCAGCGACCCCGGTTCCATGGCCGTCATTACAATGCCGGTTTCCACGGCGCAGTAGAACGTCAGGCTCTTGTCAGCGTTCGCCCGCTGCACCGAGCGGACAAAGTAGTGGCCGCCAATCCGGACCCCCATGGGGCGCAGCGCGAAGACCTTACGATCCAGTTCCTCTACCGCCACGCCCACCGCTCGCGCATAGGCTTCTGCCGCCGGTTCCGCGTTCAACTCATAAACCGTGCGGCTCTTGGCATCGGCATGGGTGACCACCAGCTTCTCGCTTCGGGCCTCCATGTGGTGGGTGGAAAACACCCTGAAATCCAGCGGTGTATTCACCAGCATCACAGTGGCAGCACCGGTATGAAACTGGCCATCGAAGAAAACATGGGTGTTGGCCAGGCGTTCGTCGTCACCGGCCGAGCCGCCGAACTGCGGAATGGTGCCCAGGGCGGCATTGAGGGTTGCCAACACCAGTTCTTCACGGCTGGACAAACCATCCAGCAGGGTGATGGCGAAAGTGTTGCCCTTGATGGGCGCCAGGCGGGCATCCCGGCAGGTGGCCAGCAGGCCGTCGATCACGCTCTGGGCATCCTGCAGCGTAAAGCGGTCCAGTTCGCTGATCAGCGCGTAGTCGATGGAAAAAAATCGGCGATCAAACCCGATGGCAGTAATGCAGCCCCGACCATACCCGTCCGGAGTAATTTCACCGGCAGAGGTGCAACCGCTAATCCGGACTCCGGAAAACACCTGCTCCAGCGCAATACCCAGGCGTTCGAGATCGTATTCAGCAGAACAGAAAAACAGGACACAGCCCAGATTATCGTGGCTGAGTTGGCTGGCAAGGTTGGTAGCGGCCAGCATGGGATCACGTGCGTCGGAACTGGCTACCCTGACCGCAGGCAGGGTGGTGGCTGGCTTCATCAATGGGCGCTCCGCAACCGTGTGGCTTTGTACCGATTCTACGGCTTCTGCAAACGGAGCCAATGCGACTTCAGTGCTTTTAATGGGCGCGCCAAAATGATCGTAAGCCATTGATTTAAAAACCTCCCTGATCAATGCCTGCCAGCGCTACCGGTTTGCGGGGAGGCAAACCGGCACTTTAGTCTTAGGAGCGGCGCCGCACGCATGGAATCCATGCCGGCGTGCGGGAGACTATTTCCATCAAAGTACGCCTAGAATGTGATGACAGCACCCAACGCCAGCGTGTCGAACTCCGCTGCATCAGCACCGGTCGACTTTGTGGTCTGCTCGAACATATTGTATTCGCCCACCAGCTTGAAGTTGCTATTCACGTCATGAAATAGCGCAAAGGAAGTGTTCTCGGTCTCGAAATCGCCCTGATCCGAATCCGTTTCGCCATAGGACACCACGAAACGGTTGGCACCCAGAGTGTATGACCCCTGTACCAGGTAGCCATCGGCATCCTCTTCCGACGCAAGGGCCGCATCTGTGATCAACACCGGAACATCCCCCTCGGAGGTAAAGCCGGAGGCCGTCAAGGAGAAGCCCGCCACCGATGCTTTGAGTCCGTAGCCAAGGCCCTGGCTGTCCACTTCCGTGGTCGCATTTTCGGAACTCTGATGACGACCGTTGACCCAACCGGTCAACGCCAGGCCGTTGAGATCGACGGCGTAGGTCAGCTCCGCTTCAAACCGGGGTGCTGACTGCTCGGACTGGGCACCCGGAGTGGTATTGGCAGGTTCAAAAATACCCGCAGCCACCTTCAGGCCGCCCATATCAGGCGTACGATAGGTAATCTGGGCCGATGGGTTCGGATAAGGGTAGCCAGTGCGGATATTGCCGAAAGAAACGCCGGTTGCCGCACCCGGAGAGCCAAAGCCCATGAGAATCTCGTCGAGGAAGATGTTGGAACGGGCGTACAGACCAAAGTCCTTACCAATCAGAACCTGGCCAAAAGAGCCATCAACGGTGGCATAAAGCTGGCGCACATCAATGGCGGTATCCGTCGGTGACTGCAGGCTGTCGTTGATCGTGGACCAGAAGGAAGACCGGCCACCCAGGGTCAGGTCGCCCATCTCTTTGCTGAAGTTAAAACCAATCGTGTTGGGTAGGAAACCCATCTTGACGTCCGAATTGCGAATATCGTTCAGCTTGTCGTCACGGTTAACGTAGAACGCGTTGAAATAGCCATCCACAGAAAAGCTGGTACCGTCTTCGTTGTACACTTCAATCGCTGCATTGGCGCCAGCACTTGCTCCCATGGCAGCTGCCATGGCAAGGGCCAACCCTGACTTTCTGAAATTGTTGTTGTTCATAACTCCCCCGGTTTTTGTTGAATCTGGGTATTGAGCAACGGGTGATAACCCGTGTCTCAGGCGCATTCTCTCGCCTGAATTCAATGGTCGGCGAAGCAGCGGGGGTGGGAAATGCGCCAAGGGGGCAGGTTTTCTGATCTTTTAGGAGGCTGTGAAAACAGAACTTTGGGATTACTACTCGTCAGTAAGGGAAAAGATCGAGCTCTTGCAGGCAGTCGTCAAGGAAGGGTTCAGGGTCTGCCATGACGGCTTCGTCAGCGACAACACCGAACTGGATCTGGCCGGCATAACTGACGATGCTGACTCCCAGCCCGATGTCTCCGGCCTGGGGTACCCAGAACATCTGCTCCAGGATACGACAACCGGCCAGATAGCGTTCATCCCGGGTGCCGGGGACGTTCGACACCACGGTACTTGCCTTGCGGTAGAACAGATCCGCTACCGGCTGGCGCCAGGCTTCGGGGATAACAGAGGCACTGCCGGCAAGCGCCCAGGCCAGCCCCGGCTGCCAGCTTTTCTTGAGCTTGCGGGTTTCATGCTTGATGCGGAATAGCCGCTCCAGCGAACTTTCACCGTCCACCGGCAACGGCACGAAAACAGTCCCGAAGTAATTACCCAGGGTGCCGGGTTCCGGCTTTATGTCCGCTGGCAGGCGGCTGCGAATATCCACCGGCACTGCGGCATGGAGCACCGCCTCATCCATATCGGTATTGTCAGCAACAAGCCGCTTTCGGACGGCCGAGGCCACGCAACTGAGCAACACATCGTTGATGGTGACACCAGTGGCCGTGGCAATATGGCGAAAGCGCTCCAGCGCCACCGGCTGCGACCAGCGGCACTGGCGACGGCCCAGCAGTGCCCGATTCAGGGATGAGTCGGTATCTTCCGGTTCCACCAGGAACTGGCTGAGTTCATTCACCAGTTTCAGACTTCTCCAGGTTGCCCGCTCCAGGGCATTGCGACCGGCTGTACCGCCGTTGCCGGGAATATCCCCTCCCCGTGCCGCATCAGCCTGCGGTGACTCACTGGCGGTCAGTTCACGTAACCAGGCGTTGGCAGCCCGGCTCCAACGGCCCATATCTGCCTGCTCCGGCGCACCGTAGAGCACAGGTGCCTGTTGTGGCGAAGGCGGGCACAGGCGCTCGAAGATGCCCAGCAGGGAGAGTCCGTCGGCATAACAGTGATGCATGCGCAGCAGCAGGGCAGCGCCGCCCTCGGCATCCGGGAGCAGCCAGAATTTCCACAGTGGACGGTAATCCGGCAAAGGCTGGTTCAGCCGGGCAGATACCCAGTCCTGTAATGCCTGATGGCCAAATTCGCCAGGGACCACTTCAAGGTGGTGATGAAGCGAGAACACCGGGTCCTCTTCCCACCACCAGCCCGGTGCACGGCGCACGGGCATGAAGCTGAAACGCTCCCAGGCCATCCAGTAGATGCGCAAAAATTCCCGGAACCGTGCTTCTGTCAGGCCTTCCACCCGCAGCATGACCGTTATGGTCATCGGATTTTCCGGGCGCTCCAGGGCCAGCCATGCTGAATCCACAGGCAACAACAGATGCGATTCCTTTTGACTCAAACCTGTCTGTCCCCGGGTAATTGCAGCAAGAAATGGATAGATGAGCCCGCATTGTGCCAGACAAGCCCTGATGGCTCCATATAAGGTCCCGCAGCACACACTCACAAAAAATTACACTCAAGTAACCTTTCCCCTCTATACTGGGAATAAGGATTAATGAAATGGTTATGAGGTAGCCGACGCGCCTCTTCGCCCCTTGCGCCAAAAGTCTATTGGCCGCAACTAGGCGTAAAAAGAGTAACCAGTGCCAATATATGTAGCAGCGGAAGGCGGTACAACTGAATCACCTGCACCGACAACGATGAATAAAAGGCAAATACCGGGTGCTGGAGGAGAGTAGTTATGAAAGCGAGCCATGTACGCAAACTGATAAAACCGATTGAAAGCGCCTACTCCGAAATGTTCTCGGGGCGCGTCTACCGGGTTGGTACTGGCGCAGTTTCCGTACGCAACCACAGCGGCAAGGCGGAACAGACCGTTATTGGCGTACACGGCTTTCTGGAAAACCACTGCTACTTTACCCAAGCCTACGAAGCACCCACTACCGAGCTGATACTGCTCACCTGCAGCAATTACCACATTCCGGTCAATGGCGTAACACCCGAGTCACCGGACTGGGAAGTACCCATCAAGTACCTGGATGGCACCATTGAGTACGATGCCTGTATTCTCAACCAGGCGCTGGCAAACCTGCCAGGTACGGATAACATCCGTGTACACGGCCATTCCCGCGGTGGAGCCGTCATTCTTGAGGCTATCCAACAGTGGCCGGAACTGTTTGAAAATGTAGAAGTCGTACTGGAAGCACCGGTCCTCCCCGATGGTCGGCTTTCCGCCCTGGTCACAGCGGTTCTGGAACCGGTAAGCCACGGCATGTGGCCCTGGCTGATCCGCCTGATTAACAGTGCCCCATCGTCTGCCTATGGCCAGACGTTCTTCGGCAAGATGAACCCGCGCAAGAAGCAGCTACTGGCCAAGCTGTTCTCCGCCACCAAGGATCACCTGACCATCGTCCGCAACATTGAGGACCTGATGGCCTGGATGGAGCGGACAGATGCCAGTGTCTACGACAAGGTACGCTACGGCACATTCCTGATCCCGGCAGTTGATCGTATCCTTGATCGCCAGGCCATGCTGGCCAGTGCGCGCCAAAGCCCGACCACCATGCGCATCGTTGAAACCGAGGCCCCCAGCCACTTTATTACCCTCGACAGCAAGGAATGGGTACCCGGGTTCGAGACCCTGCCTGCCGCCGCCCAGGGCTGAGATTGCTGCACAAAGACTTCAGCTCCGCTAAACTGGCCCGCTTCTATCGCAGGTTTAGTGGAGCTACATCCCCATGTACCGTGAGCGCCTTGTCGCCACCAGCGTCCATTCCGGCAGTGCCCGCCGCTTGCAGCAACTGTTGCTGGACTACCATGATTTCCGCCAGCACAAAGCCGCCCACCCGTTGCTGGAACACACCTTCCTGATCGCAGACTGGCAGGCGCAGCGGCTGAAAGCCACCCATGAGGACCTCTACCGACACCCCGGGTATCACACCGGCCTGGAATTCCTGCTGACAGACCTGTACGCACCTGCAGGCATGACCCGCCGCGACGACAATATCGACCGGGTTTTCCCAAAGATGGTGAAGTGGTTGCCGGACAACCTGCTGGATACCTTTGCCGGGCTGGTGGAACTGAACCTGATCACCCAGCAACTGGACCTGGAACTGGCCGAACTCTGCCAGCACCAGGGACTCACCCCCGCCTCCCTCACCAGCAGCGACTATTGTCAGGTTTTTCGCAGCAGCCAGCGCATGGAACAGCGAGAGCGGCAGATAACCCTGGTCGCAGAGGTGGGGCAGCAACTGGATCGCTACGTGCGCAACCGCACCCTCGGCTGGTTGCTGAGCATGAGCCGGGCACCGGCCGAAATGGCAGACCTGAGTGACCTGCACAGCTTCCTGCACCGGGGCTATTCCGCTTTCCGCAAAATGGATGATGTGGAATTACTGATCGACCGCCTGGTGACACGGGAGAGAAAGGTGATGGACAACATCCTCAAAGGCCAACCGGAACCGTTTGACCTGCCGGGAGACCTTTAAGCACGATCAACCGGCTCAGGCTTTCAGAATCTGGTCCAGTTGGGAATGAATTTCCTGCTCGATCCGGGATTTGAACGGTCGCAGCATCAGCCCCAGCTCCAGGTGGATGTGGAGATCGCTGTCGGTAATCTCCAGCTGTCCCTTAACCCCACTGCGCTTGAACCTCAAATGATCCCCTTCCCACTGGTAATTCACATCAAACTGCTTCGACAGATCCTCGGCCAGGGTTTCCGCTGCCTGGCGAGCATGGTTTTTATCGAGGGAATGGGCGCGATGAACATCAATAACGGACATGGATCAGCTTTCTCCGGGAATTAAGGGACGTTTTACAGTGTAAGACGGCATTAAACTTGTAGCCACCCCCGCAGGCGTTAGAATACGGGGTTCAGATTCTGACAGGACCCAGCCATGAGCGAGCAACAACCATCTGCCAACGAGCCGAAGCCGGAGGCCCCGAAAGACGACGTTACCCATTTTGGCTTCCGCAATGTGCCAAAAAGCCAGAAGGCGGGCCAGGTAGCGGAAGTGTTCCACTCGGTGGCCGGCAAGTACGACCTGATGAACGACCTCATGTCCATGGGAATCCACCGCCTCTGGAAGCGCTTCACCATAGAGCTCTCCGGCGTGCGCAAAGGCCATCAGGTGCTGGACATTGCCGGTGGCACCGGCGACCTGACGATGAAATTTTCCGATCTGGTGGGCCCGACCGGCAAGGTCGTACTCGCCGATATCAACGCCTCCATGCTGCAGGTTGGCCGTGGCCGGCTGATGGATCGCGGCTACGCCGGCAACATTGAATACGTCCAGGCGGATGCCGAACACCTGCCGTTCCCGGACAACAGCTTCAACGCCGTGAGCATTGCCTTTGGCCTGCGCAACGTCACCGACAAGGACCAGGCCCTGCGGGACATGACCCGCGTGCTCAAACCCGGCGGCAAGGTGATGGTGCTGGAGTTTTCCAAACCCACTAACCCGTTGCTCAGCAAAGCCTATGACGCCTACTCGTTCAACGCCCTTCCGCTCATGGGCCAGTTGATTGCCGGCGACTCCAGCAGCTATCAATACCTGGCCGAGTCCATCCGCATGCACCCGGACCAGGACACCCTGAAAGCCATGATGGAAGAAGCCGGACTGGTAAATTGCAAGTACTACAACATGACCGGCGGTGTGGTTGCCCTGCACGTGGGGATCAAGCCCTGATGTTTCCCGGCCCTACCCTGCTGTCCGCCATTACCGCCATCGTCGAGAGCGCCCTCAATCGCGCCCTGGAGCTGGACCCGGCCGGAAAGCAGGCACTGATGGCCTCGTTAACAGGGCCCGTACAGTTTTCGCTGCAGTCAGTGAACCTCACGCTGGTGCTGCAGCAGGCGGGAGGCCGGGTCCAGGTCGCCAGCCAGCCGGCGGAGTCGCCGGCTCTGGTGCTGTCTGGCCGGCCCATAGCCTTTGTCGCCCTCGCTACCGGCGACGACCGGGTATTCACTGAAGGGCGAATTCAGGTGAATGGCGACACCGCCCTGGCACATCAGTTCCAGCGCGCTATCGATCAGCTCAATCCGGACTGGGAAGCGGCCATGGCTGCGCATGTTGGCGATGTGCCGGCGCATTTCATCGGCCAGCGCATTCGCGGCGCCGCAAGCTGGAGCCGGCAGGCGTTCAGGTCCCTGAATGCCAATATCGAGGAATACATCCACGAGGAAAGCCGCAGCTTGCCCGGGCGCCGTGAACTGGAAGCCACCTTCACGGATATCGACCGTCTGAACCTGCAGACCGAACGCCTGGAAGCCAGGGTCGAGCGGCTGGAACAATCCAATCAAAAAGACCAACCGGAGACGCCGTGACGCGCCTGCAACGCCTGTTCCGCATTGCCTGGGTATTCTGCCGTTACCGGCTGGATATTTTTTTGCCACTGGCGGAACTGCCGCTCCCGCTCAAGCTGTTCTTCCTGCTGGCCCCCTGGCACCTGTTCCCGCAACCAAAGCTCGACAGGGGCGACCGCCTGCGCCTGGCCTTTGAGGAACTGGGGCCGGTGTTCGTCAAGTTCGGCCAGATTCTCTCAACCCGCCGGGACCTGCTGCCGGACGACATGGCGCTGTCCCTCAAGAACCTGCAGGACCGGGTACCGCCTTTCCCCGGTGAGGTGGCCCAGGCTATTATCGAGAAATCCCTTGGTGCTCCGGTGGCGGAGCTGTTTGCACAGTTTTCCAAAGAGCCGATGGCCTCCGCCTCGGTGGCTCAGGTTCATGCCGCCACCCTGCGGGATGGGCGGGAAGTTGTGGTCAAGGTCATCCGCCCGGGCATCGAACGGGTCATTCGCCAGGACCTTGCTCTGCTGTATATGATGGCTGGCCTGCTTGAGCGCTACTGGTCCGAAGGCCGGCGGCTGCATCCGGTGGAAGTGGTGGCGGATTACGACTCCACCATCCACGACGAACTCGACCAGCAGCGGGAAGCCGCCAATGCCAGTCAGTTGCGCCGCAATTTCGAGAATTCGTCGCTGATTTACATTCCCTCCATCGACTGGGACTACACCCGCAAGTCGGTGCTGGTTATGGAGCGCATCCACGGCATCCCCATCGCGGATATTCCGGCCCTCAAGGAAGCCGGCGTGGACCTGAAAGTGCTGGCGGAAAAAGGCGTCGAAATTTTCTTCACCCAAGTCTTCCGTGACAGTTTCTTCCACGCCGACATGCACCCCGGCAATATTTTCGTGGATGTAAGCAACCCGGCGGACCCGAAATACATTGCCATTGATTTCGGTATCGTCGGCACCCTCGCCCCGGACGACCAGAGTTACCTGGCCCGCAACCTGCTGGCATTCTTCCGCCGTGACTACCGCCAGGTGGCGGAGCTGCACATCCAATCCGGCTGGGTACCGCCTGATACCCGGGTCAACGAATTCGAGGCTGCCATACGTACCGTCTGCGAGCCCATTTTTGAAAAGCCGCTGAAGGATATTTCGTTTGGCCATTTCCTGTTACGGCTGTTCCAGACCGCCCGACGCTTCAACATGGAAGTGCAGCCACAACTGGTGCTGTTGCAGAAAACCCTGCTGAATGTGGAAGGCCTGGGGCGTCAGCTCTATCCGGACCTGGACCTGTGGAGCACGGCACAACCTTTCCTGGAAACCTGGATGCGCAAGCGAATTGGCCCTTCCGGACTGATCAAGTCCCTGCAGTCCCACCTGCCGGCCTGGCTGGAGCAGTCGCCCGAGATGCCGCAACTGGTCCACGATGCCCTGGTACAACTGCGTAATTCGGGCTCCAACGACCAGTCCAGCCGCGCTACACTGGAACTCATTCGTGAAAACCGTGCCCGTGCGGACCGGCGCTGGCGCAGAGGGCTGGGGGCAGCGGCTCTGGCTGGCGTGGCCTGGCTGAGTGTCGACCATGACCTTGCCACCATCGCCCAGACCATGCCGGCCCACGGCTGGGCACTGCTGGCCGGCGCTACCTGGCTTATTGTTGGCGGCAGACGAAAAAACTGATGGAAGTCATATAAATGCAAGATTCAAAAGCTACAGTCGAGACACCTGACTGGTTAGACGAAATCCGCTGGAACGCGGATGGACTGGTGCCCGCCATCGCCCAGGATGCCACGACTGGCGATATTCTGATGATGGCTTGGATGAACGCCGAGTCTCTCAGGCTGACGGCTGAGGAAGGCCAGGCGGTGTACTGGTCCAGGTCACGGGGGAAATTGTGGCGCAAGGGGGAAACCTCAGGCCACCAACAGGTGATTGAAGAAATCCGCCTGGACTGCGATGAAGACGTGATTCTTCTCAAAGTCGAGCAGAAGGGTGGGATCGCCTGCCATACCGGTCGTCGCAGCTGCTTCTATCGCAGACTGGAAAACGGCAAATGGGCAGGCGTAGACCCGGTGGTCCGTGACCCGGACGCAATATACGGCAACAAGCAGGGAGACAGCAGCAATGAGTGACGTTCTGGAACAACTGGCCCAGGTGTTGGAGGCGCGCAAGGAAGCCGACCCCGAAACCTCCTACGTTGCCAGCCTGCACCACAAGGGACTCAACAAAATCCTGGAGAAGGTCGGGGAAGAATGCACCGAGACGCTGCTCGCTGCCAAGGATGCGGAACAGTCCGGTGATACCCGGGACGTGGTCTACGAGACCGCCGACCTCTGGTTCCACAGCATGGTGATGCTGTCGCGGCTCGGGCTGAGCCCAAAGGATGTCCTTGACGAACTTGCCAGCCGCTTTGACCTGTCAGGCCTGGAAGAGAAAGCCTCCCGGAGCCAATAACCGGGCCACTACCCGGGACAGTACTGGTAATACCTCTGAAGAGGATTTCCGGATGCCCCCCGATGTGGCGTACAATCATCTGTAACAGAAACATTGAAACGAGGGTCCCGGCATGGGCATCAGTATCTGGCAACTCCTAATCGTACTCGGCATTGTTATTCTTTTGTTCGGAACCAAAAAGCTCCGCAACATCGGTAGCGATCTGGGCGGCGCCATTCGTGGTTTCAAGAAATCCATGAGCGATGAAGACAAAAAGGACGCAGACCCGGACGCCATCGAAGGCGAGAATGCCGACGCCAAGCCCTATGAGGCCAGCGCCGAAGAAAAGCCACGGGACAAGTCCCACAGCTGAGACGGCTGAATGTTTGATATTGGCTTTGTCGAGCTGCTGATCTGCGGCATCATCGCGTTACTGGTTCTCGGCCCCGAGCGGTTGCCCACGGCAGCCCGGGCGGCCGGGCGCTGGATTGGCGGTGCCCGGCGCATGGTCAGTCAGTTTTCCTCGGAGCTTGACCGCCAGCTCAAGGCGGAGGAGTTGCGGGAAGAGCTGCGCAAGGCCGGCGACATCGGCCTGGACGATGTCCAGAAGTCCGTTCGCGGCGCCCTGGATGAAGCCAAGAAGTACGAACACATGGTCCTTTCGGACGACGAGAAACCCGCGCACCGGCCCGCCCCCGCCACCCGGCGGGTTGCCGACCCCGCAGAACCAGAAATCCAGCAGAGCGAAGAAATCCCGAAACAGGAAGACACCCCGAAACAACAGGACAGCACGCCGGAAAACCGTTCATGACCACCCAGCCTGACGGCAAAAACACCCAAGGTTCCGACGACGCACAACCGGAAATGCCGCTGATCGAGCATTTACTGGAGCTGCGCAATCGCCTGCTGAAAATGGTGCTGGCGGTGATCATCTGTTTCGCCGCTATCTATCCGTTCGCCAATGAACTCTACCTGCTGATATCCCAGCCGTTACGGGACCTGCTTCCGGTCGGTCAGACCATGATCGCAACGGATATCACATCGCCTTTCTTCGCACCGCTGAAGCTCGCCCTGGTACTGGCGGTTTTCGTGGCCATACCGGTGATTCTCTATCAGCTCTGGAGTTTTATCGCACCGGGACTTTATGCCCATGAAAAGAAACTGGCGTTTCCACTGCTATTCACCTCGGTGATCCTGTTTTACCTGGGCGCGGCGTTTGCCTACTTTGTCGTGTTTCCCCTGGTGTTCGGCTTCTTCACCGCCATTGGTCCAGAAGGCATTGTTGAATTGCCGGATATCACCAGTTACCTGAATTTCGTGCTGAAAATGTTCTTTGCCTTCGGCATTGCCTTCGAGATACCCATTGCCACCATCCTGCTGATTCTTACCGGCGCCACCACCCCTGAAGATCTTGCTGAAAAGCGGCCGTACATTGTGGTGGGCTGTTTTGTGATCGGCATGCTGCTGACCCCGCCGGACATCATCTCCCAGACTCTGCTGGCCGTACCCATGTGGCTGCTGTTCGAGCTGGGCATTCTGTTCGGTCGCCTGGCCAGGCGCGAAGTGAAAGACCAGGACGCCACGGAAGTCTCTGGCGAATGAACCTGGCGTTACTGTTCGGGGAAGACTTTGTTTCCGCTGAGCAAGCAGTGCTGACCGGGCGCCGGCTTGCGCATCTGAAGTCGGTACTGAAGGTTGCGGAAGGGTCTGTGGTACCGGTGGGCCTGGTGAATGGCGACATCGGCACCGGCCACGTTCTGCAGCTCACCGACACCCAGGCAACTCTCCAGGTGGAACTGCCTGAACCACCGCCCTCGCCACTGCCCCTTACGATGGTTCTGGCGATGCCACGGCCGAAAATGTTCCGCCGGGTACTGCAGACCTGCGCCACCCTGGGGGTCAAGGACATCTGGCTGATCAACAGTTACAAAGTTGAGAAAAGCTTCTGGCAGACACCCTGGCTGTCAGAGGAAAATCTGCGGGAGAACATGGTGCTTGGCCTGGAGCAGGCGCGGGATACTCTGATGCCCCGGGTTCACATCCGTAAGCTGTTCAAGCCGTTCGTGGAAGATGAGCTGCCGGCGCTGCTGAAAAACACCCACGCGCTGGTTGCCCATCCCGGCACCGGCACGCCCTGCCCGGTTCATATCAATGCGCCGGCTACCCTGTGCATCGGCCCGGAAGGGGGCTTCATTCCCTACGAAGTGGAAAAGCTGGTTGAGGCTGGCTGCGAAGCGGTTCACCTGGGCAGGCGCATTCTGAGAGTGGAAACGGCGGTACCGGTATTGGTCAGCCGCCTGTTCGATGCCTGCAGCTAACTCAGTCCGAACGACCCTTCCAGAACTTCACAACAGGCGTGATCACCGCCACCAGCAAAGCACCCACCACAACACCGAACAGTCCATCAGCAATGACAGGCACTATGGCCTGGGCATACCCACCAAAGCCCTCGGCAAAGCGATGAATGGCATCATACACCGGAGGCAACCCGTGGGTCAGAATGCCACCGCCCACCAGAAACATGGCTATGGTGCCTAATACAGACAGGGTTTTCATCATCCATGGCGCCAGCCAGAGGATACCCTCTCCCACCCGCTGAGCAATCAGGCTTTCTTTTTTGCTCAGGTACAGGCCACCATCATCCAGTTTCACAATGCCCGCCACCAGGCCATAGACGCCGACGGTTACCATTACAGCCACCACCGTCAGCACCAGAAACTGTGTGCCGAAAGCCTGGCTACTGACGGTGCCAAGGGTGATTGCAATAATTTCAGCGGAAAGAATAAAGTCGGTACGAATCGCGCCTTTGATCTTGTCTTTTTCAACAGACCTCAGGTCCGCATCAGGATCTTTCAGGGCTTCATGCAGTTCGGCCTGGTGTTTTTCAACCTCCTGCTTGTGCAGGAATCGGTGGGCAAGTTTCTCAAAGCCCTCAAAGCAGAGGAAGGCCCCGCCCAACATCAACAGAGGGATCACCAGCCAGGGCACAAAGAAACTGATGGCCAGCGCCCCGGGGACCAGGATGGCTTTGTTGATCATGGAACCCTTGGCCACTGCCCAGACCACGGGCAGTTCCCGGGCAGGCTTCACACCGGTGACCTGCTGGGCATTGAGGGCAAGGTCATCGCCCAGTACGCCGGCGGTTTTCTTGGTGGCGGCCTTGGTCATCAACGCAACGTCATCCAGAACCGTCGCGATGTCATCAATCAGTACGAGAAGACTGCTGCCAGCCATAGTTCATTCCTTTGTGGTTCAACTGCTCCGGCGATCACCGTGCAATCCTGTATCAGGCGTCCAATCCCATGGCCTCGGCCGCAATGCGGTTCTTGATGGGGCCAAGCTGGTTCAGCCAGCGCATTCCGGTATTGCGTAGCCAACGCACAGAGAGCTCATCACGGCCAAACAGCTGCTTGAAACCCTCCATGGCCGCCATCATCGTGAGGTTTTCACCTTTGCGGCGACGCTGGTAACGAGCCAGCACCAGATCATTGTCAGGGTCGATGCCCGCTTTTCTTGCCCGCAGCAGCTCATCCAGCAAGGCCCGGACATCGCCATAGCCCAGGTTCGCGCCCTGCCCCGCAAGGGGGTGTATGGTATGGGCCGCGTCACCCATAAGCGCGAACCCGGTGGCGATGTAATCCTTGGCGTGGCGCTGGCGCAGCGGGAATGCGTAACGGCGCGAAACCACCTCAACCGATCCCAGTTCGCGCTCAATAGCGTTTTCAAGCTCCGCCCTGAAGGCATCGTCATCCAGTGCCATCAGCCGTCGCGCTTCTTCGGTATCCTGGGACCACACAATCGAGCAGAAATGCTCGTCACCGGACTCGGTCAGCAACGGCAGGAACGCCAGCGGTCCGGTGGGAGAAAACCGTTGCCAGGCGGTAAACCGGTGGCTTTGCGCGGTTCGTACCGTGCACACAATCGCCTGCTGGTCATAGTCCCATTCCCGGGTTGGCAACCCGACCCACTGGCGCAGGCGGGAATGGGCACCATCGGCCGCCACCACCAGTTGCGCGGCCAGAATGCGGTCATCTTCAAGACGAATGCCGCGTGTGTTCCTGTCCTGCCACCAGCCGGTCACCTTGACGCCATCGATCAGCTCCACATTGCTGTCAGCCAGGGCCGTAAACAGCGCCCGCACAATGCGGCGATTCTCGATGATGGTGCCCAACGCCGGAGCCCGGAGCTCTGCGGCCTCAAACTGAATACGCCCGGTGCCGTCTCCGTCCCATACGGTCATGGTCTGGTAAGGGCAATGGCGACCGGCGGTGATATTCGACCACACGTCCAGCTGTTGGAGCAGGTGCTGACTGGCGACTGAAATGGCGCTGACACGGGGGTCAAAACCGTCCACATCCGAGGCTGGCGCTGGTTCCTGTAGCAACGTCTTGCGGTCGCTCCCTTCCACCAGCCCGACTTTCCAGCCCTGCCGTGACAGCCCCAGCGCAAGGGCGGACCCCACCATGCCACCACCGACCACCAGGATATCGAAATGCGTTTGCTCACTCATGATTGCTGCGTTCCGTTGATTCGGTTCCGGGCGCGCGGATCTGGGCACGGCGACCGCCCAGTCCCATGGCCTGACGGGCAAACCAGCGTTTGGCGCCGGGCAAAAGATCCAGTCCCATCAGGCCGGCATCACGGGCGGTGGTTACCAGCGGCAGATCGGTGCCGAAGAGTTGAATCAGGGAATCGGAAAACCGCACCGTTTGCTGCCAGTCCTGGCGATGGCGGTTCTGATAGCTTTTCAGTACCGCCAGGCTACCCAGGGCTTGCTGCCTCTCCGCCGCCATCCGGAACTGCTCTACCAGGGCCATCAGCCCGCGCAGGGCCAGGTTAAAGCCCTGCCCGGCCACCGGATGCAGGGTGTGGGCCGCATTGCCCACCAATACAATGCCAGGGCGAACCGACTCGTCCACGGTTTTCAGGGTCAGCGGGTAATGGCTGCATTCGCCAATGCGGGTGAAGCGCCCCAGGCGCCAGCCAAACCGTTGCTGCAGGCGATGGCACTTGTCCTCATCGCTGAGGGATAAAAGCTCCTCGAGCGCATCGCTGTTCAGTGTCCATACCAGAGCCGCGGTGTTTCCCGCCCGGGTTGGTGAGCCATGGGGCAACAACGCCATCGGGCCGGCATCGGTAAAGCGTTCGTAGGCGGTGTAGTGATGACAGTTGGCAGTAGAGACATTGGCGATCAGCGCGTACTGGTCGTACGCCTGCTCATCGACCCGGAACCCCAGCTTTTCGCGCAGCCCGGAGCGACCACCATCCGCCACCACCAGGCATTGCGCGGTCAGTTCCTGTTCGCCATTTTTGGTGCCAAGGGTCACGCAGACACCGTCCGGCAAAGGCTGCATGCCCGTCACTTCGGCGGGGGCCTCCCACACCACGCCGGTCTGAAGCAACTCCCGCATCAAACACAAACCCATCCAGCGGTTGTCTGCCACATACCCCAGGGCTTCCTGCCGATGGTCCGCTGCATTCAGCCGTGTAGCACCAAAGTGGCCACGGTCCGAGACATGGATATGGCGAATGGGAGTGGCGTGCTCCGAAAGCCGCCGCCAGAGGCCCAGTTCCTCGAAAATCAGCCGCGAGCCCCAGGCCAGCGCTGTGGATCGGGCGTCATAGCTGGGCTGATAGCTTTCTGGCAACGCCTCAGGAGACAGTGGAAACGCCTCCACCACGGTCACCCGCAGTTGCGGCAGGGTTCTCGCCAGCGCCAGTGCCAGCGTGGCTCCCGCCAGCCCTCCGCCGGCGATGATGATATCGGTATCATGCTGTTTCACGGTCAGTCGGCCATCAGCGCTTCGATCTCGGGGATGGTTTTGGGAACAGTATCGGTCAGTACCCGGCAGCCTTCTTTCGTAACCACCACATCATCTTCGATACGGATGCCGATGCCACGCCATTTTTCGTCCACGTCGGTGTTGTCCGGTGCAACGTAAAGCCCCGGCTCAACCGTCAGCGCCATGCCCGGTTCCAGCTGACGCCAGGCATCGCCTACCTTGTAATCCCCTACGTCGTGCACGTCCATCCCCAGCCAGTGGCCGGTGCGGTGCATGAAGAAGGGCTTGAACGCCTGCTCCTCGATGGCCTGCTCCACGGTGGTGTTTTTAAGCAGGCCGAGATCAATCAGCCCCTGGGTGAGCACCTTCAGTGCGGCCTGGTGAGGATGGTCCCAGTGATTACCCGGATGCACCTGTTCAATGGCCGCGTACTGCGCCGCCAGCACCACCTCGTAAAGGGCGCGCTGCTCGTCACTGAACTTGCCGCTGACCGGGAAGGTACGGGTAATATCAGAGGCGTAACAGTCCAGCTCGCAGCCGGCATCGATCAGCACCAGATCGCCTTCCTTCAAAGGGGCGCTGTTCTCGATGTAGTGCAGTATGCAGGCGTTATGTCCGCCGCCGACAATGGACGGGTAAGCCGTGGAGCGGGCCCCGTTTTCCATGAAGGTGTGGATCAGTTCGGCCTCGAGGTTGTATTCAAAACCGCCCTTGCGGGCACGTTTCATGGCCCGCTTGTGGGCCTCGCAACTGATTTCACCGGCCCTGGCCATCACCTTTATTTCCGCTGCACTTTTGTACAGACGCAGGTCGTGCAGAAGGTGTTCCAGTGCCACGAACTCCCCGGGAGGGTGGGCGCCGGAGCGAACCTTGCTGCGGATAACCTTGACCCAGTCCATGACTTTTGCATCAAAGTTGTGATCCTTGCCCAGCGGGTAATAAACACGACTGCGGCCTTCAATCATGCCCGGCAGGATGTCATCGATATCGGAGATCGGGAAGGCATCGTCCAGGCCGAATGTCTCAATGGCGCCTTCGGGGCCGGCCAGGAAACCGTCCCACAGTTCTTTCTCGGGGTTCCGCTCCTTGCAGAACAGCACCGACTCGCCATGCTCCCGGCCAGGAATCAGCACCAGAACGGCATCCGGCTCACCAAACCCGGTCAGGTAGTGAAAATCGCTGTCCTGCCGAAATGGATGCAGTACATCCCGGTTACGTACCCGCTCCGGGGCAGCAGGCAGAATGGCAATGCTGTCCGGCGCCATCCGTTCCATCAGCCGGCGACGACGATCATTGAATTCTTTGACGGGTATCAGTGAGGCCATGATTTCTCCCACAATTCTGTAGCCTGGATCAGTGCAGCGTCGGTGTTTTCGGGGACGGCTTTTCCGGCGGATTGAATTCGGTAAACACCGCAAGCGCACCCAGCCGCACGTATTCGACGATTTCCATCAGCTGCTGTTCGCTCTCTTCATCCGGTTCGTCATCGTCGGCGACCTGGCTGATGGCGACCATGTCTTCAATCAGCTCGCGAATTTCGTCCGGCGCTTCCCCCAGGGATTCGCCCGCCGACAGCGCCATACCCTCGAGGAAGCCACGGACCCATGAGGTCAGTGCTTCCAGGCGTTGCTCAATGGCATAGTCATCATCCGGCAACAGTGGCTGAAAGCTCATATCGGTGGCTTTCATAAGTTCCAGGGTCTGGTCGTAGGCAGACCCCATGAACTCCCGGAGCTCATCTGACTCTTCCGTTGCAGTGGGCGGCAGACCCATGTGTTCGCAGACCATTGCCAGCCAGTCTCCTTGGTCTATACGCGAGCCGGCGGCCAGTCGGCCACAAAGAGCACCGTGGAGTTCCGAGGGGTGGCTGAAGGCCTTGTGGGCGCTGAACACATTTGCCCAGCGCTCGAAAGCAACGGCGCGGGCGTTGGAGGTGTCGGTTTCGGACATGAAACGGGACGATCCTGTATCAATGAGTGAAGGCTCTATCCTAGCATTCAGGCAATATTAAGGCACTTGCCCTCTTGATTCCCGGCGCGGATTGAGTAAATTATGTTATAACATATCAATATTCAAACGGAGTACCTGTCCATGCCGATTCAGACATCCACCGTGCTGAAATCAAGGGCAAGTCGAACGCAACCGTTCCTGGCCCTGGGCTGCCTGCTTGCCGCCTGCACCCTGCCGGCCGCCACTTTTGCCGCCGACAACCCCGGTGCCCACGAGCATGGCCACGCCCGGCTTCAGCTAGCGATAGAAAAGAACAGCATTGACCTGATGCTCACCTCGCCCGCCTACAATCTGGCGGGATTTGAACACGAAGCCCGCACAAACGAGGAAAGAAACCGGCTTGCGGAGATCAAACAGTGGCTGAATACCACGCCACTGGTGAATGTGGATGATGCCAGCTGTCGAATAACGGCTGCCGCTGTCGAACTCGGGGGCGAAGATACCGACGATACTCATGGCCATGACCACCACGGCGACGATGAGAAAGCGAGTCATCGGGAATACGACGTTTCCCAACAACTGCAGTGCCAGGGCATGGGCGCAAACCGGGAATTTAGGTCGGCTTTGATGGAGAAATTCGAGAACCTGGAGGAACTCACTGTCGAATGGGTGAGTCAGTCAGGTCAGGGCAGCGCCCGGCTCACGCCATCCAACCGGGCATTCACAGTCAGCCACTGATCAGTAGACGTCCTCTTCCTCGTAGGGCGTCACGTTTTCGGCAACGATGGAATACGAGGACGAGGCCACATCGTTCTCGGTTCTCTCGATTTGCAGGGTGCCCTCAATCCATACCGGATCATACAGGGCCTCCAGCTTGAAGCCTTTTTTGTACTTCACATGGATAATCTGGTTCGGGGGCGGGGGCGGCACATGGATACAGGCGCCATAATACGGCACCAGGAAGAACTCGAGAATCCGCATATCCTGGGTTGTTTTCAACGGCACCACAAAGCCTGGAATCCGGCCGGATTTGCCTTCCATCTCCGGAACGACACGGCCGGTCATGATTTCGTCCGGCAAGGCAGCAGGGCCGTCACCGTCGTGGCTCACCTCTGGCATATTCTCCAGCAGATTGAGATCCTCTGCCGGCATCAGTTCAAGCCAGTCGATCTCAGCGGCGGCTTCCTTTGCGCCGGCTGTCGTGACCATACTCAGCGCAGTGGTGAATACCAGGGCGGCAAATACAGACAGCGGAACCGCAAGTCGCTTACGCTGTCCAGTAGCCTTCAGATTGTGAACCATAAGACCAGTTACTCCCGAGATAATGCAGGAATCATACACCGGATGACCAATGCCTGACACGACCAGCAAGACAGACTTGTCAGCGGATAGTTCCGCAATCCCCCGGCAAGCACTCAGCATCAGCAACCTGGCCTTTTGCTGGGACAAGACCCAGCCGCCATTACGCTACCCGGATATCACACTGCACGCTGGTGAACACCTTTTCCTTCGTGGCCCCAGTGGCAGCGGAAAGAGCACACTCCTGAGCCTGCTTGGTGGCCTGATTCTCCCCGACACCGGCAAACTGAGCCTGCTCGGAACCGACCTGGCCCGCCTGAGCGGCGGCCAGCGGGACCGGTTCAGGGCCGACCACATGGGCGTGATCTTCCAGCAGTTCAATCTTGTGCCCTACCTCACCACCCTCGACAACGTCATGCTGCCATGCCGGCTTTCCCCCAAACGCCGCGCCCGTGCCTTGCCTACTCCGGAGAACGAAGCAGAGTCCCTGCTGACCGCCCTGGACATCCCCCAGAGCCATTGGCATCGCCGGGTGACGGGGCTGAGCGTTGGCCAGCAGCAACGGGTGGCCGCAGCGCGGGCACTGACCGGTGGCCCGGAACTGATCCTGGCGGACGAGCCCACCTCCGCCCTGGACAGCGACAACCGCGATCGCTTTATCGAACTGTTACTAGGGCTGGCAGAGAAAAAGCAGTCATCCGTTATTTTTGTCAGCCACGATCAGAGCCTGGCCGAGCGATTCAACCACCAGATCGCGCTGACTGCGCTGGATACGCTGGAGAGGGCCCAATGACTGTGCGGTTGGCGTTTTCACTGGCGATGGCGAGTCTATGGTACCGGCGTAAGGTGCTGGCACTGGTCACCCTGACCCTGACACTCAGCATCACCCTCCTACTGGGGGTTCAGTACCTCCGTACCGAGGTCAAACAGACCTTCACCAATACCATATCCGGCACTGACCTGATTGTGGGCGCTCGCAGTGGCCAGCTGAACCTTCTGATGTACACCATTTTTCATATAGGCGACGCCACCAATAACATTCGCTGGAACACCTACCAGAAACTGCAGGAAGACCAGCGCATAGACTGGCTGGTACCCCTATCACTCGGTGACAGTTATCGCGGCCATCGGGTGGTAGGAACCAGTGAGCAGTTTCCGGAGTACTTCCGTTACGGCCGCGACCAGAAACCCGAACTGGTCGAGGGCAAGTGGTTCAGCGAAGTGTTCGAAGTGGTGCTGGGTGCCCGGGTGGCCCGCAGGCATGGTCATCAGTTGGGCGACGACATCATTCTCTCCCATGGGGGCGGCAGGACCAGCTTCTCGAACCATAAGGACACCCCATTCACAGTAGCTGGAGTGCTCGCTCCCACCGGAACGCCGGTAGACCAGGCGGTTTACGTCAGCCTGGAGGGCCTGGAAGCCATTCACATCGGCTGGGAGTCCGGTGTCGCCATTCCCGGGCGCACCGTGACCCCGGAACAGGCTCTGGAGCGCGACCTGGCGCCCGACAACATCACCGCCGCACTGGTCGGGATCGAACGCAAGGTACTGACCTTCCAGGTGCAGAGAGAAATCAATGAGTTCCGTGAGGAACCCCTGTCCGCGATTCTTCCGGGAGTCGCCCTCAGCGAGCTATGGCGCATCATGGGGCAATTCGAAAACGCCCTGCTGGGCATCACCGGCTTTGTCGTGGTCACCAGCCTGATCGGACTGATTGCGGTATTGCTGACGCTACAGGTGCAGCGCCGGCAGGAAGTCGCCATACTCCGGGCCACCGGAGCCTCGCCCCTGCTGATTGCAGCACTCCACGTGATCGAATGCGTGGCTCTGGCGATAGCGGCCTGCATACTAGCGGTGATAGCGGGCGCGGCCGGCATTGCCGGGCTCAGCCCCTGGCTGCTGGAAACCTGGGGCATTCAGATCGGCCTGCGGCCGTTGAACGGGATGGAATGGCTGATCATTGCCAGCGTACCCTGCGCTGCGTTTGTTGTAGGACTGATTCCGGCCCTTCAGGCCTGGCGTGGCAGCCGCAAACAGGGGCTGGGGCACGTGGCGCCGGAGTGACGGACGTCACGCATCGCGGGCCATGACATCCCTGTAAATTGACCAGCTTGCAGTCCACACTTATAGTTAGTTCACTTCTTTGATACAGGCGCTGGACGACTCATGGAACAGTCCGAACTACAGGCATTGGCGGACAAACTCGACAGGCTGATCGAACACTGTCGCAAACTTGAACGTGACAACGCGATGCTGCGTGAGCTGCAGGACGACTGGAACCGCGAGCGAGCGCAGCTTATGCACAAAAATGATCTTGCCAAAAACAAGATCGAAGCCATGATAGGCCGCCTCCGGGCACTGGAGCACCACTGATGCCAAAGCAGCCGACAACCGTCGAAGTCAAGATTCTCGACAAGGAATACCTGGTCGCCTGCCCTGAAGAAGAGCAGAACGCCCTCTTTCAGGCCGCCAGGCACCTCGATATCAAAATGCGGGAGATCCGTGCCAGTGGCAAGGTCTTCGGCACCGAGCGCATTGCAGTGATGGCCGCCCTGAATATCACCCACGACCTGCTGGAGCGGGACACCATGTCCAGCGCTGCCAGCTCGATTCTCAGCGCCATGGACGAGAAGCTGGATACAGCCCTGGGCGAAACCTCCGGTAACTAAGCATTACACACAGATCCGATTCAGGTGTTGCAATCAGCCCCGGCAATGCCCGTATAATGAAGATAACTTCCTGGGCTGTTCGCTGGTCGGATTCGTCCTCGAGCCGATGCGCACTACCCAGGTGGCTACTCTAGGGCATTGTGAGCACGTCCCCTCACGGGGAAAGCCTAATATGTCACAGCGGCCACCGACCTTGAACTTTGGGTTCAAGGGCCACATCCGATAACGGCAGCCCGGGAAGCTTATTTTGACCAACGTTATCTCCCCCCACTCTTTCGAAGACCACCCCGATTCACCATCACGCAGCAAACTCCGCAAGACACTCAGGCAAAAACGCCGGACTCTTTCTGTGGAAGAACAGCAGATAGCGGCCGACCAGCTTGCCCTGAACCTGCTGCGACATCCCGACCTCTACCGAGCACGCCACGTGGCCATTTACCTGCCCAACGACGGTGAAATCGACCCCCAGGTCTACGCCCACATCGCCCGCCGGAGGGGTATCCGGTTCTATCTGCCGGTTTTGCACCCGGTTCATCATGGCAGACTGGTATTCAGCCGCTACACCGACGACACAGTGCTCACAGCCAACCGATTCGGCATTCCCGAGCCTCCTTTCCACCGGGGATTAAGGCGGCCGCCATGGGCACTGGATGCGGTACTGTTTCCATTGGTAGGTTTTGACGAATTCGGTGGCAGGCTTGGAATGGGCGGGGGATTCTATGACCGCACCTTTGCGTTTACGCGCATCCGGCCACGACTGGCGCCCAAGCTGATAGGGCTGGCCCATGAGTGTCAGAAGGTATCGGAATTACCGCTGGAGCCCTGGGATATCCCCCTGCACAGTGTGGTAACGGACAGGGGATATTATCGGGTAAAAGCCGGGAAACGGGGGTGAGGCAGCTCAGTCCCGGACAGCAGGAACCATAACGATTTCGCTGCCATCTGCACTGTAAGTGGCCCTGGGCTCATCTTCGGAAGCCTGAAGCGACGTAAAGCCGGTAATCACGAGACCAACTGCAAAAATCAGCACAATCGACCGAATGATATCGGGCTTACGGTCCATGGTGAGGGTCTCCGGAATCCGAAAAGTAAAATCTATCTAAATCAGCGGACTATTCTTGTTTTCAAGAATTAGACGAAAGACTAACACCTATCCTGAGTTTTACAATTTTTCACAGGTTAAATTTCTGTAAGCTTGCCCGCAGTTTACTGAACCGGTCAGGGAGGCCCCTCCCGAAACTGTGCGGAGCCATGGATGGCGGAGCTCAAGCGCCACAGGGATGTGCTTGAGCGTGTTTCGGGAGGGGCCTCCCTGATCGGTTCCCGCACCAAACTATGAGGTTTTATTGTTACCCGCACCCAAAAACAGCTGATAAGCCTCGTTATCAGTCATGTTTTCGTAGCGGAAACCGACCTTGTCGAGCATTTTTTCGAAGTCTTTTACCTCGTCATCTTCCACCTGAGCTCCAAGCAGCACACGGCTGTAGGCCGCACCGTGGTTGCGGTAGTGGAACATGGAGATATTCCAGCGGGTGCCCAGTGACATCAGGAATTTCAGCAAGGCGCCCGGGCGTTCCGGGAATTCGAACTGGAACACCTTTTCATTGGTGATGCTCGGCGCGTGTCCGCCCACCATATGGCGGATGTGCTGCTTGGCCAGGTCGCTGTCGGTCAGGTCGATCACAGAGTAGCCGGTTTCACGAAGATCCTGGATCAGGTCCTCACGGCCGTGGCCACCGGCCTGGATCTGGATGCCGACGAAAATAGTGGCATTGGTGGCATCCGCGTAGCGGTAATTGAACTCGGTAATGCTGCGTTTGTGCAGGGCATTGATGAAGGTCTTGAACGCACCCGGCTTCTCCGGGATTGTCACCGCCAGGATGGCTTCGCGCTTTTCACCCACTTCCGTGCGCTCTGAGATGTACCTCAGGCGGTCAAAGTTCATGTTGGCGCCGCTCAGGGTGGCGATCAGGTTTTCATTCTCGATCTGCTCCCGCTCGATGTACTTCTTGATACCCGCCACGCCCAGCGCGCCGGCCGGTTCGGCAATGGAACGGGTGTCCTCGAAGACGTCCTTGATGGCTGCGCAGATTTCGTCGGTGGAGACGGTGATTACCTCGTCCACGTGATCCTTGCAGATCTCCCACGGGTATTTGCCGATCTGCTTGACCGCCACACCGTCGGCGAAGATGCCCACCTCATCCAGAACCACACGCTCGCCGGCCTTCAGAGCCGCCTGCAGGCAGTTGGAATCTTCCGGCTCAACGCCGATGACTTTGATTTCGGGGCGCAGGTACTTGATGTAAGCAGCCATGCCGGCAATCAGCCCGCCACCGCCAACGCAGATAAAGATGGCGTGGATGGGCTTACCGAACTGCCACATGATTTCCATGGCCACTGTGCCCTGCCCGGCGATCACGTCCGGGTCATCGTAGGGCGGGATGTAGGTGTAGCCGTGTTTCTCGATCAGTTCCTGGGCGTGAGTGGCGGCTTCATCAAAGGCATCGCCCTTGAGAACCACCCTGGCGCCATGGTCACGCACGGAACGTACCTTGATTTCCGGGGTGGTCTGGGGCATCACGATCACCGCTTTGATACCCAACTTCTTCGCGGCCAGGGCCACGCCCTGGGCATGGTTGCCGGCAGAGGCGCAAATCACGCCCTTTGCTTTCTGCTCCTCCGAAAGCTGCGCAATCCGGTTGTAGGCGCCACGAATCTTGAAAGAAAACACCGGCTGAAGATCTTCGCGCTTGAGCAGAATGTTGTTGCCAAAGCGCTTTGAGAGGCTGCGTGCCTCGGTCAGCGGGGTCTCGATGGCCACGTCGTAGACACGGGCATCAAGGATTTTCTTTATGTAGCGTTGCGGCATGGTTCCGTCCGGAGGTTGATGTTTTGTTGGAAAAACGGACAGTGTAGAAACTTTGGCGGGGTTCCGTCTATAAGCGGGTCGCCCGGAAGCGCTATAATGGCGGACACTGTGACCATTTCCCGCAAAAACGGAGTTCCACGATGAATCAGGACGAACTGAAGAAAGCGGTCGCCCAGGCCGCACTGGACTATATCAGGCCCCATCTGGACCAGGACAGCATTATTGGCGTGGGTACCGGCAGCACTGCCAACTGTTTTATCGACCTGTTAGCCAACATACGCAATGACTTCGACGGTGCTGTTGCCAGTTCCGATGCCACGGCGGAGCGGCTGAAGAGTCACGGTATTCCGGTGTACGACCTTAACAGTGCCGCGCCGCTCGAGTTTTATGTAGATGGCGCCGATGAGACCAATGAACACCTGGAACTCATCAAGGGAGGCGGTGGCGCCCTCACCCGCGAGAAGATCGTCGCGGCGGTATCCAAGACGTTTATCTGCATTGCCGACGAGTCCAAGAAGGTGGGTATCCTGGGTGAGTTTCCGCTTCCGGTGGAGGTGGTGCCCATGGCTCGCAGCTATGTTGGTCGCGAAATAGTGAAGCTGGGCGGTGACCCGGTTTACCGCGAGGGTTTTACGACGGATAACGGCAATATCATTATCGATATCCATAACCTGGACATTTCCCGTCCGATTCAGGTTGAGGAGAAGCTGAACAACATTGTGGGCATTGTTACCAACGGCCTGTTTGCTCGTCGGCCTGCGGATTTGTTGTTGCTTGGTACCAAAGATGGCGTCAAGAGTATTTCCCGTGAGGACGGCTAACTCCGGGAAGCCATGAAGAGGCAGGGATGTCAGGGGCACGCTGTGAATACGTCCATGTACGCTCGACAAAAACATCCATGTTTTTGACGTCCCCTGACATCCCTGCCTCTTCACGGCCCCAACTCTTTTCAGGCCTTCAACAAACCAAGCGTTTGCTTGGTTTCTCAATTTAGGTGAGACTGCTTCCAAGATTTCCGATCACTATGGAGGCTTACCGTGTCTGATTACTTCAACGATACCCATGAACAGGTCCGTCAGACTGCCCGCAAGTTTGTTACCACGCATGTTCTGCCTTACATAGATGACTGGGAGGAAGCCGGCGAGTTTCCCCGGGAGCTTTATAAACAGGCTGGAGATGCAGGCCTTCTTGGGGTCGGATTTCCGGAAAGTCTCGGCGGCATTGGCGAAGGCGATGTGTTCATGAAGGTCGCCGTTTCAGAGGAACTGATGCGTTCCACCTCTGGCGGCCTGGTGGCCGGGCTTGGATCGTTGGATATCGGCCTTCCGCCAGTGGCGAAATGGGCGCGACCAGAAGTGAAAGAGGCCATCGTACCGCCGGTGCTGCGCGGCGAGAAGATCGCAGCACTGGCGATCACTGAACCCGGTGGTGGCTCTGATGTGGCCAGCCTCAAGACGAAGGCGGTCAGGGATGGCGATCATTACATCGTCAACGGTAGCAAGACCTTTATCACCAGCGGCATTCGTGCCGATCACTACACCGTTGCAGTGCGCACCGGTGGCGAAGGTCATGGGGGTGTCAGCCTGTTGCTGATTGACCGCGACATGCCAGGTTTCTCCAGGGGCAAAAAACTTCGCAAAATGGGCTGGTGGGCCAGCGATACGGCGGAACTGTTCTTTGAAGACTGCCGGGTGCCGGCCAACCGCCTGATCGGCGCCGAAAACGCCGGCTTTATTGCCATCATGAGCAATTTTCTGGCGGAGCGCCTGAGCCTCTCGATTATGGCGTACATGACCGCCGAAATAGCCCTGGAAGCGGCCATGGCCTGGGCCGGGCAACGGGAGGCGTTTGGTCGCCCGGTCAAAGGCTTCCAGGTAACGCGCCATAAGCTGGTGGACATGGCTACCCAGGTGGATGTGGCACGGGAGTATACCTACCGTTGTGCAGCGCTGATGCAGGCGGGCAAGAACCCGATCAAACAGGTGGCGATGGCGAAGAACTTTGCGGTGGAGGTGTGCGAGAAGGTCACCCGCGAAGCCGTTCAGATCCATGGAGGTATGGGGTATATGCGGGAATCGGTGGTGGAGCGGCTGTACAGAGATGCGAAGATTCTGTCGATTGGCGGTGGTACCGATGAGATTATGAAGGAGTTGATTGCGAAGCAGATGCGGTTGTAGGGGGTTGGTCTTGTCGGATTACGGCTTTGCCTGATCCGACCTACGTAGACGATGACCTGTAACCCCTCAAAGCGCGACCAACGTTTAGTTTCGATCTGCACCATTGTGCCGTATAATTGCGCCCACTTTTTAAACGCCGTTAAACGCACTTCAGGAAGGATCGCTCATGAACTTCGATAACATCCCGGTTGGCAAAAACCCGCCAGAAGACATCTACGTCGCCATCGAAATCCCGTCCAACAGCTCCCCGGTCAAGTACGAGCTGGACAAAGACATGGGCGCACTGCTGGTAGACCGCTTCATGGCTACACCCATGTTCTATCCGGCCAACTACGGCTTCATCCCCCATACCCTTGCCGATGATGGCGACCCCATTGATGTACTGGTGGTCACCCCCTACCCGGTACAGGCAGGTTCGGTAATCCGCTGCCGTCCGGTTGGCGTGCTGAACATGGAAGACGAAGCCGGCGGCGACGCCAAGCTGGTGGCTGTTCCCCACGACAAACTGACTACCTCCTACCACAACGTGCGTGAAATCGATGATCTGCCGGAATTGCTGCGGGACCAGATCCGTCACTTCTTCGAGAACTACAAGACTCTCGAGCCGGGCAAGTGGGTCAAGGTTCAGGGCTGGGGCAATGCCGCCGAGGCCAAGAAAGCCATTGAAGACGCCGTGAATGCCTACAAGGGCTGACACCAGTGCTTTCAGGTGAACATAAAAAAACCGGGCTTGAATGGCCCGGTTTTTTTAGATCATCAGCTTTTCCCGGCATCAGCCCCGGGTCAGCAAGTCGCGCATGTCGCTGATTGCAGCACTTGCGCGTGACAGATATGCCGCCATAGTCAGGGAATGGTTGGCCAGCACACCAAAACCGCTGCCATTCAGAATCACCGGGCTCCACATCTCTCCCTGGGTACCTTCCAGTTCGATAATGATCTGCTTGGCGCTGGCGAGTGCGTTCTTGTCGTTCAGCACCTTGCGGAAGTCCACCTCGATGGCGCGGAAGATGTGCAACAGGGCCCAGGCACTGCCGCGGGCCTCATAGAAGACATCATCGATTTTGGTCCAGGAGGTTTTGACCTCCTCACCCATGGTGTCTTCCGAAAGCGGATCGTCAGGATTGATGTTGGACACTGCATCGGACACCGATGCCTTTCCGACACTCTCACCCAGTGTACGGGAGAGACTGCCAAGACGGGTTTCAAGGTCCCCCAACCAGTTTGCCAGGTTATCGGCCCTGGCGAAAAACTGGGCATCGGGTTGATCCGGGCGCGACAGGCGGTCGAGGTAGCTGTGCAAAGCCTTGATACCACGACGGTATTCCGTCTCGGTGGAGGGGAGCGCCCAGCTGCCGCTGTCAAAGTGCAACTGCGGCTCGGCGATAACCAGGTCCCGATCTTCAGCCGACTGGCTCTGGGAACGGCTGATGTCCCTGCGCATGGCGCGTGAGAAGTCACGAAGCTGCACCAGCACACCAAATTCCCAGTTGGGCATGTTATCCAGCCAGAGCCCCGGCGGGAACATGTCGTTGGAAACATACCCACCGGGCTTTTCCAGCAATGTTTCAGCGACACGAATCATGGTCACTGTGGTCGCAAAACCAGTAACAGGCTCCCGCTGCATTTCGGTGGCAACCGCTCGCGTATGCTCCCGAACTGAAAATACATCCGGCTCACTGCTCCAGATCATCCCCAGCACCAGAGCCACCAGGAAATAAACGACCAGGACAGCCAGGATGAGTTTGCCGACAACCCCACCACCACCGGAGAAATCCCGAAGGTCATCTTTGCGATCACTGAAATACTGTCTGATTTTTCCTGACATTGGTTGTTTTTTCCCCTGTCTGTCGTTTTGTCTGGCTCAGTCCGTCCGAGAGCAGCAATTACCATGACGCATAGGCGAACTTTATGCAATTTGCGGCTCTGCAGCCGGTGTCACTGCTCCGCTTCAAACGGGCGCCCCAGATGGTACCCCATTGCTCCATCAACACCGATATCGCCCAGTACCGAGTACTCGCTCTCGGTCTCCACACCGGTCACGTAAACCCTGACACCTCTGCTGTGGGCTATGGTGGCCACGGATTCAAGGTAGAAGCGGTTATCCTCATGGCTGTCGATGTCGTGGATAAAGCTACTATCGATACGCAGCGCCTGGAATCTCAGATTCCTCAGGTAGCTGAACGGCACACCGCCAACCCCGAAGCGATCGACAATCACCGGCACCTGCAGGCGGTTCAGGGCACGCACCAGAAGCCCTACCTGGACACGATGATGGTGGATAGCCTGCTCGGATACGCCGACCTGCAACCGTTGGCGTTCCGGCCCCGCCATGGCCAATTGCTCCAGAAGATCTGTCCGGAACCCGTCGCTGGCCACGGACACCACTCCCAGGGTCATTGCCAGTTGAGCATCCGGCTGCTCCCGCAGCAGCTCGAGAGAGCGCGTCAAAACCCAGCGGTCAATATCAGGGGTCATACCAAAACGCTCTGCCATGGGCACGAAAATATTGGCCTTGACCCAGCCATCGGGCGTCTTCATCCGGGAGAACACCTGGTGGAACAGCACGTCACCGTCACCCTTGCGAACCATGGGCTGCAGCCAGAGTGACAACCAGCCATCCCGGATAGCCTGCTTGATGATCGCTCGCCAGGTTTCGCTGTTGTAGTGCTCAAGCCGGTCGGCGTCGGCGGCATGGCATGCGGAAGCCTCGTCCGCCTGGGCCTGGCGCAGGGCCTCATCGGCGGCAGCCATCAGGTCACGGACATTGCGATTCTCGGCAGCCTGGGCGATGCCGGCGTGAACCGAAACGTCCATCGGCGCGGAGAAGTCGGAATAGATGCCATCGAGCTGGTCCAGCAGTTGGCGGCACCATATGACGCCATCTGCCCGGGACACACCGGGTAGAAAGACGGCAAACCCGGCACCGGTCAGCCTTCCTGCAAAGGAGTCACTGTGACCGCGGCTAAAGCCCCCAATGGCGTCGCCAATGCTAACCAGCAGGCGATCCGCCTCTTCACGGCCGTAGGTCTGGTTATACCGGGCAAAATCCGCCAGCTGGATCAGGAACAACACACCCGGCGCAGCGCGCTCCTCAGACTCCACCTCTACCTTGAGCCTCTGTTCGAAAGCCCTGCGGCTGGCCAGCCCCGTCACACTGTCTTCGTTGTTGACCTTGCGCAAATGCTGGATCAGCTTGGCTTGCCCTTCAAACAACTGGCCAAGGTCATCCGCCATCTGGTTCATGGCACGGGTAACCTGATTGAGCTCGCGGGTAGAAGTGATATCCACCCTGCGCCGGAAATCTCGCCGGCCAAGGGCCTGAGCCTGTATCTCCACAGCCCTCAGCGGCCGCAGGATGCGGGTCATCGTCCAGAACAGGCCAATCAACCCGACTCCGGCAACCAGCACGGAACCGGCGACCGTACGGGACGTTACCTTCCAGAGATCCTCATAGGCGCGACCAGGATGACTGACCACCCTGACCTTGCCCAGCCGGCTCCAGCCCCGCACCACCTCTGCCTCCCCTGCGGGCAGGGGCAAGTCGGCGAGAGATACGAACCAGCCAGGCACCTTTAATTCACGCAGGGACGTTTCCCTGCCGGCAATCTCTTCCCCCTGGTTATCAATGTAAACCACAGACAGGTAACGACCACTGTCGAACACGGCGTCAATCAGGGAGGCGGCGGCTACCGGGTCACGGCCGTCGATGGCGTTGGACAGCGAAAGGCCGATAGCGGTGGCGCCATCCTGTGAGTGGCCACGCAGCTGGTCGGTCATGTAGTCCCGGAAACGGTCAAAGCTCACACTGACGGCAGCAATCAGCACCAGCAATAACAGCCCCGCGGTGAACAACAACAGCAGACTGCGCAGGGTGATCACACCCCGCTGCCGGGCAAATTGTATTGTTTCCTGCATCCGTGCCATAACGGGCAACCCCTGCCTGGAATAACGGTTACCGGGGAGCTGATGTGACCTGCACCGCAGAGTTGACAAACATTTACACAGAGTCACCTACGCCGACAACATTAAACACTATAGACTCTGCAAAACGACTAATGTTGAAAATATCTGCCTGTAATGGAGACGGGCGGCCAGGAACGAAAAAAAATACAGGCCGGAGCACAATGAACGACGAAAGCCAGAAAGACAAACTCAGGCAGCACTTTGCTCGCCGCGTCACAACCCAGGCCAGGGTTGTCCTGGATACGTGGCAGAAGGTCCACGAAGACACCAGCCAGTCTGCCGCGTTCAGGGGCGATTTTGCCAAAGCGGCCGACAAGCTGGTTCGCTACGCCAGACGCTTCGAGATGGCGAGCCATGCTGACTCCGGACAGAAAGTGTTCGAGCTTATTGGCGAGTGGCCCGAAGGCGAGGCGCTGCCGGACGGCCTTGACCGCAAACTGCAGGATGCCATCGAACAGCTCTCCCGGTGCACCCTGCGGCGCACTGACCAGACGGCGAGCGAAGCTCCACAGCAGTATCGCCGCACCCCGGTCTACATAGCGCTGTCCAGCGAGGAAATGGCAGGCCGGCTCATTCGTCAGCTCGAGTTCTTCGGCTTCCGCGCGTCCGCTTTCCACTCCTCGGACAAGCTGATTGAAGCCTGCGCCCTCCACAAACCCGAAACCATCCTCATGGACGTCAACTACGGTGGCGAACCATTAAGTGGTATTGCCACTATCGAACGCCTGCAGGAGCGCCACGATACGCCCATTCCCATTATATTCATGAGCGATGAAGACGGCACCATCGAGACGCGGCTGCGCGCCTCACGCTGCGGTGGCGAAGAATTTTTCTTTCCGGCAGTAGACCCGGGCCAGCTGATCGAAAAGATCGAGACATACACTCACGGCAACACGGTAGAACCCTACAAGGTACTGGTTCTGGATGACTCCCGCGCCCAGGCCAAGTTTATGGAAACGGTGCTCAAAAAGGCCGGGATGACCGCCCATATCATCACCGACCCCATGCAGATCATCCATGCGCTGGAGGACTTTTCTCCGGAGATCATTATCCTCGATATGTACATGCCCGGTTGTACAGGCATGGAAATCGCCCGGGTGATTCGCCAGCAGGACCGATTCCACAGCGTACCCATCATTTACCTGTCGGCCGAGGAAGATGTCAGCAAGCAACTCCATGCCATGAGCCTCGGGGGCGATGACTTTCTTACCAAACCCATCGACCCCAAGCACCTGATCGCCACCATCCACAACCGAGGCCGACGCGCCCGCTCGCTGCTGGCGCTGATGATCCGCGACAGCCTGACCGGCCTGTTCAATCACACCCACACACTGCACCTGCTGGATCAGGAAATCGTGAAGTGCCGACAGAAAGACCAGCCGCTTTGCTTCGCGATGATCGACATCGATTACTTCAAGAAAGTGAATGACACCTTCGGGCATCCCATTGGTGACCGCGTACTCCGAAGCCTGTCCATGTTCCTCAAACAACGCCTGCGCAAAACCGATCACATCGGCCGGTATGGTGGAGAGGAATTTGCCATCATCCTGCCCGACACCCGCGAGAGCGACGCCCGTAACGTGCTGAACGAAATCCGTGAACGTTTCTCGGAACTGCTGCAACCAGCGGGCGACCGGGAGTTCAACGTGACGTTCAGTTGCGGCGTTGCCGCCTGGAAGGGTGACACCTCCCCCGCACTGTGCGAACGGGCAGACAGGGCGCTCTACCGCTCCAAGGAGCAGGGGCGGAACTGCGTTACGGCCGCTGGCGACTGAGCCAATCCGGCTCAGTTGTCATGTTCGACCGTGAGAAAAACGGCCGTCTGGTTCAGTAACTGGTATGCCACCTCCCCAAACGTGATGGGGCCCGTCAGTTGTGCAGTTTTCCTGCCCTCCAGAGCGGAGTGGAGGTAGTTCAGGATACAGTTACACCCAAACACCAGATTGCCAACGACACCATCCACAAAACACTCGTCGAGGACGTCGCTGGTGGCGCCGAACGTCAGTTCCGGGCCGAAGCCCGCCTCGAACAGGTTGACCGCGTGCACCATGGCTGTACTGCCCTCCGGCAACGACACGTGCAAAACCACTGCACTATCGGTGTGAAGCTCTCCGCTCTGGCCATCGAGAACGGCTGCACTGCTCTGCCCCAACTCATCCAGGTGAAACCCCCGAAACCCATCCGACAATCGGCTTGATGAACATATCGGGGAAGTCCGGAGCGTGGTGAGCGTATACTTCCAGCACCGGGCTGCCTGCCGGCAGGATAATGATTGAGTAGCCATTCTCCGGTGCATCTTCCAGCACATGTGCAAGGGTATCCTTGTCATAACAGGCGACACTCACATCCACGGTATCCAGACACTGCACGAAAGCCGCCTCCCTGCAGCACTGCCCACCTTCAGACGTCATGAAATAGGGAGTGGTGCCGCCGCGCTCGCCACAGACATCAATCCACCTGCCCCAGAAAAGGGGGCCCCTGCTGCTCTCGGTCGTCCGGTAGCGTTGCGTGAATGAAGGTCTTGAAAGCGCCGACATTGGCATGGCGCCAACGCATTTTGGGGCGGACAAAGGAGGGCCGGCCGAACCAGGATTTACCAGCCACCAGACAGGCATGAAGCTCCCTGGCCTGAACGTCGACTTTGACCCGGTCAACGGTCCACGGCTCCTCCAATTGCAACAGTTTTCGGCAAATCCCGGTATCTCGCATGATTCCTCCCTGGACTTGCAGGTCTTTGAGTCCGCCAGTCTGTCTCGCATTGCCGAATATCGACAGACCACCATCGCCTTGATCCAGTTGAACTTAGGAAGTAAATCCGGGGTACCGGGCCGTTATGACATCGGCTTTGTTCGCATACGGCAAAAACCGAACATGAAACCAACGTCTTATAGCGCTCTTTCCCATCGTTCCCGACAATAGGCGGGTCATCGGAAAAACAAGGTGCTCCTGGTACCGGGATACTTTTTGACACAAACCGGAATGTCAAAAAGTGTTGATCTGAAGGCCTCAAGCACGCACTATTGGGGAAAAATGTCGCTAAAGTCGGCGATCCTGTAAATACATCAGCAAGGCAGATGCAATCATGGCGACCATACTCGTCCTCCATGGACCCAACCTGAATATGCTCGGAACCCGCGAGCCGGAGGTCTATGGCTATGAGACTTTGTCCGACATTGATGAACGATTGCACCGAAAAGCCGCCGAAAGTGGTCATCACCTGCTACATTTACAGTCAAACGCGGAATATGAACTGATTGAGCGGATCCATGAAGCAAAATCAGAAGGGGTGGATTTCATCATTTTCAACCCGGCGGCATTCACTCACACCAGTGTTGCATTGCGGGATGCCATGCTGGCATCAGGCATTCCGTTTATTGAGGTACATATTTCCAACGTGCATGCGCGGGAAGCTTTCCGCCATCACTCCTATTTTTCTGATATCGCCGAAGGCGTTATCTGCGGGCTGGGCAGCCAGGGGTACGACCTCGCACTCAAAGCGGCCCTGCAACGAATTCATCGATAGAACTGATTAAACGGGATCGGAGTGACTATGGACATTCGCAAGATCAAGAAACTTATCGAGCTGCTGGAGGAATCCGACGTCGAGGAGCTGGAAATTCACGAAGGTGATGATTCCGTTCGCATTTCTCGCCGTCGTGAACAATTGGCTGCGCCGCAGTACATGGCTCAGTATCCGTCTCCGGCACCCCAGCCCGGGTCATACCCGCAGCAGTCCACACAGGCCGCCGATGAGCCGGCCAAGCCTGCGGAGCCCACCGGCCATGCTGTGAAGTCACCGATGGTGGGTACCTTCTACCGCTCGCCCTCGCCCACGGCCAAGTCGTTCGTGGAAGTCGGGCAATCAGTGAAGGCCGGTGACGTGGTGTGCATTGTGGAAGCCATGAAGATGATGAACCAGATCGAGGCGGACAAGAGCGGTACCATCGCCGAGATCCTGGTAGAGAACGGGCAGCCGGTCGAGTTCGACCAGCCACTGATCATCATTTCCTGAACCCGGTGATACCCTCATGGCTATGTTAGAAAAAGTTCTGATCGCAAACCGCGGCGAGATCGCCCTGCGCATCCTGCGCGCCTGCAAGGAGCTGGGCATCAAGACCGTGGCCGTCCATTCGCAGATTGACCGCGAGCTGATGCACGTGCGCCTGGCGGATGAGTCCGTCTGTATCGGCCCCAACAGCGCTACTGAAAGCTACCTGAACATCCCCGCGATCATCAGCGCAGCGGAAGTGACGGATTCCGTCGGTATTCATCCCGGCTATGGCTTTCTTGCGGAAAACGCCGATTTCGCCGAGCAGGTGGAAAAAAGCGGCTTTCGCTTTATCGGCCCCAGGGCTGAAACCATTCGCCTGATGGGTAACAAGGTCTCAGCCATCAATTCCATGATCGAAGCCGGCGTTCCCACTGTTCCGGGCTCCGATGGCCCGATCACCGATGATGACGAGCGCACTCTGGAAGTGGCCAGGCGAATCGGCTACCCGGTGATCATCAAGGCAGCATCCGGTGGCGGTGGCCGTGGCATGCAGGTGGTTCATTCCGAGGCGGCGCTGCTGAAAAGCGTGCAGATCACCCAGAGCGAGGCAAAGAACACCTTTGGCGATGCCACGGTTTACCTCGAGAAATACCTGGAACGACCCCGCCATGTAGAGGTCCAGGTTCTGGCGGACACCCACGGCAACGTGATTCACCTGGGCGACCGGGACTGCTCCATGCAGCGCCGGCACCAGAAAGTACTGGAAGAGGCACCCGCACCGAACATCGACCCGGAAGCACGGGAAATAGCACTGAAGGCCTGCGTCGATGCCTGCAAGAAAATCGGCTATGTGGGGGCCGGCACGTTCGAGTTCCTGTATCAGGATGGCGCCTTCTACTTCATCGAGATGAACACCCGGGTACAGGTGGAGCATCCAGTGTCGGAGATGGTGACCGGCGTGGACATTGTGCGCGAGCAGCTGCGCATTGCCAGCGGCCTGCCTCTGCAATACACCCAGGACGACATCAAGATTTCCGGCCATGCACTGGAATGCCGTATCAATGCCGAGGATCCGAAAACCTTCGTGCCCAGCCCGGGTACGGTCAAGCACTTCCATGCCCCCGGGGGCAACGGCATACGGGTAGATTCGCACCTGTACAGCGGCTACACCGTACCACCCTTCTACGACTCCATGGTGGCCAAACTGATCACCTGGGGCGATGATCGGGAAATTGCCCGTCGCCGCATGAAGAACGCGCTGGACGAACTGCTTGTCGAAGGCATCAAGACCAATCAGGCGCTGCACCGGAAACTGGTGCGCGATGGCGGTTTCAAACAGGTAGACTTCACCATTCATTATCTGGAGAAGCTGATACGGGAGTGACCCGCTCAGCAAATTCGTCTACCCGACAGGACACCAACATGCCCTGGATACAATTACAGATCCCGGCTGATCCCGACAATGCGGACCAGCTAGAGGATCTGCTTATGGAGATGGGCGCCGAAGCCGTCTCCATGGAAGATGCCGCCGACCAGCCACTGTACGAGCCCGACCCCGGCACCACACCTCTATGGCACCAGACCAGCGTGACCGGCCTGTTCGGCTCCGAACGGGACATTGACGAACTGTGCGCTGCGGTCAAGGATGCCTGGCACCAGCAGACACAGCAGTCATTACCAGACATCGACATTACGCTGGTGGAAGACAAGGACTGGGAACGGGAGTGGATGGAAGACTTCAAGCCCCTCCGCTTCGGCGAACGCCTGTGGATTGTGCCCAGCTGGCACGACGCGCCAGACCCGCAAGCGGCCAATCTTCTGCTGGATCCGGGGCTGGCGTTTGGCACCGGAACCCACCCCACTACGGCACTTTGCCTGGAATGGCTGGACGGCCACGACGTTTCCTCGCGCCAGGTGATCGACTACGGTTGTGGTTCAGGCATTCTTGGCCTTGCTGCCCTGTTACTGGGCGCTGACCATGTCATCGGCGTTGACACCGACCCCCAGGCACTGGAAGCCAGCCGCGAGAATGCGCGCCGCAACCAGGTTGAGGAAGACCGGCTTGATCTGTTCCTGCCTGCCGATGAGCCCGACACCATGGCTGACATCATGCTGGCCAACATCCTCGCCCAACCCCTGATCGGCCTCGCGCCCAGGCTGGCGGCGAAGGTGAAGCCCGGTGGCAATATCGTGTTGTCCGGCATACTTTCCAATCAGGCCAGGGAAGTGATGGAAGCTTACGAACCCTGGTTTGTCATGGACGAACCGGAACAGCGTGAAGAGTGGATACGGCTCACAGGACGGCGCACCGACAGGTGACGGAAACGGCTGAACCTACTAAACTCCGTGACTCGTAGCGACGTCGCTTACAGGAATCAAGCATGACCCAGAGCAGCCTGCAGACTCGATGCCCGAAATGCGAAACCCGCTTTCGGGTGACCGACGCCCAGCTTAGCGTAGCCGGCGGCAAAGTGCGCTGTGGCAACTGCATGGCGGTGTTCAACGCCGTGGAGCATCAGGTCAAAGGCAGCTCATCCAGCGACCAAAGTGCGACTACCTCCCCGACCGCAGCAAAACAGGACAAACCATCAGACCAGAACTTTACGAGTGATGACGACCTGATTTTTGCGGACAATCCGGAAGAGGATGCCGCCGAAGGCCCTTACGCCGGCACCAAACTGACGTTCTCCGAGGACGAACTGAGCGACAGCTTCCGCACGGTCGATGAACGTAAGAGCGGCACCTTCGAGAGCGAAGACGAAGAGAGCCATGAAAAGATAGATGAAAGCTGGGCGGAGGCCATGCTCTCTGACAACGCCACTGCGCAAAAACCGGAGTCTGCCCCACAGCCTCCCGAAGCGCCACCTGAGGAGCCTGCCCGACCGCAAGAATCCGGGGCTTCCGCGGAACCGGCAGATCGCATGGAAGAACAGGCGCCAGCACAGTCCGGGCCCACCAGGGCGGCGCCACCAGAACGGGAAGACCTGAGTCTGGAACCTGCAGACGAACCAGAGGGGTTCTATGCCGACCAACCCCGATCGTCGTCACTCGACCACGATCGCGCCCCGGCCTCGGACGATGAACCTATAACGGCGAGCTCTCCCTATACCAATCTTCGCCGCGAACCTGTTTCCGTTAGCGGCAACGGCAGCGGTCGCCTGAGAACAGCCCTGTGGACCCTGGTAGTGCTGGCCCTGATCGGTGTTCTGGTGGCGCAGGTTACCTGGTTCCAGTTCGACCGCCTGTCTGCCATACCGGAACTGCGTCCGTTCTACGAACAGGGCTGCGAAATTGCCGGCTGCGAGTTGAAGCCACTGGTTAACGTCGAGGCCATCCAGAGCCGCAAACTGGTGGTAAGGACCAATCCCGACAACCGCAGCCAACTGGTGGTCGACGCTGTCATCATTAACCGGGCGGCCTTCGAGCAGCCTTTTCCCGCCATTGCCCTGACCTTTTCCAACCTGAACGGTGACGTGGTCGCCCAGAGCATCTTCACACCGGACGAATACCTCGCCGGTGATGGCAGGGAAATGGAGGCCATGCCCTCAGACACACCGGTCAGGATCGTGATCAATATCAGGGACCCAGGCAGAGACGCCGTAAACTACAATATTGCGTTCCGAGCCAATCAGGGGTAAGCAAGTCCTCACTTGCAGAATAGCGGGGACGGCCATCGAATTGCCTGAAAGTCAACCAGACAGAACGAAAAATAATCAACTTTTTCATGACTTCTCCCCTTCAATAGCATCTCTCCCGGCGGTATCATTACCGCCCTTCGGATCAGAATCGGTTACTTATTGAGCAATCGTTCAGATCCGTCGTTCGCTTAACCCGCTGTGACACGGACTCAGATCATGCTGCCAACGGCAAAAATCGGGCCGTACACCCTGCCCAATCCGCTGATCGTTGCGCCCATGGCTGGTGTAACTGATCGCCCTTTTCGCCTGCTCTGTCGGCGGATGGGTGCCGGGCTGGCAGTCTCGGAAATGGTCATTGCGGACAGCAAGCTCTGGAACACACGCAAGTCCCGGACGCGGATGAACCATCAGGGTGAACCCGAGCCCAGGTCGGTGCAGATTGCCGGCGGCGATCCTGACATGCTGGCCAATGCTGCCAGGCTGAATGCCGAGTTCGGCGCCCAGATCATCGATATCAACATGGGCTGCCCGGCCAAGAAAGTGTGCAACAAGGCCGCCGGCTCGGCACTGATGAAAGATGAAGCGTTGGTGCGGGAGATTCTGGAAGCCGTTGTGGCCGCTGTGGATGTCCCGGTAACCCTCAAGATGCGCACCGGGTGGGACCGGGAGCACCGCAACGCACCGCTGATTGCCCGAATGGCGGAAGATGCCGGCATTCAGGCCCTGGCGATCCATGGGCGCACCCGCGCGGATGCCTACAAGGGCGAGGCGGAGTACGACACCATCGCCGAGGTCAAGTCCCGGGTTGGCATTCCGGTGTTTGCCAACGGTGATATCACCTCGCCAGAACAGGCAAGGCATGTGCTCAGCCACACCGGCGCAGACGGTTTGTTGATTGGTCGCGGCGCCCAGGGGCGGCCCTGGATTTTCCGGGAAATCCTGCATTTTCTGGAGACCGGCAGGCATCTGTCGGAACCGCCGATAGACGAGGTGGAACAGGTGCTCAGCGAACACCTGGAAGCATTGCACGGCTTTTATGGCGAAACCATGGGCGTGCGCATCGCCAGGAAACATGTGGGCTGGTATCTGCAGTCCCACGACGAAGACAAACGATTCCGCAAACGCTTCAACGCCATCGACTGCGCGCTGGAGCAGAAAGACAGTATTCAACAGTACTTTGCAGGCTTACGAAATGGAGAGGTATTCGCAGCATGACGGCTGAGACTTTGGTTAATGACAATCTGACAGCACCCGCCAACGATGACATTCATCAGTTGCAGACGGTGAACAGCAGCGGCAACACCGTTACCCTGCGTGACAGCGTGGAAGTTGCCCTGAAAAACTATTTTGCCCAGCTTGATGGCGCACCGGTCACCGAGGTTTACCAGCTGGTGTTGTCCGAAGTGGAGGCACCGCTGCTGGAGCAGGTGATGAAGTACACCCGCAACAACCAGACCAAGGCGTCAACCATGCTCGGCCTGAACCGCGGCACCCTGCGCAAGAAACTCAAGCAGTACGGTCTGCTATAATCCAGCTACCCGATTGAAACGAGGGCCTCCCGGACAACATTCGCGAGGCCTTCATTCGTTCATACCCAGCAGAAATAAGTGACCCATGGCAAATCAGGCTAATACCCCCGTACGTCGCGCGCTGATCAGCGTGTCCGATAAAACAGGCATCGTGGAGTTCGGCCGCGCGCTGACTGATCGCGGCATCGAATTGCTCTCTACCGGTGGCACCTTCCGGTTGTTGAAGGAAAACCGGGTACCGGTCACCGAGGTCAGTGACCACACCGGTTTCCCCGAAATGATGGATGGCCGCGTAAAAACCCTGCACCCGAAAATACACGGCGGTATTCTTGGTCGGCGCGGCACGGACGACGCGGTGATGACAGAGCACGGCATTGATCCCATCGACATGGTGATCGTGAACCTCTACCCCTTTGAGGAGACCGTGGCGAAACCGGACTGTGACCTGGCCACAGCGATCGAGAACATCGATATTGGCGGGCCCACCATGGTTCGCGCCGCCGCCAAGAATCACAACGATGTCGCCATTGTGGTAAACACGTCGGATTACAGCCGGGTTCTTAAAGAACTGCAGGACAATGACGGCCAGCTTACTCACAAAACCCGTTTCGATCTTGCCGTGAAGGCCTTTGAACACACCGCCGGCTACGATGGCGCCATTGCCAACTACCTGGGCGGGCGCACTGCTGACAACGACAACGCGGATTTCCCCCGCACCTTCAACACCCAGTTCGTGAAGGTTCAGGACATGCGCTACGGTGAGAATCCGCACCAGCGGGCTGCCTTCTACACCGAGCGCAACCCGCGGGAAGCCTGCATTGCCACCGCAAAACAGCTGCAGGGCAAGGAACTGTCTTACAACAACGTTGCGGATACTGATGCGGCGCTGGAATGCGTCAAACCCTTCGCAGACCCTGCCTGCGTTATCGTCAAACACGCCAACCCCTGCGGCGTGGCGATTGGCGCAGATATCGGGCAGGCCTATGACTTGGCCTTTGCCACTGACCCGACATCAGCCTTCGGTGGCATCATCGCCTTCAACCGTGAGTTGGACGCCGAAACCGCAAAAGCCATTATCGACCGCCAGTTCGTGGAAGTCATCATCGCTCCGACCATAGCGCCGGAGGCCGTGGAACTTGTGGCCGCCAAAAAGAACGTGCGCCTGCTGGCCTGTGGTGAGCTCGATGTCGAGCGCGCCCAGACCATGGACTTCAAGCGCGTCACCGGCGGCCTGCTGGTGCAGGATCGTGACCTGGGCATGGTAGCCATGGAAGACGTCAAGGTGGTCACCGAGCGCCAGCCCTCCGAGCAGGAACTGAATGACCTGCTGTTCGCCTGGGAAGTGGCCAAATATGTGAAATCCAATGCCATCGTCTACGCCAAGGCCGGCCGCACCATTGGTGTGGGGGCTGGCCAGATGAGCCGGGTCTACAGCGCGAAAATTGCCGGCATCAAGGCTGCCGACGAAGGCCTTGAAGTGAAAGGCTCGGTTATGGCTTCCGATGCGTTCTTCCCGTTCCGGGATGGCATCGACGCCGCCGCACAGGCCGGCATCACGGCCGTTATCCAGCCGGGTGGTTCCATGCGGGACCAGGAAGTCATTGATGCGGCCAACGAGCATGGCATTGCCATGGTGTTTACCGGAATGCGTCATTTCAGGCACTGATTGGGAGTCGGGCTCTTGTCGGATTACGCCTGCGGCTAATCCGACCTACCGTAACTTCAGAATTGGACCGTAGGTCGGATTAGCCACAGGCGTAATCCGACAAACAGGATGAAAACTATGAACATACTCGTCATAGGCTCCGGCGGCCGCGAACACGCCCTCGCCTGGAAAGCCGCCCAATCCCCGGATGCGGATCGTGTCTTCGTGGCCCCCGGCAATGCCGGCACCGCCCGGGAACCAGGCCTGGAAAACATCAACATTGACGCGATGGACCTCAAGGGCCTGGCGGACTTTGCCGCTGCCAACAACGTCGGCCTGACCATTGTCGGCCCGGAAGCACCGCTGGTGGCAGGCATTGTCGACCTGTTCGAAGAACGTGGCCTGCGGGTGTTCGGCCCCAGCGCCGGCGCGGCACAACTGGAAGGTTCCAAGGCCTTCACCAAGGACTTTCTCGAGCGTCAGAAAATCCCCACCGCTGCTTACGGCAATTTCACGGATGTTGATCAGGCACTGGCCTACGTTCGCAAGCAGGGTGCACCCATCGTCGTTAAAGCCGATGGGCTGGCGGCCGGCAAGGGCGTCATCGTCGCAATGACTCTGGAAGAAGCTGAAGACGCCATTCGCGACATGCTGGCTGGCAATGCCTTTGGTGATGCAGGCAGCCGCGTGGTTGTCGAGGAGTTCCTTGAAGGCGAGGAAGCCAGCTTCATCGTTATGGTGGACGGCGAGCATGTGTTACCCATGGCCACCTCCCAGGACCACAAGCGCGTGGGCGACGGCGACACCGGCCCCAACACCGGTGGTATGGGCGCCTATTCTCCCGCCCCGGTCGTCACAGGCGATATCCACAAGCGCATCATGGACGAGGTAATCCACCCGACCGTTCGTGGCATGGCGGCGGAAGGCCATCCCTACAAAGGATTCCTCTATGCCGGCCTGATGATTGACGATAGCGGTGCCCCCAAGGTGATCGAGTTCAACTGCCGCTTCGGCGACCCGGAAACCCAGCCCATCATGCTGCGCATGAAATCGGACCTGGTAGAACTCTGCCAGGCTGCTATCGACGGCAAACTCGACCAGTGCAGCTCGGACTGGGACGAGCGCCCCGCCGTAGGCATTGTGCTGGCAGCGGGTGGCTATCCCGGAAGCTACAACAAAGGGGATGTCATATCGGGGTTGCCTGAAACAGAAACCGACGGTGAGAAAGTATTCCACGCGGGAACACGACTCAACGGGGATCAGGTTCTTACCAACGGCGGCCGCGTGCTATGCGCCACTGCCCTTGGACAGTCTGTCACAGAAGCCCGGCAGCGCGCCTACGAGCTCGCCGCAAGGATCCAGTGGGAAGGCGTATTCTGCCGCAAGGATATTGCTTTTCGGGCCGTTGCTAGGGAAAACTCTGCCAGCACCTGATGGCGGAATGCCACCAAAAAAGCCCGGTCTCGCCGGGCTTTTTTGGTGGTTGATACCTGGAAGGGTCAAATCAGGAAATCAGGATACGCTCAAGCGCCTCACGAATGGTTTGAGGAATCGCAGCAGCGCGATTCTGTTCCCGGTCAACAAACACGTGGACGACCTGGCCAAGCGCAGCCGGGTCCACATCGCCGTTCCTGAACAGACCCAGCTCGTACGTCACCGAGCTGTTGCCGATCCTGATCACCCTGAGCCCGGCCTCCAGTGCGTCCGGATACGCCACCGGTTTTTTGAACTGACAGTTGGAGTTGACCACGTATCCAACCACCGGTGCATTATTGATATCCAGCCCGCCAACCTCGATCAGGTACCGGTTGATGGTGGTGTCAAAGTAGGAGTAGTAGGTCACATTGTTCACATGCCCGTATATATCGTTATCCATCCACCGGGTGGTGATAGGGTAAACAACACCAAACTCATCTCGTTCCACAGATTTCTCCGTCTACCAGTGTTATTGCGTTATGGCCTAATCAAACAGCACAACCTGTCGAACGGCCTTGCCGGAAGCCAGTTTCTCGAATCCGTCATTGATCTCATCCAGCGTCAGGGTGTCACTGAGCAATTTGTCCACCGGTAATTTGCCCTGGCGGAACAGGGTGACATAACGGGCAAGGTCGCGAACCGGCACACAGCTACCGACATAGCTCCCCTTGAGCGTGCGCTCTTCTGCCACCAGACTCACCTGCTGGATAGACACTTTCTTTTCCGGGTGGGCCAGGCCACCGGTGACGGTGGTTCCACCACGGCGAGTGATCTGGTAGGCGAATTCCAGGGCTTTTTCAGACCCGGCCATTTCAATAGCACAGTCAACACCGCCGTTGGTCAATGCCTTGATCCTGTCGACACAACCCTCTTCACCGGAGTTAAAGGCGTGGGTGGCACCAAGTTCTTTGGCCAGTGCCAGTTTGCTGTCGTCCAGATCGATGGCAATCACCTCACCCGCGCCTGCAACCAGAGCCCCCAGCACACTGTTCAGACCAACGCCGCCGAGGCCGATCACAGCAACGGTCTGGCCTGCCTTGATATCTGCCGAGTTGATCGCGGCCCCCACACCCGTCAATACGGCGCAACCGAAAAGTGCAGCGTGATGCAAGGGCAGATCCGCATCAACCTTGACCAGTGAATCCCGCGACACCACCGCGTGGTCCGCAAAGGCGGATACCCCCAGGTGGTGGTTGACCGGGGTGCCGTCCGCCCGATGCAGCCGGTGCTCACCGCTGACCAGAGTGCCAGCATTGTTGGTTTTTGCCGCCGGCTCACACAGGGCCGGACGGCCTTCTGCACAGGGAGCGCAGTGTCCACAACTGGGCACAAACACTGCGACCACATGATCTCCGACACTGAGGTCGCGGACGCCATTGCCGACCGCCTCAACGATACCGGCTGCTTCATGGCCCAACGCCATCGGCACAGGCCTGGGGCGGTTGCCGTCAATAACGGAGAGATCGGAATGGCACAGGCCGGCTGCTTTGATCTTTACCAGCACTTCATTGTCGCCGGGCGGAGACAGCTCCAACTCTTCGATCACCAGGGGCCTGGTGTTCTGATAAGGGCGCTCTGCCCCGATGGCTTGCAAAACTGCGGCTCGAATTTTCATGGCGTATTTCCTCAGTCGGTTTCTGTTCTATGGTCAGGCCAACGAAGCAGACGGGTCCTTTCGGCCCGCGGTTACGGATCCGCGCTCAATGCGCCAGGTGGCGTCCACCAGATCAGCGGAGTGGCTATCGTCGGATTCCGCGATCAGTACCGTCAGGCCCTCTGCGCGCAGGTCGGCAATGACCTCGGACAAACGCCTGGCCAGGACCGGTGCGACACCTTCAAACGGCTCATCCAGCAGAATCAGTTCCCGACCCGGAATCAGCGCCCGGCCCAAGGCCACGAGTTTCTGCTGGCCGCCGGACAACTGCAGGGCCTTTCGCTCACCGAAGTCCGCAATTTCAGGCATCAGCGAATAGACCCATTTCAGGCGTTCTTCACCATCCTTGATGTTATTGGCCCACGCCGGCATGAGCATGTTCTCCGACACAGTCAGGTCCGGTATCAGCCTGCGGTCCTCCGGCATGTAACTGATGCGTAGATTGGCCCGTCGGTGGGACGGCAGTTTGCTGATGTCCTGGCCTTTGAAGGTAATGGATCCCCGGGTCGCAGGCAGAAGACCCATAATGGCGCGAATCAGCGTGGTCTTGCCGGCGCCGTTATGGCCGATCAGACCTGCCATCTGGCCCTGCGGAATGCTCAGGTTAATGTCCCGCAGAATACTGATACCCTCAATGGAAACGTCGAGATTAGCAATTTCAAGGCTCATTTCAGGCGCCTCCTTCGGTTTTAGCCGTCTTCGGCTTGCCGGTCACCAGTTCCTGGACCTTCTCATCCGCCAGTACTTCGTCCACCGGGCCGTCCTTGATCACAATACCACTGGCAAAGGCCAATACCCGCGTCACGTATCGCTGAACAATTTCCATGTCATGCTCAACGAACAATACCGTCAGGCCCCGCTGGCGAACCGCCTCCATTACCGTGTCCATCAAGGTGTATTTCTCTTCCACGCTGACACCGCTGGTGGGCTCATCAAGCAGCAACATCCGGGGGCTCCCCAGCATGGCAATGGCAATGTCCAGCAGCTTGCGTGCCCCCTGAGGCATGGCGGTAACCATTTCATTACGGTACTGCGCGATGTTCATCTGGGCCAGAATTTCTCCAGCCGCTTCCAGCCGCTTTGCCGTGTGCACCGGCCGAATCATCTGGAACTGTTGATGGTCAGCAGCCGCCAGAGCGATCGCCAGGTTGTCGATCACCGGAAGTTCCAGAAACAATTGCGGAATCTGGAAAGAACGGGTCAGTCCCTTTCTCATCAACTTGCGTGGCCCGAGGCCCTTGATGGGTTTACCCCCGAACTCAATGGTGCCGCTGGACGGAGGCAGGTAACCGGTCACCATGTTGATGAAGGTGGTCTTCCCGGCGCCGTTCGCCCCAATGACACCGACAATCTCCCCTTCGGTGATGGTTACATTGATGTCTTCAGCGGCTGTCACCGCACCAAAATACCGGGACAAACCGACGGTTTTGAGAATCTCGGTCATGAGGCCACCCCTTTCTTGCGGGTAAACAGGCTCCAGATGCCTTTGGGCAGGAAGAGAATGATCAGCAGTAGCACGATACCCAGGATCATTTGCCAGGCATTGGGCGCCAGTTCAATGGCATAGGTTCTTACCAGGGTGAAGATCAACGCGGCGATAAAGGGGGCCGCCACATGTCCTGTACCGCCGAGGATAGCGATGAACACGAACTCACCGGAAATGGTCCAGTAGGCCATGGTGGGGTCGACATGGCCAGCGGCCAGCGCAGTCATGGAACCGCCAATAGAGCCGACCGCAGCCGCTATCACATAGTTGATATAGAGCACCTGCTTGCGCGATACCCCCATGTACTCAACCCGCACTTCGTTTTCCCGGATTGCCTCGCAGGCCAGGCCGAGACTGGAGCGGAAATAACGATTGAGAAACAGGGCAATGCCCAGCGCTAACCCGAGCGCCAGCAGCAGGGCGGTCCTTGAACTGCTCTCACCTGAACCCGGGGAGAAGCCCAGGATAGTCCAGTCCACAACACCGAAGCCGTCTGTGCTTCCCAGCCCATGGCTTTTGACCAGAAGCCCGTACAGAATCATCGAGAACGCCAGGGACAACATAGCGAAGAATATTTCCCGGTAGCGCGTGACAAGCAGCCCCAGAATCATGGCAACGCCAACCGTCACCGCGACACCAAGAACAATCAACAGCAGAGCATCCGTTATGCCCAGATAACGGCCACCCAGACCCACAGCGTAGCCGCCAAGGCAATAGAACAGCCCCTGACCAAACGACACCAGGCCCGCCCGCATAAGCATAACCACCCCCATCACCACCAGAGCAGTGGAAATAGCCAGGGTGGCGGTAAAAACAAGCCAGTTCGGAACCACCAGTGACGCCAGGGCAATGGCGACGGCGGCACCTATCAGGGCAATTTCGCTTTTTCCCAGGATCATCAGATTTTCCTCGCAATCACCTGGCCAAACAGGCCATGGGGTCGGAAGATCAACACTCCAGCCATCACGGCGTAAATGATGAACAGTTCCAGTTCGGGCATGGTGTGGATAGACGTCGCTCGCGCAAGACCGACGATGACAGCGCCCACGGCCGCGCCGGTGATGCTTCCCAGGCCGCCGGTCACCACGACTGCAAAAGCCAGTACAATGACCTCAATCCCGAGTCCCGGTACCACGGAGATAATGGGAGCTGTAATACCGCCGGCGATGGCGCCCAGAGTTGCCCCGATCATGAAGGTGATAGTGAACATGCGGCGCACATTAACGCCCATGGCTTCGGACACTTCCCGGTCGTGAATGATGGAACGCAGGATCTTGCCGATCTTTGTGCGCTCAAGCCAGAACCACAAGCCCACGCCAATAACGACCGAGACCACCAGTACCAGCAGGTCGTAACGGGATACAGTCAGTACATCAATGTTGATCCGGCCGAGAGCGGCGTATGGTTGATACGCAAAGTAAGGTGTCGTGCCCCAGATCAGCTTCATTACGTCTTCGAGAATCAACAATACGGCAAACGTAATCAGCAGCATCAGGATCTCATCGCGACCATACATAAGCTTCAGTATGCCTCGCTCAATGGCCAGCCCGGTTAGCGCACCGATCAATATCGCGGAGGCTGCGATAATGGCAAATGCCATGGCCAGATTCTCTCCGCCCCCGGAGTAATACCACCCCAGCGCCGAAGCGGCGGCATAGGCCCCCAGGGCGTAGAGGCTTCCGTGGGCCATGTTCAGAATTCTCATAACGCCGTAGATGACAGTCAAACCCGCCGCCACCAGAAACAACCAGGACGCGTAGATGAAACCGTCGATCAATATTGCCCAGACCGTTAGCATCGGTGTGTACTCCTAATATCGGTCCACCGGCCGCCTTTCAGCGGCCGGTGGTTGATCAGTGGATCAGTTACAGTCGACCCCCGGGAAGCCTTCCTTGATCCATTGCTGGGCGTTGTAGCCATCCGGAGCAGACACACACTCGCCGGAATAGGACCGGACATTGCGCAGTTCAGCCTCACCATTCTCAAAATGGTATTCACCGTAGGACATTGGCTGCAGGGCCTGATGACCACCCGCCAGGGCCATGCGCACAGTACCGCTTACGGATTCGAACTCGGCACCTTTGAGTGCTGCGGCCAGTTGCTCAGAACTGGGCACACCCTCGGCGCCAGAACTATCGGCGGCGAACTTCAGAGCCAGGACCGCTTGAGCGGCCTTAGAGGCCGGATAGCTTGGAGGTGTTCCATGCTCAGCAACATAAGCTTTGGTAAACCATTCGCTCAGGTCATTTTCCGGCATGAAGCCGCCGAAGGGCCCGCGACCACCCAGAATCGTGCCATTGGGTGCCTGGCCGTCAAAACGGTGCAAGCCGGATTCACCGGTGGTAAGAATCGCTGTCGCTTGCGACAGCAGGCCACGCACGTTTGCCTGAGCGGTGAAGGACTCCATATCCCCGCCCCACATGGACGAGTGAACAATGTCTGGACGCTGGGTCTGGAGTGCTGAAATCTCAGTACTGTAACTGCCCTGGAAAAGCTGTGGCGTCTGGTTATTGACGATTTCAGCCTCCGGCATCAGTTGCGCCATGGCCAGGGTAAAATCCTGCCAGGAATCCTGTCCCCAGGCGTAGTTCTGCTGAATACCAGCAATGCGGACAGCGTCCGGACGGGTTTCCGCCAGATAGCGTGCCGCCCCCACGTTATCCGCGACTGCGTCGAGACCGGTACGGAACATGTACTGGGGATCTTCAATCTCCTGGAACAGACGGGAGGTACCGCAGTCGAAAGCGATGGTGAACATCTTCATCTCTTCGGCCACCGGCCCGATCGCCAGGCAGTCGCCGGAGGAGATATAACCGATCACTGCATCGACGTCCTGGCGCTGAACCAGATTCCGGTACTCTTCAACCTGCTTGGTAGGACCACCCGCTTCATCGACGACAACAGATTCGAGTGTCAGGCCATTCACGCCTTTGGTGTTATAAGGCGCTGGCAGACTGCCTTCGTTGATCGCCTTGATCACGATCTCTGCCCCTTGGGCAGCAGGTACGCCAAATGGCCCCGAGGCACCACCAGAAAGAAAGGTCACGAACCCCAGTTTGAAGGATTCCTCGGCACTGGCGGTTGCTGCCATACCCATGACACCGACCGATGCCATGGCCACAGACGTTGCGGTACCCAGAAGCGTTTTTTGCCAGATGGGCCGTTGATTGGAATTTTTCATTTTGTTCTCCTTGATTGTTGTTTTCTGTCGTACTTAAGGTTGTGCTTTTTTTTGCCTTCATTGGTTTGAGTAGTGACCAATCGCGGTCAGCCACCGGGTTCACCGCGTCGCTTTTTCACCAAAGCGGGGGACGGTTTCAGGGATTCAGCATCGTAGACAACCCAGTTGCCCAACATGACGCGGGCAGGAGGGTATTGATCGTTGGCCACGGGCGTTCCGATGGCCTGGGCCTGAACGATCTGGTGGGTATCCGGGTCGATGTAGGAAACGTAGCCCTCGGGATCTTTAGGCAGGGGTATCTCCAGCCCTTCCAGCGCCTCGATCATGGCGTCGGTATCGGTCGCATCGCCGGCAATACGGATCGCCCGGGCTATGGCCAACATGCCAGCGTAGGCCCCCTGGGCGGAATAGCTCGGGTAACGGCCGGATAGCTCGTGAAAGCGGGTAACGAACCGGCGGTTCTGCTCCGTCTCCGGCCAGTTCACGTGATGACGTGCAGACAGTATGAGCCCTTCCGGTGGATCATCCTTCAGGCTGACAAGGGTTTCGTAATCACCGCCGGCATCAAAATTGGCAACCCGCATGTGGCTGAACAACTGCGTGGTACGGGCCTGTTCCAGAAAAGCAATAAAATCACCGCCCCAGAGAGAAACCACCAGCACATCCGGCGGGGACTCCAATAGTGACTGGATGTAAAGCGAATAGTCCGGTTCATACAACTTGGGCCAATAAGTACCGGTTACCTCGTAGCGGGTGCCGTTCTGATTCAGGGCTTGCCTGAGATCGCGCCAGGCGACCCGACCGTATTCATAATCTGGCCCCAGGAAAGCAAGTTTCTGCCAACCGTTTTTCTCCTGAAGTTCTGCCAGGTAACGGGCACCGGCTGCGTGTGAATACCAGGTGTCACTCGATACCCGGAAATAGTAGCGATGCCCCTCCTCGAGGGAGGCTCGTGATGACGCGTGATCGGTCCCCACCATGATGATCTTGCGCTGTTTCGCCAATCGGCTGACGGCCATCCCAACACCGGAGCTGACCATGCCACAGAGAATATTCGCCTCGTCGTTCTGAATGAAGTCTTCAGCCATCCGCACCGCGAACGATGCCTTGGAGCGGGAATCGTCCACAATCACCCGCAGGCGCGGAGCATCAGGGTCAGAGGAGAGTTCTTCGAGAGCAAGCTGGATGGCTACAATGCTGTCCCGGCCAAAGCTGGCGGAGCGGCCGGTCATCGGATACATGCAGGCAACAGTGGCATCGGCATGGCTGTCGTCTACCCCCAACTCTACCCTGCCCACCGGTGGAGTCGATGGCTGGGCCGGCGCTTCTGCACGGAGGGCGCCACTGGCGAGCAATACAATCGCTGCCAAACAGAGCTGCCGTGGCCGCTGGCAAGACCAGAAGCGGTGCAACAGGGTCGGTACTGTCTGGTACAGGCGGGGGTTCAGTCCCGGCAAGTCAGCCTCCCGAGCCGGTCGTGTCCGGCGTATGGTTTTGGATTATTGTTGTAAACCAGTTACAGGGAGGTGTAGCAAGAGTGAGGCCAATGCCCTAAAGCGGGGCCGGAGTCCGGCGTGAGAGGCCCTCCACTTCACTATTGAGCGGTAAAAACAGGAAGAATGAGCGTTATCCGCTCATTTATGACAGCAAGTATGAGCGGAAAGCGCTCATCAACCCATACCCAACCTCTGCAAACGACGCTTGAAGGCGTGGCGGGACAACCCCAAGTGTTCAGCGGCTTTTCCTTTGCGGCCGCCGGTTTTCTCAAGGGCGTCCAGCAACAGCTGACGCTCGGTCTGCTGCAAATGCTGATCAAAGGACGCACTGGCGTGATCCTGATCGGCCGGTGGCCTGATGCTGGTTGCCAGAAATTCACCGGGCAATTGATGGGGGCGAATCGACTGCCCCGGATAGAGAATGGTGAGTCGCTCTACCAGGTTGCGCAGCTCCCGTACGTTACCTGGCCAGCTGTAGGCGCTCAGGCGGGCCAGTGTTTCAGGCAGCATGGTGATGGGCCGGCAACCCTCTTCCCGGGCCTGGGATTCGATGAACATTTCCAGCAGCTTACAAACATCGTCCTCCCGGTCCCTCAATGGTGGAATGGTAAGCTCGATAACGTTCAACCGGAAATACAGGTCCTCCCGGAAGCGCCCGTTACGGACCTCCGCTTCCAGCGATCGATTGGTCGCAGCAATCACCCGGACATCTGACGTTGCGCTGGCGCCGCCGCCCACAGGGCGGTAGTCACCGTTTTCAAGGAAATGCAGGAACTTGGCCTGCAGAGAGAGCGGTAACTCCCCGATCTCATCCAGGAATAAGGTGCCGTTATGCGCCAGAGCCACAAGACCGGCCCGTTTCTGGTGGGCGCCTGTATAAGCCCCTTTTTCGGCGCCGAAGAGTTCTGCTTCAATGAGCTGCTCTGGCAGAGCCGCGCAGTTAATTTCAACAAAGGCTTCGGAGGCCCGGGGGCTGTGCTCGTGAATGGCCTTCGCCACAAGCGCTTTACCGGTTCCTGATTCACCCAGCAAAAGAATCCGTCCAGCGCTGCTGGCCGATACCCGTTGCACCTTTTGCCAGAGCAGCTGCATGGCGTCGCTATCGCCCATCAGGCCGGAAGACGAGGCAGCCCGGCTGCGATGGTAGGCCAGCTCATCACGCATCCGGGTGCGCTCAGTTACCGATTCAACCAGGTGGAGCAACTCATCCAGGGCAAATGGTTTGGTCAGGTAATCCGTAGCGCCGGCTTTCACTGCCTGTACCGCTGCCCGTGTATCGCCATGAGCCGAAATCATCACCACCGGCACATCCGGGTACAGGCGGACCGTTTCGTCCAGAATTTCCATGCCACTCTTACCTGGCAGCCGCAAATCCAGCAGCACCAGGTCGGGGAGACCCCGTTCCAGGATGGCCAAAGCATCCTCGCCGGAATGAGCACAGTTGGTGCTATACCCGGCTTCTTGGAGTGCGAAGGTCAAAGACCTCACAAAACTCTTTTCGTCATCAACGATCAGGATGTTCAGGCGCATAATGGTTTTCAGGTGCTCTCTTTTTATTGGTCTGTCTTTTTAACGGCCTGTTGTCAGGTTACCACTCTTGCCGGCGGGCAGGGTTACAAACACCGTTGTTCCCTGTCCCTGCAGGCTGCGAATATCCATTTCCCCTTCATTGATCTCGATAAGCTGACGGGTAATGCTCAGGCCAAGCCCTGTACCGTCGGAACGGGTGGTAAAGAACGGCTCGGTTACACGCCTGAGGGTTTCCCCGGACATACCGCAACCGTTATCGGTGACCTCCACCGTCAGACAATGACCATTGCGATAGGCTCTGAGATGCACCATCCCTCCCGGCTTGCAGGCCTGAACCGCATTGGCTACAAGATTGACGAGGCATTGAATGATCTGGTCCGGACTGGCGTGAATGGTAAGGCTTGAATCGCCCGTGGTACTGACTGTCACCTGGCGACTGTCCGCCAGCCCGGAGGTAAGTACCGAGGCATGGCGGAAAATTTTGCGGATCTCCACCTGCTGGGCCTCCCCTGGCACCGGCCGGCCATAATCCAGCAGGTCTCCGACGACACGATTTAGGCGATCAATTTCATCCTCGACTGACACCAGCAATTCCCTGCGCTGCTTGTCTGGCTCGCGCTTCTCCAGAGCCTGAACGGTCAACTTGATGGTGGCCAACGGATTACGCACCTCATGGGCAACACCCGTGGCGAATTCCCCGAGCACAGCCATTTTCTCCGCCTGGACGGTGCGCTGGATCATTTCCTGTAAGCGGTCTGCCATGGCGTTGAAGGCGTGTGCCAAAACGTCGATTTCGTCCTTGTCATTTTTGGGAGCCTGCAAACGAAAGTGCAGGTCGCCGGAGGCAAAGGCTTCGGCCCCCTCCATCAACCGGGCGACTCGCCGGCGCAGGCTTCTGGCAAGTGCCCAGAACAGAAGTACCGTTCCCAGGGCCAATACGCCGGCCAAGGCATATAGCCCCAGCTGGGCGTTACGCAACGGACTCAGGATCTCGCCCGCAGAAACCACATAGTCAATACGCCAGCCGGGCAATACTTCCGGACCGGTACGCAGGTCTTTAGGCACCGTTGCCTGAAGGTTACCCGTTGCATCCAGCAGTTCGCCAGTGGGCGTACGCAGGAACGGCCTCAACACCCCGGCCAGATTTTCTGTACGCATCAGTTCAGTCAGCGATGCCAGTCGCACATGCAGGGCAATCGAGCCCTGCACTGCCTGCTCTGCCCCGGTCCGCAACGGCTGGCGTATGAGCAGCCAGGCCGGGCCACCGGTATCCGGCAGCCACGGTCCGATAATGTCACTGATACCGAAATCGACAACGGGTAGCCCCGCCAGCGACCAGCCTTCACGGTTCCAGTATGGGCTTCCGGAAGCGGCCTGGCCCGGAACCACGTCCAACAGGTTGTTGCCGCTATCAAAAAACAGGATGCCATAGAGGTCTGGTGAGTCGGCCTCTACCCGCACCAGTTCCCTGACTCCTTCGGGAACGGCCTCGCTGTATTCCAGATACAATGGCATGGAAGGGTGGGTAGACAGTGTTTCCAACTGATAAACCCGATTTTCGATGAAATTGGTTAGCCGGTTAGCGTTACCGGCGACCTGTGCTTCAAGACGCTCGCCAGCGAGCCGTTCGTTAACCGAGTCCGACACTGCGGTGTACAGCGCACTGAGTACCGCGACAGAACCAATCATCAGGGTCAGGGAAATGAACGAATAACGGCCAACCAGACTGAATCTGGGTTTCATGGCAACCTCATGATGATTGTTATTGGCAAATCGTAACCAGAATAGATGCTTTGATGGATTTCACAAACACTCCACCGCCTTCAATATATGAATACAAATGATAATTTTTACTTGTTGTTAATGGTTATCATTTGTATAGTTGCCCTCCTCATCTAACCATGCTGTAACAGGAGAGCAATATGGCAACACCCTTTTCCCGAAACCTGCTGGCGCTGGCCGTTATTTCCGCCTCACTTCCCGCCATGGCCCAGGAACAGAGCCTGAGCGAACTGGTAATTATCGGTGACGATGCGTCCGCATCCGCCCTGCCGGGCTCCGCTCACGTTGTCTCCAGCGATGACCTGGAAACCATGAAGTATACGGATATTCACAAGGGCGTACGTGAGGTGCCCGGTGTCTATCTGAAGGAAGAAGATGGCTACGGCCTGCGCCCGAACATCGGCATCCGTGGTTCCGGGTCCGGCCGTTCTTCCAAGATCACCCTGATGGAAGACAGCGTGATGATCGCTCCTGCCCCCTACTCGGCACCGGCAGCCTACTACTCACCTACGTTCGGTAGAATGAACGGTATCGAGGTACTGAAAGGACCGGATCTGCTCCGTTACGGCCCGTACACTGTAGGCGGCGCGATCAACCTGCGGTCGACACCGATTCCCTCGTCCGAAGCCGGCCATGTAACGGCAGAAGTTTCGGAAAATGCAGGCAAGCGTATTCACAGCTGGTACGGCAATAGCACTGACAACGCCGCCTTCTTGATCGAGACCTTCCAGGAAGAAACCAACGGCTTCAAGGATCTGCAGCAATCCAGCCGCGACACCGGTTTTGAAAAGCAGGACTATGTCGCCAAGGCTCGCTTCAATTCCGACGCCTCGGCTGACGTCTACCACCAGCTCGACCTGAAGTTCCAGTACAGCGAAGAACTGAGCAACGAAACCTACCTCGGTCTGACTGACGAGGATTTCAGGCGCGACCCTAACAAGCGTTACTTTCTGTCCCGGCTCGACAACATGGACAACCGCCACAAGGGCTACTCTGCGAGGCACATGGTGGAGCTGACCGAAGACCTGTCATTGACCACCACGCTCTACCGCAACGAGTTCAAGCGTAACTGGTTCAAGGGCAACTTCAACAGCCTGATCGAAGCGGCCAACAATGGTGACCAGACAGCCTACAACCAGCTTCAGGGAACCGAGCCTGTCGGCCCATTCACGCTGACCAATGGCGCCCGTGAATACCTGTCCCAGGGCATTGAAGTGAAAGCGGACTATGGCCTCACCCTGGCAGGTATGCGCCACGACATTACTGTTGGTGCCCGCGTGCACGAGGATGAAGCGGATCGCTTCCAGCCCAAGGACCGCTACGAGCAGGTCATCAACAATGGCCGTCCGGCCTTCGAGTTTGTTGAACAGATCGCACCCACCGGTGGCGACAACCGCATTGACGAAGCCGAAGCCCTCAACCTTTTTGTGGCAGACCGGATTGCCATCAACCCGGACCTGACCGTGACCGCCCTGCTGCGCTACGAGGATATCGAAACCTCCCAGACCCGCTGGAGCACAACGCAGCGCACGTCCGCCAGTGAAACCGAAACCGCCAGCAACGACACCAGCGAACTGTTGCCCGGTCTCGGCGCCACCTATCGCCTGAACTCAACGGTTACCCTGATAGGCGGTGTACACCGTGGTATGGCGCCGGCCGGCTCTGGTGGTACCAATGTGGAGCCGGAACTGAGCACCAACTTCGAGGCCGGTGCACGGTATAACGATGGCGCCTTGCGTGCCGAAGCCATCGCCTTCTACAGCGATTACGAAAACACGGTGAGAAACTGCTCTATCGCCAACCCCTGCAGTGTCGGCAACCAGACCATCGATTCCGGAACCGTCAGTGAAGGCGAGTCAGAAATCCAGGGCCTCGAGCTACTGGCCGCCTATGAGTTCACACTGGCGAACGGCCTGGCGGCACCGGTGCAGGCCACCTGGACCTACACTGATGCCGAAGTCACCAGGGATAGCGACGATGGCAGCGTGCTGAAAGGCGACAACCTGGCTGACCTGCCGCAAAATGTTGCCGCTGTGCGCGCTGGCCTGCGTGATGGCGATCTCTGGGATGCCTACGTCAACGTCTCGTATGTTGATGACACCTGCACGGACAATACCTGTGACCGTTCCGGCACAGACAACACCTTCCGCAAAACTGACGACTACACCGTGGTGGACCTCTCCGGCAGCTATGCCCTGAATCCGTCTACCCGTGTTTATGCCAAGGTGGATAACGTGCTTGATGACCAGGAAATTGTGTCCCGCAGCCCCCATGGCGCACGCCCCAACCTGCCCCGGACAGCCTATGTCGGCATCAGTGTTGACTTCTGAGGTCTGAAAGGGACAAGTCCCGTCGCTCAACGGGTTAACTCAGCAATCCTTCGACCCGGTCCTTGACCGGGTCTTTTTTTGGGGTAGTGTAAGCGCTTCTGTAAACGGACGTTTGAAACCCTTCCGCAAGGAGCCGGCCCCCGATGACAGCCAGACCCATTTTCCCCGTGATCGCACTGCTGATCAGTACCCTGCTGCTCAGTGCCTGTTCCCGTCAGAGCCTGTACGACAACGCCATCAGTTGGGAGCGCTCCGGAGCCGGGCTTGAGGCGTCCAGTGTTCAGGTGGATGACATGACCATCGCGTACCTGAGCAACGCGGAACCGGTGGCCGGAGAAACCATCGTACTTATTCACGGCTTTGGCGCCAACAAGGACAACTGGACCCGGCTGGCAGGGGAACTGACCGATGAGTTCAACGTATACGCGATCGACCTGCCCGGCCATGGCGACAGCAGCAAAGCGCTGGACCTGGGATACCGCTTTGAAGATCAGGTAGGCCACGTATCGAAAATCCTTGCAGCTCTGGATATCGATAAACCCCATATGATGGGTAACTCCATGGGCGGCGCCATTACCGCGCTCTACGCAGCCACCTTTCCGGGCCAGGTGCGTTCCGCTGTGCTGTTCGATCCTGCCGGCATCTTCAAGTATGACAGCGAGCTGGTAGAGCTGGTACTGGAAGGTGACAACCCCCTGATTCCATCCAAAGAGGGCGATTTCAAGCGCCTGATTGACTTTGCCCTGGAGAAGAAACCCTTTGTTCCCTGGCCGATTTACGAGGTGATGGAGGAAAGGGCCATCGCCAACCGCGACGTCAATCAGGTGATCTTCGCTGCTATCCGCGACAGCGGATACGAACCCGATTTCCGCACTGCCATCACCCGAATAGAAGTCCCTGTGCTGGTAATCTGGGGCATGGAAGACCGGGTGATCAACTACCGTAACGCCGATGTGTTCGTTGAGCAGATTCCCGATGCCCGCAAAGTTCTGCTTGAAGGCGTGGGGCATGCACCCATGGTGGAGGTTCCAGAGGAATCGGCGCAGCTGTTTCGTGAGTTTCTGGTTGAAACACGGTAGCCTTGCCAAAGCCCTGTTTTTCAACCGTGAAGTAAGCCATGCCTGAAGCCATCTGGATCTCTTTTGCCTTTGCCCTTGGCCTGCTGGTCAAGGCCGTTGGCCTGCCTCCGCTGGTAGGCTACCTGGCCGCCGGTTTCGTGCTCAGCGGCATCGCCGCCGCCACCAACATTGCCGTTGAAGCAACCGATGTGCTGGAGCACATCGCCCACCTGGGCGTGCTGCTGCTTCTGTTTACCGTCGGTCTGAAACTGAAGCTGCGCTCCATTGTAAGCGCTGAGGTCATTGGCGGAAGTCTGCTGCACTTTGGCATCACGTGTCTGGTCTTCACACCGGGCCTTTACCTGTTGATGGAGCTGGACTGGCAAACGGCCTTCATACTGGCCATCGCTCTCTCTTTTTCCAGCACGGTGCTGGCAGCCAAGGTACTGGAGACCAAGCGCGAACTGCGGGCATTTCATGGTCGAGTCGCCATCGGCATCCTGATCATGCAGGACCTGATCGCACTGGTGGTGATGAGCCTGGCCGCAGGCCAGACGCCGTCCCAGTGGGCGCTGATCGTGTTTGGCCTGCCGCTGCTGAGACCCTTGCTGTTCAAGCTTCTGGACGCCAGCGGCCATGATGAGCTGCTTGTTCTTCTGGGATTGTTACTGGCACTGGTTGTCGGCGGCCTGGGCTTCGAAGCGATCGGGCTGAGCTCGGAGCTGGGTGCCCTGGTGTTTGGCGCCATGCTGGCCAACCACCCCCGCTCCCAGGAGCTGGCAAAGTCACTCTGGAGTGTGAAGGAAGTTTTCCTGGTGGGCTTCTTCCTGCAGATTGGTATCGGCGGTCTGCCAGATGGCGAGGCACTGGTGTTCGCGGTGGTCGCCGCGATCGTTCTGCCACTGAAAGGCATGCTGTTCTTCTTCCTGCTGCTACTATTCCGGCTGCGAGCACGAAGTGGTTTCCTCAGCTCTCTGTCGCTGACCAATTACAGTGAGTTCGGCCTGATTGTCGCCAGCGTTGCCCTGCCAGAATGGCTGATTCCCCTGGCGATTACGGTGTCGTTGTCCTTTGTGATTTCCGCACCGGTCAATCGCTACGCTCACTCCCTTTACGAACGCTGGTCCGGTTCCCTGGTGAAGTTTGAAAGCCGGACCCATCACCCGGACGAGCAACCCATTTCTCTCGGCAATACCAGGGTCCTGGTCATGGGCATGGGAAGAACCGGGACAGCTGCCTATGACTGGCTGCGGGAATCCGAAGCGGAGATAATAGGGCTGGATTCGGACCCGGCGAAAACACAGAAACATCAGGAAGCAGGCCGCAATGTGGTCTTCGCCGATGCCGAAGACACTACCTTCTGGCAGGGACTGCACATGCCGGGAGTGAAGGCGGTTATCCTTGCCATGAATGACATCGAGGGTAAAGTGATCGCAGCGCGAATGTTACGCCGCAAGGGGTTTACCGGTTACATCGTGGCCCACACCATGTACGCCGATGAAGCTAAAAAAATCCGCGAGGCAGGTGCTGATGAGGCCTATCTCACCATGAGCGAAACCGGTGTGGCACTGGCCAGCCACCTCCAGGATCAACTGCACGCCATAACATCACAAACCGCGGGGACAACCTGATGTACCAACCCAGGGGTTCCGACGAACACACCATGACCCAGATGACGTCCCTGCATGAGGAACGCCTGAACTTTGTGTTCAGAACGATAAAGACGACTGGTGCCCGGCGCGTGCTGGATCTGGGGTGCGGGTCAGGTTCCCTGCTTTACCGACTACTGGCAGACGATCAGTTCGATGAGGTTACCGGACTGGAAGATTCCGGCGTTTCCCTGCGCCAGGCACGTTCGGTTCTGGCAGATTACCTGAACGAAGAACCTGCCAGGGTCCATCTGATCCGTGGGTCCTACGCCGAGAGCAATCCGGCGCTTGCAGGCTATGAGGCAGCGGCCATGGTGGAAACCATTGAACACGTCAATCCGGAGCAACTTTCACGGGTTGAACGGGCCGTGTTTGGAGAGTATCGGCCCGGCTGCCTGTTCATGACTACCCCCAACCGTGAATACAATCCGCTGTTCGATCTGGCGCCCGGACAATTCCGCGAGGAGGATCACAAGTTTGAATGGGACCGGCTCAAGTTCCAGCGCTGGGCCCGGGGGGTGGCGGAACGTAATGGCTACGCTGTCCATTTCGGCGGTATCGGGGAGTTTGTACCCGATGTCGGGCACCCCACCCAGACCGCCTTTTTCACTCGCATCGGCTGATCAGCGGGTTCTGCGCCAGGCACTGAGTTCTGCAATGGTGTGCTGGAATTTGCGGCGGGTCTCCCGGATCACGAAGGGCACATCCTGCGGCGGCTGTATTTCTTCAAAGTGATGCGACAGGATTTCCCGCATACCGTCCAGAACTGTACGTGGCTGGCCGTTACGTTCAAACCCGCCAATCCAGTTGTTCCTGGGCGTGAACTCTTCCATCAGGGTATAGGGCGAGCTGATCACCAGTGTGCCACCATCGGCGAGGCGCTGGTGAATATCCCCCAGGAATGCCCCAGGATCCTGCAGGCGGTCAATCAGGTTACCGGCAAAAATCAGGTCGTAGTCCCGGTGCTCTTCTCCCAGCCGGCAGGCATCACCCGTGGCGAAGGATACCCGCTCGGCCGCTCTCGCCAGGCCAAGCTCTTCAAGGCTTACCGTGGCTCGCGTTCCCAGTTCCCCTTCGTCCCGGCGAAAATAATCGATCGCTCCCGTATGCCGGAGGTTTTGCGCCGCATCCACAAAGCTTTTCGAAAGATCCACACCAGCAACCTGTTCAAACACCCTGCCAAGCTCGAACGCTGTGCGGCCAACCGCACATCCCAGGTCCAGAGCCTTGCGTTTATCCCGGCCGGCCATCAGTTCCTGACAGATGCCGGCACAACGGGCCGGGTAATTGCCGATTCCGAAATAGCTCTCACCGAAATGAAATCCCAGATACTGGCTGAGCAGTTCGTCGGTTTCGTACACGTTCATGGCTGATCCTCAGTGATTATCCGCGCCGGTTTGCGGGAGCGCACAGGTGCGAAACCCGGTGTAAACATCGTTTCTCTGGGCCAGGTAAGCCTGGCGATAGGTCCCCCGGATAAGGTTCGGTGACGTGGCGCAGCTGCCACCACGGGTGACCTTGTGATCCCCGAACTGCAGCGTCGACATGAACGGGTACATATCAATCCGGAATCCGTCGTAGGGGAAGAACTGGCTGCTCGTCCACTCCCACACACTGCCGATCATCTGGCGACAACCAAAGGGGCTGTCACCGGCCGGAAAATCCTGAACCGGGTTCCGCGCCATGGCCCGACCACCCATATCTGCGTGCTCATGGCCCACCGGGGCGTTGCCCCAGGGGAACCGCGTGAAGGGCTCACCCACCCGGTTACCCAGGGCAGCCACTTCCCACTCATACTCTGTCGGCAGTCGCCGGCCAGCCCACTTGCACCAGGCTTCCGCTTCCCAATAGGTGATATGGCACACTGGGGCATCGGGATTCAATGTCTGCCATTGATCGAAAAACCGCTCCTGCCACTGGCCTTCATGCCAGCGCCAGTACAGTGGGTGTTTCGGAGCATGCAGCACAGGCTCGGGGCTGCCGTGAACCAGTGCAACATCCGTCTCCGTCTGTAGCCAATTGCGGCCACCAAACGACCAGAGCTCCGGGCGCCGGTATCCGCCATCATCCACGAACGCCATAAACTCTCGGTTGGACACCGGCATACGGGAAATCGCAAACGGTTCCAGCTCCACTTCAAACCTTGGCTTCTCGTTGTCGAAGGCAAAATCGGTAGTGGCATAATGATCAGACTCACCCGGCATCCCGATCAGCCATCGCCCGGCCGGAATCAGCGCATCACCGTCAATGCGGTCACCGGGAGCCACGCGTTCATTGGTGTAATCCGGTGCCGGTGGATACCCCACGGTCTGGCGACACCAGATCAGGGATTCGATGTGCATGTTCTGGTGAAAGATGCCATAGCGGTAGAGGTACAGATCTTCATCCTCGAGCGGTTTGCTGCGGATACGCTCAGCCACGCGGTCGTAGACGGTATCGAAATAGGCCAGGGTTTCCTCGCGCCCGGGAAACAACTCCCTGGACCAGCGATCCCGGTGGTCCACATGAAACGAATCCCAGAGATCATCCATGGCCGGATTGTAACTGGGGGTGCCGTCCAGCAGATTGAACACGAACACTTCGTAGAAGAAAGCAGCATGCCCCATCTCCCACAATGGCGGGTTAACGCCGGGGTGGTAAGGCACGGCCAGTTTTTCTTCCGGCAACGAGGTTATCAGCGACCGGGTTCTTTGCCGGGCGGTTTCCAGCTCTGCCAACAGGGTTGTCTTGTCCACGCTACTTTCTCCAACTGTGTCGGTCCCGATACTGAATTCTAACAGCTGCCCGTTTATTGCTGACCCCGATCCCGAGCTATGAATACGATAGCGAACCGCCGGGTGGATGATTATTCCGCATAGGTTCTGAAAACCTATGCCCACACCAACAGGATCATGGGGACGGCGACAACGGTCACCAGAATCGACAGCGGCAAACCCAGTTTCCAGTAATCACCGAACTGATACCCGCCGGGCTCCAGAACCAGTGCATTGGACTGATGGCCAATGGGCGTCAGAAACGCGCAGGACGCGCCCACGGCAACCGCCATTAATATAGCATCAGAGGGCATTCCCAGCTCTGCAGACAGGCTCAGGGCAATGGGAGCAACCAGGATCGCTGCCGCTGCGTTATTCACCACGTTCGATAACAGCATAGTGCCTACCAGCACCATCGCCAGCACCCCCGCCGGTGCAAGGCCGCCCCCCAGCGCCAGCATCTGGCCGGCTATCAGCTCGGCTCCGCCAGTGGTTTCCAGCGCCTGCCCCACCGGGATCATTGCCGCCAGCAGCACAATCACCGACCAGTCGATGGCCTTGTAGGCACCGGGTGCATCAATCAGTTTCGCCAACACCATGGCAACAGCACCCGCTACCAGCGCTACGGGCGCTGACAGCCAGCCGCTGACGATGGCTATGATACTGGCGATAAAGATACCGCTGGCCAGCAGGGTCTTGCGGGGTGACCCGAGACGGAGGCCCCGCTCTGCAAGCGGCAGGCAACCGATGGCGGAAAGCGCGCTGGTCAGCGTGTCCTCAAAACCCTGGACCAGCAGGATATCCCCCGCATTGAAACGAATGTCACCCAGTCGCCGTTTCAGCCGGTGCCCCTGCCTGGCGACAGCCACAATATTGAGACCATGTCGTTCCCGGAGGTTCAGGCGATTGGCGGTCTGCCCTACCAGCGAAGACTCGGGCGTGATAACCGCCTCGGTCAGTTGCACTTCGCCTTCGTTCAATTCCTTTTTGCGGCTTTTCCGCGCCGTCTGCTCCTCTTCGGTTTCTGACTCGTCCTCGTCCTGGCTGCCAAGCTCCAACCCGGTCTTGTCGAGAAACGCCTGCAGGCTCTCCGTGTCCGACTCTACCAGCAGCAGATCATTTTCCTTCAGCACCTTGTAGGTCGAGGGTGCGAGCTCGCGCTTGTCTTCACGGATCAGTGCCAGCACCACCACGTCCTTGTCTTCACCGCTGTCCGACAGCAGGTTGTGCAGGGTGGCGCCTGCGTAGGAGGAGCCTTCAGGAACCTTCAGTTCGGTCAGATAGTCACCGACGCTGAAAAGCTTGTCGTCCTCCCCGCTGTCTTCGCCTCGCTGGGGTGTCAGGCGCCAGCCCACCAGGGTGATAAAGGCAATGCCGGCGAGCGTGATCGCAGCACCCACAGGTGCAAAATCAAATAGCCCGAACGAGCTTGCGCCTTCCCGGTAACTGGCAATGATGATGTTCGGAGGTGTGCCTATCAGGGTCATGGTGCCGCCGAGGAGCGAGCCAAAAGCCAGGGGCATCAGCAGCAGTGAGGGTGAACGCCCCGACTCGCGGGACATCCACACGGCCACCGGCATCAACAGCGCCAGGGCGCCCACGTTGTTGATGAATCCGGAACAGAGCGCCACCACACCGGTCAGGGTAAGGATCTGCAGGGTCGGACGGTGGCCCACCTTGCCCAGCAACTGGGCGATGTTATCCACCACACCACCGTTAACCAGGCCCTGGCTGACCACAAGAACCGCCGCCACCGTTACCACAGCCGGGTGGCCGAACCCCGCAAACAGCGCCTCGGTGGGGAGCAGCCCGGCGATGGCGATCGCCAGCAATGCCAGCATGGCAACCACATCAAACCGCAACCTGTTCCAGACAAACAGTGCCAGCGTGGCTGCCAATACTGCGAATACAACTCCCTGCTCTGTGGTCAATTGCGGCCTCTCCAGATCTTCTAAGTGACGGTTTCCTGACGGTTTAAAGTACTTTATTTGTGCCTGTCGTCACGCATGTTCCATGAATTTCTGGTAACTTTCACCCTGTGGGCGCACCTGTGCGTGCACGGAAGCACTCTTTACACAGTAGTGGGTGACATGAACACCCCGGGGAACAAAAGGCTTAAGGGAAGTCATGACCAAGGAACTTTACACGGAACTCTACCAGATTACGTTTGCCGGGCAGATTCTCGAAGGATTCACTGACACAGAAGTAAGGAACAATGTTAAAGCCCTGTTCCGGATATCCGACCAGCGAACCGCACGTCTTTTCTCCGGCACCCGCACAACGCTCAAGTCGGGCCTCAGCCACGACGATGCACTGATTTACCACGAAAGACTGACCAAAGCCGGCGCCGCCGTGCAGATTTCAGCGCAACCACGAACAGCAACCAACGCACCCAGCGCAGAGGCCAACACCCCGCCACCGGCCTCAACCGACACCCGGCAACCGGAACCCCGCCCGGCAGGACCACAGCAGGAAGCGCCGTTTGAATTTACCGGCAGCGGCCGCGAGTATTTCGGCATCTGGATCGTCAATATCCTGCTAACCATTGTTACTCTGGGCATCTATTCTGCTTGGGCCACGGTGCGAAACAATCAATACTTTTATGGCAACACCCGAATGGAGGGTGCCAGCTTTCAATACCTGGCCAGCCCTGTCACCATTCTCAAGGGCCGTCTCATTGCTCTGGCGGTGCTGGTCGCCTACGTCGTACTTTCGGAAATGTATGTGGAAGCCGCCCTGGTCTTCGCCATTGCCTTTATCCCGCTGGTGCCCTGGATCATGGTGCGCTCGCTGAGGTTCCAAGCGATCAACAGCGCCTACCGCAACATCCGCTTCGATTTCCAGGGCAAATACGGTGAAGCTTTTATGGTCGCGTTCGTGTGGCCGTTACTGAACATGCTTACCCTGTTGCTGCTCACCCCGCTGGTGATGAAGAAGACCCACGAGTTCATCGCCAATGGCAGCCGCTATGGAACCACGGAATTCCAACTGAAAGCTGACACTGGTGAGTATTATCGCTTCTTCGGCAAGGGCCTGCTCATTGCCGTCGCCTTTGGTGTTGCTGCCTTCCTGGCCATGCGCCACATCGGTTTTACCCTCGGCTCCGTCATTGCCGTTATCGGCTACCTGACGCTGTTTGGTTACTTCATGGCGGGCATCGCCAACCTGTTTCTCTGTGCCGTCCATCTCGACAGCCACGATTTCGAGTCACGGCTGCAACCTCTGCAGATGACCTGGATCTACCTGTCCAACAGCTTTCTTGTGGTAATCACCCTGGGCCTGTTCACTCCCTGGGCCAAGGTGCGCATGGCGCGGTACCGTGCTGCCTGCACAGCCATGATGGTGCGGGGCGACCTGAACCACTTTGTAGCAGCGGAGCAGAACCGTACCAGCGCTCTGGGTCAGGAACTGGGGGATGCCTTTGATGTCGACTTCGCCGCCATCTGACGTCACCATCGAAGGCCACTTCTATTCGGGCAGCAATTCCAGTCGGCGGAGCGCAGTACTGCGCTCCGCCGACAGCGTGATCATCCTGGACGCTGGCGACACCCGCCTGCAGCTTTCACCCGCAGATGTGGAGATATCACCGCGGATCGGCAATACCCCACGCTACCTTCACCTGCCTGAAGACGGTGTGTTCGAAACGGACGACAACGACGGCGTGGACCAACTTGGACAGCAGTCCCGCCGTGGGCGTGGCCACCGCCTGCTGCACAGGCTGGAGACTCATCTGGGTTTGATTCTGGTTGCAGTGGTGGTCACTCTCGCAACCACCGGCATTGCGTTTGTCTGGGGTGTGCCCTGGGCTTCCCAGGCCGTGGCCAATGCGCTTCCCGACTCTGTTGCAGAGCAGGTGGGCGAGTCCACACTCAACACTCTGGATAGCACCTGGTTGGCCCCCTCCAGTCTGTCAGCAGAGCGCCAGCAATCATTACAGGAGCATTTCCAGCCTTTCCTGCAACCGGTTGAGGGCCAGAACATAACGGTTCTATTCCGGTCTTCCCCTGCGATCGGCGCCAATGCCATGGCACTGCCAGACGGTACGCTGATTTTCACCGACGAGCTGGTGAACCTGGCCGAAGACGACAATGAACTCACCGCTATACTCGCCCATGAGACAGGCCACGTAGCCCATCGCCATGGCATGAAGGGAATGGTGCAGTCATCCCTCACCTTCTGGCTGATCGTGATGATGACCGGCGACCTGTCTGCTTTTTCTGATGCCACCGTGGTAGTTCCGGCGGTGTTGATGAGCCTGTCCTATTCCCGTGACATGGAACGGGAGGCCGACACTTACGCCCTGGAAACCCTGAAAGAACGCGGCATAGACCCGATCCACTTTGCCAACATCATGGAGCGACTGACGGTCTCCCACAGCGAGAAAGAAGCCCCGGCCGCAGAGGAGGAAAGCAGCCGATGGGATGCGTTTCAGGACATGCTGTCGAGTCACCCGGTAACCAGGGAACGCATCGAACGCTTTAAACAGAACCCCTGAGCGGTATAGTAGCGGTACATCTACTACGGGGAGAACAATCAATGCCACCCAGACCTGCCAGACCGGTTTCGGCATCCGCCATCGACAAGCATGTCTACAAGGTGTTCCCGAATGACATGAACTCTCACCAGACGGTGTTCGGCGGCATGATCATGGCCAAGTGTGACCGGCTGGCGCTGGTCGTTGCAGAACGGCACTCCGGACATGTCTGTGTGACAGCCGCTGTGGATTCGATTCACTTCCGCGCACCCGCCAAAGGCAATGACACCCTGCTGTTCAACCTCGCCCTCAACCGCAGCTGGGGGTCCTCCATGGAAATCGGTGCCCGTGTGGAAGCCGAAAACAGCTACACCGGTGAGTGCCGGCATATCCTCTCGGCGTTTTTCACCTTCGTGGCGCTGGACGAGAACGACACGCCCATCGATGTACCCGCAGTAAAACCGGAAACGGAGGACCAGCAGCGGCGATTCGCGAATGCGGAAATCCGCCGGAAGGGCCGCCTGGAAACCCGTAAGAAACTGAGCGAACGCTGAATTGTGTCGGCATATTTTACAGGGATCCTTCTGCGACACAGCTCTCATTTTCTAACCTTCTGAAACAACCGCAAGTATTAAAACTGGCACACAATCTGAATAACTATCACAAGCATTTTCCGCCTGTTCACCCAGCCGTTTGTGGTCACAGGGCAGTGACTGGATCAATCCGTTCCAGCCTTAGCAGAATTCAATGAACGTCTAGCAGTCCGTTTTCCCGACACGAACTCAAGGAGAGTCGCCATGAAGGAAAAACGACCGCTCATTTGGTTGTCGGCGGAGTACTCCGGCTTTGCAACGCAAGCTGCTGAATTGCGGGAATGGCAATTGATTCCCATAGCCATTGATGCCGAGCTACCCCACGGTGACATCCCCAGCGACAGCACCTGGGTTGGTGTATTCGATGTCAGCGAACTTTCCAGCGACCAGTTAGCTGTGGCAACCAGCTGGCTGGAAGCGCTTCGCGTCGGGCACTGGGTTGCCGTCCTTGAGCCCGCCCAGATTGATAGCCCGGAAATCTGCGGGCTGATCAACCGTTACTGCGAGGATTACCACACCTTGCCCATTCAGTATGAGCGGCTCCACGGGATACTTGGTCATCTGTGGGGCATGTCTGAACTCCATGAAAGGGCTTCCCGATCTGCACCTCTGAGCTACCACGACATTGCCCTGGAAGGCGAATCCCTTGCTATCAGACAGACAAGGGAACTGCTTGGCAAGTTCGCACACACAGAAGAACCCGTGCTGATTTACGGTGAAAATGGCACTGGCAAAGAAGCGGCCGCAAAATTTATTCATAACAACTCCCCACGCAGAAACAAGCCCCTGGTAGTCGTCAACTGTGCAGCTCTGCCCCCTTCGCTGACCCAGAACGAACTATTCGGGCATGAAAAGGGCTCATTCACTCATGCCCTGAGTGCACAGAAGGGCAGGATTGAAACTGCCGACGGTGGCACGCTGTTGCTCGTCGGTGTTGATGAGCTCAACCTGGAGCAACAATCGGCCATTCTGCGTTTTCTTCAGGAAGGCCAGATCGAACGTATCGGCGGTTATCGAACCATAGAGGTAGATGCCCGGTTGATAGCCACCAGCACCAGCCCTCTGGAACAGCTGGTGGCATCTGGTCGTTTCCGAAGCGATGTCTTTTACCGGCTTGGCAGCCTGCACGTATTACTGCCACCACTGCGGGAGCGCAAAGAAGACATTCTTCTGCTGGCGAACCGGATACTTTCGGCAACACCGACATCGGCAGGGCCCAGACGGCTGGCGGACACCACAACCCTCTGCCTGGCGGAACATCCATGGCCCGGAAATCTCAGAGAGCTCCAGAACCGCATGCGGCAGGCTTTGCTGCTGGGGGAAGGCCTTGTTATCAAACCTGATGACATGGGCTTTGGACAGACATCTACCAACACTGAAAACCAGAGCCAGGAACTATCCCTTGATGCCTTCCGTTCCCAGGCTGATCGCCGTGCGATCTCCGTCAGCCTGGCACTGGCCCAGAATAATATTTCCGCTGCGGCACGACTGCTCAACATTTCGAGAGTCTCGTTTTACCGGCTGATGGACAAGCATCAGGTTCTTCACAAAACATCCGTCTCGCCTTCGAAGAGTGACTAAAGGAGATTTTCCATGGCTGTAAGAATGTTTTGGCTCGTCCCTCTGGTAGCGGTGGCAACTCCAGCCCTTGCGCAAACAGCACAGACAGACGCCAACGCCGGTAGCACGGCGATAACGGCTTCTGAGGAGGCGAACGACCCAGCGACCGACATTGCATCGATTACCGCAGACCGTGGCATCGTTACCCGACCAGGCCGGTTTACCATCGAGCCGTCCTTCTCCCATGCCCACAGCAACGCAACGGCGGTCGCGGTGGAGGGTTATACGGTGATACCTGCCCTGCTCATCGGGTTGATCAATATTTCGGAAATCCAGCGCGACATTTTTGTCGGCGCGATGTCACTCAAGTATGGCTTTACCAGCAAACTTGAGGCGGCGGTGCGAGTCCCCTACCTCAGCATCAATGAGGACCTTAGAGAGCGGGAGGTTTTCCAGGGCACACCGGTAGATACGCTGCGCGAGTCCTCGGGCGAGGGTCTGGGTGATGTTGAATTATCAGCTCGTTACCAGTTGACCGATGGCCTGGGTGGCTGGCCCTACGTCATTGGCGCAATCCGGGTGAGAGCGCCAACCGGAGAAGGTCCGTACGATGTCGAGCGACGGGTAATCGAGGCAGATGATGGCGCTCCCATCGGCGTCGAACTCGGTGATCGCCCCACGGGCTCCGGCTTCTGGGCGTTCGAACCGGGCTTTTCGTTCATCTACCCGACGGACCCGGCCGTGCTGTTCGGGAACCTGAGTTATGTCTGGACTCTCAAGGAAGAGCAGGGCTTCGAAAACGGGGGCACGGTCGATCCCGGTGACATTGTCCGCTTCGGCTTCGGAATGGGGTTTGCATTTAACGAGCGCACGTCCTTCAGTCTGGGCTACGACCACTCGATCATCCGTAAAACAACGTTCGAGAGAAATAACGATGTGTTTGCAGCCAACTTCGAACGTATTCAGATCGGGTCTCTGTCATTCGGCCTGTCGCAGCGTCTGACGCAGTCCACAAGTCTGAGCCTGACGGTGAGCGTGGGGGTTACGGAAAATGCGCCCAACAGCGAGATCACTCTCAAGCTACCAATCAGTCTCTAGGGGGAAGCAAAGGTCTATCAGCGACCAAGCAACTGGACAAGCTGATCGCTGAACCGTGCCGGGAACTGATTCCCGACACCGGCGCCCAGATTGTTCAGTTCAATGTTCAGTTGATACATATTCTGTATCACCGTGCTATCGAGGCTGTTCTGGACCACGGTCATCCAGCCGTTGGGCCCTGCCATATTACTGGCTACCCGCGCGCCGCCACTGCGGTTCGCGCTGATAACCTCGAGTACGGTGTCCGTGTGATGGTCCACCAAACGATCATTGGCGGCCTGGTTAAGATTGGGAATGGTCAACCGATTGATCACCATGGTGTCACCGTTGATACCAACGATTTGCTCCAGCCCGATGCTGATCTCCAGGTTATCCATCAGGAAGCCGCCCCGGTAATCAGCCAACTCCGGATCACTCAGAGGTTCAACCCCCAGCGTCAATTCTGCCTGGGCTGCTGAGGGCGATAACGCTGCAAATGAACTAAACAGTATAGCGATAGCTGGCATCCGGACCATCATGATCATCACCATTCCCTTGAAGAGGGCCAGTAGGGTAATGTGTGCCCGAGTGAAGGACCGTTAAGGCCTTTCTGTACCGGCGCCCTGGCAACCTGAGGCCAATGCCCGTCGCCGAGAAAGGCGTCTCTCCCTTGCCCAAGATGGCTGCGGATAATAAAGGCGGTGCCGTTCCAGTACTCGCTGAATTTTGCGTAGGAATAAACCTTCAGCCCCCGCGCCGGATCCCCTACCAGGACCTCGTCTTCGCTGATCCCCTTGATCAAAACGAAATGCCGGAAGCCATCAATGTTCAACAACACAATCATGGGTAATCGCACTTTCTCCCTGAGGCCGGTCAACGGCATGCGGAACCCATCGGCCTGGTACCCTCTGGCCTCAAGGTAGCGCTTCATATCAAGCATGGAGAAACCCTCCTGGCGCACCTTCTTTTCGTCTGCCAGCGCGAGCATCTCGATGAAGACATCGTGCTCTGTTACCTGATCTTCGTAGTGAAAGGACAACAGGGAAGCAACGGCTGCGGAGCCGCAACTGAAGTCATACTGCTGGCGCATGACGCTGTCAAAGCGCCGGTTCTCGAAACTTTTTACATCTAACCGAAAATCACCACCAATACCCGGCACCATGACCGAGCCGGCGAAGGCAATGGACCACAGCAGCCCGGCACTCGCGCAGATCGCAACAAGAACCTTTCTGGCCATGGCCCACCTCCGTCAGTGATTAATCAGTATGTTGATCTGGGTACTGTCCTGAATGACCACCTGGTTACCGGTATTCTGGATAACCGTGGCAACCCCGCTCATGTTGCCGAACGCATTGTCGGAAATACTGTTATTACCCGTGACAACATTCCCCGACAACAGGTTATCGGACACATTTGCATTCTGCTGGTTATTGTTAATCTGCCACTGCATCGGAATTCCCTGGCGGCCGCTTGAATCCGCCAGCTCATCCGCCGACAACGGGGTGGCTTCCATCCACTCCTCGGCCGATACCAGTCCCGTTGCCCCGAACATTAACGCCAGCAAGGCAGCCTTCAGTTTCCATCTGATGACACGAGCCATGGCAGTTCTCCCGGAATAACCGGGCCGCACCCGAAACAGCAGGTGCGGCCTGGATGCCTCATTGAGTGCCGGCACCACCGCTGCCAGCGTTCAGGCTAGACTGTATACTGACATTGGCCTGTGTAACGTTGGCATTGCCTGCAGTCTGTGCAAATGCCCCGACGCCGGTGTAGTTCGCTGAGCCACCGGAGATTTCGTTACTGTTACGAACCTCGGTGTAGGAACCTCGGCCGTTGGCATCACCGTAGGTGACTGTGGTATCCGTAACGTTGCCGTCCAGATCGGCGTTGTTCAGGTATACTTCCAGGTCCAGGGTCAGCGAATTATCGGAATTATCCGAGTTATCCGAATTATCCGAGTTATCGGACGAGTCGTTGCCGCTGTCAGCGATCTTGAACGAATCACTCACATCAGTGCTGTTGTCCGAATTATCGGAGTTGTCCGAGTTGTCACTGTTATCGGAATTGTCGCTGTTGTCGGAATTATCCGAATTGTCCGAATTGTCATTGCCACTGTCGGCAATCTTGAACGAGTCGGCAACATCGGTGCTGTTGTCCGAGTTGTCGCTGTTATCGGAATTATCCGAATTGTCCGAATTGTCATTGCCGCTGTCGGCAATCTTGAACGAGTCGGCAACATCGGTGCTGTTGTCCGAGTTGTCGCTGTTATCGGAGTTGTCACTGTTATCGGAGTTGTCCGTATTGTCCGAATTGTCGTTGCCGCTTTCGGCAATCTTGAACGAATCAGCAACATCGGTGCTGTTATCCGAGTTATCCGAGTTATCGGAATTATCCGAGTTATCGGAATTGTCGGAATTGTCGTTACCGGAGTTGGTGTTGCCGGACTGGTCATTGTTGGCAACGGAGGTATCATCCGCATTGGTATTCGGATCTCCGTCACCTCCAAGGTCCGCATAAGCAAAACCGGAAACACCCAGGCTCATTGCAATGGCAGCTGCTAGCAAACTTTTTTTGGTGTTCATAATATCGCTTCCTTTTCGATAATTGGCATTTAAAGGGATCCGACTAAAACCGCTAGCCTTCGGTAAGCCAAGGTTCAGACCCGCTAGGCAATAGGTGCGATTCCCGTGCCAGAATCGTTAAGAAAATTTTATCTGATTGTTTTAGCGAAGCTTTAGGGACACAGCAAGAAACAGAGCCGTATTCACGGAGGGAGCAGACTGTTTCAGGAATGAAACAGAGTTGGCGGGGAAAAAGATCAAACAGACCGTTTATGGCGTGATTTCAGCAACCTGACTAAAAACCTTACTGTAAAAAAACAAAACCCCGCGCAAGGCGGGGTTTCGGGTACTGAAGTGAGCCTCGCGGCCCACTTCAGGGACAACCGAACCGTTGTTTAGAACTGGTTCATTGTGTTGTCTTTACCGCCAGCCTTCAGGGCCGCGTCACCTGCGAAGAACTCCTTGTGGTCATCGCCGATGTTGGAACCGGCCATGTCCTGGTGCTTCACAGTCGCGATGCCCTGACGGATTTCCTTGCGCTGAACACCGGCAACGTAGGCCAGCATGCCTTCGTCACCGAAGTAGCCCTTGGCCAGGTTGTCGGTAGACAGGGCCGCGGTGTGGTACGTCGGCAGGGTGATCAGGTGGTGGAAGATACCGGCTTCACGGGCGCCATCACGCTGGAAGTTGGCAGTCCACTCGTCGGCCAGCTTGCCGAGATCAGTGTCGTCATACTTGGCGTTCATCAGGTCGGCGCGCTCGTAGGCAGACACGTCCTTGCCTTCGTCCTTCCAGGCATCGAATACCTGCTGACGGAAGTTCAGGGTCCAGTTGAACGACGGGCTGTTGTTGTAGACCAGCTTGGCGTCGGGCACCACTTCCTTGATGCGGTTAACCATGGCAGCGATCTGGCCAACGTGGGGCTTCTCGGTTTCGATCCACAGCAGGTCAGCGCCGTTCTGCAGGCTGGTGATACAGTCCAGAACCACACGATCTTCGCCAGTGCCCGGCTTGAACTGGAACAGGCCAGAAGCCAGACGCTTCGGCTTGACCAGCTGGCCGTTCTGCTTGATCACAACATCGCCGTTGTTGATGTCTTCGGCCTTGTCGATAACATCACCGTCGATGAAGCTGTTGTACTGGTCACCCAGATCGCCCGGCTCGTCGGTCACGGCAATCTTCTGGGTCAGGCCAGCGCCCAGCGAGTCGGTACGGGCAACGATAACACCGTCGTCCACACCCAGCTCCAGGAACGCCAGGCGAACGGCGTTGATCTTGGACAGGAAGTCGGCGTGGGGAACGGTAACCTTGCCGTCCTGGTGACCACACTGCTTCTCGTCAGATACCTGGTTCTCGATCTGGATGCAGCAGGCACCGGCTTCGATCATCTGCTTGGCCAGCAGGTAAGTCGCTTCAGCGTTACCGAAACCAGCGTCGATGTCGGCAATGATTGGCACAATGTGGGTTTCGTGGTTGTCGATCTGCTTGATCAGCTCGTCAGCCTTGGCGTTGTCGCCAGCCTTCTGGGCTTCTTCCAGGGCACGGAACAGGTGGTTCAGCTCCCATGCGTCCGCCTGGCGCAGGAAGGTGTACAGCTCTTCGATCAGGCCGGAAACAGCCGTCTTCTCATGCATGGACTGGTCAGGCAGCGGGCCGAACTCGGAACGCAGTGCTGCAACCATCCAGCCGGACAGGTACAGGTAACGACGCTTGGTGCTACCGAAATGCTTCTTGATGGAGATCATCTTCTGCTGGCCGATAAATCCGTGCCAGCAACCCAGTGACTGCGTGTACTGGGAGGTGTCTTTATCGTAGTTCGCCATGTCTTCGCGCATGATTTTCGCGGTGTACTTGGCGATGTCCAGGCCAGTCTTGAATTTGTTCTGGGCGCGCATGCGAGCCGCGTGCTCAGGCTTGATGGCATTCCAGGTGGGATTTTGCTTCAGAATGGAAGCAATGGCGTCAACGTCGTTTGCGTATGGCATGATCTCAGTCCTGTCTTCTACGGTTTGAGGTGCTCTTTTATGAAGCATAAAAGCAACTTCAGCGAGCCAGCGTCCGTTCAAAAAACATTCAGTCCGCTGACATTGACGGGTACTTTAGTGGGTTTGATTTTATAATTGAAATTTATATTATCTATATTCGTCATTTTTTGTATGAATGCCTGCAAGCATCAAACTTGAGGTGTATCAGGCACCCATGTGCCCCCGGTGCTACTATGTTGATTCAGGTAGCAAACCGCCTCAGAACCCGACACAGGTACCAGGCCCCGGTGTTTTACATTCGAGCTTTCGGCCACTCTCTTCTGCACGCCCTCAAAAACCTCTTGCCCATCGTGGCGGTTGTGGTGTTCTTCCAGCTCGCTATTCTGCAACAGGTGCCAGAGAACACGCTCGGCATGGCCTTTGGCCTGCTCGTCGTGGCGGTCGGTATTGCGCTGTTCCTTCAGGGGCTGGAGCTGAGCATTTTTCCGGTGGGAAAAAGCCTGTCCAACCAGTTTGCCCGCCGTGGCTCTGTTCCCATCCTGCTGGCCTTCGGGTTTTCCCTCGGGTTTTCCGCAGTGGTGGCGGAGCCCGCTCTCATTGCAGTGGCACAACAGGCACAGGAAATCAGCGGCGGCAGGATTGACGCCGTCACCCTGCGATTACTGGTGGCAACCTCGGTGGGCGTTGTAATCGGGTTGGCCGTATTCAGAACGATTATGGGCTACCCACTGCACTGGTTCATGATCCTGGGCTACATCATCGTCGTGGTCGTCACCTGGTTTGCGCCTGAAGAAATTGTTGGTCTGGCCTATGACTCCGGTGGTGTCACCACCAACGTAGTCACAGTTCCCCTGGTGGCCGCGCTGGGTATCGGCCTCGCAATGTCGATTCGTGGCCGCAATCCGCTCACTGACGGTTTCGGGCTGGTGGCGCTGGCGGTGATGGTGCCGATGATCACGGTTCAGTTATACGGCATTGTGGTTTATTCCGGAGAACAGACGCACAGTGAACTGCTGATGGAAACCGGACATGCCCGACCTCCGGTGGCCGGCCCCCTGAAAATGCTGCTGGAGCTGGCCGAGATGGTGCGGGACGTATTGCCCATCATACTCACCATACTCATCTTCCAGTATCTGGTTTTGCGACGGGGCCTCAGCAATCCCCGCAAGATTCTCTTTGGTTTTGCCCTGGTCGTTCTGGGTCTTTATGCGTTCGTCGTTGGCCTGAAACTTGGCCTGTTTCCCATTGGTACCAGCATGGCGGAGCAGCTGATCGGCCTTGATGGATTCCTGTTTATCTATCTGTTTGCGTTCATGATCGGATTCGCCACTACCATGGCGGAGCCGGCACTCATTGCAATCGGCCAGCAGGCAGAAGAGGCGGCAGCCGGCACCTTGAACGGCAATGCCATTCGCCTGTTTGTCGCCCTGGGTGTTGCCGTCGGCATCACCGTCGGTGTACATCGGATCATTGTGGGTGACTCCATCCACTACTACATCATGGGGGGCTACCTGGTGGTTGTCATGCTGACCGCCGTTGCCCCGCGCTATATTATTCCACTGGCCTATGATCTTGGTGGCGTGACCACATCAGAGGTTACGGTACCACTGGTGACGGCACTGGGGATCGGCCTTGCCGGCAACATCGAGGGGCGCAGTGTGCTGATCGATGGCTTCGGGCTGATTGCCTTTGCCTCTATCTTTCCCATCATCACGGTAATGGCCTATGCCATTGTTGGTGACCACATCGCTGCACGAAGGAAACTGTCCACATGAAATTCTCTGTACTCGTCGCTATCGTGCCGGAAGATCAGGAACAGGATTGCATTGATGCAGCCCGGGATCTCGGCGCGGGCGGTGTCACTGTCCTGGCCGGTCGCGGCATCAGCAATACCGCCAAAAAAACCTTCTTTGGCCTGACCTATGATGGCAGCCAGAGTATTCTCGTAATGGTGCTGGAAAAAGGGCTATCGCTGGATATCCTGAAAGCCATACAACACCTTCTCATGCCAGAAAAGAACGATTCCCGGGGACTGGTTTTCACTCTGCCTCTGGAACATCTTGGAGGCATTGACCTGACACAGGTTGAAAAATTCGAACAACACGTAAAAGACTCACTCTAGGCGGAGCATCGGAATGAAACTAGTAAGGGATGTGATGATCCGGGATACCATCAATGTATCCCCGTTTGCCAGCCTCCGTGAGGCCTTGTCGCTGATGAAAAGGCACGAGGTGAAATCACTGGTGGTGGAAAAACAGAATGAGCACGATGCCTACGGCCTGATTACCTACACCAACATTCTCAAGGCCGTGATTGCGGAAGACGGCGATATCGACCTGCTCAATGTCTACGACGCCTGTGCCAAGCCGGTGATCAGCGTCGGGGAGCATCTTGGCATTCGCTATGCTGCCAGCCTGATGAGCCAGCACCGCGTAAAGCGCCTGTTGGTGCTGCAGGATAACGATCTTGTGGGCTTCGTGGTCATGGATGATATTATGGCAGCCCTGCTGGATACTATTGAATGAACCGGGCCCCTGTTTCAGGAACAGCACATCACGATTAGCCGGTCGGCCGCATTCAGGTCCAGATATTCGTCTCTCGGTGGAATGAGGCTCACATGGCGCCCATGCTTATTGGCATGATCACGCCAGACACCCAGCGCCACCTCTCCTTTTGTCGCCACCACTTTCTCCAGCACCTGGAAGTCCGCACTGGCCGGTAGCGGGTAGTCATGGGGATCCCGGAACTGTATCTCGGCCCCACCCACCGTAAACAGTTCGTCCAGAACTACCCTCAATTCCCGCCGCAACGCCACCTGGGCAAGGACATGGCTGACAATCATCGGGCTGATCATCATTTCACTCTGATGGCCGGTTAACAGATGACGGTTGTCAGGATCACTCAACTCCATGATCAGCTGCGGTCGCTGGCCACCCTCACTGAGCAGATCTTCCAGCTGGAGGTAGCCCACCATCGCCCGGGCGTCAGCTTCTTCTCCTGAGGCCAGCCGATCACTGCTGACCAGCATGATGGAATCGTAGTTCAGTGGGCCCACACGCCTGAGTTCCCCCTCCACCATGTAATCCGCCTCAATATGACGACAGGTCACAGCGTGCTGCTCGCCCAAATACCGTTCAATCTCCTGCTGACGCTCCCGGGCGGGCACCACGGAGACGACATCCACTTCAAACCGCATCTTGGTGTAGCTGGCAAATTCATCGATCAGGCTGGGGACGCGGCGGTTCCAGCCCAGCACCAGAACCCGGTGGACGCGTTCAGAAATGGCAACGGAATGGTTAACGGCCTGCCCGCGATTGATTAACGGCAGTTGCGGGGCCTTGGGATCGGGTTCGGTTTCGGCGTAGTCCCGCGCCAGCATCACAACGCGGTCTTCGGCAGCTATCAGGGTGTTCGATGAAGCCGGCATCTGCACGTTCCAGCCCTTGCCTCCCGGTTTCAGGACTCCCAGCACAATAACCCTGGAACGCTGGGAGGCCAGTTCGCCGAGAGACAGCCCCGCCAGTGACTCGCCACCCCGGATATAGAGCTCACAGCCCTCTCCGGCACTGAGCAACTCGTTATAGATTTCCGACAGCCCCGGGTGCAGGATATTCTGGACCATCAACCTGCTGATGGTGGCATCACCGGCAACCACTTCCATCTCGCCGGGATAGGCACGCTCAATGACCGGGTGTTTGCGTATGTCCTGGATTTCGGCCACTACAAACGGCAGGGGCGCACCCAGATGCCGCGCCTGTGCGGCGATCGACAGCAGCGCCTTTACGGTTTCTATATCCGACGTTACCAGGCTGCCCGCTTCATGGGCCGCGCTGGGCACTATGACTGCAGAGGCATCCAGGCAAGCCACCCGTTGCAGGGCATCAGGCTGGATGGCGGCGCCGGAACGCAGAATAATCTGTCGCGCCTTGCGGCCGATGCCGGGCTCATTACGCAGTTCATGAACCTGGGCGGCAGAGGCGGTTTCCGAAAGCACCACCAGGCGCAACCGGCTGGTATCGTGCTTTTCCAGGAACCGCCGCATGCGGCCCGAAGAGCCCAGCAACTCACCGAGCAGGGGCAGCGTCTGGTTGGTCCAGCCCAGCACTACGATATGGTTTCTCAGGGTGACCGGCGTCAGTCCCCGTTCCAGATCCGTCATCTTGGCAATCAGCCAGCGGGTCAGGATAGCCACCAGAGTACCCATGAACACCACGTAGCCGCTGATGGTCAGGATGGTGGATACCAGCCGTTGCCAGTTTCCCACATCGTCCCCCAGATAGCCCGGGTCCGTCAGCCGCAGAAAGGCCCACCAGATGGCGCCCCCCACATCCTCATGGGATTCGCCGAAGGGAATCACCAGCAAGCCACCAATCAGGGAAATAAGCCCGATGAAGACACCCACTACCAACAACTGAAAACCAGCGCCTTTGACAAGTTGGCGCTCTACAATGAATTTGACGCGGTCAACAAAACGAAAGGGGAGCATGATCATCCTTTTGCGTGGGCCCGAAATGTGCGTAGCATAGCCTATTAGCCGAAGCTGAGTCGGGCAAACGTTTGTTCAATACCAGCAACCTGTCCTGGAACTGCCATGGGTAGCAAGCTGAAGGTCATTATTGCCATTGCTGTTCTTCTGCCAGCAACGTTGGCAGCCGAGCTGAACCACATACCTCAACCGTGGCGGCAAGACGCTGTGGTTCTGGGCAGGGACGACACGGCCAATGTGGAACGCTACCTTCATGAACTGTCTTTCGGACACAACCAACCGGCCCCTTCTGCTATCGAAAATGGCATACGCGGAACCGGTGGCAGCGTTGGAAGCCGGCGTCTGTATCTGGATTTTCGGTTCCGCCAGGATTTTGGCTTCAACGAGAATCGACAGGGCTTCCTGCTGGACATCCAGCGCAGTGAGGACTTTGACGGCAGTTACGACCGCCAGCTTGTAGGATTTCGCCACCAGTTAACCGATGCAACCGAAGTGTGGCTCCAGGGAGATGTGTTTGCCGACAAGTCCCGTTCCGATGTCTATTTCAGTGGCCGGCACACCTTTGACGATGAATCCTGGTTACATGCCAGCTGGATATTGCCCGATCTCTACTTCAACGACAAAACCCGCAGCGACGATGCGTTTGAAGACCCGGCACAGAGTTTCTTCCTTCAGTGGCACCGCCCAGCCGGACAGCCTCAACAAGGCGGCACCACCGCCTCCGTCACTTATTCCCCAGCTTCCACCTTCGACAGCCGCGGCGAAGGTCTGGTGGTGGAAAACGAAACCATCCGGGGCGCCCTCAGCCATCAATTCTGGCGCGGCCACTGGCAACTCCGGACGGCCCTGAGTGGAGAACATACCCGCCGGTATTACAACCTGGATGAGCGCGCTTCCGGCACACCCACCATGCGTGACCACCTCAGGGTTGAAGCGGAAGCCATCTATAACAACCACCGCCTGGAACCCGGCATCGGGCTTCATTATTTTTATCTCAGGGAAAAGGGGTATACGGGGCGAAATCTGGATGAAATTGCGGACCTGCGCCGCAGAGAACCCGTTCTGGCCGGGCGTATCAGCCTGACCCTGACCCCGGCCGTTACCCTGAAGCCGGCGATTTACCTGAGCGTGCCGGACATAGAGCAGACCTATTCAAAAAGCGAAGATGAGGACCACCACGGATTTATCGGTAAATTCGCCTTACCCTTCGAGATTGTGCTATCCCGAAAAGAAAACGCGATTCTTACGCTCGCGCCGACTTTTTATCTGCACAAGGCGGCCTTCGGAGGTGGTAATCTGCAGGTGCACTGGCCTATGTAGGAGAGAGCTGGCTTTCAGCTTTGACCGCTTCATCCAGTGTCGGATAGAACCGGACGACGCCCTCTTCCGGTTTGACACCCGCCCTGGCCAAGGTGCGCAACGGCTGGAACTGCAGATCTGCGATAACCACTTGCGTACCATCTGCCCGGCAGGTGCTGATTAGCTTGTCAAGGGCAGACAACCCGCCGGCATCCAGAATCGTCACCCCATCCATGTAGAGAATAAAACCGCGGGCGCTGGCCGACAGCTGCGCCAACTCCCCGAAAATCCGGTCGGCCGCGGCGAAAAACAGGGGGCCATTGATCTTGAACACCTGCCAACCGTCAGGCAGGCGAGCCCCTTCCATTCGCCTGCTGCCGGTGATGTCCGTCACCCGGGTCATCTGGGCCATTTCCCGCATGAACAGGACCGCCGCCAAGAGAATCCCGGTGGTGATGGCGATGACCATGTCCAGCAACACAGTCAGCGAGAAGCAGGTAATGAACACCAGGATATCGCTTCGCGGGGCAGTCTTCAGTAGGTGAACGGATTTGGGGGCCTCACTCATGTTCCAGGCCACCATTACCAACAATGCCGCCATGGCTGCCATCGGCAGGTAGGCAAGCAACGGCGCCAGCGACACCAATGCCAGCAGAACCACCAGTGCGTGCACCATGCCTGAAACCGGCGATTCCGCACCCGCGCGGTAGTTGGCCGCGGAACGGGCAATGGCGGCTGTTGCCGTAATGCCACCAAAAAATGGCGTAATCACATTGCCGATACCCTGCCCCAGCAATTCACTGTTGGCGCTGTGGCGTTTGCCTGTCATGCCATCCAGCACCACGGCACACAGCAGCGATTCAATGGCTCCCAGCATGGCAATGGCAAAAGCAGCCGGCAACAGGTCCCGAACCAGGGTCCAGCTAATGCCCAGGGGCTCACCGCTGGCGTCCGGCCGGCTCCAGGGCCAGGCAAACTCAGGCAGAAAGGGAGGAATGCCGGCACCAAGAGACCCGTCCGCCAGCAGGTAACTGAACCGGGAGCCAATGGTTTCTATTGCTGCGCCGTTGATATTCAGCGCCATCGCCAGAAGACTGCCAATAATCACTGCCGGCAGATGGGGTGGTACCGGCGTTTTCAAACGGGGCCATAGCAGCATCACCGCCAGCGTGGCTATTGCCACCAGTGTGGCCATGGCATCCAGCCCGGGCATCGCCTCACCAACAGCCGCCAGCTTGTCCCAGTAATGCTCCGGCATTTGCTCAATGTTCAGCCCGAAAAAGTCCTTCACCTGCAGCGTGGCGATCACCACCGCGATGCCGCCGGTAAATCCGAGAGTAACCGATTCGGGAATGTATTCGATGAACCGCCCCAGACGCATGAACGCCATGATCAGCAACAATACACCCGACATCAGCGAGGCAAGCAGCAAGCCACCCAGGCCATAGGTCTGGGCGATGGGGTACAGGATCACAACAAAGGCGGCGGTGGGACCAGAAATACTGAAACGGCTGCCGCCGGTTAACGCGATCACAAATCCGGCAATGAACGCCGTGTAGAGACCATATTGGGGCGGCACTCCGCTGGCAATGGCCAGCGCCATGGCCAGCGGAATGGCAATAATGCCCACCGTAACCCCTGCCATCACATCGCGGCCAAGTCGCTTTGTGGTATAGCGCTCGTCGATACAGGCCTCGCGGAACGCGTGGGCAAGTCGCAGGGAAAACAGGTAGGCACGATGGGGCATTAAACATCCCGAACAATGAATCAGAACAACAAAGGGCTGACAGTCCACCGGGTTTCGTGGTCGTATAAGCAATTATGACGACCTATTCTCACACTCTGGCAATACTCGCCTGCCTGCTCTTCGCAGGCTGCAGCTCCCTGCCCGCCAGCAACCAGGAAGTCGTGCCGCCACAAACCCAGTACGATTCTATCATCGCCGATGACAAAGGCAGGTTGCTCTCCATCAACCAGCTTGCAGAAAAACTCACACCGGCAGACGTGGTGGTGATTGGCGAGTATCACGGCCATCATGCTGCCCACCTGCTGCAATCGCTGGTGCAGTCGTCACTTTACCAGCAGCGTCCGCGGCAGGTATTGAGCATGGAACAGTTCACCCTGGATGATCAGTCCCAGCTCGACAGGTATCTCTCCGGGAAGTCCGGCGAGGAGGAGCTGATTGCCGATACCGGTGCCTGGCCCAACTACAAGGCATCCTACCGCCCCCTTATCGAGTTCTCGAAAAAACGGAACATCCCGGTGATTGCCGCCAACGCACCTGCCGATATCGTTCGATGCGTTGGTCGCACTGGCGAGGCCTATCTTGACGGACTCCATGCCTCGCAACGCCAGCGGCTACCGGAGGCGCCGTTTTTTGACACCCCGGCTTATCGCAGGAAATTTTTCGACACGCTTGGCGGCGGCCATGGCGAGACCGATAACAGCAAACGCCTGGAAAACAGCTATAAGGCTCAGTTGCTGCGGGATAATACCATGGCAGATCGGGTAATCAGGGCGCTTGAAGAGAACCCTGAGCACCAGGTTATCCACCTCACCGGCACTTTTCACTCAGAGGATCGCCTGGGCATGGTCGCGGTGCTGGAAAAGAAGCGCCCGGATCTCGACGTTGCCGTTATAAGCCCGGTGTTCTGGCACTCGGGAGATGATCTGGACAGCCTGCTGAAAGCACACCGGGGAAAAGGCGACTTTCTCTATTTCCTGCAGCCGCTGCCGGAAGAGTACAAGGATAACGAGCGCCATCGCGATGCCATCATGGAGCAATTCCGCAACGCGGATGACCTGTCCTGTGACTGAGCGGTTGCAGCACGTGGCGTTCACACCGTCTTTTTCTGCCCCGCCCGAATCACAATAGCGATACCTCCGAGAATGGCGATACCGGCCACTACTAACCTGAGGGTCAACGGCTCACTCAGCAACAGGACACCACCGATTGCAGCGATCACGGGCACGCTGAGCTGAACGGTGGCTGCCGAGGTTGGCTGCAGCAATGGCAACGCCATATACCAGATGGCATAGCCCATGCCCGAAGCAATCGCCCCGGAAGCAATCGCATAGCCCATGCCCGCCATATCGATATTGGCACTGGTCATCATCACAAGGCTCAGCACCAATGCCATAGGCACGGCACGCATAAAGTTGCCCGTGGTGACTGCCGTGGGTTCACCGGCACCTTTTGCCCGCAGCGAATAAACACCCCAGGCAATACCGGCGCTGATCATCAGCAGGGAACTGAACAGCGGGGGCGCAGTAAGGCCCGGCAACAACAGCCCCACCAGACCGGAAAAGGCAACGACAAACCCAATCCACTGCCACAGCTGCGGGCGATTGCCACGGACAATTCCGATGCTGATCATGGTGGCCTGAACCGCGCCAAACAACAGCAATGCACCCATGGCCGCAGACAAGCCACCATAGGCGTAGGAAAAAGCAGCGGCATAGACAAACAGGGCCAGCGCAGAGCCCCAGGAGCCCTGCTTCATTGGTGCACGATTGCCACGAACACTCAGTAGCAACCAGAGCATTAATGCCCCTGACACCAGGCGAACACTGGTGAAGGTGGCGGCATCAATATCGGTATCACGTAACGCCGCGCGGCAGAGCAGCGAATTGCCCGCAAAGGCCGTCATGGCGACGGTGGTCAGCAACAAGGTACGCAATCGAGACAAAACAGCACTCCCGGACAAACGGATTCGGAACTTTCCAGTGTAGGCGCTGCCCGGAAAACTGCTTATTACTCAATGGTCGATAACAGACGACTACTAAAGACCTGTTCGTCAGACGCACCAAACAGCACGAAGCGCACCCGCTTTACATTCTCCAGCCGCGGGAGGACCTGCTTTACCGTGGCCAGGGCCACCTCGGCCGCACCTTCCACCGGATAACCAAAAGCCCCCGCTGATATCGCCGGGAACGCGACAGATTCAATGCCTTTACTGTCCGCCAACTCCAGTGAATTGCGGTAACACTCCGCCAGCCAGTAATCAGAGGGCTCATCAACGCCGTACACCGGCCCCAGGCAGTGAATGACAAACTGGTTCGGCAGGTTATGGGCGCCGGAGATAACAGCCTCGCCGGGCCGTATCGGAGCCATGGGGCGACATTCCTGCGCCAGCCCGGGACCTGCCGCAGAATGGAGTGCACCGGCGACACCGCCACCGGGCATCAGTTGTGCGTTGGCCGCATTAACCACTGCCTCGATATCGTCCTGACTGGTAATGTCACCGCGTACGCATTCTACGGTTTTTCCGTTCAGTTCAATCTCTGCCATGGGAGTCTCCCCAGCCAATACCTCAACGGCGCCGTTTGAGTGACCGGTTGATAACAATCGTTTCCGGCTCGTTGTGGCCCGAGATCGCGGCCAGCGCCCGGTCCAGCGTCGCTTCGGCAATGGCCTCATGTTTTTGTGGTAACGAGTGAACCCTGACCGGCAGGAAATCCAGCAACCGGTCATCTCCGAAGGTAGCCATTCGAAGCGACTCCGGCAAGCCGCCCGGCTGTTCCAGAAGAACGTCGAGGACCCCCTGCAACAGCGTGTAAGAGGCGGTGATCAGTGCATCCGGCAGACCCTGTTCTGCGAGCACCTGCCGCATCAGTCCGGCGCCGGAGGCCCGGTCGTAGTGATCGCCGCTGTAGACCGACCATGTTCCACTGCGGCTTCGCGCCACGTCTTCAAAGCCCTCGCGGCGCTCACCGGTCATCGCCAGAGCTGGCACGGCATCGAGCCAGACCACTGATCCGGTCCCTGGCTCCAGCACGGAACGGGTCAGTACAGCGGCGCCTTTGCGATTGTCACTGACAACGCAGTTGATCACACCGGGCGACTGGGCCCGGTCCACCGCAATCACCGGCAAGTCATCCTGCTGTAGCTGCTGATAGAAAGGATCATCGGGGGCCAGGGCGCTGGCGACGATAAGGGCGTCGCACCGTCTTGCCCTCAGGGAACGTGCCAACTCTTTCTCGGTATCCGGATCGTCCCCGGAGCCGGCGATCAACAACTGGTACCCCCGGGCGCGGGCGCCCTGCTCCAGAAGCTTGGCGAGACGGGCATAACTGGCGTTTTCCAGGTCCGGCAGGATAAAACCGAGGGTGCGACTTGCGCCACCACGAAGGGCAGCAGCCTGGGTATCAATCTGGAAATGATTGTTCCGGGCCACCTCCAGCACCTTGTCGATGGTTTGCTGCTTGATTCTGCGCACCGGCCCCTGGCCATTGATGACATAGCTGGCCGTGGTACGGGATACCCCGGCCAGGCGGGCAAGTTCTGCAAGGGTCATGGGGCCAATTCCTCCTGGTCACAGATTGCTTGATTTCTGATCAGATCTGTTTCATGATTCATTCTATGTTTGCTGACACGATTCAGCAACCCGGATTTTACTGGCAGTGGCAGACATCGAGCGCCCATGCCAGCACTACACCACAACAACAAGGCGAGGCTAACCCCCATGCTGACGCTCACAGCCAACGATATCCGCCTGGGCTGCACGGCAACCGACTGGCAGGATGCCCTGAAACAGGCAAGCCTGGACCTGCAGGACACAGGCCGCACGACACCCGACTACCATGCCGGCATGCTGGCAAGGGAGCAACAGTCTTCAACGGTGCTCGGCAACGGCATCGCCATTCCCCACGGCACTCCGGAAAGTCGCGACGCGGTCATCAGTACCGGTATCCGGGTGCTGCAGTTTCCCGGCGGGATCACCTGGCACGACAACGCCACCGTGTATGTGCTGGTCGCCATTGCAGCCCAGTCTGACGAGCATCTGGACATATTGCGTCACCTGACCCGCGTGCTGGACAAACCGGGCCTTTCCCGCAAGCTTGCCGAAGCCGACGACACCGCCGCTTTGACAACCCTGTTGTCCCGGGAGCCGGTGGTACCGAAATGCGACGCGCAGACTTTGTGCCTGGGTGTGAACACCCACGCCACCAGCGAACTCGCCATGAGTGCCGCGGCCAGGCTCCAGGGCCTTGGCTGCGTAGACTCTGCCTTCATGAAAGAGATCGTCAGCCAGCCACCGGTGGGTCTTGGCCAGGGTTTCTGGCTGGTTCACCACAGCATCGGCAGCCACCGCCCGGCGCTGGCGCTGGCAACCCCCAAAGAGGCCACCGACGAACTCGCGGGCGTTTTCTGCCTCGCCGGCCAGGGCGACGATTGCCGGGAATTGCTGGAGCGTATCGATAACTTTCTGGCCCAGAACACCGCCCTGGAAAGCCACTCCGTGGACGCCGTGCTTTCACGGCTTTCCGGCGAGCAGGCCAATGCAGTCAGTGAGCGGGTCAGGCTCCTGAACACCCATGGCCTTCACGCCCGACCCGCCAAACAACTGGTCCAGGAAGCTCGCCTGCACAACGCCGATATTCGTATCCGCCTGGAAGAAGGCGACGGCAATTCCGTTTCCGCCATCAGCCTCACGCGCATTATCGGCCTCGGCGCACGTCGTGGTCAGACCCTGGTGATCTCTGCCACCGGCGATGAGGCAGAACAGGCCGTAAAAGCCGTTTGTGAGGCCGTGACCGACGGGCTCGGTGAGACAGTATCCCCACTGCGACATCAGGAAAGCCGGCCGGAAACGTCAGAGCCAGAACCGCAACCGCTGACTGATGACGAGGCCCTGAGAGCCGTCGCAGCCTCACCGGGCCTGGCTCTGGCTCCTGCCTTCGTGATGCGCCAGCCCACCCTGGATTATTCCGCAACCGCCAGCGATGCCGGTGAACAGACCGGTCGCCTTGGCCGTGCTATCGACGAAGCCGATGGGCAACTGCGTACATTGATTCGCCAGGCCGAAGGCGGTGAAGTTGCGCCGATCCTGTCCGTGCACGTGGAAATGCTGCAGGACGACGATCTCTATCAGGCTGCCCTGGAAGCCATCAACGAAGGCGCCTCCGCCGAAGCCGGCTGGTGGCAGGCCATTGACACCGCGGCACGGGCCCAGGAAGCGCTGTCAGACCGTCTGCTTGCCGAACGCGCAGCGGACCTGCGGGATGTCGGCCGCCGCGTACTGGCAAATCTCTGCGGTGTTGCCATGCCCACGCCGCCGGACGAGCCCTATGTGTTAGTGGCAGATGATCTTGGCCCCTCCGATGTGGCCAGGCTGGATACCCAGCGGGTTCGCGGACTGGTTACGGCCCGTGGCGGCGCCACCTCACACAGTGCAATCCTGGCCCGCGCGTTGGGCCTGCCAGCGGTAGTCGGTGCCGGCAATCGCATTCTGACCATCGCCAACGGCACCGACCTGGTGGTTGACGGCGAGCGAGGCTGCCTGGTGCCCAATCCCGGCCGCGAGCGCCGTGAACGGATCAACCGCCGCCTGGATCAGCTCACCCGCTTGCAGGCACGGGCTCACGAATGCCGGAACGAGCCCGCCACCACAACCGATGGCCACACCATCGACGTGTGTGCCAACCTGGGCAACACCGCTCACACCCCGGATGCCGTGGATCGGGGCGCCGATGGTATTGGCCTGCTGCGCACCGAGTTCATTTTCATGGAGCATCCGGAAGCACCTGACCTGGACACCCAGGTGAAGGAATACCGTCACGCTTTCGATGCCCTCAACGGCCTGCCACTGGTGGCGCGCACCCTCGATGTGGGTGGTGACAAGCCGCTGGATTACTGGCCCCTGCCCCACGAGGACAACCCCTTTCTGGGACTGCGGGGCATTCGCCTGTCGCTGACCCGACCGGAGATCCTGGAAACCCAGATCCGCGCTCTGTTGACTGCCGCCGATAACCGCCCGCTGCGAATCATGTTTCCCATGGTCAAGGATCTCGAGGAGTTCCGCGCCGCCAAGGCCATCGTCGAGCGGGTCCGTGCCGAAATCCCCTGCCAGGGCCTGCAGGTGGGCGTGATGATCGAGATTCCTTCCTGTGCCCTGCTGGCCCATACCCTGGCGCCGGAAGTGGACTTCTTTTCCGTGGGCACCAACGACCTGACCCAGTACACCCTGGCTATTGACCGTGGCCATGGTCAGCTGTCAGCGCAATCCGATGGCCTGCATCCCTCGGTACTGCAACTGATCCGCATGACGGTGGAAGCCGCCCACGCCCACCAACGCTGGGTGGGAGTCTGCGGTGAGCTGGCTTCGGACCCACAGGCCATTCCGGTACTGCTGGGCCTGGACGTGGACGAACTGTCGGTCACCAGCCGGCGGGTGCCGCTGGTGAAGGCGTGTATTCGCGGATTGAGCCGGGAACATGCACGAGGCCAGGCGAAGCTGGCCCTGGGCAAAGCCACCGCAGCCGAGGTGCGCGACGCCCTGGAGGCCATGTAATGGCCCGCGTCCTCACCATTACCCTGAATCCAGCGCTGGACCTGAACGTTGAAACCGGCATGGTGAATCTGGGCAGCGTGAACCGCTCGCGGACTTCCCGCCTGGATGCAGCCGGCAAAGGTATCAACCTGGCGCAGGTGTTGTCCCGACTCGGTCATACCGTGACGGTGTCCGGGCTGCTGGGAGAGATCAATGCGGCACCCTTCGAACGTCTTTTCAAATCGGAGCGTCTGAAAGACCGCTTTATCCGGGTGCCCGGTCAGAACCGCATCAATGTGAAGATTGCCGAAGACGGTGGCCGAGTGACTGACGTGAATGGCCCGGGACTTGTTGCCCCCTCTGGTTCGCTTGGCCATCTTGAAGCCGGTATTGGCGCACTGCCGGGTGAGTACGACGCTGTTGTCATTGCTGGCAGCCTGCCCGGAGGCTTCCTCCCCGACGCTCTCGCTGACCTGGTCATCCGCGTCCGCGCGGCCAACATTCCCGTTTGGCTGGATACCAGCGGCCCAGCCCTGAAAGCCGGTCTTCTGGCCCTGCCTGACGGCATCAAGCCCAACGTGGATGAACTGGCCGAATGGGCCGGCCAACCACTGGACAGCCTTGAAGACATCGCCGAAGCAGCCCGTTCGCTTCAGGATAAGGGAATTGCCAATGTCGTGGTTTCCATGGGCGAGAAAGGCGTACTCTGGCTGTCCCCCCGGGGCAACTGGCGCGCCGCCCCACCACCCGTATCTGTGACCAGCACGGTCTGTGCCGGTGACACCCTGCTGGCCGGAATGATCCACGGCCTGCTCGAACATCACCCTTCCGAAGAGGTTCTGTCCGTGGCTACCGCACTCTCTGCCGAATGCGTCCGCCACGTGGGCGTCGGCGACCCGATGGCTGAGGACTTCACACAACTGATCCAGCAAACCCGTGTCACCCCCTGGCGCGGGCACAACAACAATGGGGAAATGCCATTATGAAACTGATCATCGTCACCGCCTGCCCCCAGGGCGTTGCCACCAGCTTCCTGGCCGCCCGGGCCCTGGAGCGGGCGGCACACCAGAAAGGCTGGGAAACCAGCACTGACATTCGCAATCCACAGCAACCGTCATCGGCATTGTCCGACGATGTCGTCGCGTCTGCAGACCTGGTGATTGCAGCCACAGGAACGCCAACGGACCTGAGCACCTACGTTGGCAAACGCCTCTATCAGATCCCGGTAACGGCCGCACTGCCAGACCCGGCGGCAGTACTGGAGCAAGCAGAGAAACAGGCCGAGCCTTACCAGCCATCGGAGGCACCACCACCAGAAGCTGCTGCCACAGAGTCCGCCAGCAAACGCATTGTTGCGGTCACCGCCTGCCCCACCGGTGTCGCCCACACCTTTATGGCCGCTGAAGCCCTTACCGGCGCTGCCAAGGCAGCGGGCCACCAGATACGTGTGGAAACCCAGGGTTCCGTGGGCGCCCAGGACCCGCTGACGGCCGAGGAAATCGAGGCGGCAGATGTCGTGATACTGGCCTGCGATATCGAAGTGGACCCTGGCCGCTTTGCCGGCAAACCCCTGTGGCGCACCTCAACGGGTAACGCCCTCAAGAGACCCGGGCCCACCATTGACGAAGCGCTTGCCAATGCCACCGTCGAGGAGGGCCAGAAGAAAGCAGCGTCAGCGGGGGGCAGTGAGAAGCCCGGCCCTTACAAGCACCTGCTGACCGGCGTTTCTTTCATGCTACCCATGGTGGTGGCGGGGGGACTGTTGATTGCCCTGTCGTTCGTTTTCGGCATCGATGCCTTCGAAGAAGAAGGTACTCTTGCAGCAGCGTTGATGCAGATAGGTGGCGGCACCGCCTTTCAGTTGATGATCCCTCTGCTGGCAGGCTACATTGCCTGGTCCATCGCCGACCGTCCTGGCCTGGCTCCGGGCATGATCGGTGGCTACCTGGCCGGGACTCTCGGAGCGGGTTTCCTGGGCGGCATCATTGCCGGCTTCCTGGCCGGTTACGTGGCCCGCTTCATCAGCCAGAAATTGCCGATGCCGGAGAGCATCGAATCCCTCAAGCCCATCCTGATCATCCCGCTGCTGGCCAGTCTGGTGACCGGCCTGGGCATGATTTACGTGATTGGTGAACCCGCTGCCGCCCTGATGAGCGGACTCACCAGTTTCCTTGAGGGCATGGGCACCACCAACGCGATACTCCTGGGGGGCATTCTCGGGGCCATGATGTGCTTTGATCTGGGCGGGCCGGTGAACAAGGCCGCCTACACCTTCGGAGTGGGCCTGTTGTCAGAAGGCAGCGGTGGTTCGGCCCCCATGGCAGCGATCATGGCCGCGGGCATGGTGCCAGCCATCGGCATGGGTGTGGCCAGCTTTGTGGCCCGCGCCAAGTTCGCCGAGGCCGAGCGGCAGGCGGGGCGGGCCTCGTTCGTGTTAGGTCTGTGCTTTATCTCCGAGGGTGCAATCCCCTTCATGGCCAAGGACCCGCTACGGGTGATTCCAGTGTGCATGGTGGGTGGCGCTATCACCGGTGCGCTGTCGATGCTGTTCGCGGTCAAGCTGATGGCACCCCATGGCGGCCTGTTTGTCCTTGCCATTCCCAATGCCGTCAGCGCGGTCCTGCCCTATGTCGCCGCCATCGCCATTGGCTCGCTGGTGATCGGGTTCGGGTATGCCATGGTAAAAACCGGTAAGGCTGAAGTCGCTGCGACGACCTCCTGATCAGGCGACTTCCCGGGGGCGCTTGACGCCCCCGGCATTTGCGGCGATCGTGTCTGCCAGATCCACACACAAGGATGCCGTGATGAAGCTTCTGCCTACCCTGATACTCGCCATTGCCGCCATTATATCCGCCTCACTGATTGCCGATGGCCTGACCGGGCTGCGAACCGGCGACCGTTTTGTCACCGTCAAAGGTGTTGCAGAACGTGAGGTACAGGCGGACCTGGCATTGTGGCCGTTGCGCTTCGTGGTCACCGGCGACAGTCTGGATGAGGCCCGGGCGAAAGCCAGCGAAAGCCGCGAGAGCATCATGGCGTTTCTCAAACTTCAGGCCATTGATACCCAGACGGTGGAACTGCAGCGCCTGGATGTAACGGATACCCGCGCCAATCCGTATCAGGGTGAGAACAACAGCCAGAAATTCATCATCAACCAGACCCTGATGGTGCGCAGTGACAACATCGACCGTATCCGCCAGGCCGCACAGTCTGTTGGTGAACTGGTGGATTCCGGCGTGATTCTGTCATCCGACTATGGCCCGAGCGGACCCACCTACCTGTTCAACAGACTGAACGACATAAAGCCGGAGATGATTGCAGAGGCAACGGCCGCCGCCCGTGAGGCCGCCGCACAATTCGCCAGGGACGCAAAAACCAGCCTGGGCGATTTGCGCCGGGCCAATCAGGGTGTGTTCCAGATTCTCGCCAGGGACCAGGCACCTGGTATCAGCGAAGGGCAGCAGCCGGCCAAGACCGTCCGGGTGGTGACCACTGTCGAGTATTACCTTAACTGACCACTGGCCAATCCGGTTTACTGGGTCTGCACCATTTCATCAGTCACCTGATACTCTCCGGCAAGCCACTTCAGGATTTCCAGTGCGGCCGGGTGATCGAAACGACGATAACATTCGGTCATGGCCTGGAGTCGCTCACCGCTGATCCTTCCGAGCCCCGCATCCTGCAATACCAGAAGGTCGGCTGCTACCTGCCGCGCCAGTTCCTTACCCAACACCTCTTCAGCGGCGCGATGGAAAGCCTGGCCATATTGGTATCCCGGCCCCAGTTCGTAACTTCGGGCCAGGGTTATGGCGGGAATGGTGGTAAGGGTGGGCTGCAAAGCAGGGTTGATAGCATGGCCCGCAAGGTAATGGCAGTTGGCGGCGGACCTGCCGGTAAACGCACGCAGATGCAAATGGCGGGACATTCGATCGCCGTCATTCACCGGGTAGTTGTCCCAGAGTACCGGCTTGCGCCCCAGTGCCTCTGATACACGCTGCAGGTGTCCCGGCGATATCTCCCTGGAACAGACTTCTTCGCCCGTCCAGAACACCTGCACTGACGCATCCAGCGCGCTGCCCAAGTCCTCCAGGTAGCGGTCGGGACGCTGGCCAAATACCCTGTCCAGCACCGGGTCGTCAGAGTAATAGCTGGGGCAGACCGTCAGTTGATCGGCACCACTGCGCTCGGCCACCCAGTGAATGATATCCGCCTGGCGGGCAGCCAGGTCCGGCGTGTTGCTTTTCATGTCATCGAACAGGACGGCCAGTTCGCGGATGCCCAGTTGATCGAAAGCCGCCAGCTTTTCTGCCAGCGCCGCTTTGGCGGATTCATCAAAGTTATTGAAAACTTCAAACGGGCTCAGCCCGACACCAAACCGCACGCCCTGCTCACCGCAGAAACGGGCAAAATCAGCCAGTTCGCTGGCCACCGGCTCGGGATGGGGCTCACTCCAACGGCGGCGCAGAAAGGCATCGGCCTTGGGTGCATACCAGTAATTCCGGTATCCGTGCGGCGCCAGCGACCGCACGACCCGCCGTCGCTCCTCCCAGCTCCATAACGGACCATAAAAGCCTTCAATAATGCCCAGCGGGGGTTGTTCTGACATTGGCTTTTCCATCATTCAGGTGCAGAAACAGAGCAAGTATTGCAAAGATTGGCATACAAGCCGGCTTTGGCCATCGCACACTCACCCCATTGTTCGCTAAACTCGCCTGATAAGTGTGTCATTTATACCTCACCGAAATAATGTGCGACGAAGGAGCGCAGCGAATGGACATAACAACGTTTGAAGATCTGATCATCTGGGCCCGCGAGCTTCATACCAACCTTGCCCAATGTCTGTCGGAGTGCTCCCCCAAAAACCCGGACGAACGAGCCCAGGCGCTGCTGACCTACCTGGCCGGCCATGAATCCGAACTGGCGCGCATTACCGCCGAATTCGAGAAACAGGCGGACCCGAAGGCACTGAAGACAAGAGTCTACGATTACCTGAACAACGAACACAAACGCATCAAAGCACACGAAAGCTGCGATGGTCATTACGCTAACCTCGACTTTGATGGCATCGAGCGGGAAGTATTCGCATTCCATGACCAGCTGATCGACCTGTACGACAGCCTGGCCGGCAAGGCAGAAATTCCGGAAGCGAAAGAACTGGTGGAATCGATGCGGGCGATGGAGGAACACGAAGCCAAGAGGCTGGCCGGTCAGATCGGCAGAATGAATGACCTCTGAGGCCTGCGGCCTGAGATAACGAAAGCTGGAAATTTTACAGAGCCAAGAGTACTGTATATTAAAACAGTATTCCGGATTCCGTATGAAAACCCGCGCGACACCGCTTAATCCAAAGAACCGCTTCCAGCCCATCGTCACTGACCGCGAATGTGACGACGGCTGGTATCAGGACCCGGCTGACGAAACCTGCCCCGATTCCCTGGCAACCGAAGTTACTGACGAGCAGGTACGCTCGATTATCAGCCGGAACCAGTCCCCGGATGTGCCTTTCGACCAGTCCATAAACCCCTACAGGGGGTGCGAGCACGCCTGTATCTACTGCTTCGCCCGCCCCACCCACGCATACTGGGATATGTCCCCGGGGCTGGACTTCGAAACCCGGCTGATTGCCAAGCCCAACGCCGCTGAGCAACTTCGCAGGGAACTCGACAAGCCCGGCTACCGGGTGTCTCCCATTGCCCTCGGCATAAATACAGATGCGTACCAGCCAATTGAAAAAAAACGGGAAATTACCCGCGAGATTCTCAAAGTGCTGGCCGAATATCGCCACCCGGTGTCCGTTATCACCAAAGGCGCGCTTATCCTGCGTGACCTGGACCTGTTATCGGAACTGGCGGACCAGGGGCTTTGCTCCGTCAGTGTCAGCCTGACGACTCTCGACAACACCCTGAAGCGTCAGATGGAACCGCGAACGGCGGCGCCAGCCACACGCCTGAAAATCATTCGGGAACTCAGCGCCGCCGGGGTGCCGACCGGCATCATCCTTGCCCCGGTGATTCCGTTTATCAATGACCATGAAATCGAGGCGATACTGGAAGCCGCTGCCGGAGCCGGTGCGCAACGGGCCAGCTGGATCATGCTGCGCCTGCCACTGGAACTGGACGAACTGTTCCAGGACTGGCTACAGCGGCATTTCCCGGAACGGGCCGGGCGTATCATGAACCGCATCCGTGATTTGCGCGGCGGTAAAAGCTACGATGCAAAATTCGGGCGTCGTATGACAGGAACCGGGCCTTTTGCAGACCTTGTACGTCAGCGTTTTTCACAGCGAGCGAGACAACTGGGCCTGAATCTTCATCGGGCAGAGCCTCTCCGTGGCGACCTTTTCAAGCGGCCCGGGGGTGAACAGATGGCACTGCTCTGAACCAGAGCATGTAGATGGGGGTCCACGATCACAGCCAACTTAAACCAGCAGGAACGTTGCTTCACTCTCAGCGACGGCCGTAAGCTTGCATTCACTGACCTTGGCGACCCCAACGGCTACCCTCTGGTGTTCGGCCACGGCATGCCAGGCTGCCGGTTGCAGGGATTGTTTCTCCACGCCCAGGCCTTGCGACATGGTTTCCGCATCCTGACGCCGGACCGACCTGGTATCGGAAAATCCAGTTATCAGAAACACCGCACGCTGCTTGACTATCCTGACGATCTCCGCCAACTCGCTGATGTCTTGAGCATTGATCGGTTCAGTCATATCGGCTGGTCCAGCGGCGGATCAAGAACCCTCGCCTGCGGCTATGCACTGGGCCCGCGCATGGACCTGGGCATTTGCTTATCCGGGTATACCCATTTCGCAGAGTATGACGGCGCCCATCCGCTGTTTGCAGCCACTCGCTGGCCCGGTCCGTTGCTCGCCCGCCGGAGCAAAGCCCTGTTCCGCCTCGCAGTCCGGTTCGTCGCGTGGTTATCAAGGCGGCACCCGGGCCTTTACTTACGTGAAGCTGAACAGCTCGTCAACGAAGAGGATCAGCGCCTCCTTCGGCAGCTTCTTGCCAACGGTCTGTTCAGACAGGACCAGTTGACCTGTCTTGCCAGTGGCGGGAGAGCCATTGCCATGGACCTGTTAACGGAACTGGAAGACTGGCAGTTCAGCCTGAACGATGTCCGCATTCCTGTCTGGGTATACCAGGGTGAACAAGATCCCTTCGTACCCGAGGAATACGCCCGTCACCTGGCACACAACCTGCCAGACGCCGACCTGGCCCTGATGCCAGATACCGGCCACCTGTACCCTCTGAGCGAAGAGTTTCAGGGCGCTCTTTTCAAACGACTCCGTCAACACCCCGGCCTTTCTGGCAGTCCTTGGTCTGCGGGCAAAGGCCGAGCTGACAGGTAAGACCTAGGTCGTACAGACAACGTTTTTTCGTTCCGTTGGCTGTCGATTATTGCTAACTTGGCCTAGAATTCAGAGTTACTCGTCCCGAAAACGGGAGAGGCTCTCAACACAACAATGACAAAAGAGGCTAGAAGAGCAATGAAGATCCGTTCTGTTCTATCCGCGGCTGTGCTGGCTGTGGCAACTACCGTTGCTTCCACACAAGCCCTCGCTCAAGAGACCTTTACGCTGCGCCTGGCAGAGACCTGGGGCCCGAATTTTCCGATATTTGGTGACACCACCAAAAACTTTGCCGAGCGCGTCGAGAAAATGTCCGACGGACGGCTCAAGGTTCGCATTGATTCTGCCAACAAGCACAAAGCCCCTCTGGGTGTGTTTGATATGGTCAAGGCCGGCCAGTATGACATGGGGCATTCGGCGTCTTATTACTGGAAAGGCAAAGTACCCAACACCCTGTTTTTCACCAGCATGCCCTTCGGCATGAACGCCATGGAACAATACGCCTGGTTCTACCACGGTGGTGGCATGGAACTGATGCAGGAGGTTTATGAACCTCACAATATGCTGTCGTTCCCGGGCGGCAACACCGGCGTTCAGATGGGTGGCTGGTTCCGTAAGGAAATCAATTCGCTGGAAGATCTGGAAGGCCTGAAAATGCGCATTCCCGGCTTCGCTGGCGAAGTCTTCGCGGAAGTCGGCGTCAATCCGACCAATATTCCCCCCGGTGAGCTCTACACCTCGCTGGAGCGCAACACCATTGATGCGGTGGAATGGGTAGGTCCGGCGCTGGATCTGCGCCTTGGTTTCCAACAGATCGCTGATTACTACTACACCGGTTGGCATGAGCCTGCTACGGAACTGCAATTCCTGGTCAACAAGAAAGTCTGGGATGAACTCCCGGCGGACTTGCAGGAAATCATGCGCATAGCCATGCGCACGGCCTCCTACGACATGCTGGTCCACTCCCAGCACGCCAACGCGGAAGCATGGGACACCATTCAGGAAGATTACCCGAACGTACAGATCAAGCAATTCCCACAGGAAATCTTCCAGGCGATGTACGAAGCTAACGAGAAGCTGCTTGAGGAAGCCGCCAGTGCAGACGAGCAGGCGGCAAGAATCGTGAAGTCCCAGGAAGAATATCTCGAGAAGAGCCGTGCCTATACCAACATTTCAGAGCGCGCCTACCTGAACACGATGGCAGAAGTCGAGTAAGATATAGGCTGAAACGGGGCCGGGATCGCTCTTCAGGTGGTCCCGGTTTTGTCGTTTATAGTAACTGAAAATCACCAGCTCATCTGGTGGAGGGCAATCAATGCGTTGGATTATCAAGGTGGACCACGGCCTGGCGTGGCTGTCCATTTTTTGTGGCTGGGTGGCCTGTGTCGCCATGATACTGATGGCTGGTAACGTCTTTTATGATGTCGTGGCCCGCTACGTTTTTAACGAAGTTTCTATCGGTATGCAGGAAATGGAGTGGCACCTGTATTCGGTGGTGTTCCTGCTTGGTATTCCCTACGCACTGCGCACGGACGGCCACGTTCGGGTCGACGTTTTCTACACTCGCTGGAGCGACAAGACCAAGGCCTGGGTCAATATCGTCGGGGCGGTCCTCTTTGTCATACCCTTCTCCTACCTCATCTGGTATTACGGCTATGATTTCGCCGTTGAGTCTTACAGTATGGGCGAGGGCAGTGGCGACCCAGGCGGCCTCCCCCATCGCTGGATCATCAAGAGCGTGATTCCGATTTCCGCCGTCTTTACGGCAATAGCTGGGCTCAACATGATAACCCACGCCATCCGTGTGCTTTCGGGTGAGAAGACTTACGAACCCAAGCATGGCGCGGAGGGTCTCGCATGATCGGCATGATTATGTTCGTAGCCGCCCTCTTCCTGCTGATGCTGGGGTTCCCGGTTGCCTTTACGTTTGGTGGTGTAGCCCTGTTTTTCGGGGTGTTTGCCCAAGGCATGGACCTGTTCGCCTTCATGCCCTATCGCATCATGAGCGTTATGCAGAACACGGTGTTGATGGCGGTGCCCCTGTTTATTTTCATGGGTGTTGTACTGCAGCGCACAAGGCTGGCCGAACAACTACTGACCTCCATGGGCCGCCTCTTTGGCGGGCTGCCCGGCGGGCTGGCAATCTCAACCATTCTCGTCGGTGCCCTGCTCGCGGCATCAACAGGCGTGGTTGGTGCCAGTGTTGTTGCCATGGGCCTGATCTCACTGCCGGTCATGCTGGCCCACGATTACGACAAGCGGCTTGCTACAGGCACCATCTGCGCAGCCGGCACTCTGGGCCAGATTGTTCCGCCTTCGATCATCCTGATCATTCTTGGTGATGTTCTGGGGTTACCGGTGGGAGACCTGTTCAAGGCCGCCGTTATTCCTGGCGTGGTTCTGGTAGGCCTCTACATTTTCTATATTCTGGTGCTGACCCGCTTCCAGCCGCAAATGGCACCCGCCATGCCGGATGACAGCGGCCTGTCCCGAAAGAAAGAGATTTTCGCGGCACTGCTGGCGATTATTCCGCCCCTGGCATTGATTGTTGTCGTCCTTGGCTCCATCTTCGCCGGCATAGCCACACCGACGGAATCTTCCGCGCTTGGCGGTATCGGTGCCATCGTGCTAGCGATTATCTACCGCCAGTTCTCATTCAAGATGGTGTGGGATGCATCGAAGGATACTGTCAAGGTCACCGCCATGGTGTTCGCCATTCTGGTGGGTGCAACCGCGTTCTCCATGGTCTTCAGCTACACCGGTGGCGATTACCTGCTGGAAGAATGGCTGCTGCAGCTTCCAGGCGAGAAGTGGGGCTTCATCATCCTGGCCATGCTGGTCATTCTGGTGCTGGGTTTCTTCATCGATTTTGTGGAAATCTCGTTCATCATCGTGCCGATCCTGGCCCCAGTGGCGGAAGCCATGGGCATTAACATGCTCTGGTTCGCTATTCTGATTGCCATGAACCTGCAAACCAGCTTCCTGACACCGCCGTTCGGGTTCAGTCTGTTCTATCTCAAAGGGGTGTCGCCTGCCGGGGTACGAACCATTGATATCTACAAGGGGGTGTTGCCGTTCATCCTGATGCAGGTGCTGGTTCTGGCGATGATCGTCATCTTCCCCGAATGGTTTGGTATGAGCGCCTCTTACTGACAATGACGCCTGCCGAACCACACCAATAGCAATAGAAGTCAGCGCACCGGGGCATCCCAGCTCCGGTGCGTATCGTCTTTACGCCCTCCTATTGGCACCATAGCCGCCTTCAATTTCCACTGGATATGACAAACTGCGCTTGTTTTCTATACTGAAGGGGGAACAGGCGATTCTCAGTTGTGTTATCGGGACACGCCCTGGCGCTGAATCACTGTCGACCGGCTCAAGTCGACTTCAATACGTGATTAACCAGCTGGAAAAGGGAGGCAAGGATCCATGAATGAAAGCACCGCGCGGAAAGCGACTGATGCCACGGATGATCATCAGGAGCACAAACCCCATGTTCTGACGCTGCCACTGGAAGACCAGCAGGCAGACAGAGCACCCCACAGCTACGAACGCTGGCTGATTGCCAAACTGCTGCGCATGACAGGTTCACCGCCGGTGCGTTTTCAATTATGGAATGATGAGTTGATTGAGCCCGAGAAGGGGCATGCGCGCTTCACCCTCAGGCTCTCCGACCCCAAGGCTTTATACGCTCTGGTCACCAATCCCAACCTCGCTTTTGGGGACCTGTACGCCGCCGGAAGACTGCAGGTGAATGGTGATCTGACGGAACTGATGGAGGCGCTTTATCGTGCCGTCCATCAGGCCAGACAGCAGTGGCCAAAATGGCTGGAAGCCCTGTGGCGCAATCACAACCCTCGCTCAACCGGGGTCTCGGAGGCCAAGGAAAATATTCACCACCACTACGATCTCGGCAACGAGTTCTACCGGCTCTGGCTGGATCAGGCAGAGATGCAGTACACCTGTGCTTATTACGAAAGGCAGGATCTGACCCTGGAACAGGCCCAACTGGCTAAACTGGAACACGTATGCCGCAAATTGCGCCTGAAGCCCGGCATGACCGTGGTGGAGGCCGGTTGCGGCTGGGGCGGCCTGGCCCGCTATATGGCCCGCAACTACGGTGTAAACGTACATTCCTACAATATCTCGAAAGAACAGCTCACCTATGCCCGTGAAGAGGCGAAGCGCCAGCAGCTGGACCATCTGATTGATTACGTCGAGGACGACTACCGCAATATCAGTGGGCAGTACGATGCCTTCGTCTCCATTGGTATGCTCGAGCATGTGGGCAAGGAAAACTATCAGGCACTTTCAGAACTCATCCGTCGATCCCTCAAGCCCGGCGGCCTGGCGCTGCTGCACAGCATTGGCCGCAATCGCCCCATGTTGATGAATGCCTGGATCGAAAAACGCATTTTCCCGGGCGCTTATCCCCCCAGCATCTCCGAGTTCATGGGCATCTGTGAGCACGGTGGCTTCTCGGTGCTGGATGTCGAGAACCTGAGGCTGCATTACGCCCAGACACTGACTCACTGGATGGAACGCTTCCAGAACAATATGGACACGGTAACGGACATGTACGACGAACATTTTGCCCGTGCCTGGGAAATGTACCTCGCCGGATCCACAGCTGCGTTCCGCGCCGGAGCATTGCAACTGTTCCAGGTCGTCTTCACCCACGGCGAGAACAATGAGCTGCCCCAGACCCGACAGGATATCTACACCTTCCCCGCCGCCCCGGAGGCCCGGTGATGGAGTATTACGACCTGATCATCGTTGGCGCCGGACCGGCCGGATCAACACTGGCCCACGCACTCACGGACAGTGGCAAGAGAGTCCTTATCATCGACAAACAGGACTTCCCCAGGGATAAGACCTGTGCCGGCTGGGTTACGCCGGCGGTCATGCGAAGTCTGGAAATCGATCCGGGCGAGTATGGATCCCGGCACACCCTGCAACCCATTCGGCAATTCCGTATCGGCATGATGGGGCAACCCGCGGTGGTCAATGATCATGGCGAGGTTGTCAGCTACGGTATCCGTCGTTGCGAGTTTGATGCCTATCTTCTGGACCGGGTAACCGCACCGAAACAACTGAAAACTCCGGTCAAGTCCATTGTTCGCACAGACGGTAACTGGGTGGTCAACGATACCTGGGAAGCGCCACTGATCGTGGGGGCGGGAGGCCATTTCTGCCCGGTCGCCAGGTTGCTCGGCGATGGCCCCGGCAGCCATGAGACCGTGGTGGCCGCCAAGGAAGTGGAGTTCGAAATGACGCCGGAGCAGGCGGAAGTCTGTGAGGCCCGTGGCGACACCCCTGAACTCTGGTTCTGCCGCGACCTGAAAGGGTATGCCTGGGTGTTCCGTAAAGGCAACTACCTCAACATTGGCCTTGGCAGAGAGGATAATCACAAGCTCAGCGAACACCTGAATGCCTTTGTGGAGGAAATGAAATCAGAAGGACGCATACCCTCCGACCTGCCCGGCCGATTCAAGGGCCACGCCTATCTCCTATACGCCCACGCGGAGAGACCCCTGGCAGACGATGGTCTGTTGCTGATCGGGGATTCCGCTGGCCTGGCCTATACCCAGAGTGGCGAAGGCATTCGTCCCGCCATCGAGTCCGCACTGATTGCAGCAGACATTATCCGGGGCCGGGAGGACTATTCCGCCCAGTCACTGCAGTCCTACGGTGAAGCGATTGCGCACCGTTTCGGCAACCGGGCGGTATCCCGGGATCAGGGCTGGCAGGTGCCGGACTGGGTCAAAATGCCGCTGGCCAGCACCCTGATGCGATCCCACTGGTTTACCCGCAAAGTGGTCACCGAGAAATGGTTTCTCCATCAGCAGGTGCCACCGCTTGAATCAGTGGCCGATGACTGACCTGCCACAAAAAATGGCGACCAGCTGGTCGCCATCTGGTCGCCATTTTTTTGGGGGGGGGTTACTGGCGCACCGGGCTTACTGGCCCAGATAGCTGCGATACATCCAGACGGTTTTTTCCTGCTGCGAGATGTAGTCGCTCATCAGCGCCACAGTACCTTCGTCATCCGCTTCGCCAGCCAGGTGGAGCAACTCGCGCTGCTTACCAATCAACTTGGCAAAACTCTCAACTATATTCCCTACTGCATCCTTACCATCGGCGACGTCCTTGCGCTCCGGCACTTCCGATTTCTCGATGTAAGTGCTGTAAGCGTGCGCCGGGCGATGGCCCAGAGTCAGTACCCGCTCTGCAATTTCATCAATTTTCAGTAGCAGGTCGTCGTACAGCTCCTCGAACTTGGCGTGAAGCTCAAAGAAGTTGTCACCCTTGATGTTCCAGTGATAGCCGCGCACGTTCATATAGAAGATCTGGTAGTTGGAAAGCAGATCGTTCAGTGAATTCGCCAATTGTTGGGTCTTCTCGGTATCCAGACCAATAAAGTTCTTGCTCATAACGTGTCTCCTTGACAGCTATCCGAATGATTCACCTAGCACACTAACGGAATGTGCTCGATAGATAAAGTTTAGTTATTTAATGATTCTCATAGCTCGAAGCAATTACTTCAACCGCACATCATTAGCGTCACGCTATAGAAATTGTTCAAACAATTAATTTAACAATGATTATCACTTGCTATTGAATGGATCTAAAGTCACTGAGCAGGCAGAGCCGATCATGAGTACGTTGAAGGTGTTTGTTCATAATCACGGAGCCAAGGGTGACAACTCCGTGCTGAAAACCATCACGTTTGCGATAACCCACTTCACCGTTGCGTTTACCGTCGCCTACCTCGTGACCGGCGACCTGTTCATAGGAAGCCTGATCGCCATGGTGGAGCCAGCCATCAATACGGTTGCCTACTTCTTCCATGAGAAGATATGGGCCCGTAAGCAACTGATTGCAAGGGATGCGGCCAACAATTCACCAGGGCCGGTTGCCAGGAGTTTTTGACTCAGAGGCCTTGTGGCGTTAGCCGCCCGGGCCACAATCCAGGCATTGCTCAACCGGTTGCGGGCCAATATCAAGGTTACGGTTAAGATCCCGCAGGGCGGTACGGAGTCCCTCTTCAATGACCGGGTGGTAAAACGGCATATCAAGCATTTCACTCACGGTCATGCGATTCTGTGCGGCCCAGGCCAACAGGTGGCCTATATGCTCAGCGGCAGGCCCGAACATCTCTGCGCCAAGAAACAATCCGCTACCGCGCTCGCCGTATAGATGCAGCAAACCTTTATTGGCACCAATGACCCGACTACGCCCCTGCCCTTCAAACGACACCTCACCAACGGCATAACTCCCTTTGCAGCGCTCGTCGACTTCCTTGAGAGTCATACCGACCGTGGCGATCTGCGGGTCGGTAAACACAATCCCCAGCGGTACCCGTCGCAATCCTGCCCGCACGTCGGGATAACGGCCGGCGTTGTCGCCTGCAATGCGCCCCTCGTCGGCAGCCTCGTGCAGCAATGGAGCGTCGTTATTGGCATCGCCGGCAATAAATATGTGGCTGTCACTGCATTGGAGCGTGTAATGGTCAAACAGGGGAGCGCCCCGGTCATCCTGGGCAATATCGGCATTCTGGATATCCAGCCCATCCACATTCGGGCGCCGGCCCGTAGCCGCCAGCAGGTAATCAAAGGTTTCCGTCACGTCACCGCGATCAGCATCGGTAAACCGGATGCTGACACCTTCGCCTGTCCTCTCCACTGAGTTCACTTTGGAATCTGCATCCAGAGGAAATTCTTCATTGAACGACTTGAGCGCATACTCCCGAATGGCGTCTTCCTGGAGCGGACCGACACCACCGCTAACGCCAAACATGCGAACCCGCACTCCCAGCCGGCTGAGCGCCTGCCCCAGTTCCAGACCAATAATGCCGGGGCCAAACACCGCCACCGAACCTGGCAGATCTTCCCACTCAAACACATCGTCATTAACGATCAGGCGATCCTTGGCGTCCTTGAGAAAACCGGGGATATTCGGCCGCGACCCCGTGGCGATAACCACCCGCCCGGCCTCTATTTCCAGGTTATCGCCGACAATGATCCGGTGTGGTGACAGGAACCGGGCGTGGCCACGGACGCGATGAGCTTCCGGGAAATCTTCAACCGCTTCCAATACGAAGTCCACGAAACGATCCCGCTCCTTGCGCACCCTGTCCATCACCGCCTTGCCGTCGATACGGACATCACCAGGATGAACGCCAAACACGGGAGCCTTCTTCAGGTGGTTGGCACTGTCTGCAGCCGCAATCAGCAGCTTGCTCGGCATGCAACCGACCCTGGCACAGGTTGTCCCATAGGGGCCCCCTTCAATCATTACAAGATTATCCGTGTGCTTGCGGGCGGCACGATAGGCGCCCATGCCGGCCGTGCCTGCTCCAATAATCGCGACATCTACCTTACGCTTGTCCACGTCAACAACTCCTGGCCCGTCGGAATGTTTCAATTGCTTGCCTGAGTATAGAGAGGAATTCCGGGAATGGTTCAGATCCGGATCAAAGCATTGGTTGCATCCTGCACAGGACTTTTCAATCCCGGCCTTCTAGACTGACATCCTGCCCCGAAATTCCCCGTGGAGACAACACACATGCACAACTACTGGCCGGAGTTCATTACCGTTGCTATCGTCCACTTCCTCGCCGTCGCCAGCCCCGGTCCGGACTTCGCCGTAATGCTCCGCCAGGCCCTGTGCCAGAGCCGCCGCAACGCCCTGCTGACTGCCTTTGGCATCGGCACCGGCATACTCATTCATGTGGGTTATTCTCTGCTGGGTATCGGCCTGATCATCCAGCAATCCCTGGTGCTGTTCAGTATTCTCAAGGTAGTCGGTGCCCTGTATCTCACCTGGATCGCAATCCAATGCCTGCGCTCAAAAGCCGGGGCCGTTCATGTGGAGACCGCAAATGGAGGGCAACAAACCGGGCTGGCGGCCTATCGACTGGGTTTTCTGACGAACACCCTCAATCCCAAGGCGACACTTTTCTTCGTTTCGCTCTTTTCGGTGATTATCAGCCCCGGCACACCGATTGCCATCCAGTCTGCCTACGGCATCTACATGGCTGTCGCGACAGGTTTGTGGTTCATGGCGGTAGCAGTGTTTTTCACGCTGCCACAGATCCGCAAGGGCTTTAATCGCTTCGGGTACTGGCTCGACCGCTTGATGGGAGGCGTATTGCTGTTGCTTGCAGGACAGCTGCTGTTCTCTACTGTATCAGGGGATGGGAGCGTGCCTGTCAACCCCGGTCAGGACTGAGGGCCGGTTGCCGGAGTCGGGCGGGTAGCATTGGTCAGGACATGCCCACGAGCACGTCCATGTGGGGCTCGATCGCGCCATCCCTGGCGCTCAACGGTCCTGACCAATGCTACCCACCCGACTCACCGGAACTGGGTAATCTTGCCGGCTACAGCGACCTGAGTAATTCTTCCGTCTGCTTCCAACTAATGCAGGGATCGGTCAGGGAGCAGCCGTAGAGCAAATCGTCGCTGTCATTCTGTCGCCCTTCTTCAAGAAAACTTTCCAACATCAAGCCAACGATATTTTGGTTGCCAGACTGTTTCTGGGCGATCACTTCCCTGGCAATCTCCAGTTGTCGCACCGATTGCTTCTGGGCATTGTCATGGCTGCAATCGACCATCAATGAAGCAGAAACTCCAGCACCCGTTAGAGATTCAATTGCTGCACGGATACTTTCGGTATCGTAATTGGTTATGCCCCGCCCGCCGCGCAGTACCAGATGAGTGTCGGGATTACCATCAGTCGTGATCATGGCCGGGGAGCCATTGCTGCCCACGCCAAACCGGTGATGAGGATGTGCGGCTGATTTCATGGCGTTGATGGCCACGCCGATACTGCCGTCGGTGCCATTCTTGAAACCTGTCGGCATGGGTAGACCGCTGACCAGTTCGCGGTGGACCTGGGACTCTGTGGTGCGGGCGCCAATGGCGGTCCAGCTGACGAGGTCGCCAAGGTAGTCCATGGCAAACGGGCTGAGGGCTTCCGTTGCCAGGGGCAGGCCCATGTCTGACAAATTAAGAAGCAGGCGGCGGGAACGCAGCAGGCCTTCGTTAAGGTCACCGGTACCGGTGCGTTCGGGATCGTAGAGCAGGCCTTTCCAGCCAACGGTGGTGCGGGGTTTTTCGAGGTAGGCACGCATTATAATCAGGAAACGGTCACTGACATCGTCCGCCAGCTTTTTCAGCTTTTCGCCATACTCCAGTGCGGCCACTTCATCGTGTATGGAGCAGGGCCCGATAACCACCAGCGTTCTTGGGTCCTCACCGTGCAACACTCGGCGTATGGCCTCCCTATGCTGGTCTATCTGCGCCTGCACCTTGGCGGATAGCGGCAGGCTGGCGCGAAGTTCCGCCGGCGTCGGCAGCAGAACCTCCCCGCTTGTGCCCTCCACCCGGGGTGGCCGGCCCGCTTCGTTCACTGTCTCGATATTCAGCGACATGTTCATGGTCAGTGTTCCCGTTTCCCTGTGTCAGAATCAAAAAAGCCCCGGCTGGGCTACCAGTCGGGGCTTTTTGAGTCCGGTGGCAGCCTGGGTTTTTGCCGGGCTGCCTTCCTCGTTATTCGGTCGATGAAGATCTTATGGGCGGCCCCGGCTCTGGCTAAAATAAAAGCCATAACCAAACCACCAGAAAAACACAGCAGCGACCGCAGCCATCGGTTTATCGCCGAAAGCTTGCAGAACATTCAATTGACAGGTCGTGTGTGTCGTCTTCATGCTTTCCAATATATATCCCCGGATTCCGGCTTTGCAACCCGTAAATCCGGTTTTTACGGAATTTCCGGTCAAACCTGTCGCGGAGTTTTCAATGCCCATTCACATTGCCCGGCCCGTTTCGACGCATTTTGCGCTACTGATGGCGCTATTATTCCTGTTTTTTTCAGGAACCATCGCTGCGACACCCGAAGCCCGTACCTATGAGATGAGCCAACGCCTGGCTGAGGATGTTGCCCGGCAAATTCGCGAACTCTACCCCGATGGCCAGATTTCCATCACCGCCCGTGGACAGCAGATGGTGGTGCGGGGCGAGCCTTCGGTACTCGATGAGATCGGCATGCTGGTGGAAACCATGGACGTCGCACCGGTGCAGATGCGTATTACGGTTCGCTCCCGCAACAGCGTCGACAGTAAAAGTGGCGGTGTGGGAGTATCAGGCGACAATAACCGGGTGAACATCCAGGCTGAACGCAAGGTCACTACCACGCGACGCAATCAGGAGCGCACTCTGGTGGTTCAGGATGGCCAGTCAGCCCACATCACCTCCGGGCAGGTTAGAACCGTGCCGATTGCCATTAGAGGCGGCCGAAACCCGGCAGCGTTTCTTGATCAGGTGGAAACCCGGAGCGGTTTCCTGGTGAGCCCCCAGGTTATTTCCGACCAGGCCATCGAGCTGAATATCGTCTCGTACGAGGAAGACCCGGACAGCGACATGCCAGGCTATGAAACCGAAGCGCTGATGACCATCCGCAGGGTAGAACCGGGCGAGTGGGTAGAGCTTGGCAGCACCCGCGAGCGAAGGGTTGGCAAACAGTCCGGGATCATCTACCAGACCAGTGGCAACAGCCGGCAGAACCAGACGTTTGAAGTGAGAGTGGAGCTATTCTGAGATTGATCAGGCCTGGCCTTTGAGCAATACCGCCTTGGCTTCATTGATTTTCGCGGCCAGGTAATCGTTACCACCCCGGTCAGGATGCAGTTTTTGAATCAGCCGCCGATGTGCCTGAATGATCTCCTCGCGGGCACAACCCGGCGTGACACCCAACACCTCGCACGCTTCCTTGAGCGACATGTTACCGGAGCTGGTCTGAGCCTGGTTATGCCCACTGGCACTCTCCTTATCACCCTGGCTGTCTCCACCCCGGTCCTGACCAAAAACGCGGCCGACCATGGGCGCAAACCTGAGTAATGCGGGCAGCTTTCTCAGTAAGGGCAACAAGGCAGCAACGGCGGCGGTCAGCACATGAACCCGGCCTGTCAGCACCATAAACAGAAGCAGGGCACCGCCGGCAACGAGTACAATCTTCCAGGTCGCCGCTTTTTTCTTTTCAGGGGTCAAAGCCCCCCACTGTTTCAGTACAATGAATGCGCCAGCGGTCAGAGCAATACCAAGAATCCAGTGCATTCGATCATCCTTATTGGCACTCGGGTCGTAATTCTGTCATCGGCGAACGACAATATTACCGGAAAAGGTGTTCCCGACGTCTATATACAGATGATGCCGGCGCCCCTGAATGGGCGCAGTAATTGTACGCACATTTACTGACAAATCGGTGACAACGCCCCCGACCGTTGTATAGGATGCTATTCTTTACGGTTTGCCCATGTTGTCTCATTGACCACCGTCTTCCAGATCGCCGCACACTTCGGCCCCCAGGAAGGATGGACGAGCCTACGAAACTGACACGATCATCTGCAACAGACAGACGAGACCCAGGATCTGAACTATGCGCACTGCCTCCCGCTTCCTGATTGTAATCATTTTTCTCGGCGTCGTACTTGGCGGCATTTTTGGTTACAAATTCTACCAGTTCGGCCAGATGGAAGAGCAGTTCTCCCAACCGCAACCTCCGGCACAAATATCTGCAACCACCGCAAAAGCCGAAAAATGGACGCCTGAGCTCAAGGCCGTAGGCAGCGTTGAAGCGATTAACGGCATTGAGGTCGCCAACGAAGTACCCGGCATTGTTGAGACTATCAACTTCGAGTCTGGTGATACCGTTAAAAAGGGCGATATTCTGATCCGGCTTGATGCGGCCATCGATGAAGCTGCGCTGCGCACACGCCGGGCCGAGGCCCAGTTGGCCGAGCAGGAATTCAAACGGGTCTCGGACCTGCTGCCGAAACGCGCCGTGTCCCAGTCCCAGTATGATGAAACCAAGGCCAACTTCGATGCCGCCCGGGCCCGCGTCAACGAAGCCGAAGCCCAATTGAGCAAAAAGGTCATTCGCGCGCCTTTCGACGGTAAACTCGGCCTGCGCCTGATTGACCAGGGCGAATACATCGGCACAGGCACACCCATCGTCGAAATCAACATGCTGAATCCGATCTACGTGGATTACACCCTGTCCGAAAAAGAACTGCCAAGAGTTGCCCGTGGTTATGATGTTGTCGCAACAGTCGCTGCCGTTCCGGAAAACACTTTCAAGGGAACTGTCAGCGCCATCAACACCTCGGTCAACCCTGAAACCCGTACCGTTCGCATTCGTGCCACCCTGGAAAATGAGGATAATCTGCTACGTCCCGGCATGTTTGCCACTGTTTCTACCCGGCAGCCGGAAGATCGCGAGGTTATCACTGTGCCTCGCACCGCCATTTCCTATAACACCTACGGCGATTTTGTCTTTGTTGTCGAAGAAAATGACGACGGCGAACTGATCGTTAACCGACGCACGGTACAGACCGGCAATACCCGTGATGCTCGTGTTGCGGTAATCGATGGTCTACGAGAAGGCGAACAGGTGGTCTCCAAGGGCCTGCTGAGATTGCGCGCCGGCCAGCGGGTCGAGGTCCAGGATGATAGCGACAAATCGGCGGAGGCGTCCGAGTAATGCGTTTCACCGATATATTCGTTCACCGCCCCGTTCTTGCCACGGTGGTCAGCCTGCTCATCCTGCTGCTGGGAGCACGGGCGGCCATGGAAATGGAAATACGCCAGTATCCGGAGCTGGAAAGCACCACGGTAACCGTTACCACGGCCTACCCCGGGGCGAGTTCAGACCTGGTCAAAGGATTCATTACCACCCCCCTGCAGCAGGCCATTGCTGAAGCCAGCGGCATTGATTACCTGAGCTCCACCAGCTCCCAGGGCCTGTCCACCATCGAAGCCAAGATGGTGCTGAACTACGACGCCAACGCAGCATTGGCCGAGATTCAAGCCAAGGTTGCCAGCCAGCGCAACGTACTTCCGGAAGACGCACAGGACCCGGTCATCACCTCCACCACCGGTGACTCTACTGCCCTGATGTATATTGCCTTTTACAGCGATGAGCTGAAGGTACCCCAGATCACCGACTACCTCACCCGAGTGGTCCAGCCCAAGCTTCAGGCGCTTTCCGGTGTCGGCAAGGCCGACCTTCTGGGGCGCAAATTTGCTCTGCGGGTCTGGCTTGACCCCGAGCGACTGTCTGCGGTGGACATGACACCCCGTGAAGTCGTGGATGTCCTGCTGCGAAACAACTACCAGGCCGCTGTGGGCAACACCGAAGGCAAGTACACCAAGATCAGCATGACCACCGACACCGATGTGGCCGACCCTGAGCAGTTCAAGGATCTGGTTGTGAAAGAGTCTGAAGGCTCCCTGATCCGTCTGCGTGACATTGCCCGGGTTGAACTGGGCTCGGAAACCTACGACCAGTTGGCGCTCTACAAAGGCCAGCCGGCAACTTACGTGGCCATTGAGCTATCTCCAGGGGCTAACCCTCTGACCGTTGCCAAAAAGGTCAAGGGCGAACTGCCCGGTATTGAGAGCCAGCTTCCGTCCGGCCTGAATGTTCGCCTGGCTTACGACGCTTCGGACTTTATCGACAGCTCCATCCAGGAAGTGATCAAGACCCTGTTAGAGGCAATGGTCATCGTGCTGGTGGTGGTGTTTCTGTGCCTTGGGTCCGTCCGCGCAGCGGTCGTGCCTTCTGTTGCGGTGCCGCTGTCACTGATTGGCGGTGCCTTTGTCATGCTGATGATGGGTTTCTCTCTCAACCTGCTGACGTTACTCTCCTTGGTTCTCGCTATCGGCCTGGTAGTGGACGATGCCATCATCATGGTGGAGAACGTTCATCGCCATATTGAGGAGGGTGAATCCCGTTTCGATGCGGCCATTAATGGTGCACGGGAAATGGCCACACCCATTATCGCCATGACCACCACGCTGGTGGCAGTCTATGCCCCTATCGGGTTTATGGGCGGCCTTGTAGGTTCCCTGTTCACTGAATTCGCATTTACCCTGGCGGGCACGGTTGTCATTTCCGGCATCGTGGCCTTGACGCTGTCCCCCATGCTGTCCGGCAAGATCCTCAAGCCCCATGGTAATCCGGGCCGGTTCGAACAGCTGGTTGAGCGCAGTTTCAATGGGCTGGCCAACGGCTACAAGAGCGCCCTCAGCTCTCTGATGGACACGAAATCAGTGGTTATATTCTTCGCCGTCGTGGTTCTGGGGTCCATTTACTTCATGGTGGCGATGAGCCAGAACGAGCTGGCGCCAACTGAAGACCAGGGCATCCTGTTCTATCAGGGAACCGCGTCACAGACATCTACCCTGGATTACCTTCAGGAACACGGTGACGAAGTGCAGCAGCGGATGTCGACGGTGCCAGGTTACAACGAAGACTTCATGATCCTCGGCATTACCGCACCCAACGCCGTATTCGGCGGCTTCAAGATGAAGCCCTGGGGCGAGCGCGACATCAGCCAGTTCGAGGCCCAGCCGTTGTTGGATCAGGAGCTGAAAAGCGTTACCGGCCTGCAAACGGCGGTATTTCCGCGCCCATCCCTGCCGGGGTCCGGCGGCGGCCTGCCATTCCAGTTCGTCATCACTACCGGTGAGAATTACGAGCGCCTTAACGAGGTTGCCAACGAACTTCAGGGCAAGGCGATGCAGAGCGGGAACTTCATGTTCCTGCAGAAATCCATTGATTTCGATCGCCCTGTCACGCAGGTGAAGGTAGATCGTGACCGGGTGGCGGACCTGGGCCTTTCCATGCAGGAAATCGGCCAGACCATGTCCAGCATGCTGGGCGGCGGTTACATTAACCGTTTCAGTATGCAGGGCCGCTCCTACCAGGTCATTCCCCAGGTAGACCAGCAGTTCCGCATGGATGAGCAGGCTCTGAACGACTACTACATTCGCGCGGACAACGGCGAACTGGTGCCACTGTCCAGTGTCATCAGCTTCGAGAAAACCGTCGAACCCTCTCAGCGGACCCAGTTCAACCAGCAGAACTCGCTCACTCTGGAGGGCGTGATAATGCCGGGCGTGACTGTGGGCGATGCCATGGCATTTATGGAAAATGCCGCCCAGGAAAGTTTCCCTCAGGGGTTCTCTTTCGACTACACCGGTGAGTCACGGCAGTTTGCCAACCAGGGCAGCGCATTGATGGTGACCTTCTTCCTGTCGCTGCTGGTAATCTATCTGGTACTGGCGGCGCAGTTCGAGAGTTGGCGCGATCCGTTCATTATCCTGGTATCGGTCCCCATGTCGGTGGCCGGTGCCATGGCGTTCATCGTGCTTGGCTTTGCCAGCATGAACATCTACACCCAGGTCGGCCTGATCACCCTGATCGGTGTGGTGTCGAAGAACGGTATCCTGATAGTGGAGTTCGCCAACCAGCTTCAAGTGGACAGAGGCCTGAACAAACGCGATGCCGTCATCGAGGCCGCAGCCATCCGCCTGCGCCCCATCATCATGACGTCAGTGGCACTGATCTTTGCCATGGTACCTCTGCTGATTGCCGTCGGCCCCGGGGCCGAGAGCCGGTTTGCCATCGGCCTGACCATCAGCACCGGCCTTGGCATCGGTACCCTGTTCACCATTTTCGTACTGCCGGCGTTTTACATACTGCTGGGCCGTGACCATCACGGCTCCGCCGCCGAGCAGTATTCTGATGACTCCGGTGGGTCAGACGGTGGCAGGCCCGCAACGGCGCACTGACCGCAGCTGCCCAAAGCCCGGCCACGTGCAAGTGCGCCGGGCTTTTTGGCTCTCCGGTTCAGGAAATGGCCAGGGGGTCCTCAGCCTGCTCGCTTTCAACCCTAAGCAAGTTGCGTCTCCATTGAGTGGTTTCGCTGGGCAATTCCCCGAAGTGCTCCCGGTATAGGGCAGCAAACCGGCCAAGATGGGAAAATCCCGCGTCGGCTGCATACCGGGAAATATGCGGCACCGTGCACTGACAGTCCACCAACTGGTACCGTACTCTCGTCAGACGATTGCGCTGGTAGAGCCGGTAGGGTGTTATGCCGGCTTCCCGTTTCATCAGGTAGTAGAGATTGCGTTCACTGACGCCAGCGTGGCTGGCCAATTCCTTCAGATTGAAATCCCAATCCGGATCCCGCCTTATCTGCTCCAGGGCACGAAGTAACCGACGGTCAAGCCCGGAACAATCGCACGTTGGAATTGATTCATCCCGTGAAATCCGGCCCAGCTGACAAAAAAGCTCGCTGGTCATTTGTCTGGCGTGATTGTGGTCCCGAAAGAACAGCGAGCGACGCAGGTAACAGTCGATCAGTTCATGACAGGCCGATATCAGCCTGTCTGCGTCCGGGGTCGCAAGGCTGCCCAAAATGTCTGTTCGCGGCCTCAGGATCATCACCCGGCTGAATTCCGGTAGCCGCAAATGAAAACGGTCTTCAGGACGGGCAACTGTCAGCTTCGCCAGTGGCTGCCAACAGCCACCTTGCCGCGCAATCTCGGCGCCCCCGGCCAGCGGCATCAGAAGAACCGGGGCAGCCGTGCGGCATCCGGTCATATCCATGCCCTGACTGGCATAGATGCAGACAATGAAACCCTGGTCCGACTCAAGGGCGGACAAAGCCCCGACAGGACCACCACCACGGTGTAATCTGCACGCCATGTCCTCACAACCGGAGATTTCCCGGATGGCCGCAAGCCACTCTCCGAGCGACGCCCGGTTGAGTGTCAGATAGGCGTCAAGTTCCAGTAGTGGTGCTGTATGCGGCATAAGGTCCTGAGGAAGTCGATGTTGCCCCCTTATTAAAGCAATCCAGGCTCGACACCTAGCCAGATGTTGCAAAATCTCCCGAAATCGATGTTTGATTCAATCTATTTTTGATGTTGATCAATAAGCGTGGTGTTTAACGCCAGCCAGGATTGAGGTCTGGCCATCAGGAACCCCTGGCCTCGATGGCACTTCAATTCACAAAGTTTCCGATACTGCTCCTCACTTTCGATACCCTCGGCGACCACTTCCAGGTCAAGCGCCTCGGCAATCCCCAGAATCGCTGAAACGATCCTGGAATCCCGTGACTTGCTTCCCAGGCGCCGGATAAACTGCCGGTCAATCTTGAGAACCTGTACCGGTAATGTGTGCAAATAAGCTAGCGAGGAATATCCCGTGCCAAAATCATCGATGGCGACAATCACGCCCTCCTCGCCCCATATTCTCAGGCGATTGAGGCACTGTACAGACAGGTTCATCAGGTGGGTTTCGGTAATCTCGATTTCAGGCCACCAGGCAATCCTGCGAATTCGATCAAAAAGTGGGTTCACCAAACCTTCAAGGCGGTTATCAGTGATCTGACGAGCGGATATATTAATGGCGAGACAAAGCCCCTCGGGCAAACTGCCCGGGGCGTCGGGCAAGTCCACCAGAATACAGCGCACCAGGTGTTCAGTCAGCTCATGAATGTGGCCCCGCTGTTCCGCGATGGGAACGAAATCAGCAGGCGAAACCGCGCCAAATTCGGGGTGATTCCAGCGTATTAGCGCCTCCAGCCCGGCGACTCGTCCGGTATCCAGTTGATACTGGGGCTGGTAGACAACGCTGAATTCTTCCGGCGCTGTCTTCAAAGAGGCAATCAAAGCCTCCGAGAGACGCTGTTCGTACCGCCCCTGTTCGGTATCCACCGCACTGTAGATTCGATAACAGGCACGCCCCGCCAGTTTGGCGGAATACATGGCACGATCCGCATTCTGCAGGAGGTTACTACCGGTTTCACCGTGGTCCGGAAAAACAGCAGCGCCAACGGAGGCTGACAGGAAAAACTCCCGATGATCAACCACCACCGGGGCCTGAAAGATCTGGGTCATGCGCTGGCAGACACTCTCAAGGTCGTCATCCGACTGCAGTTCGATGAGGGCTGCAAACTCGTCACCGGAAAGCCTGGCAACCAAGTCGCCGCGCCTGAGCACACTCTGGATACACTGGGCAGACTGTTGCAAGATTCGATCACCGCAATCGTGACCGTGCAGGTCATTGACTGACTTGAAAAAATCAAGGTCTACATACAGCACTGCAAATCGGCGGCTTTCCTGCACTCGCCGGGATACCCGCGCTTTGAGGAACTCCTGGAACAGCAATCGGTTGGGCAGGTCTGTCAACGGATCATAGTAAGCCAGAGAGGCCAGCCGCTCATCGCTCGCCTCAGCGTCGCTGACGTCCATAAAAACCCCCGCATAAAACTGGCGGTCGTCATGCTCTACCGGGTAGATCATTAACCATTGGGGGTAGGTTTCACCATTCTTGCGCCGATTCCAGATCAGGCCTTCCCAGCGTCCTTGATGGTCAAGGCCCTCCCACATAGCCTGATAGAACTCGGAGGAATGTAACCCTGAGCTGAGTAACGAAGGCGCCTGACCGATAACTTCATGCGTCTGATACCCGGTTACCGCACGAAACTTCCGGTTAACGTAAGCAATTCTCGGCTCTGTTGTCGACAGCATGATCGCCTTGGGATGGTCATCCACCAATGCCTTGAAGTCTTGTTGTTGTAATGCCTGCATACACCGATCACTCCTTTCAGCAGTCCCGGAATCTGGTCCGACCAGCTCCAGTCATCAGCATACGGCCTATATGTCACCCACCTAGCCATATATTGCAAAATCCGCGAAGCTAAGACGAAAGCACGAGAATATGTGAAAAAATGTTCAATTATTGCAATAACCGGATATCGGACATGCCAGATGCAACCGATAGTTAGGTGACAATAAAAACTGGCTCAGGATATACCATGCGCGTTAACGAACCGGTCACCCAGAAAGAGCAGATATATCCGGAACACTATCACCTGATCACCACGACCGACCTTCGCGGAAAAATCACTGCCGCCAACGAAGAATTTGCCGAGATCGCCGGTTATTCGTTGGAGGAGTTGGTTGGCCAGCCCCATAACCTTATACGCCATCCAGACATGCCCCCGGGCGCCTTTGAAAATCTCTGGGAGACCATCAGGGCAGGCGAATCCTGGCGCGGCATCGTCAAGAATCGATGCAAAAACGGTGACCACTATTGGGTAGATGCCTTCGTGACCCCGATTCGCAAGAACGGTGAAATCGTCGAATTCCAATCGGTGCGCACACGCCCTCAACCCGACCAGATCGCCAGGGCCGAAACACTCTATCGAACCTGGAGCCAGGGAAAGGTACCCCGGCGGAATCTGGCAATCAGCCCATCCCTGTCCTTAAAGCTCGGCGGCCTTTACGCGACTCTGGCCACAGTCATTCTCGGATTTGGCCTGAATGAACTTGCTCTGCCGCACATGCTCATTATCCAAGGGGGCGTACTCATTGTATTCGCCGCATTATTCTGGCTTACCCTGCCGATGGTGCGCAGCGCCAGAGCTGCCTGCTGCGAGGCGCATCCAGCAATGCCCTGGATCTATACCGGCCGCAGAGACGAAGGGGCCTGGATCGAATTCGATCGGCAAAAACGGGATGCAGTCCTCCGGGCAGTCTCTGCCCGCATGCATGCCAATATCGGACAGCTTCATGGCCGGAAGCAGAGAACGGTTGAGTGGGTGTCTAACTCCGTGGCCAGTATCCGCAGCCAGCAGGAGGACATTCAGGACATCACCCGGGCATTTGAGGAGCTTGCTGAGAGCGTCCGGCGGGTCAGCGAACTCACCACCCGCACCGATGAGGCAACCAACGATGCCAGAACGTCCGCCGGACAATGTCATGGCCAGATGGCGACCATGAACCAGTCACTCTCAGAGCTGAGCAGTCAGCTGTCTGAGGCCAACGAGCGCATGAAGAGTCTTTCTGAAAGAAGCGATGCCATCGGAATGGTGCTCGATGTCATCTCGGACATCGCCGAACAGACCAACCTGCTGGCACTGAATGCTGCCATTGAAGCCGCCAGAGCTGGGGAGTCTGGTCGTGGTTTTGCAGTGGTCGCGGATGAGGTCCGGGGCCTTGCCCGTCGAACCCACGAATCAACACGCAAGATTGATGAGATGATCGGCGCACTCCAGACCGAAACACGGGAGGTCGTCGATGTCATCAATAACGGTGCCCTTAGTTGTGAGCAGACCGCCGGAATCGCACGTGAGGCCAGTGAAACACTGGAAGCGGCCTTGCGAGATGTCGATGTCATAACATCCTGTACCCACGAGGTCGCGGGGGCGACGGAGGAGCAAGCCGCCCTGAGTGTTCAGGTTGAGCGACAGGCGGAACGCCTTCTGGAACTGGGCAACCGGTCGGTGCAAAGCAGCGAGAACGCAAGGGAAGAATCAGAGCACCTGGGCAGCAATGTTGATCAGGCTCAGCTTCTGACCAGTCACTTCCTTCAGATGTTGTGCGAACGGCTGCTCCCTGCTAAAGCTCCAAAAGACAGGCAGCGATTCCCCGAGCCATCGCAATAGGGTAGGCTGGCAATCTGCCCTGTATCTTGAACTGGAAGATTGCCATTACTGTGACTCTTGGAAACCTTTTCTGGCTGTTTTTGGCCGGGTTCGCCGCCTGGTACTGGTGGCGAGCAAAGGCCATAACGGACTTTGTGCTGCAGGCAGCCAGAAACTACTGCAAAAAAATGGACGTGATGCTGCTGGATGATGCCGTGTATCTCCGCGGCCTCTGGTTCAAGCGGGACGACAACGGCCGTATTCGAGTCTGGCGCCGGTTTCTCTTTGACTTTACGTCCACCGGAGAAGAGCGCTATAACGGCCGCATCATCATGCTCGGCCAGCACATTGTTCATATGGAACTGGAGCCCCACCGTTTCGGCCCCGACCTGTAAACCGCTCCACCTCCTGTCCCGCAAACCACGACACATTGCCTCCCCCAAATGGGCGATTCTTACTCGCCCTGCAATCGCAAATAATCCCCAACGCATTGGCGACAAAGGCTGCCAGGTCCGGTAGCCGTTCGACAAAAACAACAGGAGTCAACCATGCGTAAACTCATCACTTTTGCAGTGATTATGGGCTGTGTCGTGCTTGCAGCACCCACACTCAGCCATGCCAGTTACACCCAGACAAAGCATCCCATTGTTCTGGTTCATGGCGTCACCGGCTTCAACACCATCGGTGGCCTGATCAACTACTTCCACAACATCCCCTGGAACCTGGAGCGCAGTGGCGCCAGGGTGTTGAACTCACTACTGAAACAACGGGACAGGCTGTCGGGGTTACCGCCGACCCCGAACTGCTGCACAGGGTACTACAGAATCTGGTGGTCAATGCGCTGGATCACAGCAATGCCAGCAGGGTCTCGCTTGGTTCAACACGCGTTGGCGAGCAATTGGTCTTTGAAGTAAACGACAACGGCAAGGGTATGGACGGGGCGACACTCGACCAGATCTTCGCCCCCTTTTATCGCAACAGCAGGCATAACGATCCGGGGCTTGGCCTGGGATTGGCCATTGTTCGCGAGCTGACCGGGCTGATGGGGGGCGACTGTGAAGTGAAATCCCGACCGGGGCACGGCACCTGCTTCCGGGTCAGCCTGCCAGCCGCCAAAGCGCCGGCAACAGCCACGATGCAACACGCTGGAAACACGGGCCACAGCAACCGGGATCATTGTCTGGTGGTGGTTGAAGATCACCATGAGGCAAGGCACTGGGTCTGCCAGACGCTCACAGCCTGGGGTTACCGGGTCCAGGGGTTCGCGACAGCCGAGCAGGCTGTTGATCAGTGGCCGGATCTGCCAGACAGCCTTCTTGTCAGCGACATCCATTTGCCTGGCATGTCCGGACACGGGCTTTTTGATGTTTTACAGCACAGGCATTCCGTTGCCGGTGGCATACTGATGACCGCCAATACCGCCCACCCTCAGGGCTACGACCCCGCCCAGCGGCTCTGGATCCTGCACAAGCCGCTGATACCGATGCGCCTGCGCGCAGCCATTATGCACCTGACCCGCTCCGAAAACTGACAATGGCGCGTTTGTCAGATCAGCCCGAGTGCTCGCGCCTGGGCAACGCATTCCGTCCTGTTGTGGGCATCAAGATGGGCAAAGATGGCCTTAAGGTGAGTTTTCACCGTGTGCTCTGTCAGGTTCAGCACCTGACAGATTCGCTTGTTGGGCAGACCTTCCGCCAGCAGAACCAGCACCTCCAGCTGTCGCGGAGTCAGCGATTCGGGCATATGCGCAGGCATCTGCAACGACGGATAGAAAAGCTGTCCACTGCTGACCCGGCGCATCATCCGGACCAGCGAGTGGCGGTCAGCGGATTTGGGGAGAAACCCTACTGCTCCTGCCGACCTGGCAGCACGCACCGAGGTCTCGTCTTCACGGCTGGAAATCACCACCACCGGCACAGGAACCCCGAGCCCTCCCAACTCTGCAAAAAGTGACAGCCCTGCCTCCCCCTGAAGAGTCAGGTCCAGCAGGATAAGAGACGTTTGCGGGTGCTGGCGCAGGTCCTCGACCGCGTCAGCAACCGAGGCTACACAAATAACCTCTTCAACCAGATTTTCCTGTTCGAGAATGGCGGTAAGCCCGAACAGAAAGAACGGGTGATCGTCCACAATAAGAACCCGGGACAACAGCGGATTGCTCCCGGATGAAGATGCTACGCAAGCGGCCTTTTCAGCCATTCGGGTATCCATTGGTATCTCCGCACGATTACTGTTTTTGTTACTGCGGCCAGCATCACTATACGAAGAAAATTGGCAACCGACCGTTTGCTGCTTAACAGTTTCTGACAGTACTATGGCTATTATCGGAAGCGGAATCGCTGTTTCAGCTCGTGCAGGGCGTGCGACTGGCCGCTATACTTGTTGCCTGAAACCCTTTGCACTGCCGCGGATTCATACGCTGATGTTATTTCGTTTACCTGTCTTGCTGTTATCAGTGTTGTTGCCAGCGCTCACCCTTGCGGACACGCATATCCTGAAGGTTGTCACCTCAGATTACCCGCCCTACGAATACCTGGACGATGGTGTAGTCAGAGGCACCCACACCGATACTGTTCGCCAGGCGCTCGCTGCCATGGGCTATTTGCCCGACATCCGGATACTGCCGTGGGCCCGCGCAGAAGCGAGCACCCGCGCCGGCACCTCGGACATGATCTATTCCCTGACATACTCCCGGGACAGGAATCGCTACTACCACTTCACAGACCCCATCAGCCAGGCCCGCGATGTTTTTTTCACACTGAAGGGTCGCGACCTGGAGTGGCAGGAACTGGACGACCTGGCCGGTCTGCGGATAGGGCTGTCAGCCGCCTACAGCTACGCCCCCGAATTCATGAAGTGGCTGGCGGCGGGCAATGCCCGGGTGACCCAAATCAGCCAGGTGTCTCCCGAACTGACCGGGCTCAGAATGATTGCCTTTGGCCGCATCGACCTCTTTATCTGCGAGGAAACGGTTTGCCGCTATCTTATTGAAGAGCACCTTGCAGATTACCCTGAACTGTCCGACGTTATAGCCCTGTCCGGGACTGTGGGAGCCGAGCGGGGTTTCCGTGCCGCATTTTCCCGCCAGCATCCCCGCGGAGCAGCCTTACGGGATGAATTCAACCAGGCGCTGGCCAACCTCCGGTCCACCGATTCGGACTAGGGTTCCATCGCTCCTGCGGCAATCACCTATCAGACAATGCACACAGATTCCCAGAGGTTTCCTATACTGCGGTTTATACCACCCAACCAGACAACAGACCGGAACCATGGATATCCAGACAGACCATCGCTATGCCATCAATCTCAACGTTCGGGGCATACAACCCTCCGCCACCCTGCGTATCAATGAACTCAGCAACCAGCTCCGCTCCGAGGGCCGTGATATCGTCAAGCTGGGGCTTGGCCAGTCACCGTTTCCGGTACCGGAACGGGTAGTCGCCGCTCTGCGCGAACACGCCCACGAGAAAGACTACCTGCCGGTAAAGGGGTTGAAGTCCCTGCGGGAAGCGATTGCCGGTTACATTAATCGCCGTGAACGCATGCGCTGCAATTGGGAAGACGTACTGATCGGCCCCGGCTCCAAGGAACTGCTGTTCATGCTGCAGCTGGCCTATTACGGCGACCTGCTGATTCCGCGCCCGAGCTGGGTTTCCTACGCCCCCCAGGCCCGGATCATCGGCCGCTCGGTTCACTGGTTGCCCACCCATGCGGAGAACAACTGGCAACTGACAGCGGAAGAGCTGGACATCGTTTGTCGTGACGACCCGTCCCGCCCACGTATACTGATCCTGAACTACCCGTCCAACCCCACCGGCTGCACCTACACGGAAGATCAGTTGCTGGCCATCGCCAACGTGGCCAGAAAGTACAAGCTGATTTTGTTGTCGGACGAGATTTACGGCGAGGTGCATTTTGAGGGCAAGCATAAGTCGATTGCCCGCTACTATCCCGAAGGCACCATCATCAGTACCGGGCTGAGCAAATGGGCGGGTGCCGGTGGCTGGCGCCTGGGCACCTTTATCTTCCCACCGGAACTGCGACCGTTGCAGAACGCCATGGCAATCATCGCCAGTGAAACCTACACCGCCACCAGCGCACCCATTCAGCATGCCGCGATTACCGCCTTTACCGGTGGTGATGACCTGGACGAATACCTGAAGCAGTCACGCCGGATTTTGAAAGTAGTCGGTGAGTACCTCCATCGCAGGCTAACCGCGATGGGGGCGGTGGTCCAGAAGCCCGAGGGCGCATTCTATCTGTTCCCGGATTTCTCCGGTTTCCGCGAGGCTCTGGCGCGGCGCGATATCAAGACCAGCCAGGCACTGTGCCAGTCCCTGCTGGAAGATACCGGTGTCGCCATTCTTCCAGCCAGTGATTTCGGCTTTGTCCCGGACCACCTGGCAGCACGCCTGGCATTTGTGGACTTCGACGGTGCGGAGGCTCTGAAACTGGCAGGCGAGGATTACGCCGACCATGAACTGGATGACGACTTTGTCAACCAGGCCTGCCCGCGGCTGGTAAAAGCCATGGACAAGATGGAGCAGTGGCTCACCAGCCTGTAACCGGATCATGTTAGACTGGCGCCCTCATTTGTTGATCGGAGGGCGCCACCTTGTCTGTCCCGGAGACCATTGCCACCATTGCGAGTTTCGCCGAAGAACTGGCCCTGAAGGCCGGCGAACTGGTCAAACGAGAGCGTGACGAAAACACCCTGCGTACGAACTACAAGCAACAGACGGAACTGGTCACCCACGCCGACGTGATGGCGGACGAGATGATCACCGGCGCCATTCGCGAGCGCTTCCCCGATCACCGCATTCTTTCCGAAGAAACCATGCCCGACCTGAGCCAGGCCGAAGAGCTGGACACTCCGTTGTGGATTATCGACCCCATCGACGGCACCGTGAACTACGCCTATGGTCACCCCCAGGTCGCGGTTTCTATTGCTTACGCCGAGAAAGGCCGGGTTCAGGTGGGTATGGTGCATGCGCCGTTTGCCGGTGAAACCTTCCGCGCCGTTCGCGGTAGTGGCGCCACGCTGAATGGCAGCCCGATACAACACAGCGCAGCCACCGTGCCCAGGGATTCCCTGTTCGCCACCGGCTTCCCCTACACCAAGGATAGCCTGGAACCACTGCTACACCGCCTGGACGCCATGATTCACCAGTGCCGCGACCTTCGCCGCATCGGTTCAGCCGCACTGGACATCTGCTGGGTGGCCTGTGGCCGGCTGGACATCTACTACGAAAACGTCAGCCCTTGGGATTTCGCCGCCGCACGGCTGATAGCCCTGGAAGCGGGTGCAACGGCGGGGCATTTCAGTGAAGTGCCGGAGGGTTACCCGGCTGACCTTTGGGGACGGGATATCCTGATTTCGGCGCCGGCGGTCTGGGAACCGGTGCGGGAGATTCTTCGTAATGCCTCTGGCTACGAGTGATCATATCGTAGGAATGTAGGTCGGATTAGCCGAAGGCGTAATCCGACACCCGAAGCCAGAGTTAACTAACTCCAGATTGTCGGATTACGCCTTCGGCTAATCCGACCTACGTGTTACCGCGGGTCACGAGTTACCACCCCAGACAGCCTCGGCAACCAGCCCCCAGGCCTCCTCGAAATCATTGGAAGGCAACCGGGAAAACGAAGACCGGATAAACCGCTGCACCCTGCCCTCAACAAACACCAGCACAAAATCCGCACCGCGGGCCGAACTGGTCCTTGGCCGCAAGCCCTGGCGAATCTCACCCTCCTTCAGTGCCTGCCGCACCTGGGTTTCCAGTCGCTCAAAGAACTGCGAGGCACGCTTTCTCAGGGCGTCATTTTCACCCATCAGGGCGTCCCCGGTCAGAACCGTGCACAACCCCGGATTACGTTCAGCAAACACCAGCACCAGGTGAACCAGTTGCTGAAGGCGAACCCGAACGTCTTCCTGCTCTTGCAGTATCACCTGGCAACGTGAGAAAACCGCCTCTTCCGCAAACTCGATAAGAGCCTCGAACATCTTTCGCTTGCTGGGAAAATGGCGGTACAACGCCGCCTCGGTAACCCCCACGGATTTGGCTAAGCCAGCGGTAGTAATTCGAGCTCCCGGGTCTTTCTCCAGAAGCTCCACAAGGGCATGAAGAATCGCTTCGCGACGACTTGTTTTTTGTTCTGTCATAACAGGACTACAGCGCTCTGATTGACTTGGGAGTACGGAGACAGGCGGGCACGTCCATTCGGGACCGTAAAAAACAGGGATGTTTTTTACGAGCCTACAGGGACGTATTCACGGCGTGTCCCGAATGGACGTGCCCGCCTGTCTCCGTATCGCTTGTGAGATTGTGCCCCAGATCAGAAGAAGGTGCCATCAATGGGGGAGGACGCACTGGCGTAGAGCTTCTTCGGCATCCGACCCGCCAGGTAGGCATCGCGGCCGGACTCTATCGCCAGGCGCATGGCTTTGGCCATGCGGATCGGGTCCTGGGCCAGGGCAATGGCAGTGTTCATCAATACGCCATCACAGCCCAGCTCCATGGCCAGTGTTGCATCCGAAGCCGTTCCAACGCCGGCATCCACCAACACCGGTACATTGGCGTTTTCAGCGATCAGGCGGATGTTGTATCGGTTCTGGATACCCAGGCCGGAGCCGATGGGTGCGCCCAGGGGCATGATGGCGATACAGCCCATCTCTTCCAGGCGCTTGGCCAGCAAGGGGTCGTCGGAGCAATACACCATGACCTTGAAACCGTCGCGGATCAGCTCTTCCGCCGCCACCAGGGTTTCTGTCATGTTCGGGTAGAGCGTCTTTTCTTCGCCCAGCACTTCCAGCTTGACCAGATCATGGCCGTCCAGCAGTTCACGGGCCAGCTTGCAGGTTCGTACGGCATCCTTGGCGGTGTAGCATCCGGCCGTGTTCGGCAGCATGGTGTACCGGTCGGGTGAGACCACATCCAGCAGATTGGGCTCATCCGGGTTCTGGCCAAGGTTGGTTCGACGTACGGCAAAGGTCACGATCTCGGCACCACTGGCTTCAATGGCATGGCCGGTTTCCATCATGTCGCGGTACTTACCGGTGCCCACCAACAGACGGGACTGGTAGACCTTGCCGGCGATTTCCAGTGGCTTGTCTTCGGGAAGGGGTCTTTCGGAACTTTCACTCATGCTGAACACCTGAACCTGTCATTGAAATCGGGAATAAAAAAACAACCAGCCTCAACCGCCGCCAATGGCGTGAACGACCTCTACCCTGTCGCCTTCGCTGAGTCTGAACTCGGTGTGCTGGCTGCGCGGAACAATGTCTTCGTTCACTTCCACGGCCAGTCGCTTTCCAGCCAGTACCAACCGATCAATCAACACTGCCACTGTAGCTTCGTCGGGAAGCTCCATGGGATCACCATTTACCTGAACCTGCATAGCCCTTACCTGCATAACGTCTGTTTTTTAGCGCCTGAATACCGAGATAATCACCAGTATCCAGCCCACCATATAGCTGGCACCGCCAACCGGTGTCACCGGCCCGACCCAGCGAATGTCGGTGAGCACCAGAAGGTACAGGCTACCGCTGAATAGCAGGATGCCGGCGACAAAGAACCCGGCAGCAATGCCGAGCAGGCGCCGTGACAATCCCGCCATCGGTAGTATCGAAACCAGGATCAGTGCCAGTGAGTGGTATACCTGATATGTGACGGCAGTCTGGAAAACTTCAAGGCCGCGGTCGCCAAGCACACCCCGCAGACCATGGGCGCCGAAGGCACCAGCCATGACTGCCAACAGGGCAAACAGGGCACCGCAGATCAGCGCGATCCGCAGGGGTTCTACGTGTCTAGCAGTCACAATGGATCTTTTCCCCGGTATCCAGGTTCATCAACGTGAGAACACCACCCCAGACACAGCCGGTATCCAGCCCGATAAACCGGTTACTGTCGGTCTGACCTTCCAGGGCCGCCCAGTGGCCGAACACCACCCTCACATCATCCGGGCGCGGAAAACGAAACCATGGGGCGAAGCCATCCGGTGCCGATGCCGCGGATTCCTTGGCTGCGAGCTCAAGCGTGCCGTCTTCGGCAATAAAGCGCATGCGGGTGAAATAATTGGTGATAATGCGCCAGCGATCCATGCCGGTGAGTTGCGGTTCCCAGCGTTCAGGCTGGTTGCCGTACATCTGCGCAAAATAGGTTTTTGCCTCCGGCCCGCGAATAACCTCTTCAACTTCCCGACCGTAACGGACCGCTTCGTCAACCGACCATATATGGGGTAATCCGGCATGAACCATCACGAAGTTACGGTCGGCGTCGTGGATACACAGGTTCTGCTGCCGCAGCCACTCGAACAGGCGTTCGTGGTCCGGGGCATCAAGAATATCCGAGAGGGTGTCCTTGTTCTTGAGAGCATGGCCACCCAGCGCCACGGCCAGCAGGTGCAGGTCGTGGTTGCCGAGCACCACCACCGCGGAACTGCCCAGGCCTTCAATGTAACGCAGGGTTTCCAGGGACGACGGACCACGGTTGATCAGGTCACCGGCAACCCAGAGCCGGTCCCGGGAGGGGGAAAAATCCACCTTGGCAAGGACATCCAGAAGGCGCTCGTAGCAGCCCTGGATGTCGCCAATGGCGTAGTCAGTCATGGCTTACCTCGTCGGCACTGTGGCTTTCGGGTTTAGTGTCGGCCACCAGGTCGGCAATCGCAACATACTCCGCCAGGCCCAAATTTTCCGGTCTCAGGCCATCGTTAATGCCAATGCTGTTGAGCTGCTCCACCGTCACCATGCCGGCCAAGGCCTTGCGCAGGGTCTTGCGGCGAGCGCTGAAGGCAGTCCGCACGACCGCCTGCAACAGTTTGTAATCCTTGGCCGGGTGCGGCAATGTCTTGTGGGGAACCAGGCGGACAATGGCGGAGTCCACTTTCGGCGCCGGACGGAAGGCCCCCGGACCCACCTCGAACAGTGGCTGCACGCGGCAGAAGTACTGCGCCATGATACCCAGTCGGCCGTAGTTGTTGTCCCCGGGAACGGCCGCCAGCCGCTGTACCACTTCTTTCTGCAGCATGAAGTGCATATCCTGCACCACGCCCGAGTGGCCCAGCAGGTGGAAGATCAGTGGCGTGGAAATATTGTACGGCAGGTTGCCGATGATTCTCAGTGGCTTGTCATCCACAAGCTCACCAAAATCAAACTTGAGGGCGTCCGCCTGGTGAATCCGTAAATTGGGGTAGTTGAAGAACTTGGTTCTGAGCACCGGGATCAGGTCACGATCCAGCTCGACCACCTGGAGGTTGGGATTCACCGCGAGCATTTCTTCGGTGAGGGCACCAAGGCCGGGGCCGATCTCCACCAGGGCGTCGTCCGGCTTGGGGTTGATGGCGCGAATGATGCGCTCGATCACGCCTGGGTCGTGGAGAAAATTCTGGCCGAAGCGTTTTCTGGCCTGATGGCCGTGTTTGTTACTCACTCGAAGGTTTCTCTTTTTGCAGATTTTGCCATTTGCTCACCCACTCTGATCGCGGTTTTCAGGCTGCCTGCGCCTGCCTTGCCAGTGCCAGCCAGGTCGAGGGCGGTGCCGTGATCGACGGAGGTGCGAACGATGGGCAGGCCGAGGGTTATGTTAACGGCCCGGCCGAAGCCCTGGAACTTGAGTACCGGCAGGCCCTGGTCATGGTACATGGCCAACACCGCATCAGCGTTGTCCAGCCAATGGGGAGTAAACAGGGTATCGGCCGGTAACGGGCCGGTCAGGGTGATATCTTCCTGGCGGAGTTTTTCCAGGGTAGGCTCTATAACGTCGATTTCTTCCCTGCCCAGATGGCCGCCTTCGCCAGCGTGAGGGTTGAGGCCGGCAACCAGGATTACCGGGTGTTCGACGGCGAAGTATTTGCGCAGGTCAGCGTCGAGAATACGGGTGACCTGGGTCAGACGCTCGGGGGTGATTGCCGCGGAGACGTCTTTCAGGGGCAAGTGAGTGGTGACCAGTGCTACCCGTAGCTCGTCGGTGGCCAGCATCATCACCACCCGTTCAACACCACAGACTTCCTGCAGGAATTCGGTGTGGCCGCTGAACGCGATGCCGGCATCGTTGATGACGCCCTTGTGCACAGGGGCTGTCACCATGCCGTCAAATATTCCGTCGAGACAGCCCCGGGCAGCGGTTCGCAGCGTTTCCACGACATAGGCACTATTGGCCGGGTCTAGCTTGCCGGCGTCGGTGGAGGCCAGCCCGTCAACATGCAAGACAGAAAGCCGGCCCGGCTCGGTGGCTGCCCGGCTTCCGGGTTTCCAGTCTTCCAGCTCCACAGCCAGACCGATCAGCTGTGCCCGGGCTTGCAGCAGGTGTTTACAGGCCACCACGACTATCCCCGGCTGACGTTCCTCCAGGGCCAGTTGCAGGCACAGTTCCGGGCCGATGCCCGCCGGCTCGCCTGCTGTCAATGCAAGGGTGACCGATTGTTTCATGACTCGCTGGTGTCTCCGGAATAGCCGTTCTTGAACTCAATAAAGGCTTCGTCGCGGATTTCCCGCAGCCAGTTCTGCAGCTCGGTATCAAACTTGCGGCGATAAATTGCCTGCCGCGCCTCGGATTCCCGGATATCACCACTGATGTCCTGCTGGCGGCGCTCCTGCACTTGCAGAATATGCCAGCCAAACTGAGACCTGAAGGGCCCTTTCAGCTCGCCGACATCGGCCGCCATCATCGCCTGCTCAAACTCCGGCACCATCTGTCCCGGGCTGACCCAGCCAAGGTTGCCGCCGTCGGAGCCGGACACCGGGTCGTCGGAGTACTCCCGGGCAAGCGCACCGAAATCAGCGCCGCTCTCCAGCTGTTGATAGAGTTCCCGGATAGTTTCTTCCGCCTGGCTCTCAGACACCGTTTCCGAGGTGCGCACAAGAATATGGCGAACCCTGGACTGCTCGATCACCTGGGCCTGATCACCACCCCGGCGATCCATAACCATGACCAGGTGAAAACCACTGTTGTTCTGCAGAACCGGCGAAACCGTCCCCGGTTCCAGGTCTGGCACCACGTCAGCAATCAGTGACGGCAGCCGATTCTCCGCTCGCCAGCCCATATTGCCGCCGTCGAGGGCATTGTTGGCGTCGGATTCGGCCACGGCAACCTCGCGAAAGTCCCTGCCGGAAGATATGTCTTCACGCAGCGCTTCTACTTTCTCGCGGGCAGCACTGACTTCTTCCTCGTCATTAAAATCGTCCACCTCGACGAGGATGTGCGCAAGCTCGTATTCCGCGTTACTGCGGCCCTGGCCCGCCATGGCGTCAAGATAATTCTGTACTTCCCGGTCCGTTACCCGCACACGATTGCCTACCTGGCGCTGCTGGACCCGGCTGGTGATCATTTCATTGCGGATCTGTTCACGGGCCTCGCGGTAGGTAACCCCTTCCTGAGCCAGCTGTTGCTCAAACTGTGCCAGCGTCATGTCGTTGCGCCGGGCAATGGACGCCATGGTCTCGTTGAGCTCGTTATCGCTGATGCGCATACCGGCCCTGTCGGCCATCTGCAGCTGGATCGACTCGGTAATCAGCTGTTCAAGCACCCGCTCTTCAAGAATGTCACGGGGTGGCAGACCGGTACCCTGGGCACTCAGTCGGCCCACAATGGTGTTGATCCGGGCTTCCAGCTCGGACTGCAGAATGACATCGTCATTGACCACCGCAACCACCTGATCAAGCAGCTTGCGTTCGGCCTGCACAGTTGCAGACAGGGCCACAACCATCAGTACCAGTAGTATTCGTGCACAATGGCGAAGGTTCGCCTTCATAGTCACCTCTGTATGGAAAAATACTGCCTCTCGCCGGACACACCGCACCCGGACTTATCAACATTCAGCGACCGCCGAACCGGCGACGTTCCCTTTCATCAAAACCGTATATGGCTTCGGATATTTCGTCGGACGATCCGCCGCTGCCACCCAACCCCTTGAGCTGGATCTGGAACAGCATGCGACTTTCAAGTTCCTGATCGTCCGTCAGATAGTTCTGATGCACCAGCTGGACACTCCAGCAACAATTGTTGTATTCCAGCCCGGCCAGTGAGCCGACCGTACGATCAAGCTGCGAATCGTAGACCCAGCGGCCGATCAGACTAACACGGTCTGTGACAGGAACAACGCCCCCGATATCCGACTGTTCGAATTCATTTCGCCGATAGCTGTGACCCACACTGGCCAGATAGCGATAGTCAGGTGAGTGAAATATCAGCTGGCTGCGGCCTTCCTCGGTTTTTTGGGTATCCGGCTCCCACAACCCGGCGGTCCGGATTTCCAGCCCATCAACCGGCCGCAGAATCATCTCACCGGCCAGTGGTGAATCGCTGGCGTCGGAACCACCCTGTCCGGCCAGGGTCACTTCCCGGTCATCATAATAGTGCACCTGCCCGATGCTGAACCGCACCCGCTCGGCGCCTGTCAACAGATCATTGAAGCGGCTGGTCAGTGCCACGGTAAGCTGGTTGGTGTCGCCAACACGGTCACCACCGCTGAAACGGTTGCGCTGGAACAGTTGGTCAAAGCTGAATGAACGGATGGTGGTATCAAAATCCGGGATAAACGTCTGGTCTGCGTCTGCATCCGCCCAGGCGTAATAGAGGCGGGGCTCCAGGGTCTGGTTATAGGGGATATCAAACAGGCTGGACTGTCGGTCAAAGTATAGACCGGAGTCCCATTCCGCCACCGGTACGGTGCGGTCAAACCCCGGCTCCCTCAGGTTGTAATCCTCCAGTTCGTAACGGGTATAGTCCACGCTGATTGATGGCCGCGCGTAGCCCCAGAGCGCCCGCACCGGAAGCGCCACCTCCGGGATGGCCCTGACGCGCTGGCCGTTGGCACGATCCAGACCGGTCAGGTCGGCATTGTCACGGTAAAAGTAGGTGTACTGGCTTTCCAGTGACAGTTCTGCAGGGCCGGCATCGAAGGCGGCACCGTATATAACTTCCGGCAATTGCGAATAGGGAATGTTTTCATCAGCAATGAAATCACTGATGGTCTGGTAACCGCTGAGATAGGTCTCGAAATACTGTGAAGAATCCCGGTAGCGCACACCACCACGCCGGAGCAGGTGGGTCGCGCGGTTGATCTGAAGAGTGCGGTTCAGGTCACTCAGATAGTCGTCATCACTGACCACGGAATAGTCACCGTAGCCATTCCAGCCGCCCCCAAAGGCGGCCCGGGTGCTGAAATCCAGGCCCCAGCGTTCGCCATCTTCACCGGGGAATTCACGCTCAAACTCGGAATCGTTACCGGCATAGCCCACCTGCAGCACAGACTCCCCCAGGCTGCTCAGATAACGCCCTTCGGCCTCGGTAAACAGACCGCGCCCATGGATATACTGGGGTGTCAGGGTCGCATCGTAATGGGGCGCCAGGTTCAGATAGTAAGGCACGGAGAGAAAGGCGCCGCTGCCAGTATTGGACGTACCGAAAGAGGGATAAAGGAAGCCGGTCTTGCGGCGGTCATCGATAGGAAAACTGGCGTAAGGCCAGTAAAACACCGGAATATCGCTGATTTCCAGGCGCACATGCTTCGCTGTACCTACCCCCTCGCCCTGGTCCAGTTGAATGTCAGAGGCCACAATGGCCCAGTCGTTGCTGTCAGGGGCGCACGTGGTCAGCGAGCCCTGGCGTATTTGCACCTGGTCTTCCGCTGTACGGGACAGCTGACCGGCAGAGCCTCGCATTTCCGGGCCATGCAAAAGGAAGGTGGCCGTGTTGATATCCACCCTGCCGCTGTTTACATCGTAGTTCGCGCGTTCACCGGTCAGCAGAAACCCTTCACCACGACTGGTCAGCGGCCCCTCAATAGCGACAGAGCCCGCAGCCTGGTTGTAACGTGCCTCTGACCCGGTGACCCTGAAGCCCGCCTGTTGCAGACGAACATCCCCACGAAGATAGAGCTCGTTGTCAATCTCGTACCTGGCATTGAGGCCACTGGCCCGCAGAGGGGCCTGCCTGCTGTCAGCCACTGCCTCTGCGTTCGCACCCGTCGGCGCGATCGACGGCACAACCGAAGGCAGGTAGCCTCCTTCACAGAAATCCGGCAGGGAGCGGCGAACCTCCTCAGGCAACTCCGATTTGGGCCGCCAGTCGATCTCTGCCGCAGACGGCGACGACTGAGCCACTACCGCTGGTGAAAGCGCCAACGCCAAACAGCCCGCCACAAAAACAGTCACACACCCTGACCAGTGCCGCATTCGGTGCGTCTGTGTTCGCAGCTTCCTTGGTAGGGCTGGCACGATGAGAAGGTTCCTGTCGTGAATGGGTTTGCAGATGTCAGAGACAATTCAACAGCGGCCTAGTTTACACGCCACCCTTTGCCTTGTTAACGGAAACCGGCCGAAACCAGCCATTGCTGCAAAACCGTTTTACCGCCTCTATACTGATCTGCTAACTTTCCGCAATGAACCGGAAGGTTCATACGTCACTCATTTCTGAGCCAGGAAACCAGCTAACCCATGGATACCCGCCTGACAATGCTCACCCAGTGGGTCAGAAGCCTTCCCGGTTTTGACCAGGCAACACCCCAGCCGGTATCCGGGGATGCGAGCTTCCGGCGTTATTTCAGGGTCAGCGGCGACCCCCATGGCACCGGATCGCAACATTACATTGTGATGGACGCGCCCCCTGAACATGAAGACTGCAAACCCTTTGTCGCCATTGCCCATCACTGGCGCAGCCTGGACATTGCGGTGCCGGACGTGGTTTATGAGGATCTGACCCGCGGCTTCCTGCTGCTGGAGGATTTCGGTGACCAACTGATGCTCAGCGCGCTGAATACCGGCAATGCCGACCGGCTTTACGGGGCTGCGATGGAGGAGCTGGTTCGCATCCAGGGCGCCGGCGACACACCGGATTATCCGTTGCCAGCCTACGACACCGCTCTGCTGGAGCGCGAGATGAACCTGTTCCCGGACTGGCTGCTGACCCGACAGCTGGGGCTGACACTTGGCAATGGAGAGCGGGCCCTGTTAGAGACCACCTTCGCTTTCCTGCGTGAAAGCGCCCTGGCCCAGCCAGAAGTGGCCGTGCACAGGGACTATCATTCCCGCAACCTGCTGGTCCGCACGGGTACCGACAGACCCGGCGTGATCGACTTCCAGGATGCTGTGCGCGGCCCGGTCACCTATGACCTGGTATCACTGCTGAAAGACTGCTACATCCGCTGGCCGGAGGAGCGCATCCGCCAATGGACAGAACAGTTTCGACTGCTCAGTAAGGATGCCGCCCTGCACAAGGCCGATCAGGCGACCTTCCGCCAATGGCTGGAGCTCATGGGAATGCAACGCCATCTCAAAGCCGCCGGCATCTTCGCCAGGCTGGCAATCCGTGATGGCAAGACCGGATTCCTGAAGGACGTTCCCCGTACCGTAGGCTACCTGGTGGAGGCCAGCAGCAGGCAGGCCGCCCTGCGCCACTTCCATGAGTGGCTGACCGACACCGTGGTGCCCGCCATCGAACAACAGATCGGCCCAGTGGAGACATCCGGCCAGTGAAAGCCATGATCCTCGCGGCCGGCAAGGGCGAGCGCATGCGGCCGCTGACTCTGACAACACCCAAACCGCTCCTTCCCGCCGGTGACAAGCCGCTGATCGTGCATCACCTGGAACGACTGAAAACGGCTGGCTTCCGGCAACTGGTGATCAACCACGCCTGGCTGGGCATGCAGATTGAGGACGAACTGGGCAATGGCGACGCGCTGGGAGTGTCCATCGAGTATTCAAGGGAACGCGAACCGCTGGAAACCGCCGGCGGCATCATCCAGGCCCTGCCCTTGCTGACCAGCGCCGGGGATGAATGGTTCGCGGTGATCAATGGCGACATCTGGTGCGACTTCGACCTCGCGCAGCTCACTCCGCCCGAAAATGCCGAGGTCCTGCTGGTGATGACCAACAACCCGGTTCACAACCCGGCCGGGGATTTCTGCCTGCACCAGGACGGCACAGTTACCGAAACCGGGCCAGAGATGCTGACCTTTACCGGCATCAGCCTGCTTAATCGCCGGCTGTTCGAAGGGCTTCTGCCCGGCGCCCGGAAGCTTGCTCCCCTATTGAGAAACGCTATGGCGCGAAAACAGGTCAGGGGCCTGCACCACACCGGACAGTGGATGGATATCGGCACGCCGGAACGGCTCCGCGAGCTGGACCGCAAACTCAAAGGAAGCGAGAGCTGAGCCATGACCTCCGACTCCAGGGATAGCAGCCTTCCGGCACGCATGGAAGCCGAGTTCAGCGAACTGCTCGGGGAGCTGGCAGCCTGCGGCCATCAGGCCAACGAGCTGCTGATCAGAACGCAATTACCGCGCTGGTGTCGCCGCAGCCTGTTCTTTTTCCTCGGCTACATCGCCAAGTCGCAAGGACGGGTGACAGAGAAAGACGTCGGCTTTGCCGAAGGGCTGATGAAAGCCCTGAAACTGTCCCCACGCCAGCGCCGAAAGGCGATTGGCCATTTTCGCAAAGGTAAGACAGCCGAACGCATCCCCACCCTGAAAGCCCTTGGCCTCAAGCTGACCCACCGGATCTGGCCGTCTCCCGCGTTGCGTGTCGCCATCTGCCTGTGCCATGCGGCACAACTGCAGGGGCGGCCGGAGAAATCCAGGCGCTATCGCTGCGAGGACGCCATCGACCAGATCGGATTGCCCATCCGGGTCAGTGACGACATCCTGGAGAGCTACGCCTGCAAGGTCTGGATCACCGAACCGGAAGCCCAGCCACGCCCTTCCACCTTTGAGCAGGCGTGCCAGCTTCTGGGGGTTACCCGCCGGGATTCGCGGGAGATCATCAAACGGGCCTACCGAAAAAAAGTATCGGAGTGCCATCCGGACAAGCTGGCGCAGCAGGATCTCAGCCCTGCGGAACTCGCCAAAGCCAAGGACCGGTTGTTGAGATACCAGCAGGCGTGGGAGCTGATCAGTAAGCGTCTGTCGGTTTGAACTCTGGGTTTTGAATTCAAAGCCAGGCTTGCTAGACTTCCGCCGTTGAACGTATATCTGGAACGGGCCCACGGAACAGCGGCCTGAGTGACCCATCGAAAAGGAGCATTCCCATGGGCAAGAAACTCGTCCTCCTCGGAGACATCGGAACCGACCACAACGGCTTCCCTCCCACCCCGGTCATTACCGGCAGCGCCACTGTCCTGATTGACGGCAAGCCCGTCGCGCGTCTTGGTGACCAGCTCGCCATGCACTCCAAGCCCAAACACCCGCCGCACCCGCGTGCGATTGCGGCCGGCAGCCCGACGGTGATGATTGAAGGCAAACCTGCGGCTTTGACCGGTGATGCCATCAGTTGTGGCGGGGTGGTTATCGGGTCGTCCAGTGCCGTCGGTGGCTGACCACCTTTATCGGTCTGACGCCAGCCAGGCGGATACCCGGTTGGCCAGCGCGGGTGCATCCCGGGGCTCCGGGCGCTCTGCCATCGCAACCGGTTGCCGGGTATAGGTAGTAATTCCTTCCCGCCGGAATGCTGCCTCACGCTGCTTCGGCGACCTGAACCCCGCGCCCGCCATTGTCTTCGGTGCACGGGAACTGTGAAGCTCCAGCACCCTGATTTGCCCGCCACCCGAAAGCCATTCCGTCAGGGCAGCCGAATCGTTGTGGTCAAACACCGGCGCAATCCAGATCAGCTCGGACACATCACCACCCTCGGTGCCTGTCATCCGCGCAACATGGCCCGCTGCCAGGCCAATGCCGGCGACAGCCACCCGCTCATACCCGCGGTCCTCAAGGTGTCCTACCGACATTGCCAGGGCTTTCTGGATCCGGGTTCGGTACTGATCTTCCAGAGCTTCCACGTCGACACTGTCCATCACGTCAATCATGACCGACCCGACGTCCTCGCCTTCCTGCGATTGCTCAGGGGCGGCTGCCGCTTGCTGCCTGTGGGCCTGCTGAAGCGCAAAAGGCGGTGGCTCCAGCCCCAGCGTCATTACCGCCCAGCCAGCTCGCGCCATGGGCTGGCGCAGGGCCCCCGCCAGCCCGGAGGCTGCAGACTGACCCTCATCGGCAAGAATCACCAGGGCGCCCTGCGCGGGGGTGTCTGCTTCCGGCGCAAACAGTGCCAGCACCCGCTCTTCTTCCGGTAGCCCCAGCCAGACGGCAGCGTCCGGCCACTTTGCCGCGATTGTGTCTGAGTCCAGCCCCGATGAGATCATCGCCCTTTCGCGGTTGGCAGCAGAGGCTTCCGCCTCTACGCCCTGCGGTTCCCCATCGTCCTGAGCCACCACTGCCGGTGCACCAGCGACAAAAACGCTGGCAAGGATTATCAAAGGAGGAATAACCAGTCTTTCAAACCATTTGCTCACAGGCTGTCACTCATTCCGTGCGAAAAATCACCATCGAACTGATAGACTAGCACGCTCTGAAGCAGGGACCGCTGCACACGCCATCGTCGATATTTTTATCAATAGTTCGAGAGAGCCGTCATGAACCCTTACCAGATTGCCCCGTCCATCCTGTCAGCCGATTTTGCCCGACTGGGCGAGGAAGTCGATAACGTACTGGCCGCCGGTGCCGATATTGTCCATTTCGATGTCATGGACAACCACTATGTGCCCAACCTGACCATCGGCCCCATGGTCTGTGAAGCCCTGCGCAAGCATGGCGTGACCGCACCCATCGATGTTCACCTGATGGTGTCCCCGGTGGACGATCTGATCCGCATGTTTATCGATGCGGGCGCCAGCTACATCACCTTCCATCCGGAAGCATCGAACCACATTGACCGCTCGCTGCAGCTGATTCGCGAGGGCGGCTGCAAGGCAGGCCTGGTGTTCAACCCGGCCACGCCGCTGCACTACATTGACCACGTCATGGACAAGCTGGACATGATCCTGCTGATGTCCGTGAACCCCGGCTTTGGTGGCCAGAAATTCATTCCCGGCACCCTCGACAAGCTGCGGGAAGCCCGCAAGCGCATTGATGCCAGTGGCCGCAATATCCGCCTGGAAATCGACGGTGGCGTGAAAACCGACAACATCCGCGAGATCGCCGAGGCTGGTGCCGATACTTTTGTCGCCGGCTCTGCCATCTTCAATACCGACGACTACAAAGCCACCATCGACAGAATGCGGGCGGAACTGGAACTGGCCAAACAGGGCTCGAACCAATGAGCCTCGCAGGACTGTTCAGCCAGCGCTGGCCAGGGGTTGCACTGTTCGACCTGGACGGCACGCTGGTGGACAGCGCCCCCGACCTGGCGGCGGCCATTGATTCCATGCTGGAACAGCTAGGTCGCCGCAAAGCCGGCATCGACAATGTTCGCCAGTGGGTCGGCAATGGCGCCGGTGTTCTGGTACGCCGCTCCCTTGCCGGACGGGCGGACTGGGAACCGGCCACTGAAAAGGACGATGCGCTGTTCAACGATGCCCTGGCCATGTTCTACCACGCCTACGGAAACCTGAACGGCCAGCATTCCGTGCTCTACGAAGGTGTGGAAGAATGCCTGACCAGGCTGGCTGACTACGGTTGCCGCATGGGCATTGTTACCAACAAGCCGGAACAGTTCGTGGCGCCGTTGCTTGAGCAGATGGGCATTGAGCACTGGTTCGACATCAGCGTTGGCGGTGACACCCTGCCGGTGCGCAAGCCGGACCCACAGCCACTGATCCACGCCATGACCGAACTCGGCGGCACCCGGGGCACCACGGTTATGGTAGGGGACTCGGTCACCGACATCAGCGCCGCCCTGGCGGCGGGCATACCCTCTGTAGCGGTACGTTATGGTTACAATTACGGGGCACCGGTGGATTCACTGGGGGCGGACGCAGTTGTTGATTCCCTGGCGCAGCTTTTGTAATCTCACAGGATATTGATTTTGAAACCTTCAATTCGGGAGATTCCTGCCGTGCAGGGACTGAGTCTGATGACAGCGCGAGGCATACTGACAACCCGCGCAACACGATGGTGGCGATGGCGTACCGGCTGAATGCCGCCCGAAAAACCACCATACCGATCAGATTTCAGGAATCGTTACCATGACACCCGAGCATTTTGCCGAGCTCGCCGAGGCCGGCTTTAACCGTATCCCTGTATACCGCGAAGTCCTCGCCGACCTGGATACGCCCCTTAGCACCTATTTCAAACTGGCCAGCGGCCCTTATTCCTACCTGTTCGAGTCCGTGCAGGGTGGCGAGAAGTGGGGCCGCTACTCCATCATCGGCTTGCCCAGTCGCGAAATCCTCAAGGTTTACGACCACGACATCACCATTACCCGCGACGGCAAGGTAGTGGAGGAGACGACGGCGGACGATCCACTCGCCTTTGTGGAAGACTACCAGGCCCGCTTCAACGCGCCGGACCTGGACGAGTTGCCGCGCTTCAATGGCGGTCTGGTGGGCTACTTCGGCTACGACACCGTGCGCTATATTGAAAAGCGACTGCGCAAGCGTTGCCCTCCGGACAAGATCGGTACGCCCGATATCCTGCTGATGGTATCCGACGAGGTGGTGGTGTTCGACAACCTGCGCGGCAAGCTGCATCTGATCGTCCATGCCGACCCCAGCCAGGAAGGCGCCTATGAACAGGCTATGCAACGCATTGATGAGTTGGAGTCGCGACTGCACCGCCAGACTGCCAACGCACCCCGTACCCCGGAGCACCTGCGCGGCAAGACGGTGGACGAGAGCGACTTCATCTCCGGCTTTAACCAGGAAAAGTTCGAAGCGGCTGTCGGCAAGATCAAGGAATACGTGCTGGACGGCGATGTGATGCAGACCGTCATCTCCCAGCGCATGTCGATTCCGTTCGAAGCGCCTCCGCTGAACCTTTATCGCTCACTGCGGGTGCTGAACCCTTCCCCCTACATGTATTTCCTGGACCTGGAGGACTTCCACATCGTCGGCTCCTCGCCGGAAATCCTGGCCCGGGTGGAAGACGAGGAAGTCACCGTGCGCCCCATCGCGGGCACCCGCAAACGCGGCGCCACCGATGCCGAGGACAAGGCCCTGGAAGCCGAGTTGCTGGCCGACCCCAAGGAAATTGCCGAGCACCTGATGCTGATCGACCTGGGCCGCAACGACGCCGGCCGGGTATCGGAAACCGGCACGGTGAAACTGACCGACAAGATGATCGTGGAACGTTACTCCCACGTGATGCACATCGTCTCCAACGTCACCGGCCGCCTGAAAGAGAACACCAGCTGCCTGGATGTCCTGCGTGCCACCCTGCCCGCCGGCACCCTGAGCGGCGCCCCGAAAATCCGCGCCATGGAAATCATTGATGAACTGGAGCCGGTGAAACGGGGTGTTTACGGCGGCGCCGTGGGCTACCTGTCGTTCAACGGCAACATGGATACCGCCATTGCCATCCGCACCGCCGTGATCAAGGACAACACCCTGCATATCCAGGCCGGCGCCGGCGTGGTGGCCGATTCGGTGCCCCGCCTCGAGTGGAAGGAAACCATGAACAAGGGCCGCGCGATCTTCCGTGCGGTGGCCATGACCTACAACGATTTCGACCACTGAGGCGGAGGGACAGATTATGTTGCTGATGATCGATAACTACGATTCCTTCACCTACAACGTGGTGCAGTACCTCGCGGAGCTGGGTGCAGATGTTCATGTGTACCGCAATGACGAAATTACGGTAGAGGAAATCGAGGCCCTGAAGCCGGAGCGCCTGGTGATCTCCCCGGGGCCCTGCACGCCCAACGAGGCGGGCATTTCCATGGCCGCCATCCGCCACTTTGCCGGCAAGCTGCCGATCCTGGGCGTGTGCCTGGGCCACCAGGCCATCGGGCAGGTGTATGGCGGCAAGGTGATCCGCGCCGGGCGGGTGATGCACGGCAAGGTGTCACCGGTGTATCACAACGACCAGGGCGTGTTCCGTGGCCTGAGCAATCCATTGCAGGCAACTCGCTATCACAGCCTGGTGATCGACAAGGAAAGCTTGCCGGATTGCCTGGAAGTGACTGCCTGGACTCGCAATGAGGATGGCTCCGTGGAAGAAATCATGGGCGTTCGACACAAGACTTTGCCCATTGAGGGGGTTCAATTCCACCCTGAGTCTATTATGACTGAGCAAGGGCACGAGCTACTGCGCAACTTTCTGAAGACAAAATAAGAGGCCAACACATGGACATGAAAGAAGCACTCAACCGCATTGCCTCGAATCTGGACCTGTCCACCGAGGAAATGAAGGACGTTATGCGCATCGTCATGAAAGGCGAAGCCACCGATGCGCAGATCGGGGCTTTTCTGATGGGCCTGCGCCTGAAAAGTGAAACCATCGACGAAATTACCGGTGCCACCGAAGTCATGCGTGAGTTGGCAACCAGAGTGACCGTCAACGCCGAGCCGCTGGTGGATATCGTGGGCACCGGTGGTGACGGAGCTAACCTGTTCAACGTTTCCACTGCCGCTTCTTTTGTGGTGGCTGCCGCTGGCGGGTTTGTGGCCAAGCATGGTAATCGTGCGGTCTCTTCCAAGAGCGGCAGCGCGGATCTGCTGGAAAATCTCGGGATCAACCTGCAGATGAAACCCGAAGAAGTCGCACGCTGTGTGGAAGAGATTGGCGTCGGCTTCATGTTCGCCCCGGCTCACCACGGCGCCATGAAACACGCCATTGGCCCGCGCAAGGAGCTGGGTTGCCGTACCATTTTCAATATCCTCGGCCCCATGACCAACCCGGCCAGCGTCAAGCGCCAGTTGATCGGTGTGTTCACGAAAGAGCTGTGCCGCCCCATGGCAGAGGTTCTGCAACGATTGGGCGCCGAACACATCATGGTTGTGCACTCGAAAGACGGGCTGGACGAAATCAGCCTGGCCAGTTCCACGTACGTTGCGGAGCTTAAAAACGGCGAGGTCACGGAGTACGAAATCACCCCGGAAGATCTTGGCATCAAGAGCCAGGCTCTTGTCGGACTGACCGTGGATACGGCCGAGGATTCACTGAAACTGATCCGGGCCGCCTTCGGCCGTGGTCACGATGAAACGGCCGAAAAAGCCCGCGACCTGATTGCCCTGAACTCTGGCGCAGCCATCTACGTTGCCGGGTTGGCCAGAACTCCCCGGGAAGGCGTGGAGATGGCCCTGGATGCCATGGGCTCCGGCCTGGCCGCCGGCAAGATGTCTGAGCTGGCTGACTTTTCCCAGTGTTTCTGAAACGGGCCTGATATGACTGACAGACATTTGGATAAGACTCCCACCATTCTGCGGAAAATCGTTGACCGGAAATGGGAGGAGATTGGTGAGCGGAAACCGAAAGTTTCCATTGCAGATCTGAAAGCCATGGCGGGCGACCAACCGCCTGCACGTGGTTTCGCTGACGCTCTGCGGACACGAATTAACGCAAGAACTCCCGCTGTGATTGCCGAGATTAAAAAGGCCTCCCCCAGCAAAGGCATTCTCCGCGATCCCTTTGTGCCTGAAGCTATCGCCGAAAGCTACGAAAAGGGCGGCGCGGCCTGCCTGTCCGTGCTCACTGACAAAGATTTCTTTCAGGGCCACGAAGACTACCTGAAAGCTGCCCGTGCCGCCTGCAGCCTGCCAGTGATCCGCAAGGACTTCATGGTAGCGCCGTATCAGGTCTATGAGAGCCGGGCTATTGGTGCGGATTGCATCCTGTTGATCGCCGCCTGCCTGACCAGAGATCAGATGCAGGAACTGGAAGGCATCGCCCACGAAATCGGGCTGGATGTGCTGGTGGAGGTTCACGACGGCGAGGAGATGGACGATGCCCTCACGCTGAAAACTCCGCTGGTGGGCATCAACAACCGCAACCTGCACACCTTCGACGTCTCTCTGGATACCACATTCGACCTGCACCAACGGATTTCCACAGATCGCCTGACGATCACAGAAAGTGGCATCATGACCCGTGACGATGTCGAGACCATGACCAGTCGCGGCATCTATGGCTTCCTGGTAGGCGAGTCCTTTATGCGGGCTGAGGAACCTGGCGACAAACTGCAAGAGCTGTTTTTTTAAGAGTGCTGACTCAGAAGCCGATTCAGGCCGGGCCTACCAGCTGGCCTGTGTACCCAGAGTCACTTACCAGATTCAGCCAAAGCCTCCTGCAACAGCGCCAACAAATGCGCTGGCATCCCTTCGGCCAGCTTCAGCGCAGCCTCATGCCCCCGCGCGGACATCTTGCTCCAGGTTCTGCGGACAATGCGTAGCCATTTTTCCCGGTCATAATCGGCATTCTGTTCGTAGAAATCCGCAAAGTAACGCTCCAGGAATACCATACAGGCCACGTCTTCCAGCAACTGGGTGTCCTCGTCCTTGCGCAACTCCCGCTTGGTCAGAATGGTTTCAACCCGCGCGCACTCCGCTTTCGGGTACCCGCACGCCAGCATGATCTCCGCTGCCCGCCGACCATGCATCCTGCCACAGGCTTGGCGCCATTCGTAATAGGCCTTGCGCCCTTCCGGGAAGTCACCGCGAGGCATGGTCCAGCGCTCGATATGCTGGGCCCGGCACGCAATCTGCATCCGTTCTGACGGCTCAGGCTCAAGATCGTACAGCCACCGGGTCATATGCAGGCTGTAGGCGTACTCTTTCGGGAGCAGATCCTTACCAACCTGCTCCTGGTTAGGGTCTGCCTGGTTGGCCTGGTCGATTGCCTCCAGGGCGCACTGTAATGGCGGGAGCTGTGTCATGGGCCAGTAACCTGTTCCTTAAGCGTGAATTGCCGGGTTGTTGAAAAGAAGGGCTTCATTCTAGCGTGCCGGAGACACCCTCTCTACCACCGATGATCATCCTCTGGCTTGTTATCCTACTCCATGTAGGTACACCCTTTACTGCATTGCTTTATGCAACCACTTCCTTAAAGATCGCGATAAAGAACAATCAAGAATCGAAAGAGTAGTTCCACTATGAAACTTTCAGGGCCAGCGATCCCGGAGAAGTGGCAACCTGCCTACGAAGCTCACCTGCAGGCCCTGGAAAGCAAAGTTGCCGTGGTGGCCGCCTGGCTGCTGCTGATTACCGTGTTCATTTACCAGTTTTCCCATCCTCTGCGTAACGTCCACAGCTCAGAATTACTGGGTATTGAGTTTCTGCTCCGATTACCCGTCATTCTGACATCATCGATGACTCTGGTCGGGCATTATCTGGGTGGCTTCCGTTGGCCCAGTCGGTATTTTCTAAGGTTGATGGGGCTGTCCGTTATGGCAATGATTCTGTCCATGCTACTGCTTTATCTGAAAACCGGTACCTCAGGGCTTTATCAGATCAGCAATGGCCTGGTGATCAGTTTCTTTGGTGTGTCAGTACTGGCCGTAAGGGGCATCAAAGAATGGGCGTTGCTGTTCCTGCTTCCCCTGGGGCTGTTTGCCGGTGCAGCCGCATCTCTGGGCATCGCCTTCACGGATATCCTGCCACTGTTTTTCGACCCTCTGATGATGATGCTCATCGGCATAATAGTGATGGAAGCCCTGCGAAGAGTGCTTACCAGTGAATTCGAAGCCCGCCAGACGCTCGGGGAAATGGCCGCAACGGACCAGTTAACCGGGCTACTGAACCGGCGGGCGATATGGCCACTGCTGAATCATGAGCTGCAACATGCACAGAGGGCCGGCACACCGTTCAGTCTGATCCTCGGTGACCTCGACCTGTTCAAAAAGGTGAATGATGTCTTTGGGCATGATGCCGGAGACCTGGTGCTCCAGGAGACCGCAAGACGACTTGAAGGTGCGCTAAGGCGGCAGGACGCACTCTGCCGCTGGGGCGGAGAGGAACTGCTGATATTGTTGCCGGACACCGACAGCGCTGGCGCCCAGGAAGCTGCGGAAAAGCTCCGGGCCTCCATGGCGGATTCAACCATTGCAGCAGGCGACAACCGTATTCATCAGACCATCAGCCTGGGTGTCGCCAGCTTTCAGAATGGCGATGACATCGACGCCGTTGTCAGCCGGGCTGATGAAGCCCTTTACCGTGCCAAGCACAAAGGGCGAAACCGGGTCGAAATCGCCGGATCGGCTGATGCAATGCCTGCTGTCAGTGATTAAACCTGGGCGGAAGGGCGCTGCTTGATGCGATCGTACCAGGCCTGGAGATTGGTCTGCTCAGGCTTGATGCGGATATCTACCACGCGGGCAAATGCCACTGACGTAAAGGCATTGATGTCGGCGGCCGTAAAACGGTCACAGCAGATGTATTCCCTTCCGTCCAGCTGCTTATCAAGGAAGTGCAGGAACTTTTCCACACTGGTTCGGCACTCCTCACCCCATTCCTTGATTGGGTTCATCCGGTCCTTGAAATAACCGGTGGTGTGCTGGAAACACATACCCGTAGGCATGGAGAGGGAGAACTCGATCCAGCGCAGCCACTGTTCCACCAACGCTTTTTCCAATGGCGTATCACCCAGCAGGCTCGGCGTGTCCGGGTAACTTTCCTCAAAGTAACGGCAGATGGCCATGGTTTCGGAGATACAGGTACCGTCATCCAGCTCCAATACCGGTACTTTCTTCATCGGGTTCCTGGCCGCGTACTCCGGTGTCAGGTTCTCGCCTTTCAGGAGATCGATCTCAACGAACTCCGCCTTGTCCAACAATCCCTTTTCAGACATGAACATACGTACCCTGCGCGGGTTCGGGGCGGTTTTGGTCTCAAGAATTTTCATTGTTCCGGGCTCCATACATCATCATGGGTAAACACCGATAAATCGTATAGGAGAGTGACGCGGAAGAACAGTTGCGTCAAGCAACCGCAATTATCGCGGCAACCAGCTTTTCATCTGGCGGATAATCCACTCCGGGTCATCCAGCGGAAGGTCGTGGCCGGCTGTGGGATGCACTTTCAGGGTCCACTGCCAGCGCTGCTCGAGCGCTTCACTGCATTTCCAGTGAACAACGCGATCGCCCTTGCTGGCCAGTAACAAAGCGTCTGGCAGGGGCCGTTCCGGTTGCAGCCTGAACCGGGCGGCGGCTTTCAGTTGGGCCCAGGCAGTGCGGAAATTGACCGGGCGCTGGCGTTGTATGCTGTACCAGTGCTTCATGGTGTCCAGGCCGACTGGCCGGTTGCAGCTCAGCCGCAGGATATCCGCCTCGCGATCAAACAGTTCACGCCGGCACAGCAAACGCGCAATGCGGGGCCATGCCCCCGGCCTCATCCTGTGCCAGGGCCTGCTGAACCCGGAGCTGGTGTTGATCAATACCAGGTTCTGGATTTCTCCCGCAGGTACATGCTGGGCCCAGTCCAGCGCGACCATTCCGCCCATGGAAAGTGCCAGCAAGCTGTAGGGGCCAGGAATATGTTCGACACTGTGTCGGACTTTCTCACGAATGGCCGCTATGCTCTCCGGACAGGGGTCATTGAAGTGCACGCCAGTACCGGGAAGGTCCACCAGATGAAACTGCTGTCCCGGAAAAGCATCTGCAAGCAGCCGTGGAAACGCTCCCCAGTGTGACTGCTCCCGGGTGAGTCCACGCAACAGAATCCAGTGCATTGTCAGTAATGGTCCCTGTACCAGTGTGCGATAGCGGCTTCCCTAAGCATGGACTCGGCTTCTCCGTGCGGCAACCAGTTTTCATGATTGGCTGCGGCACTGAGGAGGAAATCGATAAAGGTCAGGTGACTTCTCAATACCCGGCGATGCCGGTGAGGAACCAGGGGATTGAAGAATCCGTCCAGGCGCAGTAACTGTCTCGGACGTTTCTTGATCCAGCGCCAGGAGCCCAACTCGAGAGTGAGGGGAATAAACGCCCCTTCGCCGCTGCGGTTAATCTTTTTATAGAAGTAATCCCATAGATCACCGTGGGTCAGGTAGTGACGGGACTGGGGCTCGAAGCGATAGTTGTGTTCCGGCCACGCCTGTTCCCAGATCAACTTCAGGGCCATCACCGATGCAAGCCGTCGCATGGGCCGCCGGCGATAGGCATAGGGAAACCAGATCTGATCCTGCCAGCCAAAGCCTGAGTGGCAGTCCAGTGCAACACTGAAGGGACGGCCAGGCAAGAGTTCCGAGATCACGGATTCCAGGGCCTGGTTTTCTGCTTCCATGCCCTGCTCGGGATCCCCGATGAACCATGGCAGGCGCGGTGAAAACCGCTGCCCGCCCAACAGGAAGGCGCTGCGATCCTGGGCCGTGATGGGCGCGTTGCGCATCAGGTCGACCCCATTGGGATTGCTGCGCTGGTTCAGGTACATGCCACCCGGGTTCAGTATCGGTAGCAGAGTGACCCGGACTTTCTGCAGCAAAGCCTGAAGGTGGCTGTCCCAGGAAATCCGCGCGAGCAGGTTACGTAGCCAGGCCATCACCACTTCACTCCCGATACGCTCGAGGCCGTGCACGCCCCCAACCAGCAAGACCACCGGCGCGGCTGGCGAACCACTGCCGAGATCAACCCGATAGATCGGCAGGCCGAGCTCTTTCAGGCCAACCCGCGCGAGCGTGCTCACTGAAACCCCACCCGGCGCCTCTGCCAGTATACGTTCCAGGCGAACCATCTCCGGCAGAAAGGTTCTCAGCAGGTGTCGCTGGCGGCTATTGCGGCGGGACTGTTCCGTGGGAACCGCAGAATGGGGGGTCAATTCGCGTAATTCAGTCATGGGGTTCTCCGGTCTCGGACAACCCTTCAAGCTACTGCAGAATTGCTTCAGTTCGTTGACAGTGCAGCCAAAAAACCTGACGGCGTGTTCAGCTTGAGGCGACATTTTACATGAATGCCTTGTAACTCACGCTCAGGGCGTTACTCTTACATATACGTAGTAACCGGGGTCATAGCACTTGTCTTGTCCTTTGAAAGCGCTATATCAATCAGGCGTCTTCACTTCTCGAGAGGTCATCCGGACCACTCAAGCGGATGTATTTCCGCGTATTTTTAAAATCAACAAGGAGAACCAATCATGCGAAAGCTAACGCCAGTCGCGCTGCTTTGCGCGATGTCCGTTCCTGCACTTGCCCAGGCCGATTGCGGTGAAGTATCAATCACCGAGATGGGCTGGGCGTCAAACGCCGTTGTGACCGGTGTTGCCAAATTCATCATGGAGCAGGGTTACGGTTGCGATGTAACGGTGGTTCCTTCTGATACCGTTCCGGCCGTTACCTCAGTTGCGGAAAATGGAGAGCCGGACATTGTTACCGAACTATGGCTCAACTCCGCCGGTGAAGCCTATCTGGAACTGGAAGAACAGGGCAAAATCGAGCGCGTAGCCGAAGTACTGGACCCGGGTGGTGTTGAAGGCTGGTGGATTCCTACCTATCTGGCCGAGAAGCACCCGGAACTGACCACCATAGAAGGGGTCATGGAAAATCCGGACCTGGTGGGCAACCGCTTTAACAACTGCCCGACCGGCTGGGGCTGCCGCGTGGTCAGTGACAACCTGATCAGAGCGCTCGATCTGGAAAGCTCCGGCATTGAGGTGTTCAACCACGGTTCCGGCGAGACCCTGGCTTCATCCATGGCATCGGCGGTTCAGTCGGAAGAGCCCTGGTTTGGCTATTACTGGGGGCCCACCGTACCTCTCGGCAAGTACGATATGACTCGGGTTGAGCTCGGTGAGTACAAGCCCGAGGTCCACACTCGCAATCAGACCCAGAACGCAGAGAATCCGGGCGTATCTGAGTTCCCTGCGGCAACGATCCTCACCTCCATCACCACCGACTTCAAGGAGCGAGAGCCGGAAGTGGCGGAAATGCTCAGCCACATGACCTTCAAGACGTCCACCATGAGCGCACTGTTGGCCTGGATGGATTCCAACAATGCCTCTGCTGAAGAAGCAGCCGTCTATTACCTGAGTAACAACAGCGATGAGTGGTCATCCTGGCTGAACGATTCAGCGAGGGAACGCCTTGCTGAGGTGATGGGAGAGTAATCTCCTGCCTACCCTGACAGGGCCGGTCCTTCCGGCCCTGTCAACTCCGATACCGGGGAACTCGAAACGAGCCTTACCAATTGAATGTGACGGGGAACTGACCGCCGATGGCTACCTACGATTTTATATTTTCATCACTGGGACTGGAGAAGTGGTGTTCCGAAGGCCAGAGTGATGCCCCCATGTCGATGGCCGCGTTACTGCAGAAAACCAAGGGAACAACCGGCGAACCCGAGTCCCTCTGGGACACCCCCTTTCCGTCCATGGACGCGCTTAACGAATCCTGCGCGGCTTTTCCGCAGTCCCGTGATCTCACAAAGGGTCTTGAAGAGGGCTTTCTGTCCATAAAGGACAATCTGAGCGTTGTTCTGGATCCTTTAACCCAGCCCCTCAGCTGGGCTCTCGACGGTACACTCTACGGCATGCTGAACACACCCTGGTGGATCGTTATACCGTTGTTGCTCGCGGTGGTCTTCTTTGTTACCAAGTCCTGGAAGCTGGTCGGCTTTGTAGCAGGGAGCCTGTTCCTGCTGGCCTTTATCGACTACTACCGATACGCCATGGAAACGCTGTCGATCATCTTTGTCTGCGCTCTTATCTGCGTGCTGTTCGGTGTGCCCATAGGGATAGCCATGTCCCGCAGCAACATGATGCAGCGCCTGACGGTACCGGTGCTGGACATGCTGCAGACATTACCACCTTTTGTGTACCTGATCCCGCTGATCTTCCTGTTCAGCGTGACCGAATCCAAACTCTATGGCATCGCCATTATTCTCTACGCTATTGTGCCGGTCATCCGACTTACCAATCTGGGCATACGGCTGGTGGACAAGGACGTGATCGAAGCCGCTGACGCCTTTGGCATGACCAGCCAGCAAAAACTGTTCAAGGTCCAGATTCCGCTGGCATTGCCAAACATCATGGCGGGCGTGAACCAGACCATCATGATGAGCCTGGCCATGGTTGTTATCGCTTCCCTGGTGTCGGCACCCGGCCTCGGGGTTCTCGTGCTCCAGGGTATCCGCAACCTTGAGCTAGGCGTTGGCCTGGTTGCCGGCCTCGGCATCGTGATCCTGGCGGTCATCCTCGACCGGGTTACCAAGGCCTCGCTGGCGCGTATTAACGCCTCACAAAATCAGTAAGGGAGCGAATTGTGGACCGGAATATCAAGATTTCCATCCGGAACCTGTACAAGATCTTCGGCCCGGACCCTGTAGGTGCTCTGGAGCATGTGCGTGGTGGCATGGGCAAAGCCGAACTGCTGGAGAAACACAACCATGTGCTTGGTCTCAAGGACATCAATGTGGACATGCATGAGGGCGAAATCACCGTCATTATGGGGCTCTCCGGTTCCGGCAAGTCCACGTTGATACGTCATCTCAACCGGCTCATCGAGCCCACCGCAGGTGAGATCCAGGTGGATGGCGAAGACGTCCTGCAATTCGACGAGGATCAGCTGAGGAAACTCCGCCGGGAACGGATGTCGATGGTGTTCCAGAAGTTTGCGCTGCTGCCCCATAAAACGGTGCTGGAAAACGCCGGTATGGCGCTGTTGGTAAGGGGTTACTCCGTGGAGGAATTCGAGGCCGACGCGAAAAAATGGCTCGCCAGGGTAGGCCTGGAAGGCAATGAGTACCAGTACCCACACCAGCTCTCCGGTGGCATGCAGCAAAGGGTGGGTATTGCCCGGGCACTGGCATCGAACTCACCCATTATGCTGATGGACGAGGCCTTCTCGGCTCTAGACCCGCTGATTCGTTCCGACATGCAGGACCTGTTACTGGAGTTGCAGGACGAGTTGCAGAAAACCGTGGTGTTCATCACCCACGATCTGGACGAATCCCTGAAGCTGGCGGACCACCTGGTTATCCTCAAGGATGGACACATTGTTCAGCAGGGAGAGCCCCAGGAAATCCTGATGTCGCCCAACGACCCTTACATCACCGACTTCATCAGTGACATCAACCGGGCCCGGGTGCTGCGGGTACGCTCGATCATGAAGAAAACCACGGAAGCACCGGAAGACTGTGCCGGCGATATCTCCGACCGCGATAATCTGGAGTCGGTCATCGCCCGATCGGATGGCAACACCGATCTCACCTATCGTGTGGTGAAAAGAGGCAGACAGGTTGGCATTCTCGACATGAAGGAGCTCGTCAAGGCACTGGTGCCCACCGAAGCCTCTGAAGGCGACGCCAGGAGCCGTTACTGACACTGTTCGGGGCCCCGCACAGGCAGATGACAGGTTGATGATCCGGGAGCTATGATGGGGTGTTGCCGCAGCTTCGCGGCGCCCTGGACAATGATCATGTCCCGACTTGTCGTCTTGGCGTTTTTGTTCATCCTCTTCATGGGCTGTTCGCCTCAGGATAACGACATTTCCGAAGCGGTTGCGAAAACCGGCACGGATACCGCCGCCCGCAAAGCACCTGCTTCCGGCATTACCGAAAACCAGGGCAAGCCCGACACCATTGTCATTGCTGCAGACCCCTGGTGCCCCCACAATTGCGAGGCGGGAAGTGATCACGAAGGTTACATGGTCGACCTTGCCCGCGACATCCTTGGTGAGGCCGGTTACACCGTGGATTACGTCAACCTCAGTTGGGCAAGAGCGCTGCAGATGACCCGGGAAGGCCGACTGGACGCGGTGGTCGGCGCCTTCATTACCGATGCCCCGGACTTTGTTTTCCCCGATACCCCCCAGGGCCATTCATCCATTGCACTGTTCACCCACCCGGACAACACCTGGCATTACGGCGGCATTGAATCCCTGCATGACCAGCAACTGCTGGTGATCAACGGCTACTCCTACACCGAAGAGCTGGATCGCTACATCGAAGAGCATCTAGCCGACCAGGAAAAAGTCTTGGTGATCTCCGGCCCCTCCCCCCTGAACCGGGCCATCGGTCTGCTGGAGCAGAATCGTACGGACATTTTTGTTGAAGACGAGTACGTCATGGCCTGGTGGGCCAAGAGCACCGGAAAGGCCGTCAACCCGCCCCGTGATTCGGGGCTGATTGGGGTGACCGACGCCTTTGTAGCATTTTCCCCGGTGAGGGAAGACGCAAAGGAGCTGGCACAACTCCTTTCGGAGGGCACCCGCCAGCGTATCGCTGATGGCCGCGCCCAGCAGATCCTCGGCAAATACGGGCTCACTCTGTGGAAGGAAGCGCCGTGATCACCCGGCCATCCGACGATATCAGCAACAGTTCGCCATGCCGGCCGATATCAAACCGGGTAATGTCCGACAGCAATGACAGGAAGCGGCTTTCCTGATTCATCAGCGCGGGCGAGCAGGCCTTCCTGGTAGAGGCCATCCGATTAAACCCGAGCCCTTCGCCGGTCAGTTTCCAGCCACCAGTGAAGTTGTTGCAGGAGGCGCTTCCCGACACCCGGTTCTCCGCCATGAAGTTTATCGTTACCCGTGAACTGTCGATGATGCCGGCACCGGCGATATCTTCGATCACCCATTCGGCGCCCTGCAGCAACCGAGCCGGCTCTCCGCCACAACCACGAAATGCTTCACCGTTGATGTCCAGGCGAACCTGATTGGGATAGGGCATGCCGGTCATAGAGTCACGGCACAGCTGATGGGCGGCAACCAGAGTTATCCGGATACCTTCTCCTTCAGCACGGAAAGTGCGACTGGTGGCGCTGCTGTGGGTGGTGTCGTATCGAAGTTCGACCGGGCTTTCGCCCATCCGCTCGAGTACCAGCTGACCCGGCTCCACGATGGCGCGCCAGAAGGGCTCATTACCCGTGGCGGTAAAGGGCAGTTCAACGGCCCCGGAGGCCGGGCCGCTGGCGGGGGAGGGATGACTGTTTTCGGGCGTGGACGAGCAACCTGCCACCAGAGCGAGCGCAGCCAGTGCAGGCGCTATACAGCGAGTGAATCCATTCATTATCGGTTTCCTGTTCCTTTAGAGATGTTGCCAGAGGTGTTGCCATCACGGCGGCTTATGTCGAAAACCTCCCATTTTAATGCACAGTGGTTACCATTTCCTGCCTCAAAGCATTACGCTTATGCCATTTATAACGCTGGAGAACACTGCACCATGGCCATCAGACTTTACCAGTTTGCGATCTCCCATTACTGCGAAAAGGTTCGCTGGGCGCTGGATTACAAGGGGCTGAGCTACGAGGCGATCAGCCTGCTACCCGGCCAGCACGTGAAAACCATCCGTAAACTCACCGGCAAGGATTCATCAGTGCCGGTACTGGACCATGATGGCCACCGGGTTCAGGGCTCAAAGGAAATCATCGACTATCTGGATGAGACCTTCCCCGAGAACCCGTTGACACCAGCCGACCCGCAGGCCCGCGAGGAAGCACTGGCCTGGGAGCAGCGGCTGGATGAGGAAGCAGGTCCAGCAGTGCGCTGTTACTCCTACCACCATTTCCTGCAGCGCCCCAAAGTGGTGGTGCCCCTGTTGGCGGCGGGCACACCCTTTTACAACCGGATTCTGCTGAAGCTGGCCTTCAGCCGGGTCGATGAGATCATGCGCAAGTGGATGAAGATCAATGAGAAAACGGCGGAGCAGTCAAGGAAAACCATGGAAGCCTACCTAACGGAACTGGCCGAGGCATACCAGAAGAAACCTTATCTGGCCGGTGACAGTTTCTCTCGCGCTGACCTTACCGCTGCCGCGCTGTTCGCGCCCATGTTCCAGCCCGAGCAGTACCCGGTGCCCTGGCCCAAACCGGCAAAAATCCCCAAAGATATAAAGGTCTGGCTGGACCAGTGGCAACCGCAAATCCAGCCCCTGGAGACGGTCTACGCGGCTAATCGCTGAGCTGGTGCCGGCGCGCCTTGCCCGGGGACTTTCCGGTCCAGCGGCGGTAGGCGCGGGTAAAGGCACTCTGCTCGGAGAAGCCCAGCAACAGAGCTATGTCCGTCAGGGTCAGCGACGGGTCCGCCAGATACTGCCGGGCCAGTTGCTCGCGGCTTCGGTCCAGCCATTGTTGCCAGCTCAGCTGGTGCCGGGCCAGCCGCCGCTGCAGGGTGCGCGGTGCCATGTGCATGGCATTCGCTGCTCGCGCCAGGGTGGGCTCGCCGTCGGAAAGCAGCCTGAGCAGCACCTGCTGTAACTGGCGGTCAGTGTTGGAACTGCCCCTGGACTCTTCCGGCAGTGCCCGCACCAACGCCCTCGCCTGCCGGTCCAGCAACTCCCGCAAGGTGGGGTCACGCCGGGGCATGGGCAAACTCAGGTAATGCAGTGGAAACCGCACCCGCACGTGGCTGTCATTCCAGGTCACCGGGCAAGCAAAGAACGATTCGTAAGCCCTGGCCGTTTCGCCATCGACGCGCTCAAGGAAACTCACGGCCGAGGGTGGCGGCGGCTGATCAATCTGGCGACGCATGAACGTCACCAGCGCCGCAATGGCTGCGCCATCCGCCTGCTGGCCCAGTTCGTTGTCCGACGGTGGCCACCGCATCTCGGCCTGATCACCGACCACCTCTATCTCTGCAAGGCTGGCGCCGTAGAACAGGGTTTCATAGCGCTGATAGGCCAGCATGGCTTCCCCCAGAGTATCCGAGGCCAGCACCAGGTAACCCAGAACGCCGACATGACCGGGAAGCACGCAGGCGCCCACCCCCAACTCCGGCGCACTGCGGCCGGGCACCAAAGCCAGACCCTGCGACAGCAGATCGCGCCACACCGGTACCGGCACACTGTCCCGTGATGCCCACCGGGCCAGTGCCAACCGCAACGGGCCGGCATCCAGCCCCTCGCGGTCCAGCCAGTCAGAAAGCAGTCCGGTCCAGGCACCGGTTACCCGGATTACCCTGGCCACTGTTCATGTTCCATCATGCCGAAAGCCCCCACCACATTGGCGTCGATGATCCATTTTGTGGCGTGGATTGTCAATTTTTACCAGGGCAATGGGCGCAGAATTAATTCATACCAACAACTAAAATACGGATAGCGCATGGCTTTGATGGACATGATGGTGTCAGTACTGGAAGGTAGCGGGCTGCTGCCACTCTGGAACACCCTCACCCCCTGGCTGGCACTGGATGAACGACAACTGATCTTTGTGGTGGCCACACCGGTGTTCATAGCCGTCACCCTCTGGGAATACCTGCGCATTCGCCATGACCCTGCACGGATGGATGTGCCGGAAGCCCTTCGCAACTTTGCCCTGGGTGCCGGCTATCAGGTCACAGAACTGTTATTCGCAGGCCTGATCGCTTTTCCCGTTTACGCCTTTCTCTATCACCACCGGATTCTGGACCTGGAACTGAGCTGGATGACAGGGTTCCTGACCTTTGTGGGCGTGGACTTCTGCTTCTACTGGATGCATCGCTCCAGCCATCGCATACGCTGGTTCTGGGCCGCGCACGTGGTGCATCATTCCTCGGAGCGAATGAATTTCTCCACCGCCATGCGCCAGAATGCCACCAACATCTTCAACGGCATGTGGATCTTCTACCTGCCTCTGGCGCTTATTGGTTTCAATCCGGTGTGGATCGGCATTGCCTACGCCCTGTCACTGGTTTACCAGTTTTTCATCCACACCACCCTGGTCGGCAAACTGCCACGCTGGGTGGAACTGGTGTTCAACACCCCCAGCCATCATCGGGTTCACCACGGTCGCAACCCGGGCTATATTGATCGTAACTACGGTGGCACGCTGATCCTCTGGGACCGGCTGTTCGGCACTTTTGTGGCGGAGGATGAACAGGCACCGCCGGAATACGGCATTACCCGCCCGGTGCACTCCAACAACCTGCTGGTGTTGTGGACTCACGAATATGTCGACCTGTTCCGGGCCATGGCCCGGCCCGGCGGCAGCCTGTTCTTGCGCCTGAAGCACCTGTGGAAACCGCCGGAATGGGAAAGGGATGCGGAATAACTGCGCAGACCGCGGATTTTCAGGACCTGTCTCACTTTCAGACGCGTTTTACCGCTAGACTCCGGTTTACGCCAACAACAAGCCCGGATTCAGCTGACATGGACCTGCAGGAACGTTTTATCAACAGTCCGGATCACCACCGGATTCCGTTGCTGTCGTGGGTGCCAAAGAACCCCACAGCAGTGATGGTCATTGCTCACGGCATGGCCGAACACGCGGCCCGCTACCAGCCACTGGCCCAATGGCTCAACCAGCAAGGGGTGGCTGTAATGGCTATCCAGCACCGGGGCCATGGGCCACACTGCCCTGATACCGAACTTGGCCACTACGCTGACAACCGGGGCTGGCAAAAGGTGGTGGATGACCTGCAGCAAGTGGTGGTCCATGCCCGAAAGCAGTTTCCCGATCTTCCGCTGACCCTGTTCGGGCACAGCATGGGCTCGTTCATCGCCCAGGCGTTCACCCAGCAGTACGGTGACCAGATCGACAACCTGATACTCTGCGCCACCAATCGCATCGACAAACCGAAACTCCTGATCTCCCTGGCACTGGTAAGACTTATCAGGGCGCTGCGGGGGAAACGGCATCACAGCCCACTGGTCGACAACATGACGTTCGGTGCCTTCAACAAGGCCTTTGCCCCCAATCGCACCAGCCATGACTGGCTCAGCCGCGACCCACAGCAGGTCGACCGCTACCTGAAAGACCCGTTATGCGGCTTTTCCTGTACCGTAGGCCTGTGGTCAGACTTTATTGCCGGCATGCTGGACATCAACCCGGCTGCCTGGCGCAAAGACCTTCCGGTGCATCTGATTGCGGGAGACCGCGACCCGGTGGGAGAAATGGGGCGAGGTTTCGGCCGGCACGTGGCCAACCTGAAGGCAGCGGGGCTGAACGTCGCATCCGAGCGGCTGTTTGCCGGAGCCCGGCACGAGCTGGTCAACGAAACCAATGCCGACGAGGTCCGGGAGCATATACTCGGCTGTATTCCCCGGCAGACTGATTCCGACAACTGAGGCATGACGCTACCCGCTCAGGGACGGTATGATCACGACCAACTGTTGAATCACCGGAGTAAGCCCCTTCATGAAGGCCACCATCCGTTTATTGCTGACCCTGAGTCTGCTAATGGCAACCGGAGCTGCGCTGGCAGGAGAGGTCAGGCTGGCCGTTGCCACCAATTTTCACGAAGCCGCCGAGCGCCTTTCTGAGCAGTTTGCAGAGGCAACAGGCCACAGCAGCCGAATCAGTTACGGCTCCACCGGTAAGCTTTACGCCCAGATTCGTCACGGTGCGCCGTTTGATGTATTTCTTGCCGCTGACCAGGAGCGACCACACCTGATGGAGCAGAACGGTTCCGCAGTACCCGGCACCCGTTTCACCTATGCGGTGGGCAAGCTGGTGCTCTGGAGCCCCGACCCGGAAGCGTTCACGGATCCAGTGGCGTTCCTGCGCGAGGGTAACTTCCGCCGCCTTGCTATCGCCAACCCCAAAACAGCACCCTACGGGCTGGCTGCCCGGCAAACCCTTGAAAACCTGGGCCTCCGGGCAGCTCTGGAAGGCAAGCTGGTCAGGGGAGAATCCATTGCCCAGACCTTCCAGTTCGTGGCCACCGGCAATGCAAGAGCGGGATTTGTGGCACTGGCCCAGCTCCGCGATGACCATGACGGCGGTGCCCGCTGGGAAGTGCCCGACACCTACCACGACCCCATCGCACAACAGGCGATCCTGCTGGAGCGAGGCCGGGACAACGAGGCCGCCAGGGCATGGCTGGAGTTCCTCGCCAGCCGTGAAGCACAGGACATTATTCGCCAATACGGCTACGATATCCCGCAATCGCCCGAATAACCCATGGAGTATCAATGAGCCCGGAATGGCAGACCGTCTGGCTGACCCTGAAACTTGCCGGCATCACCACCGCCCTGTTGATGGTTATCGGAACCCCCATTGCCTGGTGGCTCGCCCGCAGTAACCACTGGCTCCGGCAACCCGTCGCCGCGATTGTGGCGCTGCCACTGGTACTCCCCCCTACCGTACTGGGTTTTTACCTGCTGTTACTGATGGGCCCGGAGGGCATAGTAGGCACGCTGACGAAGACCCTCGGGCTTGGCACCCTGCCCTTCACCTTTGCCGGGCTGGTGATTGCCTCTGTGATCTATTCCCTGCCCTTCACGGTGCAGCCATTGCAGAATGTGTTTTCCACCGTCAACGAACGGATGCTGGAGGTTGCAGCCACACTGCGGGCGTCTCCGCTGGACCGGTTCTTCTCAGTGGTGATTCCTCTGGCACGCCCCGGGTTCCTCACCGCAGCGGTGCTGACGTTCGCCCACACCCTGGGTGAATTCGGCGTGGTATTGATGATCGGCGGCAATATTCCCGGCGAAACCCGGGTGCTGTCTGTGGCTATCTACGACCATGTGGAAACCCTTGAATACGCCAAAGCCCACCTGCTGGCCGGGGGCATGCTGGTGTTTTCATTCCTCGTGTTGCTGACTCTCTACCTGATCAACGGGCGCCTGAATAACGGGAATCTGAAATCATGAATGAGCCCGGAATCCTTGCCCGCGTCGCAATTGGTTTTGACCGTTTCCGGCTGGATGTCGACCTGCAACTGCCGGGCAACGGTGTGACTGCCCTGTTCGGCCATTCCGGCTGCGGCAAAACCACGCTGCTACGATGCATTGCCGGCCTGCAGGAATGCGCTGGCCACCTGTACGTCAACGGAGATGTGTGGCAGGACGGCACCACCTGCCTGCCAGTCCATCAACGCCCGCTGGCCTACGTATTTCAGGAAACCAGCCTGTTCCCCCATCTGTCGGTCAACGGCAATCTGAATTTTGGCTACCGCCGAACTCCGGCAGCACAGCGCCGGATTCATCCACAGCAGGTTATTGACTGGCTGGGGCTCTCGCATTTACTGGACCGAAGGCCGGAACGGCTCTCCGGCGGCGAACGCCAGCGCGTGGCTATCGCCCGTGCCCTGCTGACCAGCCCCCGACTGTTGCTGATGGACGAACCCCTGTCGGCACTGGACCAGGCCAGCAAGCGGGACATCCTGCCCTACCTGGAAACCCTGCGGGACAGCCTGGACATCCCGATCATCTATGTATCCCATTCAGCCGCAGAGGTAGCCAGGCTTGCGGATAACATTGTGATGATGGATCAGGGCCGAGTGGTCGCCGAAGGTGGACTGCAAGAGACACTGGCCCGCCCTGACCAGCCATTTGCTCTTGAGCACGATGCAGCAGTGATCGTTCCTGCGATCATCCGGGAGCGGGACCTGCAGTGGCACCTCTGTCGCGCCGAATTCGAGGGGGGCAGCCTGTGGCTGCGGGATGACCGCCAGTCCGAAACCGGCACCCGGGTCAGACTGCAGATACTGGCGCGTGACGTGAGCATCGCCCTGGCCGCCAATCACGAACAGAGCATCCAGAACCTGCTTCCGGCCAGGGTGATGGATATGGCTGCGGAACACCGCCCCGGCATGACAACGGTGCGACTCCAGGCGGGCAAAACCTCGTTCCTGTCCCGGATCACCAGCCGCTCGGCGCATCAGCTGGGGCTCAGCCCCGGCATGGAAGTCTGCCTGCAGATCAAGAGCGTGGCCATTGTTGAGTAATACAAGGCCCGCCTAGCGGGTTCCGTAAACCACCATGGTCTTGCCCTTGACCCGGACCAGGCCCTGGTCTTCCAGAGTTTTGAGTACGCGGCCGACCATCTCGCGGGAACAGCCCACAATACGGCCGATCTCCTGGCGGGTGATCTTGATCTGCATGCCATCCGGGTGGGTCATGGCATCCGGTTCCTTGCACAGGTCCAGCAGGGTACGGGCAACACGTCCGGTCACGTCCAGGAAGGCCAGGTCGCCTACCTTGCGCGTAGTCTGGCGCAGGCGCGAGGCCATCTGCTCACCAATGAAATACAGCACCCTGGGGTCCTGCTGGGCGATTTCGCGGAACTTGGTGTAACTGATTTCGGCAACTTCACACTCGGTCTTGGCCTTTACCCAGGCACTGCGGGAGTCCATGTTGTCGAACAGCCCCATCTCACCGAAGAAGTCCCCGGCGTTCAGGTAAGCCATGATCATCTCGCGGCCATCGTCATCCTCGATAATGACGGTAACGGACCCCTTGACGATATAGAACAGGGAATCGCTTTTATCCCCCGCATAGATGATGGTGCTCTTGGCAGGGTAACGCCGGCGATGGCATTGCGAAAGAAAATAGTCGAGGTGTTTGGTTTTCTGCTCAACCGGCTTGACGATAGTGGCCATAGTGCGAGTCATGCCTCCTGATTACTGGCGGGATCCCAATGTTTTTATTCACCCTGCTTTCCGTGCGGGTTTATTCATTATGAACGCAACTTATAACAAGAAGGCACCCTTTCGGCAACCTGAAACAGTTTAGACCACATCAGTGGCACTGCCTTTTACGAGGCTGCCGGGCCAACCCGGATATGCTAGCATCCCTGCCAATTGTACGTTATATCCCATCCGGAGTACGAAAACAGATGAAAGCAACCATTGACTGGACCGGCGATGCCAGCTTCAGGGCAACCAGTGGCAGCGGCCACGCGATACAGATGGACGGGCCTCCTGACCATGGCGGCAAGGATCTGGGGCCAAGGCCGATGGAGATGATGCTGATGGGGCTGGGCGGTTGCTCCTCCTTTGACGTCATGAGCATCCTGCAGAAAAGCCGTCAGGATGTGACTGCCTGCCACGCCGAACTGGAAGCAGAACGCGCTGACGCGGTGCCAGCCGTGTTCACCCGCATTCATCTGCACTTTGTGGTCACCGGGCGCAAGCTGAAGGAAAACCTGGTGAAAAGAGCGGTCAGCCTTTCTGCGGAAAAATACTGTTCCGCTTCCATCATGCTGGAAAAAGCCGGAGTGGAAATCACCCACAGCCACGAGATCCGCGAGGCGCCCTGAACCGGGAAAATTCGGGTGCTACAATATTGCCCCGAACTCTACCAAAATCGAGGGTCGGTGTGCATAATACGCACCCTCTCCGCCGGTCTGCGCAAAAGGTAAACAACCCGGTCAGTTATCGGTGGCGGCCTTGGTGGCATGCGTTAAACAGGCATGACCACTGAAACTCATCTCCAGTCACTTGGGGGGGCTGAACATGGAAACCAAACTACAGCTGCACGGTTTCAATAACCTGACCAAATCGCTGAGCTTCAACATCTACGACATCTGTTATGCGCAGACCGAAGAGCAACGTGAAGCCTATATTGATTACATCGACGAGATGTACAACGCCGAGCGTCTGACCCAGATCCTCACGGATGTGGTCAAGATTATCGGGGCCAATGTGCTCAATATTGCACGCCAGGATTACGAGCCTCACGGCGCCTCTGTCACCATGCTGATTGCGGAGCACGAACTCAGTGATGGTGAGCCGGACAACGAGGAGTCTCCGGGCCCGCTGCCGGATGCCATCGTGGCACATCTCGACAAGAGCCACGTCACCGTCCACACCTATCCGGAGAGCCACCCCCACGATGGCGTGAGTACTTTCCGCGCTGACATCGACGTTTCCACCTGCGGTCTGATCTCGCCCCTGAAGGTATTGAACTACCTGATCCACAGCTTTGATTCCGACGTGGTTACCGTGGACTACCGTGTACGGGGCTTCACCCGCGATGTGGATGGCACCAAGCACTATATCGATCACGACATCAACTCGATCCAGAACTACCTGACCGAGGATACCCGGAACGCCTACCAGATGATTGACGTCAACGTGTACCAGGAAAACCTGTTTCACACCAAGATGATGCTCAAGAACTTCAAACTGGATAACTACGTGTTCGGAGTCAATGCCAGCGATCTGGACCCACGGGAAGCGCAGTCCATTGAAGACCGCCTGAGGCGGGAGATGCTGGAGATTTTCTACTCCCGCAACGTGGAATAGCCTCATCTGGTGCCGGTGATGGCCTGCCATCACCGGATCTTCAGTTTTTTTGATGTCTCCTTCCAGAATTCTCCGGTTTATTCCTGTGCCTTCGAGGGCGTTTAATAGACGCCATACCCCTTGAGGAGGAGCAAACCATGTCCCTGCGAGCTGTAAAACAAACCATCCCTGCCCTGGAAACCTCTGACGGTGCCGGTGTGCGCATCAAGCGTTCCATCGGACAACATCAGAACATCCGTCTTGACCCGTTCCTGATGCTGGATGAATTCGGTTCCGACCAGCCCCAGGACTACATTGCCGGCTTCCCGTCCCACCCTCACCGAGGGTTTGAGACGGTTACCTACATGATCGAGGGCCACATGCTCCACGAAGATCATTTGGGCAACCGTGGCAATCTCAAAAACGGAGGCGTGCAGTGGATGACCGCCGGGCGCGGCATTGTGCACTCGGAAATGCCCCAGCAGGAATCCGGGCAAATGCGCGGTTTCCAGCTATGGCTCAATTTGCCGGCTGCAGAAAAAATGAAACCGGCGGGCTACCGCGATATCCAGCCTGAGGACATACCGGCCATTACCGTTGACGGCGGCCTGGTAAAACTGATTGCCGGCACGGTCACCGTTGATGGGCAGGAGCATCAGGGAGCTGTCAGCGGAGGCAGTACCCGCCCCCTGTATGCGGATATTCACCTGGCTCCGGGGAAAGAAGCTCTGCTGCCGGTCAACCCGGAGCTGGATGGCATGTTGTATCTCTACGCCGGTGACGCGTCACTGGTATCGGACAAGGGCACGCAGGCTCTACAGGCCTCGGCCGCCAGCGTCCTGTCGGCGGGTGACAGCATCCGGATCGGCGCCGGTGAGAACGGCGCGCGTCTGCTGTTGATCGCCGGAAAACCGATTGGCGAACCCGTGGTCCAGTACGGCCCGTTCGTTATGAACAGCCGGGAAGAGATTGAGCAGACGCTGCGGGATTATCGTGACGGACGCCTGACCGCCTGATCACGCGAAGGGCTTGCGGGCCATCAACTCTGACACCAGCGGCCGCATGATCAGATCCATGGCCAGGGACAGCTTGGTCCCGGGAATGACCAGCGTGTCGTGACGGGACAGGCTGCTGCCGGCAATCATCTGCAGCAGATAGGGAAAGTCCACATCCGTCGGGTCACGGAAATGAATAACGATCAGGCTCTCATCTTCGGTGGGAACATCCCGGACAACAAAGGGGTTGGACGTATCCACCAGGGGGATGCGCTGGAAGTTCACATGGGTGTGGGTAAATTGTGGAACAATATCATGCACATAATCGTCCATGCGGTTGATGATGGTTTCCACCACCGCATCCTGTGAATACCCGCGCTTGTTGGTGTCGCGATGGATCTTCTGGATCCACTCCAGATTGACGATCGGCACCACGCCTACCAGCAGGTCCACATATTGGGCAATGTTATAGGCCTCGCTGACCACCCCGCCATGGAGTCCCTCGTAGAAGAGTAAATCCGTTTCCGGTGCAAGTGGTCCCCAGGGTGTGAACGTACCCGCCTTGTGGCCCGCCTCGATCAGCTTCCTGTCTTCGTCGTGAACGTACTGACGGAACTGGCCGCTGCCGGTGTGGCCATAGTCGTAGAACAGAGCTTCCAGCTTGTCGATATGATTTGCGGCCAGTGCAAAATGGTTGCGCTCACCAAATTGGCCCTTGGCGGCAAGACGAGCCATTTGCTCACGATTGTAGCGGTGAAAGCTGTCGCCACTGACCATGGCGGCCCGAAGCCCTTCGCTGGAAAACAGCCGGCTGAAGATCTCGCCCGTGGTGGTGGTTCCGGCACCTGAGGAGCCGGTAACCGCGATAATCGGATGGCGCTTTGACATAACAGGGGGTCCGGAAAGTCAGTCCAGGCTGGTGAGCAGCCGCGGCTTTTCGATGATGAAACCCTGAGCATAATCCACGCCCAGACTGGCCAGCATATCGAGAACCCCGCGGGTTTCAACCTGTGAGGCAATGACTTCCCGTTTCATGTAGTGAGCCATGTCTACCATCGACTTCACCATGGCCTGATCCGTTTCACTGGTATCCAGTTGATTGGTGAAGGCGCTGTCCAGCTTGATAAAGTCCACAGGAAGGCTGCGCATGAACTGGAACGACGTTGGCCCGCTACCGAAATCACCCAGACAGAACCGGCATCCAAGCTCCTTCATTTCCTCGATGAACTCGGAAATGCCCTGAAGATCGTTGATAGCCGATGCTTCGGTAATCTCGAACCAGATTCTTTCAATGGGGGCGTCTTTCTGGCTCAGCTTGTCGTAGATGAACTCCATCAACAGCTGATCGTTCAGCGAATGCCCGGACAGGTTTATGCAAATTCCACCCATGTGCTCCGGATCGGGCGCCTTGTCCCGCAGCCAGTCCAGCATCTGGCCCACCACCCAGCGATCAACGGCCTGCATACGGTCATAGCGCTCCGCCATACGGACAAAATCCTTGCCGGTAATCAGGTTGCCGGTGTCGTCATACATGCTGATAAGAATCTCATACTGTGGCGACATCGTGGTGCGTGGGTGAAGTGGAATAATCTTTTGGCATCGCAGCAGCATGCGCTCTTCATTCAGATCCCCCAGGTTGGCAACCTTGGCGGCAATCTGCTCCTGGCGTGCGTGGTCGTGGGCGTCGAGGGAATATTCCATCACCTTGCCATGGCCCCGTTTCTTGGCCGCTTTCATGGCTTCTTCGGATGCCTTCAGCCAGCGTTCGGCATTGGCCAGTGCAGGCATTTCCTGCGCCAGCCCGACACTGGCTGAAAGGTGATAACTGCCACTGTCAAAACGGAATTCCATGGCCTCGATGGCCGCCACGATCCCCCGGGAAGCTTCCAGGGCAGTTTCCGCCGCTAGCATCAGTGCAAATTCGTTACCGGACAGCCGTGCCAGTGGCATGCCATCCCCCACATGGCTGCGAAGCACATCGGCGACCATGCGCAAGGCTTCATCCCCGGCCTGATAGCCGGCGGTATCGTTGAGAAGGCGAAACTGGCGCAGATCAAGCCGGACCAGTGCGCGCTCATCCTCACGCCGTGCCAGCTGCTGCTCCAGCATACGCTCAAACTCACGGCGCCCCAGCAAGCCGGTCAGCTCATCGTGGGTGGACGCCCAGGACAGCTGGTCATAGACCTTGCGCACCATCCGGTCGATGCTTTCATCCACCAGTGGCCGCTCATACTGACTGTCGGGAACGATAATCCCTTTGCGCATATGCTGGGCCAGTGCCTCCAGCTCCAGCTCCACTACCCGCATGCCCTGGTGGTTAACAAACACAAAGCGGCTGAACCCCCTGGCCACCCACACCAGACGAATGTACTGGGGCTCGTCCGGCTTCTCCTGATCCTTGAGCCAGTCCCCGGTGCGCAATTGCTGGGCACGGTTGACCCAGCGCTGCAGGCTGCGCTGCTCGCGCTCGGAGAGGGCCTGTTTCTTGTCGTCTTCACTCTTCGCCGGCGGGATTTCCACCATGTCAGGCGGGCTGTCAGGACGGCGCACCAGGAACTGCTTGAGCTCGTCACGAATCTGGGAAGACGGCATATGGTTACTGGAGATTGAGGCCAGGCCGTCCTGGATCACCCGCAATAACTCCGGCAGGTTGATGGTATTCTCGGGGTCATCCGCAAAGGTCATCAGTGAATCAATGACGGAAAGATAGTCCTGCCACAGGGGGCTGTCCTGTCCCTGGCGAATCCAGGTCAGCGATAGCAGATCGCGCCAGCCACCGTCCAACAGGCTGACCACCGCCTTCGGTACTTTCCGGCCCGCCAGTTTCTGTTCCAGCACGGCCGCCACTGCCTTCTTGGATTCGGACACCTTCTGGGCGCCCTCGGCGGCGGCCGTCACGCGCTCCACGTTGCGTCGATACACCAGATTCTGGCGATCTATCAGGCCATCCAGTTCCTGTACCGCACTTTCGAAGACTCCGGTGTCCTGCTCAAAATCAGTGGCAATGCGCTGAATCAGTTCATCAATCCGCCGCTGCACTACCGGATTGATGCGGCCGCCCTTCACACCCAGTTGCGCCAGCCGGTTCATTACACCGCGTACCGGGCTGTCCTGATCGTTAAAAAACTCCGAATCCCTCATGACCACTTTCAGCACCGGCACTTCCAGCTGGCGCATCCGTGACTGGGCATATTCACTGAGTTTGGGGCTTTCCACCACACTGCTGAAGAATCGGTCGACCACGTCCAGGGTGCTTTGCTCCTCTTCCCCCAGTGCGTGCTCTCCACTCTCCCTGACCCGTTCCACAACACGTTCGCGAAGGGACAGCTGTTCAGGACTGGCGTTCGCTGCCTGCAACTGAAGCTCCTGCAGCTGCTTCTGCAATTCGCCGGCGGAAAGCTCCCTGGCCCCGGGGGAAAACTCCACCGGTGCCATATCGCCCCGGGCCAGGCGGCTGGCCGTCAGAGTACCAAGCAGATTCTTCACAGTTGCAAAGGCCGTCTGGGCGGCCGATGCATAACCACGAAATTCAGAGGACGCTTTCCGGCCCGGAAAGCGGGTCATTTTGCGCTCGGGGGTCGGCGCCTCGCTGGCGGTCGCGGTCGTCTCCTGCGCCGGAACCTCCTGTCTGGGCGGGACCGGCGACTTCTTTTTGCTATCCACGCTCTCCGCGGGTGCCTGTTCGCTCAGATACTTGCTCAGGTCCAGATCCGGTAACACGCCATGACGCACCAGAATATTATTCAGCTCCCGGTAGAGGGGGCCAAGATGCATCAGTACAGACTTTTCAAACGCCTTGAGACAGACCTTCTCCACGTCCCGGCCGGCCTTGAGCAGATTCAGGCCGGAATGGAAGGATTCGCAGATCAAAGACGGGCCCAGCGGGTTGTGGTGTCCGGTGGAATTGGCGATGCCAAGCTTGTCGAGGCGGAGCTTCAGCTGCAGCAGATCACCTCGATACTGGGTGTCCGCCTTGGTAACCATCACGCGGATCGTCAGCCAGTCTTCAAACTCGCCCTTGTCCACCACCGACAGTTCAGCCCCGGGAGCACCCCTGGGTGCCGGTTTGAGGGGCGATTCCAGGCTCCGCGACATCTGGTGCCAGATAACCCGTTGGCGCGCCTGAAGCTGGCCGGAAGCATCCATGAATTCATTCGCCTGCTGATCATTGCCCGCCTTCTGGGCCGCTTCACGCAGGGCGGTGACCATCTGCACAAAACACGCATCCATCAGCGGCTCAATGTACTGGATAACCGCCTTTGCTGATTGGTGCAGGACGAACTGGACCTTGTCACTGGGCGCCCGCAACGAGGCCCGCTCCTGATGACGATTGCCGCCACACTGCTCCAGCATGGCATTGACCGCCTCCGGATTCGAACGTGTAAACCCCACGCCCATGGCGCCTTCAATACGGCGCATGACATTGACATACAATTCGTGACGTTTACGGCCGTCAGGGCTGCGAAAACGGACCACCAGTTCCGGTGCGCCCCGCGCAAGCACCTGATCCAGTTTTCTGGAAGTCTCCCCGGAATACCGCACAAACAGGCCCTCAGCGCAGAAATCCGCGATCTGACAGGGCAGATTTTCACCACTGCCAACGTCCAGCTGTGCTGCAAGTTTGATCGGTTGGCGGGGACTAGAACGACGATCTTTCGGATCCATGAACTACCTGATATCTGGCGAAGCCTGGTGAACCGGTTATGCAAACTGTTCCGATTACCGGCCGGTATCCCTGAAAGGCAGCGACAGCCGCCTGCTACTTGGGGGAACATAGCTGTAATATAACCCCTGACCCACTCGCCAGCCAGCAACAAAATAACAGCCTGAACCATGACACAGCTTAGTCAGATATATCTTGTTATGCTACTGATAACGACACTTTCCGGGTGTACGACATTAGGCTATTACAGCCAGGCAGTCAGCGGTCACCTGTCACTGATGATGTCCACGCAACCGGTGTCGCAATTGCTCGACGCGCCATCAACGCCGCCAGCCCTGCAGCAGAAACTCAGCGTGGCACACGAGGCTCGCAGATTTGCCGCAAACCGGCTTGCGCTGCCTGTCGGCGATGCCTTTTCCAGCTATGCCGAACTTGGACGCCCGTGGGTTGTCGTCAACCTGGTGGCGGCGCCGGAATTTTCCCTCGAGGCCCACCGCTGGTGCTATCCGGTCGTTGGCTGCCAGGCCTACCGGGGGTATTACCAGTTGGAGAAGGCGAAAAAGGAAGAACAGTCATTCCTTGCCAGGGGCTACGATACCTTTATCGGCGGTGTCACTGCCTACTCTACCCTGGGCTGGTTTGATGACCCACTGCACACCGGTTTTACCTCTCTATCTGACAACCGCATGGTCGCCCTCATGTTCCACGAACTGGCCCACCGCGTGGTTTACATCAACGACGATACGGCCTTCAATGAGAGCTTTGCAACTGCAGTGGAACTGGAAGGCCTGCGATTGTGGCTGGAGCAGCAGGGTGACGATCAGGGCTTCCAGCGAGCCCTGGCGCGCCTGCGCCAACGCAACCAGACGCTCACCCTGGTCGAGACCGCTTCCGGGCAACTGGAGGCACTCTACAGGCAGCAGGACACACTGAGCACCGCCAGGCTGCGACAGCAAAAGGCGCGGATATTCCAGACACTCAGGGACAACTATCGGGCATTGTCAGCCGATTGGGATCAACCCGGCCCCTTCGGAGAGGATCCGGCGGAGCTGAACAACGCCAACCTCGCCCTGTTCAGCCAGTACAACCAGCATGTGCCGGCCTTCCGGCAACTACTCCGGGAGCAGGATGGTGATTTCAGAGCCTTCTATGCGGCGGTGGAGCGCCTCTCCGAACAGCCACAGAAGGAGCGTCTGACAATCCTGGCCCAGCTACGCCAGCACTTTCACGAAAACCTTTGAATTACGCTGGGCATTGTATGACGCCAGCTTGAGCCCGGGCAGCTCACGCACGGTCGATGGCTGAAAACCGCGCTCCCGGAACCAGTGTTCGGTCTGGGTGGTGAGTGCGAACAGCCGCTGGATACCCTGCCCCTTCGCCAGCTTCTCGATCATCGCCAGAATCTCGTCTCCGCGACCCGCACGGCGATAGGCCTGGTCCACCGCGAAACAGGACAGCTCACCGGCGCTTTCATCCGGGTAGTGATAAAGCGCCGCACACCCCACAATCGTGCCGTCCCGCTCGGCCACCACAAAGCTGCCAATTTCCGTCTCCAGCATTTCCCGTGAGCGACGAACCAGAATGCCCTGTTCCTCAAGCGGCTGGATCAGCTCCAGGATTCCGCCGATATCCTCCACCCGGGCCTGGCGGATCTGCTCATAGTTGTCACTGCTGACCAGGGTGCCGGAGCCATCACGGGTGAACAGCTCTTCCAGCAACGCGCCATCATCGGCATAGCTGATGATATGGGCCCTGCGCACGCCCCTCACACAGGCATCACAGGCCGCCCGCAACAGATCGCCGTCGTGTCCATGGACCATGCCGGCCGCCAGCCGGTCGGAGGCCTGCCGGGCAGACAGTTCCCGCATCAGCTGGCCGTCATCATCCAGCAACCCCTGATGCTCGGTATACATAATCAGCTTCTCGGCCTGCAATGCAGCGGCGACCTGGCCCCCGACATCTTCGTAGGACAGGTTGAACGCATCCCCCGTAGGCGAATAACCGAGCGGCGGCAACAGCACAATATGGCCCAGTTCCAGCAGCTTCTCGATACCCGCCACATCCACCCGACGCACCCGGCCTGTATGACCAAAATCGATGCCATCCAGCACACCCACAGGCCTGGCAGTAACATAATTACCACTACTTACCCGTATCCGGGCATTATGCATGGGCGAATTCACCAGCCCCATGGAGAGCCGGCTTTCCAGAAACGCCCGCAAACCACCGATTGCCTCCAGCACCAGCGGTAATTGCTGCTCTGGCGTTACCCGCAACCCACGGTGAAAGCTGGATTCCTCACTGGCGTCATCCAATCGCGTTTGAATCTGTGGCCTGGCACCAAAAGCTACCACCAGCTTGATACCTAAACTACTGAGCAATGCAATGTCATGAATGATATTGATCAGGTTGCCATGAACAATCGCATCGCCACCTATCGTCAGCACCACCGTGCGGCCACGGTGGGCATTGATGTAGGGCGATGAGTGGCGGAATCCATGCAACCATTCGTTCGATTTCAAACTCTTCTCCTGCGAGTCTTCAGCTTCTGGAGCCTTCCTACGGATTAAAGACAGAACTCTTTAATCAGTCCCTTGAGGATTCTTACAGCCGGGTCCAGTTGTGACAGCTCCAGAAACTCGTCCGGTTGGTGGGCCTGGTCAATATAGCCGGGGCCCATGACCAGGGTTTCCAGTCCCAGTTTCTGTAACCAGGGGGCTTCAGTGGCAAAAGCTACCGCCTCTGCCGTGTGGCCTGTGAGTTTTTCGCAGGCGCGAACCAGTTGGGCATCGGCCGGGGTTTCAAACGGCGGTACGCCGTCGAATAGCGGCTCGAATTCCATTGAAAGCTCACGTTTTTTCGCCAGAGGCTGCAACCTGTGGAGTATTTCCTGGCGCAGCGTGTTCATATCCATTCCCGGCAGCGGCCGCAGGTCGAAGTGCAGTTCACAACGGCCACAGATGCGGTTGGGGTTGTCGCCGCCGTGGATGCAGCCCAGGTTCATGGTGGGCACCTGGACCTTGAAATTGGGGTTGCTGTACTGTGCCTGCCAACCCGAACGCAAGGCCAGCAGTTCGCCGAGTGCCTCGTGCATGCCTTCCATGGCATTGCGGCCCAGGGAGGGGTCTGAGGAGTGGCCGGATTGGCCTTCGAATACCAGCCGCTCCATCATGATGCCCTTGTGCATGCGCACGGGTTTGAGGCCAGTAGGCTCGCCAATAACGGCATAGCGGGCCTTGGGGCGGCCGGCTTCGGCGAGCGCGCGGGCGCCGTTCATGGAGCTTTCTTCGTCGGCGGTGGCCAGGATGATCAGCGGCTGCTTCAGTTCCTCACCCACAAAGGCCCGCGCCGCTTCGATGGCCAGCGGGAAAAAGCCTTTCATGTCACAGGTGCCCAGACCGTACCAGCGGTCGTCCCGCTCGGTCAGGGTAAACGGGTCACTCTGCCAGCGTTTGTCGTCAAAGGGCACGGTATCCGTGTGACCGGAGAGCACCAGGCCACCGGGGCCGCTGCCGAGGGTGGCGATCATGTTGTATTTGCCGGGCATACCCGGAACTTCAAGCAGCTCGACGTTAAAGCCCATGGGCTCCAGCCATTCGGCCAGGGTGCGCACCACCGGCTCGTTGCTCTGGTCCCATTCTGCAGAGGCACTGCTGATCGAGGGCTGAGAGATCAGCTTCGTCAGCATCTCGCGAACGCCAGGCAAATGTTGTGTGGATCCGGACATAGATAAATCTCCGCCCCGTCTCCGGGCTAGCGGGTCTGGCCGCGACGCCAGACCTCAAAAGTTGCAATCAGTCTAATGGCAAGAGGATAGGCAACCTCGCCACCATCGGTCAGCCGCGCGATTTCCATCCGCGAGTCGCCGACACTCACCAGGCGGCCTTCTACAACGTTACCATTCTCCAGGGTGACTCTCACCGTCTGTCCGATCCAGGATTCAGCATCGTCTTTGTCCCTGGCGTTCCAACCGGCGACAATGTCGGCGCTGTCATCAATGCCACCACCGGTGACAACCGGCTCCAACATGGCGTCCGGCCGCTCCGGCAATTCCGGTTCCACGCGGGTCAGATAGACGTCCGGCACTTGCGAGCGGTTATAGCGGACATCCAGACTGGCGCCTTCCGCTTCCCCGCCGCCCCTCACGGGCACACCCCACACCGGGGCCGACGGATCCACTTCCAGAGTCAGCTCACCACCTTCGGTCAGCCACTGTCGATACAGTGCCAGCAGCTGGTCACTGGCACTGAAACCACGGGCCCTGAGCGCTTCGCTGAAGGCATCCATAACAATGCTGGTCCATTCGCCGGTCTCCACTCCGGATTCCCGGGAACAATAGGCTGCCACCCGGCGCATCAGGCCGCCGTCACGCAGCGTCACCGTCATTACCGAGGTGGTGGACTCTGCAATTCCGGGCAGGTCCAGCGGATTGAGCCTTGCCCCTGGCCAGTCCACGTCTACGCTGCCGGCATTGACGGTTGTCAGTTCACCGTAAACACCGTCCACACGCTGGATAACCAGCGCTTCACCAGACACCCCGGAGACCCCCAGCCGAAGCAGGTCACCGCTCCCCAGGTGCTGACGATGGTCGGGACCGCAAACCGGAGAAAACAGCGCCGGGGTCACATCACTGCCGGCAGTCACCCAGTTGCGGAACATGTTGGTATCCAGTTTCAGGCGCAGATTTTCCGCTTGCAGGGACCAGTGTCCTGGAAGATCTGCCGGATCCAGCAACGCGCTCAGCAGCGCCAGTGGGGAGCCGGCATCGAACATCAAACGGTCAAACTCAACGGGTTGGGTCAGGCGGAAATCCTGATAACCGCCGTTACCCAGCACCAGCCGACCCGCAATACCAGAACGGATCTCACCCCGGTCAATCACACCGGCGCCTTCCACTGCCTTGCGGGCCTCGGCAAGACGCTGATCCGCCAGCCACCAGACTGCACCCTTGAATGACAGGTAGCCGATCAGGGCCAGGACAACCAGAAAGGTGAACAGGCGCTTCATGAATCGTTCCTCTCGGGCGTCATCAGTTACGGGATATCAGCGTACCCACACCTTCATCCGTGAAGATCTCCAGCAACGTGGCATGGGCCACACGGCCATCAATGATATGGGAGGTACGAACGCCGTTCTCCACCGCACTCAGGGCGCAGCGAATCTTCGGCAGCATGCCACCGTGGATGGTGCCGTCTTCGATCAGTTCGTTGACCTGTTTCGCTGTCAATCCTGTCAGCACCTTGCCGTCCTTGCTCTTGAGGCCCGAGACGTTGGTCAGCAGGATCAGCTTTTCAGCCTTCATGGCTTCGGCCACCTTACCCGCCACCAGATCCGCGTTGATGTTGTAAGACGCGCCGTCAGGGCCAACACCGATAGGTGCAATCACCGGAATCACATTGCTGCGGGTGAGCATTTCAATAACGTCGACGTTGACGCTGTCCACTTCACCCACATGGCCAATATCGATGATTTCCGGGCGCTCGAGTTCGGGAGAGCGGTTCATGACTTCCAGCTTGCGGGCGCGAATCAGATTCGCATCCTTGCCCGTCAGGCCCACGGCGGTGCCGCCGTGTGAATTGATCAGGGAGACAATCTGCTTGTTCACCTGGCCGCCCAGCACCATTTCCACCACATCCATGGTCTGGCTGTCGGTGACCCGCATGCCGTTCACGAAGTTGGACTTGATGTTGAGGCGCTCCAGCAACTCACCTATCTGTGGCCCGCCGCCGTGGACCACAATGGGATTGATACCCACGAGTTTCATCAGCACCACATCCCGGGCGAAGCTGCTTTTCAGCTCCTCGTTTTCCATGGCGTTGCCGCCGTATTTGATCACGACTGTTTTGCCGGTAAACCGCTGAATATAGGGCAGGCCCTTACTCAGTACTGCCGACACCTGCATTGCTGTTTCACGATCCAGAGCCATTCATATTGCCTTGTTGGTCAGAAATCTCATCATGGGTTTTGCGATTATTCCAGAGCCGTCAGAAATCCGCGACAAGATCCGGCGCCACTTTCTGCAGCTGTTCCCGGAAAACGGCCTTGATGCGCTCCAGAGCTTGCTCCGTCTCCGCCTCAAAACGAAGTACCAGCGCCGGTGTGGTATTGGAAGCACGGCACAAGCCCCAGCCATCGGTATATTCCACACGAATACCGTCAATGGTGCTGATGTTCGCCTCACCAAAGTTGCCTTCCTTGCCCAGGCGCTCCATTAACGCGAACTTGGTGTCTTCTGATACAGCCACATTCAGCTCCGGCGTACTGATGTCCTCGGGAAAATCCTCAAAGACCTCATCACAATGACGGTCCTCGATACCCAGGATTTCCAGCAGCCTGGCGGCGGAGTACAGGCCATCGTCAAAGCCATACCAGCGCTCACCGAAGAAGATATGGCCACTCATCTCGCCGGCCAACAGGGCTCCCGTTTCCTTCATCTTCGCTTTCATCAGGGAGTGGCCGGATTTCCACATGATCGGCCGTCCACCCGCCTCGGAAATCACCCCGGCCAGACGGCGGCTGCATTTCACGTCGTAAAGCACGTCGGCACCGGGATTACGTGACACCACATCCCGGGCAAAGAGCATCAGCAGCCGGTCGGGCCAGATAATCTTGCCGGTGTTGGTCACCACACCCAGGCGGTCGCCATCGCCGTCGAAGGCAAGGCCGATGTCTGCGCCTTCGGCCTTCACACGCTCGATCAGATCTGCCAGGTTTTCCGGCTTGCCCGGGTCGGGATGATGATTGGGGAAGTTGCCATCCACGTCGCAGTAGAGTGGAATTACCTCGCAGCCCAGTTCTTCGATCAGCAGCGGCCCGAGTTCACCGGCAATGCCATTGCCGGCATCCAGCACCACCTTGAGGGGAGCGGCCACCGCAATATCACCAACGATGCGATCCAGGTACCCACGGCGCACATCTTCCGAAGACTGGCTGCCATGACCGCTGACGAAATCACCGGTACGGATTCGCTGCAACAGCTTCTGGATGGCGTCACCGGACAGGGTTTCGCCCCCCAGCATGATTTTGAGGCCGTTGTAGTTGGCCGGGTTGTGGCTGCCGGTGACCATGACGCCGGAACCGGTACCCAGTTCATGGGTGGCAAAATAGAGCACGGGGGTTGGCACCGCGCCTACGTGAACGACATTGCACCCGGTCGCCATGACCCCCCTGGCCAGGGCGTCGGCCAGTTCGGGGCTGGAATGACGGCCATCGTAGCCGATGCACAGGCTGTCCATGCCGCGTGCTATGGCCTCACTGCCAATGGCGCGCCCGATCACCGTTACGATATCGGGCGTCAGGGTTTCATCAACAATGCCGCGGATGTCGTAAGCCCGGAATATGGTGTCGGAAACCTCTGCTTCCGGTAATTGCACTTCTTCTACGTCCGGCGTGTCTTCCGCGCCACCGGAACCACCAAACCCCAGTACGTCGTCGTCACCGTCCAGCATATCGATATCGAGCATATCCTTGTCCTGGAACAGTGGCTCGTCGGCGGCGGGCTTTGTCGCCTGCCCGCCACTGCCCGGCTTCGGACGCGCCGATTCGCCGGCCTTGGCCACACGTTTTTCCACCACCTGGGAGAGCCGGTGAAGCACTTCAGCGGTCGAGGCCACCATGTCCCACTTCAGCGTGGGTGGTTTTATCCTTTCGCCACCAAATACCTTGTGGGCCCACTGGATCAGCACGGTAACATCCTGCCGCAGCCCTCTCTGGGCACTACCCAGGAGCAGCCAGACCACAATCGCTGCAATCACCGCAGGAACCAGTGCAAGGATTATCGCCAGCGTGCTGTTGAACAGCGGAGCCGGGGCTGAGGCGGGCCGGTACTGGAGCTCCCAGTCCGGGTTGGTGAGCTCACGGGCCTGGACCGGACCATTGCCGCTACCCTGACTCACAATGGTGCGGTTCGAACCGTTAACGGACTGTATCAGCGAGAACTGCCCGCCCAGTTCCTGGTTGATGCCCGTCATCAGTGGTTGCAACTGCGCGGTACTGAAAACCACCAGCACACTGCCGACAACAGCACGGCTCTGGGGGTTGCGAACCGGGGCGGCCATCTGCAGGTACCATTGCCCGTCCCGCGGGAAGGCATCCGGATAGAGCCTCTGGCCGGTTTCCGCCCGCCGGGCAAGATCCAGGCCGGCAAAACCCAGGGTAGGTTCGCTGGCACTGCGGGGAATCTCCCCATAAGGAAACAGGTACACCGCCTCGATCGCCGGCAAGGTCCCGACAAGATCCGCAGCCGTCTCTTCAGTGGATGCCTCACCACGCAGTGCAGCCCGCACATGATCCTGGGCGGCTATGCCCTCCACCGCAGACTGAAGCAGCGAAAGCTGTTGGTTAATCCTGACCGCAGCCGTGTCGGCCTCAAGAGCGGCCTGCATTTCATAGCGACGGGCCTCGGAAGGTGCGGCAAACAGAAAATAAAGCAGGGCAGCCGATATCACCCCCGCTAAGACAACAACCAGAGCCTGGCTGACAGAAACAGAACTTAGCCGCTTATGACGCGGGCCATTTGCCGATTTCTTGTCTTTGCTCTGTTTTTTTGCCGGTTTCCTGTCTGGGTTCTTGTCAGGTGTGGCCTCATCAGAGTTCTTCTTTTTGCCAAGCTTCATAGTCCATCCTGCTGGTGTCATTTTCGCCCGGATTCTTCATTTATCAGGGAAGTATAGCCCCTGAGTACGGTTCTGCGCGTGCAAGCTCAGCGGGTACCTGTTGAACCGAACCCGCCGTCCCCGCGCTGACTGGCATCAAAAACAGACACCACTTCAAAGTCTGCCTGCACCACAGGCACCAGCACCAATTGGGCAATGCGCTCGCCTACCTCAATGGTGAATTCGGTTTGCCCGCGATTCCAGCAGGACACCATCAGCTCGCCCTGATAGTCGGAGTCAATCAACCCCACCAGGTTGCCCAGGACAATGCCATGCTTGTGCCCCAACCCGCTGCGGGGAAGAATCATTGCCGCCAGCGACGGGTCGGCGATGTGTATAGAGAGGCCGGTTTTTATCAGTTCGGTCTGCCCCGGCTTCAGGGTAAGAGGCGCATCAAGGCAGGCACGCAGATCAAGACCGGCTGAGCCTTCTGTTGCGTAATGGGGAAAAGGCACCGTATTACCAATTCGGTCATCCAGAATGCGTACCTGAAATGTTTTGCGGGTCATCGATTTTCCTTGTCAGAAAGCGCCGGTCGGGCCAGCCTTTTCAGTGAGTTGGTCTGCAATCAGGGCAATCAGCCGCTGTGCAAGGACAGCCTTCGGGCCGGGGCCAATCGCCTCACGCCCCTGGGGCCAGAAGACGGTAACGGCATTGTTGTCACTATTGAATCCGATCCCCGGCGCCGAGACGTCGTTCGCCACGATCATATTGAGCTTTTTCCGTGTCAGTTTGTCGAGGGCGTAGTGCTCAACGTCGCGAGTTTCTGCCGCGAAGCCAACGGTAAACGGGGCATCGCCCCGGGCGGCTATGGTTGCGAGGGTATCAGGGTTGCGCACCAGTGACAGGCTCATATTTTCGTTCGATTTCTTGATCTTGTCACCGGCGCAGGTGTCCGGCCGATAGTCGGCTACCGCCGCGGTGGCAATAAACAGATCACAGCCTTCGTCGACTGCCCTGCCGGCCTCTTCCAGCATATCCTGTGCGGTCACCGCGCCGCGAACCTCCACACCGGCAGGTGCGACTAGGGACACCGGGCCACTGACCAGAATCACCTCTGCACCGGCTGCCCGGGCAGCGGCAGCGAGGGCATAACCCATTTTGCCGGAACTGTGATTGCTGATGTAACGCACCGGATCGATGGGCTCACGGGTGGGCCCCGCGGTAATGACCACACGCTTCCCGGTCAGCACGCCGAAGGCGGTGCCGGTAACCAGGTCATGCAGTGCCGAAGGCTCCAGCATTCTGCCCGGGCCTGTATCACCACAGGCCTGCGCGCCCTGATCCGGGCCCCAGAGGCTGACCTGCGGGTCCGATTCCAGCAAAGCAATATTGCGCTGGGTGCGGCCATTACCCCACATTGCCTGGTTCATTGCCGGGGCCACGGCAATCGGTGCTTCAGTGGCGCAACACAGGGTGGTCAGCAAATCATCCGCCATACCCTGGGCCAGGCGGGCGATGAAATCGGCAGAAGCAGGTGCAATCACAACCTGGTCTGCCCATTTCGCCAGCTCTATGTGCCCCATGCCGGACTCCGCTTCCGGATCCAGCAGAGACGTCCGGACCGGCTCGCCGCTGAGCGCCTGGAAGGTCAGCGGTGTGACAAAGGCCTCGGCACCCCGGGTCATTACCACCCGTACCTCATGGCCGGATTTTTTCAACAGCCGGACCAGCTCCGCACTCTTATAGGCAGCAATACCACCGGTCACACCCAACAGGATTCGTTTAGCGGCCATAACGGCTCCGTATCCATCACAAAATGAAAGGCTTATAAGATACCATGCCAGAGCGCTGCCGGCAGCCTGTCCGGCATGGTAGAATTCTGTTGAAGATGCAAGCGCAGGAAGCGCAAACAACCATGGAAAGGACTCAACTCATGCCCAATACCGACTGGCCATGCGACGAACGCCCAAGGGAACGACTGCTGGCCCACGGTGCCGGAAGCCTGTCCGATGCCGAACTGCTGGCGATTTTTCTACGCACCGGCACTCCCGGTATGCCGGTTATGGCACTGGCCCGTCATTTAACAGAGAATTTCGGCGGCCTGCGGGGTCTGATGACGGCCTCCAGGCGGCAATTCTGCGACGTGAAAGGGCTGGGTACGGCAAAATACGCCCAGGTACAGGCGGCGATGGAAATGGCCCGCCGGGTGATGGATGAGCCTCTGCGCCAGGGTGACCCGTTACGCTCGCCGGAGGACACCCGCCGCTTTCTGTGCAGCCGGCTTGGCACTTACCCCCATGAGGTATTCTCGGGGCTCTTCCTCGACAATCGTCACCGGGTAATTCAATACCGGGAACTGTTCCGGGGCACCATAGACGGCGCTGCGGTCTATCCCAGGGAGGTGGTCAGACAGGCCCTGGAGTTCAATGCGGCGGCAGTCATATTCGCCCATAATCATCCCTCCGGCGTGGCAGAACCCAGCCAGGCCGATATTTCCCTGACCAGACGGCTGAAGGAAGCGCTGGGCCTGGTGGATATCAGGGTTCTTGACCATATGGTTGTCGGCCATGGTGAGGTAATATCTCTGGCTGAACGGGGGCTGATGTAAGCCGGCCCGGATTTCACCGGAAAACTGGCCAAATTCCCAACAATTTTTTGCGTTGGGGCAGCAGTTCTGGTATAAAAGCGTCCCTTTACTGGCGGCGTCTGGCGGGCAGCGTGCAATTTTGCGGCGCAGGTAGCGACCAGAGACGCAATTAAACGAATCAAATACGCATTTTCAGGACCAAAGCTCAGGTCGGAGGCAAGTATGTCCAGAGTCTGTCAGGTTACCGGTAAGCGGCCGGTCACCGGTAACAACGTTTCTCACGCGATGAACCACTCACGTCGTCGCTTTCTGCCCAACCTGCAGAACCATCGCTTCTGGGTTGAATCAGAGAAGCGCTTCGTAAAGCTGCGCGTATCCACCAAGGGTATGCGTGTTATCGACAAAAAAGGCATTGACGCTGTGCTGGCCGATCTTCGTGCCCGCGGCGAGAAATTTTAAGGAGCCGCATCATGCGCGAGAAAATCAAGCTGGTTTCATCAGCAGGTACTGGTCACTTCTACACGACCAACAAGAACAAGCGTAACACCCCGGAAAAAATCGAGATCAAAAAGTACGATCCGGTTGTCCGCAAGCACGTTGCGTATAAGGAAGCCAAGATCAAGTAAGATCATGGCGACCACAAAAAACCCGGCCACGGCCGGGTTTTTTTATGCCTGTGGCCAGGACAAAAAATGCTAGAAGGTTTCCAGATAGCCCTTTGGCAGCTTGATGTCCATAGCGATCGGCAGGTGATCCGACACCGGGTAACTGACAACCTCAGAGCGCCGAATCTCCAGGCTCGGGCTCACCAGGATATGATCCAGCGCCCGCTCCGGGCGCCAGCTGGGGAAGCTGTGAGCAGTATTCGGCAGGGGTACCAGGTTGGAGTGCTTCAACGGGGTATTGTTCAGTAACTCTTCCGCGTGATTGTTGAGGTCACCCATCAGAACCACGTGCTGGTACTCGGAAATCAACTCCTGAATGTAGGCCAGTTGACGCTGCTGCGCCGCCTTGCTCAGGGACAGGTGCATCATCACCAGCACCAGAGGATCTTCCTTTACCCCGTATCGGGCCACGATAGCCCCCCGCCCCGGAATCAGCCCCGGCAACCGGTGCTCGGTAACATCCAGAGGTCGATAACGACTGAGCAGACCATTACTGTGTTGTGCCAGCTGCCCCAGGTTACGATTGAGCTGTTGATGCCAGTAGGGAATGCCCGATGCCTCGGCCAGGTACTGCACCTGATTGATATAACCACTACGCAGGCTGCCGCCGTCGCATTCCTGCAGCGCGATCACATCGTAGTTGCTGAGCAACGTGGCGATGCGATCCAGATTCTGGTTCCGCTTGCTGTGGGGAAGAAAGTGCTGCCAGCTGCGGGTTAGGTAGTGGCGGTAAGAGGAGGTATTGATGCCGACCTGGATATTAAACGTCAGCAGCCGGATATGGCGGTGGGCCTCGAATTCCGGAACATGAGCATCACCAGAACAGGTCCCGCGGGGGCCATTCGTCGTTTTAAGAATACCATTCAGCTGCTTGCGAATACGATTATACATTGTGATGGCAGCTCTGAATCAGGGCCCGGCTAAGGATAGTAACCGGGCCCGGGCATTTACTGGTCCTGGCCTTCACGTTCCTTTTCAACCAGGTAATCAACAACCTCCAGTACCGCTTCATGGCCACCGGCCATTGAGGCGGTGATCCGATACTTACCATTAACTATCATAGTCGGTGTACCGGTTACTCGCGCGCCGCGAATTTTGGCCTGAGCCTGCTGCATTTTGGCATTCACGCCAAAGCTGTTGTAATTCTTGAGGAATTCTTCGCCATCGACACCGTGATTAGCCACGAAGTCTGCCAGGGCTTCACCTGAGTTGAGCGGGCGACGCTCCCCCGCCAATGCCTCAAACAGGGCATCATGAACCTTGTCCAGCTCGCCCATCGTCTGCAAGGCGTAAAATGCCTTGGCATGGGGCTCCCAGGATTTACCCAGGGCAGCGGGTATGTTCACGTAATTGACGTATTCAGGGCTGTTTTCAACCCAGCTTTCAATCAGGGGCTTGAAGGTATAGCAATGAGGGCAGCCATACCAGAACACTTCAGCCACTTCGATACCACTGTCACTGGCCGTTCTGACCGGGTTATCCAGTTCCTGGTAATGCTTGCCCTCTTCCCAGGTGGCAGCGCTGGCCTGAACCACGAAAGACATGGCCAGAATGGACAATGCGGCGTTCCGGACTATTGTGATCATTCATTATCTCCGGTTATCAAGTTGAACGATTCAAGAGGATTATGACCCAGCAGACCTGAAAAGTTCCACCGGGCAGGGATTAAAGAGTGGCAACCAATAAAAAACCCCGCCAGAGCGGGGTTTCGGAATAACCGGAACCGATCAGTTAAGGCCGGAAACGTAACTGGCCACCGCTTCGATCTCGGCGTCGGTCAATTTGGCAGCAACGTCCATCATGATGGAGGCATTGCGGCCGCCATCGCGATCACCGTCACGGTAGGCCTTGAGCTGCTTGTCAACATATTCGGCAGTCTGACCGCTGAGCCTGGGGTAGCCCGCCGGTTCGTTACCAATGCCCCGGGGGCTGTGGCATCCGGCACAGGCCGGAACACCAGAGGCCATGTTGCCGCCGCGGTAGAGCGCCTGCCCTTGATCCACCAGATCAGGGTTAGCCTGGGCAATAGCAATGTCCTGCTCATTGAAGTACGCGGCAAGGTCCTGCAAGTCCTGATCGGACATGCTATCCAGCAGACCCGTCATCTCCGGAATTTCGCGCTCCTTGTCCTTGATCAGCACCAGCTGTTGGTGCAGATATTTTTCCCCGATGCCGGAAAGCTTCGGGTACACAGCCATCACCGGCTTTGCTCCGCCTTCGCCATGACACCCGGCACACACCGCTGCATTTGCTTCGCCTGCTTCAGGATCTCCTGCCCCGTGAGCCATCGCTGTGAGGCCAACACCGAGAACAACTCCTGCGATCAGTTTTTTCATGCTCGCTCCGCTTCTCTCATCCAAAAGTATTCTTCGTTATGCAGCCGGCAGGCACTGGCCCGAAAGGCACAAACCGGGGCTGATCAGCAGCAACGCGCAGCGTGCTGCCCGGATTTGGTGTAGCATTATACATTAATCCCTGACAACTGAAATCCAATAGGAATATCAACACCCGTGTCATCTGACCTGACTCAAAAAAGCATCTCTTTTAACAGCGCCCGCTTCCTGACCAGCGCATCGCGCCTGGAGGAATGCCCTCCTGACCATGGCGCTGAAGTCGCCTTTGCCGGCCGCTCCAACGCGGGCAAGTCCAGCGCCATCAATTGCATTACCACCAATGGCAAACTGGCCCGAACCAGCAAAACCCCAGGGCGCACCCGCCTGATCAACTTCTTTTCCCTCAACCGGGAAAACTGCCGGCTGGTGGACTTGCCCGGTTATGGCTATGCCAAGGTCTCACGGGACATGAAAGACGACTGGCAGAAGCACCTTGGGCACTACCTGAACGACCGCCGCTGCCTGCGGGGGCTGATTCTGGTCATGGATATCCGGCACCCGCTGACTGATTTCGACCAAATGATGGTGGAATGGTGCGAACATAACAAGCTTCCATTGATGATTCTGGCCACCAAGGCCGACAAACTGAAATTCGGGCAAGCCAAGACGGCGATGATGGGCATCGCCAAAAAGCTGGAAGAGTTTCAATGCCTGGAACACCTGGTCATGTTCTCGGCAACGTCAAAGCGGGGAGTTGAGGAGTGTCGTGAGGCGTTGACTGCCTGGCTGGAAACCGACGGCTAATAGCTAAAGGGTGCCTCCACGCTCAATCCGGTAACCCAGGTCGATACGCTGCTGGCTGATGCCGGCACCACCCAGGCGAGCAAGCAACTCTTCGGCGGCTCGCTGGCCCACCGCTTCCCGTGGCGTGATCACGCTTGCCAGTGGTGGCACCATGACACGACCAACATCGTGACCATGAAAGCCGGCGATGGCGATCCGCTCGGGCACCGGGATGCCCCGGCGCTGGCACTCGAAAAACGCACCGATGGCAACGTCGTCGTTGGTGCAGAAGATGCCATCGGTGTCGGGGTTCTCCTCCAGTATTCTCGCCATCAGGGTGGCGCCGACACTGAAAGACGAACGCTGTTCGCTGCGCAGGGTTACCGGTATCAGCCCTTCCTCTTCCATGGCCTGACTGTACCCTTCCTGGCGCTGCAGAGTTCGGGCATCCAGCCGCACCGCAAGATAGACCACCCGCCTTCGCCCGAGCCGGATCATTTCCCGCACCATGTCCCGGGCGGCGCTGACGTTGTCGAACCCGACAGCCTGCTCGAACGGCGCCGAATGCGTGTCCATGATTTCCACCGTTGGTACCCCGGCGGTCTGCAGCATCCGCAGCGTACGCTCGGTGTGCTGGCTTTCAGAGAGAATCACACCGTCCACGTTGTACGATAACAGGGAAGACAGGCTGCGCTCCTCGATCTCGGAGCTGTACCCGTAGTGGGACAGCATCAGGTGATAACCGGCAGGCTCGGTGACCGATTCCACGCCCTTGATGACATCCGCAAACACCTGGTTGGTCAGGGACGGAAGCAGGACACCGATGGCATGGCTGGTGGACCTGGAAAGCAGGTCCGGCGCACGGTTGGGGATGTACCCCAGCACTTCCGCCTCGGCAAAGATTCGCTCCCGCATGGGCTCGGAGACATTGTCGGCGCCACGCAGACAACGGCTGACCGTCATCTTGGTGGCACCAACCCGGTCTGCAATATCCTGCAATGTGGGGCGTTTATTCTTTACCATCTACTGCTCCAAAATGGTCAAAGGTGCCTATCATACCCGAGCCGGGCCAGGCAGTGGCCGATCACCTGTTCCGGCGTGCCGGATACATCGACGACAACGGCCTTTTCATCCGCCCCCGGCTCTTCCAATAGCTGAAACTGGCTCTCCAGCATCGCGCGGCCATTGAAGTAATGATCCGTGCGCCTGGAATGCCGCGCCCAGATGGTTTCAAAATCCCCCTTGAGATAGACAAAGCAAGCTTGTGGGTTGCCATTCCGCAAGCGCTCGCGGTAGGCACGTTTAAGGGCCGAACAGGCCAGAACCAGTCCGCCCTCTTCCCTTCGCATCAGCTTCGCCAGGTCATCCAGCCAGCCAAGGCGGTCCGCATCGGTCAGCGGAATACCGGCCGCCATTTTTTCAACGTTGGCGCGGCTGTGGTAATCGTCCGCATCGTAAAACGGAACCCCCAGTTCGCTGGCCAGCAGGGTCCCGGTGAGGCTCTTGCCGCACCCGGACACACCCATTACAACCACTTTGGGCACCCTTGTTTCCTGCGTCTCACGCACATTTTTTACGTCACTCATGTCACTGCCACCATAGAGCCAGCTGGGGGAAAGCGATCAGCAGACCCAGAGCCACCACCTGGAGCGCGATAAACGGCAACAGGGCGCGGAAAATCTCGCCCAGGGAAATGTCTTTTGGCGTCACGGTCTTGAGATAGAAGGCGGCAGGGCCAAAAGGAGGCGACAGGAAAGACACCTGCATGTTCATACAGAACACCACCCCGAACCAGATCGGACTGTAGCCCAGCTCCGTCACGATCGGTACGAAGATCGGCATGGTCAGCAGCGCAACACCAACCCAGTCCAGGAACATGCCCAGGATCAGCAGTATCAACATCATGAACAGGATTGTGGTCAGACCATGGCCACCACTGACAGCGAAGACCATGTCACGGACGAAATCGATACCGCCCATAAGGTTGTAGACGCCGACCAGCGCCGTAGCACCGATACCGATCCAGATGATCATGCCGCACACCCGCAGTGTGCTGATGGTCGCCTTACGCACCATGGCAAGGGACAGCTCACCGCGAATCCAGGTACTGATGGCAATCCCCATCACACCCAGGGCGGAGGCTTCCGTTACTGACGCCACGCCACCATAGATACTGCCCAGCACAACAACCACCGACAACAGGGGAAACAGCAGCGCCTTGAAGAAGTTCGGCATCGGCGTTTCGGGCGCGTCCTGATCTGAAGGTAGCGGTGCCATCTTCGGGTTCAGCCAGACCCGGATCAACACATACGCCATATAGAGCAGCGCCAGTATCAGCGCAGGCAGGAAGGCACCCTTGAACAGGTCACCAATGGAGACGTTGGCGGTCAACCCGTAAATAATCAGCACGATACTGGGTGGCAGCATGGTGCCAAGTGCGCCGCCGGCACAGGTGGTGCCAATGGCCAGTTTACGGTCGTACCCCAGGCGCAGCATCTGCGGCAGTGCTAGGATGCCCAGCAACACCGTTTCGCCGCCAATGACGCCGGACATGGACGCCAGGATGACGGCTACAACCAGCGTCTGGACGGCTACGCCACCGCGAAGTTTGCGCCCCAGGCGGGCCATGGCATCGAACAGATCTTTGGCAATACCGGAATGGTCCAGCAGCGACGCCATCAACACGAACATGGGCACAGCCAGGAACACATAGTTGCCGATAAAGCTGTAAAGGCGACTGCTGACAATCGGCAAGGCATCCGGGCCGAACCAGCCCAGTGCAAAAACAAGAGCAACCAGGCCGGTGGCAAATGCCAGCTGCATACCGGTCAGCAACAGGGCAATCAGCATGACCAGCATCAACAGGCTGCCGTAGCCGATGCCCATGGAGGCAAGTTCAAACATTAGTTATCTCCCTTGCCACGAAGATCGCGGATCAGGTGCAACACAAACTGGAGCGTCATGGTGGCCACCGCAACCAGGATGATCACCTTGAGCAGTGCGGGGAACGGCGGGTTCCAGGCCGAGCCGGAGGTTTCCAGGCGGATGTCACCCCAGGGAGCCAGAACCGCTCCCTTGGTCATCGACCAACTGGCAAACAGCAGCATGCCGGAAAAGGCGAGGCCCAACAGGTGGTGTACCACCCGCAGCCAACGCTGGACACGGGGCGAAACCGCGTCGTAAATCAGCACGATGCGGACATGTCGATCGGTGGCCAGCGCATAAAGCCCGCCGATAACGAACAGCGTGGCACCGGCAAAGGTGACGGTTTCATGTACCCAGAGTGTCGGCGCATCGAAAACGTAGCGCTGGATGATCTCGTAGAAAGACACCAGCACGATCACCGCAAACACCAGGCTCAGTTTCTTGCCCAGCCAGACGATAGCCCGGTCCAGCCAGGTAAAGCCTACATCTTCATCCTTGTCAGGCAGGACGACCCCACCCTCGGGGCCAGTGCCCTGAGCGGATGTATTTTCTTCAACAGACATAACGAACTCCTCGCTCCGGGCACCGCACTGGTACCCGAAGGCTGATATCGAGGGAAGCGGCTACTGGTTAGAGAAGGCCCTGGGACTCAAGGTAGTCGGTCACCGACTGGTACACCTTCTCGGCATTGGGCGACTGTTCGGCGTAGGCTTTCCACTGGTCGCGGGCAATGGCACGGAACTTACGGCGTTCTTCTGCGGACCAGTCGTGAATGGTGATGTCCGGATTGGCTCGTGCTTCATTCACTGCTTCCCTGTCCGCCATTGCCAGTTGCGTGCTGATGTCCTGGGCGAAGTCCCTGGCAGAAACCGTCATGATGGACTGGATGTCCTCCGGCAGTTTCTCCCATTCCTTGAGGTCCATGGCAATCTCGATGAGCGGCAGGGAATGGAACCCGGGATAGACCGGGTGGGCGGCGATGTCGTTGAGACCTGCTTCGTGGTTGGTGGAGAAGACCGTGTAATCAGCCGCATCAATCACGCCCTTGCTCAGAGCGGTGTAAACCTCGGAACCCGGCAGATTCACCGGCGAGGCCCCGGCAGCCGCAAATACTGACTGCACCAGCCCCTCCGGCGCACGCATTTTCAGCCCTTCAAGATCCTCCACGCCATCAAGCGGCTTCTTCGACACGAAGGACTCAAGGCCGGTGCCTCCGCCGCCGACAAACTTAACGCCGTACGGCTGATACAGCTCATTCATCAACTCATAGCCACCGCCATAGTTGATGTAATCAATAAGCTGGTCAGGACTGGACCAGGCACCGACCGTGTTGCCGATCAGTCCGAATGCCGGGTCCTTGCCGGAAAAATAGCCGGTGACCGAGATATGACCGTCCAGAACGCCCATTTTCATGGCACCGAGGGTTTCGGTGTGGCTGACCACACTGCCCACTGGCAACAGGTCAATTTCGACGCGGCCACCGGTCATTGCTTCCACACGGTCGGCCCAGGCCTGTTGAATCTCGAAGTTCTTGACACCGGAAGGATCTGACGACTGAAACTTGAAGTTGTAATCAGCAGCAAATGCATTGAAAGCCAGGGTGGCTGACAGCAAACCGGTTGCGAGCCTTGTCGGGAACATATTGGTATCTCCTGATTGTTTTTGTGCCGGCATATGTTACCGGTAACATATGCAAGTCTAGGGGAATTAAAATGCGTTGACAAGGATGCGATGACGAGCTTTTTCGAGAGATAAAGGCAATAAAAAAACCGGCCTGCATGACAGGCCGGTGAAACGTCAGGGTTTGCGACGTGCTAAAACCTGAGAACTCACTCAGGCGACACCGTGAATGTCCGAATTCCCGATGTCGTAATTAGTGACACGCCAGTTGATCAAAAGTTCCGCAATCTCTGATCCTTTTGAGAAATGTCATCTCAAGCGTCGGCCGATTCTGGCAGACAGGGGCGGTATTTTTCCCGCAACGCCATCACCTGCTCCCGATAATCCGCGGTCAGATAGGGAATTTCCAGCGTCAAAACCTGATAGATACCCTGCTTCAACTCCGTCAGGGTCAGGCTGGTGGACTCCTCAAGGGCATGGGCCGTTTTCAGGAACGCCATCCAGTTGGTGATGACCAGCCATACGTTCAGTGACATCGCCGAACGCAGCTCTTCAGGCTGGGGCTGGATAATCCCGGCGTCTGCCAGCTTCTCGAAAATCCGGCTGATCGCTACCAGGCAGCGATTGGTGAATTCGCGGTAGTCCTGCCGCAGGCGCCGGTCACTGTCGAGCAGGTATTCCAGGTCGCGGTGAAAGAAGCGGTAGCTCCAGAGCCCGTCAAACACCGACTCAAGATAGAACGTCAGGTCTTCCAGGGTGATAGGCCGGTCTTCCGGGATATCCAGGTAGAAGTCCACCAACTTTTCATACTCGAGAAATATCTCGTAGATGATGTCGGACTTGTTGCGAAAGTGGTAATAGAGGTTGCCTGGCGAGATCGCCAGGTGAGCGGCAATGTGATTGGTGGTGATATTGCGCTCTCCCCTTTCGTTAAAAAGCTCCAGGCTCGAAAGAAGAATCTTGTCTCGGGTTTTCATAGGCTCTGCAATGCGTTGTTGTATGTGGGATGGCCCGATTCGCCATCCGGTCGCCTTGACTCACTAGAGTATATACTCTAATAATACCCCCAAGCGCAAACTGAATACTTTTTCGCCAATGCTATTTCCGGCCCGACCAACAGGGCCGTTGACAATGAACAAGATGACCCGGCCACCAGCCCGGCGTCGCGAGGAGAGAGCGATATGGTTGCTACCGTTGTCCAGCTGACCGAAAGCAAGAAACAGATCCAGCATACCCACCGGGTGTTCGACGATCAGAAGAAGGCATTCCGCAACAACCCGATGCCGTCGTTGACCGAGCGCAAGGAGAATCTGAAACGGCTAAAGCGTGTGTTGATGACCAACCAGGACAAATTGCTGGACGCCATTGATCGGGATTTCAGCTGTCGCTCGAAGGATGAATCCCTGATTGCCGAGGTAATGCCATCGATTCAGGGCATCAACTACGCCCTGAAAAATCTTGAAGGCTGGATGAAGCCATCCAAGCGGCATGTGTCGGTATTGTTCCAACCGGCCAGCAATCGTGTGCACTACCAGCCCAAGGGCGTTGTGGGGGTGATCGTGCCCTGGAACTACCCGCTGTATCTGGCGGTCGGCCCGCTGGTGGCGTCATTGGCGGCAGGCAACCGCACCATGATCAAGATGTCCGAATACACCCCCCATACCTCTGCCCTGTTCCGGGAGATCATCGAGTCTGCGTTCCCGGAGGACCTGGTCAGTGTGATTAACGGTGAGGCCGACGTGGCGGCCGACTTCTCCAGCCGGCCCTTTGACCACCTGCTGTTTACCGGTTCAACGTCGGTGGGCAAGCTGGTGATGCGCGCGGCGGCGGAGAATCTGACACCGGTCACCCTGGAACTGGGTGGCAAGTCACCGGCCATCGTTTCCCCGGATGTGCCCATGGAGGATGCCGCTCAGCGCATTGCCTTCGGCAAGGCTCTGAATGCGGGCCAGACCTGTGTGGCACCGGACTATGTGCTGTGCCCGGCGGACCGTGTGCAGGCGTTTGTGGATGAGTACCGTAACCAGTTTGCCAAAATGTACCCGAGCCTGCGGGACAATGACGATTACACAGCGATTATCAATGAGCGCCAATACGGCCGGCTGCAAGGGTATCTTGACGATGCACGGGAGAAGGGCGCAGAGCTGATTGAGATCAATCCGGCCAGTGAGAACATGAAGGATGGCACGCGCAAGATGCCGATTACACTGGCACTGAATACCACGCCGGACATGAAGATCATGCAGGATGAGATTTTCGGGCCGATTCTGCCGGTGGTCAGTTATGGCAAGCTCGACGAGGCCATTCATTACATCAATGACCGACCGCGCCCGCTGGCGTTGTATTTCTTCGGTTATGACAAGTCGATGCAGGAGCATGTGGTCGACAATACCCATTCCGGTGGCATGTGCATCAATGATGCGCTGATGCATGTTGCCCAGGACGATTTGCCATTTGGTGGCGTGGGCGATTCCGGTATGGGCCATTATCACGGCAAGGAGGGTTTCCTGACCTTCTCCCATCATCGGGCGATTTTCAGCAAGCAGAAGTTCAACAGTGGCAAGTTTGTGTACGCGCCTCACGGTACGGCGGCGCACAGGATGGTATATAAGTTGTTTATTCGCTGATCTTTCTGGCCTATGTGCTCGGTGCCTACGACTTGGGTGCCGGGCGCCGGTGAGAAGGGAAGAAAACGCAACTAAAGACAATAAAAACAAGAGAGTGGTTATGTCTGATATGATTCCTCATTCCGTGCAAACGGAATCCCCCACTGCTATGGACCGCCGGAGCTTTCTTCGGACGGGGCTTGGCGGTGCGATGTTTCTGGGCACGGTGAGTGTAACGGCCGGTTTGTCCGGGTGTGCGACCGCGCCGGCAGGGCGGGACTATCCGATGCCGGGGGCGATGGACCAGAGCTATGAGTTCAGGTTCCTGACCCGCGACGACATTATTCTGTTTGAGGCCTTGCTGCCAGCCATAGTCGGACCGGGGCTGACCGAGGAGCCGGTTGTGCGTCGACAGCAGATCCAGTCCACTATTGAGCGTATCGATGCCGGTATTCATCAGTTCGGACCTGCCAACCAGAAGGAGCTGCGGGGGCTGTTTGATCTGCTCAATTTCGGGTTGACCCGCGTTACCGTCGCGCGGGTGTGGTCCAGTTGGGAGAACGCCAGTACGGAAACGGCTCAAGCATTTCTTGAGCGCTGGCGTACCAGTGGTATTGGCCTGTTCAACAACGGCTATATCGCTCTGACCAAGGTCACCAACGTGGCGTTTTATGGCCATCAGGACCATTGGCACCTTTCCGGGTATCCCGGGCCTCCCGCGTTTGCCGTGGATGCCCTACCCCAGTTCAAAAACAGCGCCTGAGCTAGCCACCCGCATATCGGAGCATTTCAATGTCATTAACGGATCGTATCGCCCGTGGGCTTGAGGCTGGCTGGAAGGTCACCGACGGCGCCACTCTGTCACAGAACCAGACCCACGAAGCGGATGTGGTGATTATCGGCACCGGCGCTGGTGGGGGCACTACGGCGGAGATACTGGCCAGGGCCGGGTTGTCAGTGATTCTTGTTGAGGAAGGCCGACTGTATTATCAGAAGGACTTCAAGATGAATGAGCTGGACGCCTATGCCTCCCTTTACCAGGAAGGTATGAGCCGGGTCACCAGTGACGGTGCCATTGCCATTCTGCAGGGCCGCTGCGTGGGGGGCTCCACTACGGTGAACTGGACTTCCAGCTTTCGAACGCCGGAGCCGACCCTGAACCATTGGGCCAGCCGCTTCGGGCTGGATGGCCTCAGCCCGGAGGCCATGAGGCCCTGGTTCGATGGCCGCGAGCAGCGGCACAATATCGAACCCTGGGTAACCGACCCCAACGTCAATAACGACATCCTGCGCCAGGGCTGTGAGGCCCTGGGCTGGTCCTGGGAGGTAATTCCCCGCAACGTCAAAGGCTGCTGGAACCTGGGCTATTGTGGCGTAGGCTGCCCCACCAACGCCAAGCAGGGGGCGTTGACCACCACTATCCCCGGTGCTCTGGACAACAACGCCCGCCTGTTCCATGGCCTGAGGGCAGACAAGCTGGTGATGAAACAGGACCGGATCGACCACTTGCAGGCCTCTGCCATGGCCGCGGACGGGGTAACGCCCTCCGGCATCACCGTGACACTGAAAGCGAAGCATTTCGTCGTCGCCGCCAGCGCCATCGGCTCCCCCGGCCTGCTGTTACGCTCCGATATCCCCGACCCCCACGACCGCATCGGCAAACGCACCTTTCTGCACCCGGTCAACGCCACAGTGGCGGAAATGCCGCACACCGTCGAGCCCTACTATGGCGCGCCCCAGTCGATCTACTCGGATGAATTCAATTTCTCCCAGGGGGTCGAAGGCCCCGCCGGGTTCAAGCTGGAAGTGCCACCCCTGCATCCGGCCATGTCCGCCGGCGTGGTCCCCGGCCATGGCAAACAGCAGGTCAATGATCTCTCGAAACTGCCCCGCATGAACTCCGTCATCGCCCTGCTGCGGGACGGTTTTCATCCCGACAGCCCCGGTGGCACCGTCAGCCTTCGCGACGATGGCAGCCCGATACTGGACTACCCGGTCACCGACTACCTCTGGCGTGGCCTGAAAGACGCTTTCTACAAAATGGCCGAAATCCAGTTCGCCGCCGGCGCCCGCAAAGTCCGCCTCATGCACCTGGACTCCCCCTGGTACAGCTCCTGGGCCGACGCCAAAGCCGGCATCGACAGGCTTCCCATGGAACCTCACCGCGTGCGCCTGTTCACTGCCCACCAGATGGGCGGCTGCGGCATGGGCGGCGACCCGGAAGAATCCGTGGTCAACGGCTTCGGCGAGCACCACCAGGTGCCCAACCTGAGCATCCACGACGCCTCGATTTTCCCCACCAGCATCGGCGCGAATCCGCAGTTGTCGGTGTATGCACTGGCGGCAAGGAACAGCACAAGGCTGGCCCACAGGTTGAGTTCATCATAGGCGGGAAGGCTGCTATCCTGTCCGCTTGTGGTGAAAAGGAGCTCCGAATGCCAAAAGTCATCTACCCGGGTACATTTGACCCGATCACCAACGGCCACACCGACCTCATCGAACGCGCCGGACGCCTCTTCGATGAAGTCGTCGTTGCCATCGCCTACAACCCCAAGAAGTCACCGCTGCTGACCCTGCAAGAGCGCTGCGACCTGGTCGCCCAGGCCACCGCCCACCTGCCCAATGTCAGCGTCACCGGCTTCAGCAACCTGCTGGCAGACTTCGTACGGGAACAGGGCGCCACCGTTATCCTTCGTGGCCTGAGAGCCGTCTCCGACTTCGAATACGAGTTCCAGCTTGCCGACATGAACCGCCGCCTGGCACCGGAAGTGGAGAGCGTGTTCCTGACACCGGCCAACCACCTGTCCTATATCTCCTCCACCCTTATCCGGGAAATCGCCTCCCTGGGCGGAGATGTATCGGAATTTGTCGATCCGGCTGTGGAAGCGGCACTGAAAGAGAAGTTTGGCAAGGACTGAAGAAGAGGCGGGGGAGACTGCTGCCTGCAGGCAGCAGTCCACAGCAAGATCAGAACAGGGGAGGTAACGGAATCAGATTTCCATTGATATCCAGGGCAAGGTCCTCCAGTTTGCCCTGAACCCTCACACGATCTCCCTCCTGCACTACCATTCCCTGCTTGATCAGCGGCGCTACCTGCATCCCCAGCTCGGGGTACTGCTCCACCAGTGCCAGTGGCATGCTCAGGTCCAGGTTGCCGGTCAGCCGCTGCATCACCATCATCATCTGATCCTTCTCCTCATCCGACAGCGACGGGTGTTGCACCATGATCTCACCATCAATCGGGCCATATGGCGTGGCAAAGGAAAGCTTCGGAAAACCGAATGAGAAACCTTCACCGGCCAGACCCAACAGTGCCTGATTGATCCGGCTCATGGATTCCATCTGTTGCTGCATTACCGCACGCGAGTCGCCACCGGGGGCCGTCAGGGCAGCCGTCTGCATCTCCGTCAGTGCCTCAGTGAGGTTATTCCAGTTTTGCACATCGAGGCCGCTGAATACGAATTCCATGCGATGCGGCCCAAAGCTCTCGTCGTCTGCAGTCAATGTCTCCAGGGTCATGAGGGTCTCTGAGCCAATGCTCTCGCCATCATCCTCAGTGAAGGTCTCGCTGCGAATCGCCAGATCGTCAAACCGGAGCGAGGGCTCGTCGCGGGCAGCCAACTCAAAGCCGCTCAACGACATATCGCCGTCACCCAGCCAGACACCCCCGGTGAGATGCTCCATGGTCTGCTCAAAACGAAAATCTTCGATACTGATGCGAAGATCTGGCGCCCGGATGACAGCCCCTGGCCAGAGCATGACAATATCGGCATGGGAGCCATTGTCACTGATTTCGGCGCGGCTGTAGCTTTCCGACATATCAAAGGATTCGCCGGTTTCCTCGTTGATCACGCTGATCGCCGGAACGGACAGCTCAACGATTGCCGTGCCCCAGAGGCGGGTTTCCAGAGTCAGTTTCGGCTTTTCATCCGGAAAGATTTTGTCAACGTCGGAGCCAAGCTCATCGGGTGGAGAAAAGTCCAGCAAACTGCCAGTAACGCCATGGCTCACCCGGGCCTGGTATTCGAACTCATGCTCTTCGCCGGTATCCGGGTTCTGAACCGAAATGGTGCCGGTAAAATCAGCACCCAGGTAGCCCCGGTTGTAATCCCGCGTTTCCAGCTGGAACAGAGGCTGGGCCTGATTCACTTCCGTGGTCACGCTCTGCCACTGCTGCTCGGTTACGTAACCCACAGCCCAGGGCGCAACCACACCAACCGCCAGCACTGCCGCACCGGCAACCATCCATTGTTTTTTCAACTGCCTGTTCTCCATTACTGCGCCCGCCCCCTGCACAAAAGCTGCAGGCAGGCACGGGTTATCATTATTTACCGGTCAGGCGTTCCAGCAGAACCAGTTGCGATGCCAGACGGTCTTCGCCTTCTGCGGGCTGATTCTGGATGTAACTGCCGTCCGGCTGCAACACCCACGACTGGCAGTTGTCCGCCAGGTAGGTATCCAGATCTTCACGCACCCGCGCGATCAGGGCCGGATCTTCGATAGGAAAAGCAGTTTCAACCCGACTCAGCAGGTTACGCTCCATGCCATCGGCACTGGAACCGTAGACTTCCGGCCGGCCGTTGTTGCCGAAGTAGTAAACCCGGGTATGCTCCAGGAACCGCCCAATGATGGACCGCACCCGAATGTTGTCCGACAGCCCCGGCACCTCCGGGCGCAGGCAGCATATGCCGCGAATGATCAAGTCTATTTTCACCCCCGCCCGCGACGCCCGGTACAGTGCCTTGATCAGCTCTCGCTCGGTCAGGGCGTTGAATTTGAGGATAATACGGCCTTTCTCACCCAGTTCCGCTTCCCGCTCTACCAGTCCCAGCAAACGGCTGTGCAGGGTGAACGGAGAGTGGAAGAGCTTCTTGATCTTCAGTGCCTTGCCCATGCCGGTCAGCTGCTGGAACAGTTTGTTAACGTCGTCACCAATGGACTCATCACAGGTCATGAAACTGTAATCGGTATACAGACGGGCGTTCCCGGCGTGGTAGTTACCCGTGCCCAGATGAACATAGCGCCGCAGCTTTCCTTCCTCCCGCCGCACAATCAGGATCATCTTGGCGTGGGTCTTGTAACCCACCACCCCATACACCACGATAACCCCGGCCTCCTGCAGGCGGCTGGCCAGCTCGAGGTTTTCCGCTTCGCTGAACCGGGCCCGCAGTTCGATGATGGCAGTCACTTCCTTGCCACGACGCGCCGCGTCCATCAGTGCCTCAACAACTTCCGAATCGGCGCCGGTGCGGTACAGGGTCTGGCGAATGGCCAGCACCTGGGGATCCTTGGCGGCCTGGCGTAGCAGGTCCACTACCGGACTGAAGTTTTCAAACGGATGCAACAGCAGCAGTGGCCGTTTACGGATGGCATCAAACATGGTCTCTTTGGTACGGATCTGGCGCGGAATCGACGGCGAAAACCCGGAATAGGTCAGATCCTGACGATCCACCAGGCCACCCACGGCCATCAGGCGGGTGAGGTTAACCGGCCCGTGTACCTGGTAAAGGTCCCGATCCGTAAGGCCAAACTCACGCAACAGGAAATGGACCAGTTCTTCCGGGCAATTGTCCGCCACTTCCAGCCGCACACCATCACCAAAGCGACGACTGAGCAGCTCACCACGCAGGGCAGAGGCCAGGTCTTCAAGGTCATCTTCCAGCTCAAGGTCGGCGTTGCGGGTCAGGCGGAACTGGTAACAGCCTTTCACTTCCATCCCCGGGAACAGCTCATCAGCGTGGGCGTGAATCATTGACGACAGGAACACCAGGTTATCGCCACCATTACAGACATCGTCCGGCAGACGCACCAGGCGCGGCAACGAGCGCGGTGCCGGCACGATGGCCATACCGGTTTCCCGGCCAAAGGCGTCCTTGCCGTCGAGCTCGACGATAAAGTTCAGGCTCTTGTTCACCAGCCGCGGGAACGGGTGTGACGGGTCGAGACCGATCGGGCTGACAACCGGCAGGATTTCCTCATCGAAATACCGGCGCACCCAGTCTGCCTGGGCTTCGGTCCACTCGCGGCGGCGGACAAAATGGATATTTTCCTGCTCCATCTCGGGAATCAGCACGTTATTGATGATGTCGTACTGTTCCCGGATGTATTCGTGTGCCACGCGGCTGATTTCGCCCAGCACCTGTTCCGGCATCATGCCATCGGAGCCCAGGGTTTCCCGGCCGTATTTGATCTGCTGGCGCAGGCCGGCCACCCGGATCTCGAAGAACTCGTCCATGTTGCTGCTGAAAATACAGCAGTACATCAGCCGGTTGATCAGTGGATGGGTCTTATCCAGGGCCTGCTTGAGCACACGATAGTTGAACTGAAGCTGGCTCAGTTCACGGTTGAAGTAGTTTTCCTGGGCGGCCACGTCAACGTCGGTGCCCGGGGCCGGCACTTCCACCGGAGCCGGAACATTCGTGGCATCAACAGCCTTCAGGTTTTTTGCAGATTCGGTACTCATTGCTGACTGCTTCCATTGCCAGGGTGCCGGTACAGCACCCTGATTGTGACTGTGGCCTGTCAGGTACGGCTGCTGCGCATCAGCCGGGCCGCCCTGACGGCAAAATAGGTGAGGATGGCATCGGCACCCGCACGGCGCATGGCCATCAGGCTTTCCATCATCACGGCATCGCCATCGAGCCAGCCGTTTTCCGCGGCGGCCATGTGCATGGCGTATTCACCACTGACCTGGTAAACGAACGTTGGCACTTGCAACTCGTGCTTTACCCGGTGGACGATATCCAGATACGGCATACCCGGCTTTATCATCACCATGTCCGCACCCTCGGCAATATCCATGGCCACTTCGTGCAGCGCTTCGTCACTGTTGGCCGGGTCCATCTGATAGGTGGCCTTGTTGCCCTTGCCCAGATTACCGGCCGAGCCGACGGCATCCCGGAAAGGTCCGTAATAGCTGGAGGCATATTTTGCAGAATAGGCCAGAATCCTGGTGTTCACATAACCGGCAGACTCCAGGGCCTCCCGGATGGCGGCAACCCGACCATCCATCATGTCAGACGGAGCCACAATATCGGCACCGGCATCCGCATGGGACAACGCCTGGTTCACCAGCGCCTCTACGGTCACATCATTCAACACGTAACCATCGTTGTCGATGATGCCGTCCTGGCCGTGTGTGGTGAACGGGTCCAGCGCTACGTCGGTAATGACACCCAGCTCTGGCCGGGCTTTTTTCAGTGCTCGCACGGCACGCTGGGCCAGGCCATCGGAATCCCAGGCACCGGAGCCGGAGAGATTCTTGTGCTCGGCCGGCACAACCGGAAACAGCGCTACCGCCGGAATACCCAGGTCAACCAGTTCCGCCGCCTGTTCTACCAGCAAATCAATGCTCAGGCGCTCGACACCGGGCATGGAAGGCACAGCTTCACGCTGGCCCTCACCCTCCAGCACAAACACCGGAAAAATCAGGTTATCGGCACTGAGCTGATGCTCCCGTACCAGCCGGCGGGAAAAACTGTCAACCCGATTACGACGCAGACGGGTGGCAGGGAAAACACGGTTGACCGAAGAGCTCACGGAACACCTCCTGTGGAAAATGGCGCAAAACACTGCCCCATCATACACGCCCGCAAGCAGCGGTGGCAGGACCCGCCACGGATCCGCAGGCTCAGACTACCAGCACCAGATGAATGGAATGTTACCGGATTGAGTCGAGGGCTTCCGCGCGCAACTTTTCAGCACCTTCGAAATACTCATCCCTGAGGGAATCGACAGCGGCTTCACGCTCAGGGCCGGCAAGCCCCAGGCCATCAAGCTCCCTGAGTGCCGAGCTATACGATTGCCACTTGTTGTCCCAGGCTCGCTGCTCTGCTTCCACCTTTTCCAGTTGCCGGGCGGCCTCGTCACCAAAACGCTCCTCCCTCCAGGCACGCAGCGCCTCTGGGTCGTCTGCAAATTGCGAACGGGCCTTCTGGTAATCGGTGAACTTCCGGGTTTCCCGGCGGGCTTCGCGTATAGGCGCCGGCAGTGCCTGTTCGGCCCGTTCCAGTGCCTGCTCACGCTCCCCGTCGGAAAGTGATTCGTCAGTCCGTATGCGCAATTGTTCTATCTGGAACTGATCCACAGCCTCGTCGCTCGCAAAAAAAGCATCGGCGGTCTGCGCATCCATCCAGGTGCGCCGTAAGGCGCGGATTTCTGCCATACGCTGCTGCATTTCATTGGCATCCAGGGACGTGGCATTGCCATAGGTGACTTCGAGATCCCCTAACGCCAGCTTGTAATCCAGGTAATTCCCCAGAGTGGCCATGGCTTCAGAACGGGCCGGCTCCTCCAGCCGTGCAAGCGCCTGCTCTATGCGCGCGACCAACTGGGGCAGGGTCTCCTCCCCCAGCGCGGCGAGGTAATACTCAAACAACTGCCGCAACTGGGGCGTGGGAACCAAAGAACCATTGCTATCGGTTTTGGCCCAGCCGCCAGGGAGGCTGGTTCCTTCCAGCGAGGCTGGCAACCCATCCGGTACCGGGACACGGGCATTGCCAACCAGCTTTGACGGCGCCTCGCTCTCCTGCCCGGGGCTTTCCGTCTGTTCCGCAGAGCTGCCGGCATCAACAGCAACTGCAGTATCCACAGCGGTTGTCGGCTCATCACTGAGGAATATGATCGTGCCAGCAAAGAGTGCCACCATGACAAGCAGTGCCATAGTCGCAAAACGAAGGAAGCCTCTCATTAATGCGGCCTGTTCATGGATTAAGAACTATTCTGCTGAAGACAGCATAGAGGATCGAAGGGCACTGCGGTGAGACCAGCGTCAAAACAACCAAAAAACAACATAACCGAACAGGCCGCAGCCCCGGAGGCTGCGGCCTGGAAATTCAGAGGGAGCGATTATTAAAACCGACATCCACCTTTCGGGGGGAATCCGAACGGAACGCCGTATCCACTTCCTGAATTCTGCCACCCTGGTTCAGAAACGATTCAATATCCTGCTGGAGCTGGGCACGAATGCGTGCTCGGCCGGCAATGGAATGTGTATCATCACTGTCATGTGTCCAGCTACCGGATTGCTCCAGATTGCTTTCGTCGAATTCACTCATAATCTTCTCCATCAACGAAAACACCACAATGAGCGTACCAAACCTGTTCCGGCGGGCCGCCCCGTCTCGACGGATACGCCTTGCGACCCGCCTTGGCGTCTTTATAATCCGCTTTCGGCTGCAACGCTATTTCTTCACAACGACTTTTTTGTAAATTTTTGTAACAAATTTCAAGACACTGTTTTAGAACAATAATATGCATCAAACTGTGCAAGCTAATTGATTGACACAAAGAATGAATAATGATTCACTACTTATAAGGAACCCGCATGGCATACCGGGAAACGGAGAAAATGCGCAACCGCAAGGCCGAGGCCCGCAAGCGCATCATCGAATGTACCTACGAATGTGTCGCCGGTGGCGGCTTCCGCAGCGCTCAGATCACTCGCATTGCAGCCTGCGCCGGTGTCGCCACAGGAACCATCTACCGGCACTTCGAGTCCAAGGAAGACCTGTTTGCAGAGATATTCAGGATTGCAACACAGCGGGAAGTGGACAAGGTCGCCGAAGCGCTGGCTATAGAAGGCAACGCGGTAGCCCGGCTGGAAGCGGCCCTGCGCCAGTTTGCAGAACGTGCCCTGAGAGGTCCGGTGATGGCGTGGTCACTGATCGCCGAACCGGTGGACCCGAAAGTAGAAGAAGAACGTCTGAAGTTTCGCAGGGCCTACGCCGAACTGTTTGAGCAGGCGATAAAAGAAGGTATCGGAGAAGACAGCCTTCCTGATCAGAACGCCAGACAAAGCAGTACCTGCCTTGTAGGCGCCATTGCCGAAAGCCTGGTGGGACCACTTTCACCGGCCCAGACAGGCGGCGCAGACCAGGCCGACAACAACGACCATGATCCGCTGGTCGACTCCATCATTTGCTTTTGCATGCAGGGGTTGACCGGCGCCAGGAGATAAACATGAACGCCCGCCAGCCCCTACCACAGGACAACACAAGCCCCTCCGGTGACGACCGTTACCTGGCCGTAACCCACGAGGTTGTCAACCAGCCCCCGGCCCTGGAGAACTACAACCTGTTCGAGCAGGACAGGGCCCTGCAGGAAGCCGTGGCCCGGGAAGGTGCGGCGGCAGCCACCAGTGACCTGAAGCAGTTCGGCGCCCTGGCCGGCGCAGCGGAAACCATCGAACTGGGATTCCGGGCCAACGAGAACAAACCGGTGTTCAACACCCACGACCGTTTCGGTCACCGGATTGACCAGGTGGACTTCCACCCCGCCTACCACCAGCTCATGACGACCGCCATGGAAAACGGCCTCCATAGCAGCCCCTGGACCAGTCCCGGAGCAGGCGCCCATGTTGCGAGGACAGCCAGGTACTACATGCATTCCCAGGTCGAAGCAGCCCATTGCTGTCCCATTACCATGACCTTTGCCGCCATCCCGTCGATTCGCAAGCAGCCGGAACTGGCCGCTATCTGGGAAAACAAGATCCTCGCCAACAGCTACGACCCCCGCAACCTGCCGGACAGCGAAAAACAGTCCGTCACCATCGGCATGGCGATGACCGAAAAACAGGGCGGCAGTGATGTCAGGGCCAACTCCACACGTGCCTACGCCATCGGCGCCGAAGGCCCCGGCCAGGCCTATGAACTGGTCGGCCACAAATGGTTCGTGTCGGCTCCCATGTGCGACGCCTTCCTGGTATTGGCCCAGACCAAAAGCGGGCTGTCATGCTTCCTGATGCCACGCTGGCGCCCCGATGGCAGCAAGAATCCCTGGCAGATCCAGCGGCTGAAAAACAAGATGGGCAACATTGCCAATGCGTCCAGTGAAGCCGAGCTTCGCGGCGCCCTGGCCTGGATGGTCGGTGAAGAAGGCCGTGGCGTCCCTACCATTATCGAGATGGTCGCCATGACCCGCTTCGACTGCATGATCGGCAGCTCCGCCGGCATGCGCCAGGCCCTCGCCCAGGCCAGCCACCACTGCCATCACCGCAGCGCCTTCGGCAACCGCCTCAGCGACCAGCCCCTGATGCAGAATGTACTGGCCGACCTGGCCCTGGAAAGCGAAGCCGCGCTGGCCTACACCATGCGCATCGCCCGCTCACTGGACAACCAGCACCTGGAACACGAACGCCTGCTGGCCAGGCTGGCCACACCCGTTGGCAAATACTGGATCTGCAAACGCACACCCAACCACGCCTACGAGGCCATGGAATGCATCGGCGGCAGCGGCGTCATGGAAGACTGCATCATGCCCCGCCTACTGCGAGAATCCCCGGTCAACGCCATCTGGGAAGGCAGTGGCAACGTCCAGTGCCTGGACACCCTCCGCGCCCTGCAGAAAGAACCGGACACCCTCGACGCCTTCTTCAGCGAAGCCGCCGAAGCCCGCGGCAGCGACGCCCGTTTCGACCGCTTCCTGGCGCAACTGCAGAACGACTTCGCCGACATCAGCGATTTCGAATACCGCGCCCGCAACCTGGTGGACCGACTGGCCCTGCTGATGCAGGCCTCCCTGTTGATCAGAAACTCCGACCCGGCGGTAGCCGACGCCTTCTGCGCCTCCCGGCTGGAACACAATGGCGGCCTGAACTACGGCAACCTCCCCTCCGGCACCGACCCGGTGGCCATTATCAAACGGGCGACGCCTGTAGTAGGCTGATTTGGACGTCCACCAGCCTGTCATGATGGTAGACTTGGTGGACTTCACCTGAATAGTTCGAGAACCGGTGGGGGAGGACTCTCCAAAACTGTGCGGAGCCATGGATGGCGGAGCTCAAGCGTCACATGGACGTGCCGAAGGAGCGTGTTTTGGAGAGTCCTCCCCCATCGGTTCCAGCACCAAAGCCGGAAGCAAACATGTCCGAAGCCCTGAGAAAGCTCCTTAACCAAGGCAACCCCCAGCAGCCAGTCATTACGCCCCACGTGGGCATCCTGACCCTGCACTTCCAGCTCTATGGCTGCGAAGATCTGAAAGGCAAACGCAAAGCCTTCACCGCCATGAAAGCCGTCTGGGGCAAAGAACCCGACCTGGCCGTTGCCGAAACCGCCGACCAGGACGCCCTGGACTGCGCCACCTGGACCATCGCCGCCCTTGGTGGGTCCTCCCAACAGATATCCCAGCGTCTGGACCAGATCGAAAAAGCCATACAGGATCGCATAGACGCTGCCATACTGGACGTACACCGGGAGATACTTTGACCCTCCTGCCGAGCAGGGGCCATGCTGTAGCGTATGGTTTCACGACACCGTATACTACGCCCCCTCAGGGAGAACGGAACGCCCGGGACAGGCTTTGCGAATGACCACTGAAAGTGTGTGGCACCTATGACCGGAAAGAAGAAATCCGCCCAGGCCTCGGTTGAGGCCATGTATCGTGTATTCACCGTGCCCGAGGCACCTGAGTCCACCCTGAGCCGGATTGACCAGAACATATCCCGTAACCTTGCCGGATTCCTGCAGGAACACATCGTTGCGGTCGAACGGGATCTTTCCGACGTTGAGAAAGATTTCTCGGACTACGCCATTCCCGAAAAGCCCATTTTCGTCTCGGAGCAGGCCCAGTTCCTGCTCGACAAACTGGTGGCCAACTCCGTACACACCGCTTCTCCCAGCTTTATCGGCCATATGACATCGGCGCTGCCCTACTTCATGCTGCCGCTGTCCAAGATCATGATTGCCCTCAACCAGAACCTGGTCAAAACCGAAACCTCCAAGGCCTTCACCCCCATGGAGCGCCAGGTGCTGGGCATGATCCACCGGCTGGTCTACGAACAGGATGGCGCCTTCTACCGCAAGTGGATGCACGATCCCCGTTATGCCCTGGGTGCCATGTGCTCAGGCGGCACTGTCGCCAACCTCACGGCACTCTGGGTGGCACGCAACAACGCCTTCCCCGCTGAAGGCAGCTTCCGTGGCATTCACCAGGAAGGACTGTTCCGCGCCCTGCGTTATTACGGCTGCGAAGGGGCGGCCATACTGGTCTCCCGCCGCGGCCACTATTCCCTGCGTAAAGCCGCCGATGTACTGGGCCTGGGCCGCGACTTCCTGGTGCCCGTCGACACCGATGACGACAACCGCATCAACACCGATGCCCTGCGGGAAAAATGCCTGGAACTGCACCGCCAGAAAATCCGGGTAATGGCCATTTGCGGTATTGCCGGCACCACCGAAACCGGCAACGTCGACCCCCTGGACGCAATGGCAGACATCGCCCGGGAATTTGGCGCCCACTTCCACGTCGACGCCGCCTGGGGCGGACCAACCCTGTTCTCCCGCACCCACCGGCACCTGATGAGGGGCATCGAAAAGGCGGATTCGGTCACCTTCGACGCCCACAAACAGCTCTACGTGCCCATGGGCGTAGGCCTGGTAGTATTCCGCGACCCGGGCCTGGCAAGCGCCGTTGAGCACCACGCCCAGTATATTATCCGCAAGGGCTCGCGGGATCTGGGCAGCACCACCCTGGAAGGCTCAAGGCCCGGCATGTCCATGCTGATCCAGTCAGGATTGAAAATTCTGGCACGGGAAGGCTATGAAATCCTTATCGACCAGGGCATCGACAAGGCCAAAACCTTCGCTGAAATGATCAATGCAGAGTCGGATTTCGAACTGATCACCAGGCCGGAACTCAATATCCTGACTTACCGCTATTGCCCGGAGAAGGTACAACAAGCGCTCTCAGTGGCTGACCCCCTGCAGGTCGAACGGCTGAACACGTCCCTGAACCGCATTACCAAGTTCCTGCAGAAAACCCAGCGTGAGCGGGGCAAGGCGTTCGTCTCCCGGACCCGACTGGAACCGTCACGATACTTCAACTTCCCGTGTATCGTTTTCCGGGTAGTGCTGGCCAACCCGTTAACCACGAAGGAAATCCTGGCAGACATTCTGAAGGAACAACGGGAATTGTCAGCGGATGAAGGAATTCAGGACGAAATAGAAATCCTGGATCAGATGGCAGATGCGGTACTGAAGCTGCATCAGGCTGGCGCTCAGCAGGCCTGACTTCATCTATCTGGTCAGAAACCGCGAGGGTCGGGGGCACTCTTCCAAAACACGCTGTGAATACATCCCTGTACGCTCGGCTCCGACATCCATGGCTCCGCACGGTTTTGGAAGAGTGCCCCCGACCCTCGCTCAGTGCAATCCTGGGCTCAAGACCTAGTAAAGCGCCTCTTCATCATCAAGCACTTCGTCCAGAATCTCCAGAAACATATGGTCCGCGCTGCTCCAGTTCTCCGGAATGCGGATGGTGGTGTTGGCGCTTATTTCCCGAGCGATGAGCTCGTTGGCATTGGGCTCATTGCGGTACTTACGCGCAATTTCCACCGATTTTACGGCGATCGTAGGATCACTGAGGACCTTCTTGATAAACACCCTGAGCTCGCCAATGACCTTTGACTGACGGCTTTCTTCTGCTGAACTCATGACTCAATCCCCGGACAGGTTGGCAATAATGGAGGGGACAAACGCCCCCGCATAAGGAATAGTATGGGCCAAACCGGCAGCTGACAACCAGCGTGGGCGCCCCCTTACATCAGAAAGCCGCGCAGGGTGAAGAACAGAATGGCTGCCAGGCATGCAGACACAGGAACGGTGATGATCCAGGCGGCGATGATCCGGGTCAGGTGAGAACGCTTGACCATCTCCTCGCGGTAGATTTTCTTCAGGCGCTTGCGCTCTTTCTTGGACAGGGGGACCTGCTTCTTCTTCTTGGCCTGCTTGAGCAGGTTTTCCATTTCCTCAACCGATGCATTGCGGAAGTCCTCAAGGAACGGACGCAGACGCTCGCGTTCCTCTTCCTCATGGCTGTCCATGATGTTGTGGAGCTGGGTTGCGTAGTTGGACTTCAGGTATTCCCGGAGGAAGCCCACGCCAAACACGCCACCTACGGCAATGTGGGTTGAACTGACGGGCAGCCCCAGCTGTGAGGCAATGATGACCGTCAGCGCCGCAGACAGGGCAATACAGAAGGCCCGAGTTTTATCCAGTTCGGTAATTTCGCTGCCAACGGTCTTGATCAGCCGCGGGCCGAACAGCATCAGGCCCACCGCCAGACCGACGGCGCCCACCAGCATCACCCAGAGAGGAATGGCAGCAGAAGTGACCACTGCATCGGAAGAAAGCGCATCGTTGATCGCAGCCAGGGGGCCGATGGCGTTGGCCACGTCGTTGGCGCCGTGGGCAAAGCTGAGCAGTGCCGCAGCAAAAATCATGGGCCAGACAAAGAGCTCGTTCACGCCGGCAGAGCTGTTTTCCATGGTGGCTGCGCGGCGCCCGACCAGAACCCTCATGGCGATGAAAACGACGATCGCCAGTCCCAGTCCAACCAGGGAGGCCCCCAGAAAGTCGACGCTGACAATCTTCTTGACCCCTTTGACCATCAGGTAGGTACCGAACGCCCACGCCATGATGGCCACCAGCCAGGGCACGAAGGTTCGGGCGGCCGGCACGACGTCCTGCCGGTACAGCACGGTCTTCTTGATGGCATACAGGAACAGGGCCGCCAGCACGCCGCCCATCACTGGAGAAATCACCCAGCTCGCTACAATCTTGCTCATCACGGCCCAGTCAGCAATGCCCCAGCCGCCAGCGGCGACACCGGCACCCAGAACGCCACCGACGATGGAATGGGTAGTGGAGACCGGTGCACCCATCCATGTGGCCAGGTTGAGCCAAAGGGCACCGGCCAGCAGTGCCGCTGTCATCAGCCAGACAAAGGTGCTCACATCCTCCAGCCGGTCAGCGGCAATAATGCCACCCTTGATGGTGGAAACCACGTCACCGCCAGCAATAATGGCACCCGCAGCCTCGAACACAGCGGCAATAACAACCGCACCCCCCAGGGACATTGCCCCCGAGCCTACAGCGGGCCCGACATTGTTAGCCACGTCGTTGGCGCCAATATTGATGGCCATATAACCGCCAATGACCGCTGCCGCCATCAACAGCATGCTGTTGGGCATACCACTGCTGATCTGGCCTACCGCAAGGAAGACAACAAACAGGAACAGGAAACTGATGCCAACGCGATAGCGCTCGGTGGAGGGGCTGGTCAGGAGATTATCAAGGTATCCGTTTTTGCTCGCCATAACACATCAGGTCTCGCAACAGGGAACACGGGGGCGCTGTGATTCAGCATTGGTACGGCGGCAACTATAAATTTTTTGCCATAAAAATGAAACTAAACCGTCATAATCTCGATTGCTTGACCCAAGTCGCTGTACAGATTGCCACGTTTGACTAATCTGACGCCTAATTGTGCAGATAGCGCACATCACCAAAAACAACAAGAGCGCCATGACCCGACTCCCGGACCCGAGCCAGACGATCGCCGACGAAAGTGAAGAAGAGCGGGTTTCCCGCCTGCTGACTGGCCTTTCGGCCATGGCTATCCTGTTCCTGTTGGGGATTGGCGCCAAGGCCTGGTTCGCAACCCATACCACCCACGCCGGTGCTCTGGTTATTTTTGCATCACTGGTGGCACTGAACATGCTGGTCTTCGCCCGCACCGGCCATCGCCAGCGGCAGAAAGGCGGCATGATATTCATCGTGGGGCTGCTTTTCGGATACCTGATTGTCACGGGTGGTGAGAGCAACACCGGACCGCTCTGGTTCTATGTCTTCCCGCCCTTGCTGTTCTATCTCACCGACCTGAAGACCGGGACTGCGGTGCTGCTGTTCTGCTGCCTGCTGGCGGTGGTGGTATTCCAGTTTCCGCAACTGCCATTGGTCACCGCCGAATACACCACCGACTTCAAGATTCGCTTTTTCGCCACGCTGACGTTCGAATCCATTTTCTGTTATGTGCTGGAAGCCAGCCGGCTGAAGGCTCGCAATGAACTGATGGACCTGGCCCGGGCCCACGCCTATGCTGCCCAGACCGACGAGCTGACGGGATTGTCCAACCGGAGGGAGATGCAACATCGTTTGAACGCGGAATACTCCCGGTATCAGCGCTCAGGCCACCACTTTTCGATCGTCCTTATAGACCTGGACCTGTTCAAACACATTAATGACGATCACGGCCATGACGCTGGTGACGAGGTCCTTCGCAAATTCTCGGAACTTATGCAGGCTGTTATCCGCCAGACTGACGTGGCGGCGCGCTGGGGTGGCGAGGAATTCCTGATACTGCTGCCCGACACATCTCTACTCCAGGCTCTGACCCTCGCCGAGCGTTTACGTTTCGAAGTAGCCAACACCGAGTTCACTTTTGCCGGAAAGCGCCTTCCTATTACCATCAGTGCCGGTATCTGCTCCATTGCCAAGGCCGGCTCCGTGAACGAACTGCTGAAACAGGCCGACATCCATCTATACAACGCAAAGGAAGACGGCCGCAACCGCATTGCCCCGCGGGTACGCACCACCTCCAACGGGCACACTCCACCCGGCGCCCGTGCTTGAGGCACAGGCACGCACTCGCTATGATCGTGCCGCAATTCAACGAACAGGACGAGTTATGGCATCAATCCGGATTCTGGTTGGCAGCGTCTACGGTGGCGCATTACTGACCGCGCGCGCACTGAAAAAAGACCTGGAACAGCAAGGGCACCAGATTACTGTTCTGGAAGATCCGCAGCTGGAGGATATATCCGGTAACACCGATCCAGTGTTGATCTGTACATCCACCACGGGACAGGGCGAGGTTCCGCCAAACCTGCTGCCATTCTACCTGAGGCTCCGCGAGGAGCTGCCCCAGCAGCCGGGGCGTCCTTTTGGTCTCATCGTACTGGGTGACAGCTCGTACGGGGATACGTTCTGCGGTGCCGGCGAGCTGATGGAGGAAGCCTTTTACGAAACCTCGGCGCGAAAAGTCGGCGACACGCTGCAGATCGACGCCCTGGAAACCACGGAACCGGAAGTGGAAGCGGGGCCCTGGGCACGACAGTGGGTGGAAAACCTGGAAAGTACGTTGTGCAGGAACTGAAAAACCCGTTATTTCTCCCTTGAGCACATCAGTGGTTGAAGCCATACTGACCTGCACAATCACAACACGATTGGAACTACGTGCGCCATATTGCTCAGATTTTCGCCCTTGTGGGCGCATTGATCATAATGGCTTTCGGAACCCAGGCGAACCCCCCGGCATCCGGGTTTGCAGAGCCGGATATGGACTACATCCGGGTGACTCCTTCAGAAGAGTTGGATCTCAGGGAAGCACTTGCTTCCGATAGCTGGCAGTCACTGGAAGGCGAAAGTCCGAACTTCGGCTACATCCGCGATACCGTGTGGCTCCGTATTCCTGTATCGGCGATTCCGGCTCAACTTGGCAGCCGGCAGCTGCTTGAAATACGCTACCCGCAACTGGACCAGATTACCTTCTACCTCCTCGAAAACGGCGTTGTCCGCCAGCGCATTCTGACCGGCGATCATTACCCGTTTGACCAGCGCCCGATAAAGCACCGCAACTTCCTGTTTGCATTCGACGTCGATCCGGACAGCGACTACCAGATACTTCTGAGGGTGCGAACCCAGGGGGCGATGCAGATACCTGTACGGCTATGGAATCCCGCCGCTTTTTTTGAAGCGGCTTCGGTCGAGGATCAGATGCACGCGATTTATTACGGCATCCTGATCATGGTGATCTTCTTCAACCTGTTCATCTTCCTGGCCCTGCGCGAGCGCATGTATTTGCTGTATGTGCTTTCCACCCTGGGGTATCTGCTGCTGGTCGGTAGCCTGAACGGCAGCACCTACCAGTTACTCTGGCCAGGGCTGCCCTGGCTTCACAACCAGGCGATGATGCTGACGGTGCCGGTTGCCCTGGTCTTCACCCTGCTGTTCTCCCGTGCGTTTCTTGACCTCAAGTCCACCAGCCCGAAAATGGACAAGCTGGTCTGGTATACCGTGGTCATCAATCTGGCGGTTGCCGTGGTCACCTTTATTACCGACTACAGTATTGCCAGCCGACTCACCGTGGCCCTGGCCATTCCCAGCTGTCTTCTGTTGACCGTGATCGGCCCGCTGCAATGGATCCGGGGAAACCCCCAGGCCAGCTATTACACCATTGCATGGGTATTGCTGACGGTGGGTAGCGCAATGACCGCAGCCAATAAGTACGGGCTTATCCCCACCAATTTTGTAACGGTTTACGGCATGGAAATCGGCTCGGCCCTGGAAGCCATCCTGTTGACCATTGCCCTCGCCGCCAGGCTTTACCAGGAGCGGGAAGACAAGGTGCGGGCACGGGAGGCGGAAATTGCAGCCATGGCGGCAAGGCGGTCGGCAGAATTGAGGCTGATCGATCAGGCGTTGCACAACCCGCTGACCGGATTGCCCAATCGCGCCTGCCTGGAAATGATGATCAACGAACTGATAACCCGGGAAGCGGGCAAACGGTTTTCCATATCGGTGATCCATCTCACCAATCTTCCGTCCATCACCAAAACCCTGGGGCACCGCAATACCGATCGCCTGATCGAGCTGGCCGCCCGACGTTTCAACAGCATCGTGGCAGACCTGCCCGGCATCTGCCCGGTGGAGACCACAGAACAACAGTCGTTCTATCTCGCCTCACTGGAGTCGTCCACCTTTGGCTTTGTGGTAGAGACCGACCTGTTGGCAGAGGTTCCACGGGCCGCGGCCCATGCCCTGCAAGAACTCCGCGAACCGCTGGATTACCTGGGTATGCAACTGCCCCTGGACCCGCGCACCGGCACCGCCATCTGTCCTGATCACGCCACAGACGCCAACACATTGATCCGCCGGGCCTTCATTGCCCAGGGTTCGGAAGATGCCAGAGACCGGGGCCTGGCCTTTTACCACCCAGCGCGGGATTCCTACAGTGCCGACCGCCTGACACTGGCTTCTGACCTGAGGCACGCCCTGAAGAACGACAGGCTTGCACTCTATCTGCAGCCAAAGCTGTTACTGAAAACCGGGGAGGTGGTCGGGCTTGAGGCGCTGATTCGCTGGCCGGATCATAAAAATCCGGTTCCCGCAGATGAAATCATTGCCCTGGCGGAACAGACAGGACTGATCAAACCGCTGACTCGCTGGGTGCTGGAACAGTCGCTGGCGGTGAGAAGCCGGCTGCTTGAGCAGGGCTACACGCTTGGCCTGTCGGTAAATATCTCGCCCAACAACCTGAGGGAAAAAGATTTCCCGCTGTATGTGCAACGCTTGATGAGCAGTTACCACTCCCATCATGGCGCCATTACTCTGGAGGTTACGGAAACCTCCATGATGCAGGACCCGGTCAACTCCCTGGCGGCACTCAAATCATTGCACGCCACCGGCATTCCCCTGTCCATTGACGACTTCGGCTCAGGCTACTCGTCGCTGTCCTATATCAAGCAGTTGCCCGCCAGCGAAATCAAGATCGACCGGTCCCTGGTCACTGATCTGGCCACTGAAGCCGGTGACCGTGTCATTGTCAAAACCACCATCGACATGTGTCACAGCCTTGGCTACAGCGTGGTCGCCGAAGGTGTGGAGAAGCAGGAAACACTGGACCTGCTGGAGCAAATGGGCTGCGATATGATTCAGGGCTATTTCCTGACCCCACCACTGCCATTCGACGATATGACAGCGTGGCTGGATGAACGGGCCCGCCAGGACAATAGCCGCAAGATCGGCTAGCCCCGGTGACGAATCAACGCTTCCTGCGTTGTCGACGCCACCAGCCTTCCCTGCTGATCAAAGAAGTTGCCACGATTGAAGCCGCGCCCGCCGGACGCACTGGGGCTGTCCTTGTCGTACAGCAGCCAATCGTCCATACGGAACTCACGATGGAACCAGATGGAATGGTCCAGGCTGGCTATCTGCATCTTCTTGCTCATGAAAGTCACACCATGGGGATTGAGTGCGGTTCCCAGGAACGAGAAGTCCGAGGCGTAGGTCAGCAGGCACCGGTGAAGTACCGGGTCGTCTGGCAGATGCCCCTGGGTGCGGAACCAGCTTTGTTTATAGGGAGGGCGGGGCTCCGGCTTTAACGGGTTGACCGGATCCACCGGCCGGATTTCGATGGGGCGATCCCGGACCAGGGTATCTCGCAGGTGCTCCGGCACGTGGGGCGCAAGCATCTTGCCATAGTCCTGTTCTGACTTGAGGCTGTCAGGATCCGGGGCAGACGGCATGTCCAACTGATGCTCGAAACCGTCCTCGGCGACCTGAAACGACATGGAACCGGTCAGGATTTCCTTGCCATCCTGGCGCGCAATCACCCGGCGGACGGAAAAACTGCTGCCGTCACGAACCCGCTGGACTTCATAGTCGATGGGCATGCTGTGATTGCCCGGCCGCAGGAAGTAGGCATGCAGGGAGTGAGGCAGCCGCCCTTCGACAGTGCGGCTGGCGGCCATCAGTGCCTGGCCCAGGACCTGGCCACCAAACACGTTGGGAAAGCCAAGATCTTCGCTGTCACCCTGGAAGTGGTCGTCACCCATCGGGGAAAGATCCAGCAGATCCACCAGTTTTCTGGTTACTTCCAGCATGCCCGCTCCTGTCAACTTAGTTAGCTCACGAATCACTTTCTACCGCAAGCCGTCGATTTTCGCAATCCCGATGCCACCGATCAATTGTGGATTGGTGGCACTTCTTTTGACAGGGCCTGTTTCTCCACGGCGTAACGGCCAGTGACGGCAAACCCGAGGACTTCGCCGGAATCGCTCTTGAACAGGGCCCGGACATCCTGGCCGTCTGCATCCACATCCCAGTTGCCCGAGGCATCGGGTGGTGGCGGACAGACCGCTGTCGGGCAACAGGGTGTCTTGATCATCACCGGCATGGTGCCGTATTTCACTTCGGTTCTTTCACCCGCCAGGGTTTTCGCCAGCGCACGGGCACAGGCCATCAACGGCATCACATAGAGCAACACGTGGCCGTCCACCTCCGCGCAGTCACCCAGGGCATAGATATCCGCTGCGGATGTTTCCAGGGCACGGTTCACCATAATTCCCCGGTTGGTGTCCAGCCCGGCTGCAGCAGCAAGCTCTGTGCGGGGCCTCAACCCTACGGCGGAAATCACCAGATCCGCATCCAGCGTTTCGCCATTGCCCAGCGTCAGGTTCACGCCATTACCCCTGGCAGAAACATGTTCCACCACCGTTTCCAGGTGAAACCGGACACCCAGCTTTTCCAGACTGCTGCGCACCGCTTCTGCGGCGGGCAGTGGCAACAGCCCCGGCATTACGGTATCGGAGGGGGCGATCACGTCCACCTCGTAGTCACCATTGCGCAGGTCATTGGCGAACTCGCAGCCGATCAGGCCGGCACCCATGATGGCTACCCGTTTTTTTCCCTGCAGGGCATTGCGAAAGGCGCGGTAGTCCACCAGATCGTTAATCGAGTACACGTGTTCCTGACCATCGCCAGCAATGGACAGACGAATCACATCAGCACCCCAGGCCAGCACCAGCTTGCTGTAAACCAGCCGTTCATCCCCCAGCACCAGTTCATGGGCGTGCGGATCAATACCGGTGACAGTGGTGTAGGTGCGTAACTCCAGGTTCAGCTGCTCGACCATGGCGTTGGCTGATGCCTGGGCCAGCTCATCGGCCTCCTTGCCCTTGGTAAAGCCGGTAGAGAGCATGGGCTTGGAATAACTGAAGCCGTCATCCGCCGTGACCATGACGATGGGTGTACTTTCGTCCTGTTTACGGATCTCCTTTGCCAGGGTGTAACCCGACAGCCCGGTTCCCACAATCACGATGGGTGCATCTGTGCTCATTACCTGCTCTCCGACTCTGTTTTCCGTACCGGCATCATCAGCCGATTTCGATCATCTCAAAATCTTCCTTACCCACACCGCAGTCAGGGCATTCCCAGTCCTCGGGCACATCTTCCCAGGCGGTTCCAGGCGCGATACCGTCGTCCGGCCAGCCTTCCGCTTCATCGTAAATAAAACCGCACACAACGCATTGCCACTTCTTCATGCCATTCCTCCGAAACTCATCAGGGCGCGATAATAATTGTCAGACAATCATGCACGCAAGTCTTTCTTATGCCTTTCTGACACCATTCAAACGGTCAACCATCATACCCACCGCTGCCGCATTGACCAATGCCGGTGCCGACGGGCGTTTAACCGCTTTTGTGCCAATAGCCACAAATACCGACCTGCCGCAACCCGAAGGCCCCCTCCCTTCGACGCCCCTCCTCCGGTATAATCCCCCGTTTTACGACAGGACCCGACCTTTATGACCGATACCGTCGCCGAACTTAACCAGGTAATGGCCGAAGCCGACTGCCTGGTAAGCGAGCAGCAGGTTCAGGCTGCCGTTCAGTCCCTCGCGGACACTATTACCGGGCGCCTGAAAGACACCAATCCGCTGCTGTTCTGCGTCATGAACGGCGGCCTGATTCTTACCGGCCAGCTGTTACCGCGGCTGAAGTTCCCGGTTCAGGCGGAATACCTCCACGCTACCCGCTACCGTCAGGAAACCACCGGCGGCATACTGGAATGGAAACTGCGACCCGATGCCGACATGAATGGCCGCACGGTACTGATTGTCGACGATATCCTCGACGAAGGTACGACCCTCTGTGCCATTGCGGATTACTGCCTCGCCCACGGTGCCAAAGAGGTTCTGACGGCGGTGCTGGTGGATAAACAGCACGACCGCAAGGCAAGGCCGGATCTGAAGGCCGATTTCACCGGGCTGGAGGTGGAAGACCGCTTCCTGTTTGGCTATGGCATGGACTACAAAGGCTACTGGCGCAACGCCCCGGGAATTTATGCCGTCAAGGGACTGTAACCCTGTTCGCATCCCCCCAACGGACTGGTACCGCTCGTTTTCGGCAGCCGGGCTGAGACACCCGGCGGTTCATGGTCCCCTTGGCCACTGGCTGAAGCTGGAAGGCTCACTGACCCGTGCACTGCAGCTCAAGTGCCGTGAAAGCTTCCGTGTCGACATTCTCCAGGAAGGCTTTGCGCGCCCTACCCTGGAAGAAGCCCGCACCTTGAGCATCCCGGTGCGCCAGAATGCCTGGGTGCGCGAGGTCTGCCTCAAAGGCGATGACACGCCCTGGGTGCTTGCCCGCACCATCATTCCCCTGGTCACTCTGGCAGGGCGTGGCCGGCGCCTGCGCAACCTGGGCCGCAGACCGCTGGGCGCTTACCTGTTCAGCAACCCGGAATGGCAAAGGGGGCCGTTCGAGACAGGTCTTTGCCACCGCAGCTGCAACGCCCAGCCTGTGGCAGCGCGCCGGTCCCGGTTCTTCAGTGGCAGCCACTCACTGCTGGTCGGCGAATACTTCCTGCCCACACTGACCGCCGGTGACCCCGGCACCCTTTAACCCGGGCCCCTTTAATCCGGGCACCACGGCTGGCTATAATCCCCCGCTCAGTTCCCCGAACTTCATCCGATACGGACCAAGCCCATGCTGCCCAATGCCGTGCCCGCACATGTTCAGGCCCGCCTGACAGATTACGCCCGCCTGTTGCGACTCGATCGCCCGATCGGCAGCCTGCTTCTGCTATGGCCGACCTACTGGGCACTATGGCTGGCGGCGGACGGCTTTCCCGGCATCGGCAACTTTATCGTGTTCACCCTGGGTGTTTTCCTGATGCGGGCTGCCGGCTGTGCCATCAACGATTTTGCCGACCGCAAGGTGGATCGCCACGTCAAACGCACCAAGGACCGCCCGCTGACCTCCGGCCGGATCGAAGCCTGGGAGGCTGTTGCGCTGTTTGCCGGCATTTGCCTGGTGGCCTTCCTGATGGTGATTCTTTTCACCAACACTTTGACGCTGTACCTCTCGTTTGGCGGCGTGGTACTGGCGTTTATTTATCCGTTCATGAAGCGCTACACCCACCTGCCACAGCTGTTTCTCGGTGCCGCCTTCTCCTGGGCCATTCCCATGGCCTGGGCTGCTGAAGCCGGTGAGGTCACCCGCATGGCATGGCTGCTGTTCACCGCCAACGTGCTCTGGACCGTCGCCTACGACACCCTTTACGCCATGGTCGACCGCGACGACGACATAAAGATTGGTATCAAGTCCACGGCCATTCTTTTCGGCGAGGCAGACCGGGCGGTTATTGCCATTCTTCAGGCATTGGTGGTGCTGATCCTTATAATGGTAGGCCAGCAGGCCGAGCTGAGTGTTTTCTACTACCTGGGACTCGTGGCTATGGCCTGCCTGTTCGTCTTCCAGCAACACCTTGCCCGTTACCGGGAAAGGGCTGGCTGCTTCAAGGCATTCCTCAACAATAACTGGGCGGGTTTTGCGGTCTTCACTGGCTTACTGTTGGACTTGATCATTCATTAACCCGACAAATTCCGACACAGGCGGATCCTGTCATATACTTGTAACACTACCCGGTTGTAATAAGGCAGCAACAATACAAGGTCTGACACAGGTTAATGCTCATGACTGGAAAAACTGTCCTGATCGTCGATGACGAGGCACCGATCCGCGAGATGATTGCTGTTGCCCTCGAAATGGCCGACTACGACTACCTCGAGGCAGCGGATGCCCGCGAAGCACATGCCCTGATTGTCGATAAACAGCCCGACCTCATCCTGCTGGACTGGATGCTTCCCGGCACCAGCGGTGTTGAACTGGCCCGTCGCCTCAAGAAAGAAGAGGCCACGGCTGAAATCCCCATCATCATGCTCACCGCCAAGGTCGAGGAAGACAACAAGATCCAGGGCCTGGAAGTGGGCGCGGACGATTACATCACCAAGCCTTTCTCGCCCAGGGAGCTGGTAGCCCGGCTCAAGGCCGTGCTGCGCCGTGCTACGCCGCCCGGTGTGGAAACCCCCATTGAAGTGGATGGCCTGACTCTGGACCCGATCGGCCACCGGGTAACAACGGCAACCGCCGAGCTGAACATCGGCCCAACTGAATATCGGCTGCTTCAGTTCTTCATGACACACCAGGAACGGGTTTATACTCGCTCCCAACTGTTGGACCAGGTGTGGGGTGGAAACGTCTACGTTGAGGAGCGAACGGTCGACGTGCACATACGCCGCCTGCGCAAAGCTCTTGGCGACCAGTATGATCACCTGATCCAGACAGTACGTGGCACCGGCTACCGGTTCTCTACCAGGGCGGCATAACCACAGCGGCGCCCTAAACCCCGCAAGGGCCCGGAACTGACTCAGGGGCAGCACCAATGCAACATAACTGGTCAAGGTACGTGCGATGGATCATCGCATTCCTGATCGCCTGCACCGCGGTCGGGCTGTTCTTTGGCGAGCCGCTATACGGGCTGACGGTGGGGCTTCTGGCCTACCTCTGGTGGACCCTCGCCCAGGCCAGGCGCCTTTACCACTGGCTCGGCAATCCCGGTGCCAGTGATGAAGCTCCGCAGAGCGTCGGCCTCTGGGGCGATATCTTCGACGGCCTCCACAAGCTCCACCAGACTCACCTCCGAACCCAGGACAAACTTCGCGCCCAGATCAACCGGGTCCAGGAATCCACCAACGCCATGCGTGATGGCGTCATCATGACCGACTCGCGGGGCGCCATGGAGTGGTGGAACGGTTCGGCGGAACACCTGCTTGGTTTTCGCCGCAGCTCGGACCAGGGCCAGTTCATCCATAACCTTATCCGCAACCCGGCCTTCAAGGCCTATTTTGACTCCAGGGACTACCGTGAACCTCTGGACCTTAACTCGCCGGCACGGCCCCATATACATTTGCAGATACAGATCAGCCTGTTTGGCGAAGACGACCGCCTGATTGTGGCCAAGGACGTTACCCGTCTCTATCAGTTGGAGCAGATGCGGCGTGATTTTGTCGGCAACGTCTCCCACGAAATGCGAACGCCACTGACGGTGATCAGCGGCTATCTGGAGACCCTGGTGGACAACGCGGATGATTTGCCGCCCAAATGGCGCCGGGCCATCAATACCATGGCCCAGCAGTCATCCCGCATGGAAGCACTGATTACCGACCTGATACTGTTGTCAAAGATTGAAACCGGCGAACAGACCGTCAGCGATGCGGTGACAGATGTGAAGGGAATGATCAACCAGATCTGCCACGACGCCAGGGCCCTCAGTGGTGAAAAGGGTCACGAGTTCACCGTCAACATCTCGGAACGCCATCTTCTCCGAGGCGACGAAAGCCAGCTGCGAAGCGCCTTCTCCAACCTGATTTTCAATGCGGTAAAATACACCCCGGCGGGTGGACAGATTACCGTTACCTGGAATACGGATCGTGAAGGCGCGCACCTGTCAGTGAAAGATACCGGGATCGGTATTGATCCGGTCCACATCCCGCGGCTCACCGAGCGTTTCTACCGCGCCGATCCGAGCCGGCACAAGGAAACCGGCGGCACCGGCCTGGGACTGGCAATCGTAAAGCATGTTCTGCTGAACCATGACGGTAAGCTGGACATACGCAGCCGTATTGGCGATGGCAGCGAGTTCATCTGCCACTTTCCGCGGGAGCGACTGGCGGAACAGCTCCCTGAAACCGCCTCCTGAGGGCACTAACCTCCGATTCGAAAGCGGGCAATAAAACGGGAAAGGTCTTCCAGTTTCTGGGGATCTTCGTCAACGAAGCGAATCGTTACACTGACAAAATCCGTATCCTGCCGCTTTTCAACGGCCTGCAACTGGTGAACGTAGCCGTTTAACCGTGCCACCTGGTCCTCCGCCACCTCGATATCCACCACTGCCTGATCAAGGATGCCCGGAAACTGCTGGTCCCGCTTGGCGATTACCCGGACTTCGGTGAGAGTAATATCCTTGACCACCGAACGCAGCGTGCTGTCTGCGAAGCGCACCGAAGCCACACTCATCGCTGGCCTGCCTGAAGCAGCTGGCCCGGTGCGTGGTTTGCCCGGAGCAGGCGACGCCGGTGCCGCCGGTTCCCGTTTCTGCGTCAACAGGGTGGCAGACTCCTTGAAGGCATCGGCGGGGCCGCCCATGGACTTGCCACTGCGGTCCATGGCGTCCTTGAGCCGCCGGCCCATAACCTTGATAATCTTGTTGCTCAGCCCTTCGGGGCTGAAGGGTTTGCCCAGGTACTCGGACACCCCACCCTTGACGGCTTCCACCACATGATCCTTGTCGCCACGACTGGTAATCATGATAAACGGTACTTTCTCGTACTGGGGCTGCTGACGCATCCATTGCAACAGCTCCAGGCCCGACATCTCCGGCATCTCCCAGTCACACAGGATCAGGTCGAACACCGTTCGCGACATCAAGGACTGGGCCCTGCGCCCGTTCTGGGCGTCGGTGGTTTCGATGACCGGGAAGCGCTGGCGTACTGTCCGCTTGACCAGATCCCTGACAAAACTGGCATCATCCACCACCAGCGCCTTCAGCGTTGCCATGATTCAGACCTTTTCATTCAGAATGTTGTTGGTTATCCGCCCAAACTATAGAACATGCCGTAACCCGGGAATAGCCGAACTACAAAAAGACGACACACCCATGGCCGCAGGAAACCCCAGGTTAAAGAATTGTCACCGAAAGCGGCCAACAACGGTATTTAAGGGTAGTGAAAACAGGCTACCATGAGCCTGAAACATCCACTCCAGACCGAGGTTCAGCGTGCCGATCATTTTCACAGGGACTTTTGCAGGCAAACGGACGATTCGCCATCTGTCACTCGCAGGGGCGTTGGCATTGGGAAGCTTGCCCGGCATCGCCTACAGCGATGCTGCAGAAGACTTCCCACTGTGCATCGAAAGGCTGGAAAGCCAGGCGATTGAGGCTGGCGTGTCATCGCAGACCGCCAAAGACGTGCTGGCCAGTGCCGAGTACCTGGAGCGGGTTATCGAGCTGGACCGGCGCCAGCCGGAATTCACCACCACCTTTGCCGACTACCTGAACCGCCGGGTCAATGACCAGCGCGTCAGCAAGGGGCGGGAGCTGCTTCAGGAGCACCGGGAACTGCTCGACCGTGTCACCCGTGAAACCGGTGTACCTGCCCCCTATCTGGTGTCCTTCTGGGGCCTGGAAACCAACTTTGGTACTTATTTTGGCAAGATGCCGGTACCCAGTTCCCTGGCCACGCTGGCCTGTGACCCGCGCCGCAGTAATTTCTTTACCGAGCAGTTGATCGCAGCACTGCGGATCATTGACGAGGGCGCGATACCCGCCGAACAGATGGAAGGCTCCTGGGCGGGAGCCATGGGCCACGTCCAGTTCATGCCAACCGTCTTCCTCCGTCACGCCGTGGATGGTGACGGGGATGGCAAGCGGGACCTCTGGAACAGTCTGCCGGATGCCATGATGTCCGCCGGTAAGTTCCTGGAAGACCTTGGCTGGAACGGCGACTACCGTTGGGGGCGGGAGGTCCTGCTGCCAGAAAACTTCGATTATGAACTGGCAGATGGCCGCAAACTTGCACTCGAGGAATGGCGAAAACTGGGCGTCACCGACGCTTTCGGCAATGCCCTGGCCAATGAGCCCATCAAGGCCTCTGTGGTAGTTCCCTCCGGCCACCGCGGACCAGCCTTCCTGGCCTACCACAACTTTGGCGTGATCATGGGCTGGAATCGCTCTGAATTCTATGCCATTGCCGTGGGACACCTGGCAGACCGTATTGCCGGTGCCGGAGAACTGCAGAATCCGCCCCCGGAAGATCTGCCGGCCCTGTCCCGGGACAACATTCTGGCTATCCAGGAGGCACTGAATGAAAAGGGCTTCGACACCGGCGAACCGGACGGTATCATGGGCCCTGATACCCGCTCTGCCATTCGAACCTATCAGGCCAAAAATGGCCTTGTGGCCGATGGGTATCCTGGCGATGCGGTTCTGGAATCGCTTGGCGTAGTGCTCTGACAAGGCTTCAATACCGATGGACTCGATAACCCAGGCTGCACTGGGCGCCTCGCTCGCCGGCGCGGTTGCCGGAAAAACCCTTGGCCGCTCGGCACTGCTGATTGGCGCGGCCCTTGGCACCCTGCCGGACCTGGATGTGGTTATCGATTACGGCACCGCCGTGGCCAACTTTACCCAGCACCGGGGGTTCAGCCACTCCCTGTTTATCCTGTTTCCATTGTCGTTTCTTATTGCCTGTGCACTGAACCGCTGGCGCCCGGTTCTCAGTTACAGGCGCTGGCTCGCGGTCACAGCCCTTATATTGCTGACACACCCCTTGCTGGACGCTTTCACCACCTACGGCACCCAGTTGTTCTGGCCCTTCGGCCCGCCGATTGCGATCAGCAGTATCTTTATTATCGACCCCCTCTACACCTTGCCCTTGCTGGCGGGGATATTGGCGTTCCTGTTCCGTGGGCCGGATACCAGGGCTGTCATGGCAGGGCTGGTGTTATCGACGCTGTATCTTGGCTGGAGCGTCACCGCCCAGCAGATCATTTCAGACCGCGTGCAGCCCGCCCTGGCACAGGAAGGTCTTCAAGATGCGCCGAGAATGGTTCAGCCCATGCCCTTCAACACCGTATTGTGGCGTGTGACCGTAATGGGTGAGGGCCGGCGGGTGGAAATCGTCACCGGGTTTCTGGATGGCGATAGACCGGTCACCCTGGAAAGCTTCCCACGCGATCCGCAACTGGCGGAAGTTGCAGCGACGCTGGCCGAGGGCCGGCGCCTGGAGTGGTTTACGAATGGCTTTCTGCATTATGAAAGAGCCAATGGCAGGCTGACAGCCACGGACATACGCCTCGGCATTCCCGGTGCCCATCCGTTCACTTTCGTTCTGGCAACGGACAATGGCGACGGCCTGAAGCCCCTGCCCAGTTCCCGTACGGAACGCCCGGCTGTGGCCGGTGAGCTGCTGGGCGTATTATGGAACCGGATGACCGGCTCGGCCGAAGTTCTATGCCTTGCCAGCCTGACCTTGCCACCGCCGGGAGAAGGCTGTACCTGAACATGCGTCTGGATTATTTCATAGCCAATGCCACGACCCTGTCGCGCCGGGATACAAAAAAGGCCATCAGCGCTGGCCTGGTGAAGGTGGACAATCAAACCTGCCGCAAAGCCGGCACACTGGTAGCTCCCGAGTCCAGAATCACCCTTGAGGGGCAAACCCTGGCACTGCCGGGCGAGCGCTACCTCATGCTGCACAAGCCCGAAGGTGTCATCAGTGCCACCACGGACAGCCAGCAACCAACCGCGCTGGACCTGCTGCCTGCGGATGTAAGGCGGGGGCTGCACATCGCAGGGCGGCTGGATGCGGCTACCACCGGGCTGTTACTACTGACCACGGACGGCCAGTGGTCCCACAGGATAACCTCACCCCGGGTGAGTTGCCCCAAGACCTACCGCGTAACCCTCAGTGAGCCCATCGATCCCACTGCCATCCTGCGGCTGGAACAGGGGGTAGCACTGCATAACGAGCCCACGCCAACCTCCCCTGCCCGGGTGCACAAACTGGATGACCGGCTGGTTGACCTGACCATTTCTGAGGGGCGTTACCACCAGGTCCGGCGAATGCTGGCTGCGGTGGGCAATCACGTGGTCGGCCTGCACCGATGGCGGATTGGAGACATCGTTCTGGACCCCGAACTGGCCCCAGGACAATACCGTGAGCTTACCGCTGATGAAGTAGGCTGCCTGGCGTGATCAGGTTCGCTCGAAGCGCTGGGCCTTCAGGTTCTTGCGCACGGAGCCCGCTTCGAACACCTCTCCGTTCATGGCGATATAGACCCCGTGAGGCAGTAGTTTCACCGCGGCCCAGGCAAAACCGATGTTGAACACAGCATCACTGCGGCGCATGCGGGCAGGCTGCATGGCACCGGTAAGCACGATGGTTTTGTCCCTGACCGACAATAGCGCTCTTGCCGTGTCCGGCATGGTGTCAGTGCCGTGGGTGATCAGAACCCGTTCTGCGGAACAACGGCTGACCGCGGCCCTGACCGCCTCGCGATCCTCGTCTTTCATCTCCAGGCTATCCTTGCGCATCAGGCCGGTGACCGAGAACCCGTCGCGAATATTGGATTCCGCAAGCAGTTCTGCAACCGGACTGTCCCCGATTTCAAACTCGCTGTTGGCGTCGAAGTACACTTTGTCGATAGTGCCACCGGTGGTGAAGATCTCGATCATTGGCCAAGGATCCTGATAGATTCGACGTCAGTTCACACTGGCAGAGGTGCTGGCAGAGGACGCATAGGCAGCGTTCTTTTTCCGCTCATAGGCCCGTGCCGCTGCGGCTACACTGCCGCCCACTCCGGTGGTCAGCCAGCGCTTGATACGCCCGGCATCGCCCATTGGCGACCGGGTGCCCAGGGAGTCCAGCAGTACGGTAACCACTGGCCTGCCGTCCATCTCGGACAGCATAACCAGGCAGCGCCCTGCCTCGGAGAGATAACCGGTTTTGCTGATACCCACACCCCAGCTCTCACGATGCACAAGGACATTGGTGTTTCCGTAGGCAAGGCGGTAGCGGGGCTGCCGAAAGCGCCCAGTGAAGTAGCGGGTGGTGGAGTATTCCCGGATCTGCGGATACTTGCTGGCGGCCCTGACCAGGCGCACCAGATCTGCCGCAGTCGAACGGTTTTTTACCGACAGCCCGGTCGGGTCCACAAACGTGGTATTGACCATGCCCAGCTCGCTGGCACGGGTATTCATGGCTTTGACAAAGGCGTCATAGCCGCCCGGATGATGACGGGCAAGGGTATAGGCGGCAAAGTTCTCCGACGACATCAATGCAATCCTCAGCACATCGGCCCGCCGCAGTTCGGAGCCTTCGCGAATACGGGTATAGGCATTTGCGGGCGCCGGGATATGGCGTTCTCTGAACTCCAGCCATTCCGTCAGCGGTTCCCCGGACTCCATCACTACCAGGGCTGTCATCAGTTTGGTAATGGAAGCAATGGGCACTGGGCGATGGGCATTCTTGCCATAGACCAGCCCATCTGCATCGGCATAAGCGACCGCTGCGTTGACCGAAGCCAGCTGCAACTCTGCCCTGTCCGCTGCGCTGGCATGAGAAAACGTCACTACCAGCAGCACTGTCAACGCCAGTAAAACGGCCGATCGGATCATCATTTCAACCCTTCTTGTATTTGCCTGCACACGCTTGCCTTACCTGTTCAGCTTACAACTATACCAGTCAAAATGCCCGCTGGCTCCGGCCCGGGGCGGTAAAAGCGTTACCAGTTTGTCAGTTCTACCCTTATCTGCGTCATTGATCCGCCTCGGCCCGGCACTGCCAAGGTGTTTAAAACAGTAAATGCAAAATTTCTTTAAATCCCGTAAAATTACATATAAATCATAATGTTACTTAATGATTCACAAAGTAACCAGTTTGTAACAGACGTGCCGACAAACCGGCAGGACACAGACAGAATGGAATCTCCCACAACTTCGTCAAACAGAACTCCAATACGGAAAGATGCCAACCCTGGCGTGACCAGTGTGTTCTGGCGATGTTTGCCCCTGATCCTGCTCCTGCTTGCCATCGCCTACGCCGTACTGCTCATTGGCTTATTGCCGCAAGTCCTTCAGGGCCAGGCCTTTGAAGCGAACCACGAACTGATCCACAAAGCGTTTATCGGCGGCGTCCTGGTGTTCACACTGCTGCTTCTGGCCGGGGGCAGTTATGTCCTCCGGTCCGTCAGGCGGCGGGAACGCCGTAAACGCCTGAGCGCTGACAGGCAGGTTCGCCACGAACAACAGGTTCGCTCACAGATCGAGCAGGATTATGACCGCCTGCTGAAATCCCACCGGGTCACCGGTAAGCCCAACCGGGCCATACTGGAAGAAACCCTCGACATCATCGACACCGGTCAGACTCCCTACACCCTGTGTATGATCCGGCTCAGCCGGTTCAACGAGATTGAACAGGCATTGGGGTACCGCGCCGCCGAGGAGCTACTAAGGAGTTATCTGCGTCAGTTGAACAGTTATCTCAAACGCCGCGCCGGCGCCCGGCTGGTGATGATCAATGGTTATGGGCTGGCCACTGTAGACACCATCAACCACGCCTTCGCACTGTACCGCGAAGATCATACTGATCAGATTCAGGATCTGCTCTTGGAGATACGGGACTGGCTGGCCGACAACTTCCGGGAGGGCCGGTTTTCCTTCTCCTGGGGCCCTTCACTGGGCATCGCCCATGCGCCGGAGCACGGAGCGGATGCAGCCGGAATCCTTTCCTCAGCCGGTGTGGCGTCACTGAGTGCCGGGCAGCTACTCACCGTCTACGATCCCGCCATTGCCGAGTGGCAGTACCGCCAGCAGGTTCTGATGCTGGACGTGGAAGATGGATTAGCCAGCAACGCCATGTGGCTGGAATACCAGCCCAAGGTAAGCATTCGCGACTCGAAAGTTTGCTCTGTGGAGGCGCTGATCCGCTGGCGTCACCCGGAGTTCGGCATCGTCGCACCTGACCAATGGATACCGCTGGCCGAACAGGTGGGTGTGATTCACCCGGTAACACTCTGGGTCATCGAGAGGGCCTGCAGCGAATACCGTCATCTGGTCTCCCGCTATGGCACTGGTCTGTCCGTGGCCGTCAATATTTCCGCCGTTGACCTGATTCACGCCGGTTTCGAAGACGAGATTGCCGACATCATTGCCCGCCACGGCATGAAGACCGGGGATCTGATCCTGGAAATAACAGAAACCGCGATGATGACCGACCCGGAAGATTCCGGAAAAATTATCCACGCCCTCAGCCGCAAAGGATTCAGGATAGCAATGGATGATTTCGGCACCGGACATTCCTCCCTGGGGACGCTGGCAAGCTTTGATCTGGACGAGCTCAAGATCGACCGCAGTTTCCTCAAGGACATCCTCGCCCATCCGACTCGCCAACGTATCTTTCGCGCTGCCCTGGAGCTGGGCGAGGCACTGGACCTGGATGTGGTGGTCGAGGGCGTGGAGGACGAGGCCGTGGTTTGCTGGTTACAGCAATTCCCCGGCCTTTTTGGACAGGGCTATTTCTGGGGCCGGCCGGAGCCGGCCTGCCCCTGAAACGATCAGGGTTTGTCCGTCACCGCGCCTTCCGAGGCCGAACCTACCGTTCGCGCATACTTGGCCAGCACCCCACGGGTAAACCTCGGGGCCGGCTCTGACCAGGCTTTACGGCGGCGCTCCATCTCGCCGTCGGAAACATCCAGCTCGATACGGTTGTCGACAGCGTCGATGGTGATGGTGTCACCGTTCTCGACCAGTGCAAGCGGCCCGCCCTCGGCGGCTTCCGGCGTGATATGGCCAACCACAAACCCGTGGCTGCCACCGGAGAAGCGCCCATCGGTAATCAGCGCCACATCGCTACCCAGGCCCTTACCCATGATGGCCGAGGTGGGTGTCAGCATCTCTCGCATGCCAGGACCACCTTTCGGCCCCTCATAACGGATCACCAGGACATCCCCGGCGACTACGGTGCCATCCATGATCCGCTCCTGGGCCTCTTCCTCGGAGTGGAACACCCGGGCCTGACCGGTGAAGTGGGTACCCTCCTTGCCGGTAATCTTGGCCACAGCGCCGGTGGGTGCAAGGTTGCCATAGAGGATACGCAGGTGGCTGTCCGCCTTGATCGGGTTATCAAAGGCATGAATGATGTCCTGGCTTTCCGGGTAGGGCGCCACATCCCTCAGGTTTTCGGCCAGACTCTGCCCCGTTACGGTCATGCAGTCCCCGTGCAGCATGCCCTTGTCCAGCAGCATTTTCATCAGCGGCTGGATACCACCGATGGCCACCAGCTCCGACATCATGTAATGGCCGCTGGGACGCAGATCCGCAAGCACAGGTACCCGCTTGCCGATGTCCACGAAATCATCCAGAGACAGCTCGACCCCGACGGTACTGGCCATGGCCAGCAAGTGAAGCACCGCATTGGTGGAGCCACCCAGGGCAATCACCACCGTAATGGCGTTTTCAAAGGCTTCCCGGGTCATGATATCGGAAGGTTTGATGTCCCTGTCCAGCAGATTGAGCACAGCCGCACCTGCGGCCCGGCAGTCTGCGGCCTTGGTATCGGAAATGGCGTTCTGGGCAGAGCTGCCCGGCAAGCTCATCCCCATGGCTTCAATGGCCGAGGCCATGGTATTGGCGGTGTACATGCCGCCACAGGACCCGGGGCCGGGGATGGCGGTTTCCTCAATCTGCTTCACCTGGATCAGGTCGAGATCGCCACGGGCATGGGCTCCCACCGCCTCGAATACCGAGATAATATCGGTATGGTTCTTACCAGGCATGATGGTGCCGCCGTAGACAAACACCGAGGGCCGGTTCAACCGCGCAAGGCCCATCATGCAGCCAGGCATGTTCTTGTCGCAGCCGCCAATGGCTACCAGGCCGTCAAAGCCTTCACATCCGGCCACGGTTTCTATGGAGTCTGCAATCACTTCCCGCGATACCAGCGAGTACTTCATGCCCTCGGTGCCGTTGGCGATGCCATCGGACACGGTAATGGTATTGAACGTCAGGCTCTTGCCACCGGCTTCATCGGCTCCCGCGGCGGATTCTTCCGCAAGCTGGTTGATGTGCATGTTGCAGGGCGTCAGGTTGCTCCAGGTGGAAGCGATACCGATCTGGGGCTTGCGGAAATCCTCATCGGTAAAGCCCACGGCCCGCAACATGGCGCGGCTTGCCGATTTACCCAGACCATCCACAACCGGGGACGAATAGCGGCGGCGCTTGTCTTCTGTCATCGCGTTGTTCTCCTGTTGAACCACCGGTAAACCCGGCCTTGTTCCTGTTTTGAACATGAGATTGGCAGAAACACCCACGCACAGCAACATACCAGCGCCCCAGCGTACGCCGAGCCTGGCTCCGCCTCCTGCTGAATGATACTGTACGCGCTCCCGTATCTGGTGAGGTGCTTTATCGGCCCACCCCTCTAATCGGAGCCTTATCCTGTCCATGAGAGTTATTATTCGTTATTTCTTCCGCACCCTTCGCCTGATCCTGACACCGTTCATGTTGATCAGTGAAAAGCTCAGCACCCCCACGGGCGTCGAGCGGCCCCCTGAAGAACAAGGCCGTGTGGACGATGCCTGCAAGAACCTGGCACTCTACCAATTCAGTGCCTGCCCGTTCTGCATCAAGGTCCGCAAGGAAATCGCTCGCCTGGGACTGAATATCGAAACCCGTGATGCCCAACATGACGATAGTCACCGTGAAGCCCTTGCCGCCGGCGGCGGGCGCGTCAAGGTGCCCTGCCTGTTGATTCGGGAAAACGGCAACGACCAATGGCTGTACGAATCTGACGACATCAAGTCCTGGCTGCAGCAGCGGTTTCAACCCGCCAGTACTTGATTCTCCCCTCCACTACCAGGTGAATAAACGGTAAAACAAGATGCAGGTCCGACTGATCTGCATCAACGGTATACCGGGTTCTGGCCCCTATAATCGCTTCATATATTGAAGCCGAGGAGGCCGGTCATGTCATCCCCCAGAAATCCGGACTCAGCCGAGCAGCCCGTTTCCGAATACGAGCGCTGGCGGCGGGGTTATGGCGTAATCCAGCACAGCGAAACCACGTGCGCCCAGGCCCGGCAAATGGCCGGCGATCTGGTGGCCGAAGGGTTTCAACCCGACACAGACTCCGTCTATCGCAAGCTGGCCAGCCTGGACCGTCTGGCCAGTGCCGGCCTGTGGCTGGTAGCGCACATGACCTACACCAAACGAGTAGACACCAGCGGCACGCCCCTGCAGCCCACAGACTTCAAAACCAATCCCGAGGGCCATACGGGTGGGGCGCTGAACATGGTTCCTGCCTATGCCGCCTACCTGGCGCTGAACAACCTGACCGGCCAGACCAGAAGCTGGCTGATGGGCCAGGGGCATTGCGTCGCCGCGATTGACGCGCTGAACGTGCTGACGGGCAACCTGCACCTGGAACAGCAGGACCGCTACCAGGGCAAGGACGGGCTCTCCCGCCTTGTTTCCGATTTCTATAGCTACCGCCAAAGGCCGGACGGTGGCATGGAGGCCCCCCTGGGAAGTCACGTCAGCCCCCACACAGCCGGCGGTGTCATCGAAGGTGGCTATCTCGGTTTCGCAGAACTCCAGTACGCCCACATGCCACTGCCGGGTGAGTCACTGGTAGCCTTCCTGTCTGATGGCGCCGCAGAAGAACAGCGCGGCAGTGACTGGGTGCCACGCTGGTGGCGGGCAGAAGATTGCGGCTCGGTACTGCCCATCATGATTGCCAATGGCCGACGGATAGAGCAACGCACGGAACTGGGAACCCGCGCGGGCCTGGAACGATTTGGCGAACACCTGGCGCATTGCGGTTTCGAGCCGCTGCGTTTTGATGGCCGCGATCCGGCCGCCTTCGTTTGTGCCCTGTTCAATATGGAGCGAAAGCTGGGTGACTACCGCCAGCAGGCCCTGAACGGGGTGCGGCCCTACCCGGTCCCGATTCCCTATGGCATCGCCGAAACCACCAAGGGTTTTGGCTTTTATGGCGCCGGCAGCAATCCCGCCCATAACCTGCCACTACCCGGGAACCCCAAAATGGATACCAGAGCCAGGGAGCTGTTCCATCATCATGCCGGTTTGCTATGGGTACCACCCGAGCAACTGGCCAATGCGGTCTGCGAACTCAACCAGCATTGGCAACAGGAACGTCCCTTGGAACGGGACCATGCGCTGGCGACACGCAATCCGCCAGATCCGGTTATACCAACACTGCCTCCCTCCAATGATTCGGGCTCACCAATGTTGGCAGTGGACGATTTCTTCAAGGCGCTGGTCGAGGCAAACCCGGAGTTAAGGGCGCGCGTAGGCAACCCGGATGAACTGGCCAGTAATCGCCTGGAGGGTGTACTCAATGGCCTCAAGCACCGGGTAAATGACCCGGAAAGCGAACAGGAGTCTGTTCACGGGAAGATCATCACCGCGCTCAATGAGGAAGCCGTAGTGTCGGCCTGTCTGGCCAACAAGGCAGGGTTGAACCTGGTGGCCAGCTACGAGGCATTCTGCGTAAAAATGCTGGGGGCAATCCGCCAGGCGCTGATCTTTGCCCGCCAGCAGAAGGAAGTCGGCAGGCCCGCCCGCTGGCTCGGTTTCCCGGTGATTGCCACCTCCCACACCTGGGAAAATGGCAAGAACCAGCAATCCCATCAGGACACCACTTTTTGCGAAAGCCTGTTAGGGGAAATGAGCGATGTCAGCCGCGTCCTCTTTCCTGCCGACTATAACAGCACCCTGGAGGCGCTGCCCGGCGTCTACCTGGGGCGGGGGCAACTGACCTGCATGGTGATACCGAAACGTGGTCGACCGGTGGTGTTCGATCGGGATGAGGCACAGTTGCTGGCAAAAAACGGCGCCCTGGTGGTGGATGAGGATACCTCCCCCGGCGAACCTGTCATGCTGATCGCCAATGGCGCTTACCAGCTTTCCGAAATGATCCGTGCCAGCGAGCGGCTGCGGGAAACCGGCACACCCTTCCGGCTGGTGTATGTGCAGGAGCCCGGCCGCTTCCGCGAACCCAGGGATACCCTGGAAGCGGCGCAGTGTATTCCTGGTCTGGAGCAGGAGCGCCTGTTCCCCAGGAGGATGACACGTCGTGTTGCTCTCACCCACATGCGCCCGGAGGTCTTCCGGGGCCATCTTTCGCCGCTGTTCCCTCAGCCGTCGAAATCCCGTGTCCTCGGGTACATCAACCGCGGTGGCACCCTGAACGAGGCAGGCATGCTGTTTACTAACCGCAGCTCCTGGGCCCACGTCCTGGCCGCCTGCGCAGATGTCCTGGAACGGCCGCCCGGGGAGTGGCTCTCCAGTGCGGAGCTGGCTGCCGTCGAGGGACGCGGCGATGCCGCCATCGTCACCCGGAGCCAGAACTGAGGGCGCCTCCGGCGCCCTTGTCCCATCGACGCCTGAGCCAGGTTTCCAGCTCCAGCACCACCAGCACGATCACTCCGGCACTCGCCGCAAAGGCCAGAGCACCAGGGGTAAGAGGGGCACTGGCAAAAGTCTGGTGAAACAATGGCAAGTAGGTAAATAGCAATTGCAGCAGAATCACCGCCCCCACCGCCATCAATACAATGGGGGTGCCCAGAACCCCCTTCAGGGTAATGGACGCGCTATCCAGGTAGCGTACGGCGAACAGGTAAAAAACCTCCATCGCCACAAGGGTGTTCACCGCCAGTGTGCGGGCAACCGATTCATCGTCAAACCGGTACATGGCCCAATACCAGGCGGCGAAGATACCGATCAGGAACAACAGGGACACAAAAGCGACCCGCCAGACCACAAACCCTGCCAGCAGTGACTCGTCTCTTGGCCGCGGAGGCCGTTTCATGACATCCGGTTCGGTAGGCTCGAACGCCAGGGTCATTGCCAGGATCACCGAACTGACCATGTTGACCCAGAGAATCTGCAGCGCTGAAATCGGCAACGCCAGCCCCAGCAACAGAGCCGTGATCAGGCTGACGGACTCGCCACCATTAATTGGCAACATGAAGGCAATGCCCTTCTTGAGATTGGTATAGACCGTGCGCCCCTCCCGCACGGCGGCAGCAATACTGGCGAAGTTATCGTCCAGCAGTACCACCGAAGCTGCCTCCCGGGCGGCCTCGGAGCCTTTGACTCCCATGGCGATGCCAACATCGGCACGCTTGAGGGCAGGTGCATCGTTCACGCCGTCACCCGTCATGGCCACCACGCCATGCAACGCCTGTAATGCCTCTACCAGTCGCAGTTTGTGTTCAGGACTCGTGCGGGCAAAAATATCCACCTCGCTGGCAACCTGCTTCAATTCGTTCTCGTCCAGCCGATCCAACTCACGGCCGGTGATCACCCGGGAGGTATTCTTCAGCCCCAGCCGTGCGCCAATGGCACTGGCAGTCATGGCGTGATCGCCGGTAATCATCTTTACCCGGATACCCGCGTCGTGGCAGTCCTGAATAGCGCGGATAGCTTCCTGCCGCGGCGGGTCCAGAAGACCCACGAGACCCAACAGTTCCAGCCCGTCCTCAACGTCCTCGACGGCAAGAGTATTCTGCGACGCCTCGGCCGGCCTGCGTGCCAGGGCCAGCACTCTCAGCCCTTCGGAGGCCAGCTCGGAAACTGCACTGCTCCACTCTTCCCGGCCCAGTGACGCGGTTTCGCCATTATCGGTCACCATGCTGGCGCACATTTCCAGGATCCGTTCAGGGGCACCCTTTACGTAGACCACGCCATGGCGATGATGATCATGGTTGAGTGTCGCCATGAAGCGGTACTCAGCGTCAAAGGGCACTTCATCAGCCCGTGGCCACTGCCTGCCATCTGTCTCCGGATCGAACCCCGCCTTCTGGGCAAAAACCTTCAGGGCTCCCTCCATGGGGTCACCGGCAACCCGGATCGTTCCCTCATGGCGTTCCAGGTGGGCGTCGTTGCATAGCGCGGCGGCTCTCGCCAATTCATCCAGCAGCGGATTGTCGGAGACTACATCATTGCCGTGGCGAATATCCCCCTCCGGCTCGTAACCTTCGCCCTCTATATCCAGACGCTTTCCGGCCACCACCGCGGCAGTCACCATCATTTCATTGCGGGTCAGGGTTCCGGTTTTGTCGGAGCAGATCACTGATACCGCACCCAGGGTTTCGATCACCGGCATTCTGCGCACAACCGCGTGACGGGTTGCCATCCGTCGAACGCCGATGGCCAGGGTTATGGTGAGAATCGCCGGGAGCCCCTCGGGAATCGCCGCCACGGTCAGGCCCACAACCGCCATGAACAGATCCCGAACCGGAAGCCCGCTCAGGGCGAGGCCACCACCGAATATCGCGATACCGGCAACAATGATGACCATTGACAGGTAACGGGCAAAGCGGTCGATCTGCTCAAGCAGGGGCGTTTTGAGGGTAGTGGTATCCTGCAGCAAGCCGGAAATCCGGCCGATTTCAGTGCTTTCTCCTGTCCTGACGACCACCCCGCGGCCGGTACCTGTGGCCACCATCGTGCCCGAAAAGGCCATATTGAGCTGGTCACCGAGGACTGCATCTGCTGGCTGCACATCGGTTGTTTTGTTTACCGGTTCGGACTCTCCGGTCAGCACTGCCTCTTCGATTTTGAGGTTATGGCAGCGTTCCAGCCGGAGATCGGCTGGCACCCGGTCACCGGGTTCCAGGACTACCGTATCACCGGGCACCAGGTCGGCGGCGTCTATCTTCTGCTGCCCTCCTTCGCGAACCACCACGGCCTTGGGTGCGAGCATGTGCCGAATCGCCGAGAGTGCCTGTTCGGCCTTGCCTTCCTGTATAAACCCCACCAGGGTCTGGACAACCACCACTGCCATAATCACCGTGGTATCCACCCAATGGCCCAGCAGGGCGGTAATCACCGCTGCCGTAATCAGAACATAAATCAGGAAGTTTTTAAGCTGATTGCCAAGGCGGGCAAGAGGACCGCGGCGACGTGCTTCCGGCAGCCGATTGTGACCATATTCATTCAGTCTCTCGGCCACTTTCTGTGCCGACAATGGCCCTGCAACAGACAGCTCCGAACGGGCTTTATCGATTTCAATGGCGTGCCAGTGCACGTCATCGAAACCTGCAGGTTCACCAGCTTTCAATGGCGTGGATTCAGAAGATGACATTGCCGGACTCCCTGGCCATATACCTGCCGATATTGAAACCGGAGGCAGGCCCGGAAGGGTTGCTTCAGGTCAAGAGTTGCCCGGAAAGGCCGGGATCGCCGGCCTTTGATTCGCCTTTTCAGCAAACATTCGCGCTCTAGCCTTGCACAAACACCGGGCCAAAACCGTAGTTCCAGAGGATAACGGAGCCCACACGAGTGGAAACCAGAATCACCAGTGCCACCGTCAGCAGTGCACCGACATACATTACCGCCTGGTCCTTTGGGATGCGCATGACAATGGGCAGACCTTCGTACATCAGCCAGGCACCATAGCCGGCCGCTGCCAGAAAAACGAGTGCATTGAACCAGGGCACCGGATACAGCAGAGCGAACCCGGCCAGGAACAGCGGCGTGCACGAGTACGCTGCCAGTGCAATCGCGTTGGAAGGCACCGGCTCCTCATCAGCGCCGTAGGTCCTGGCCATCCAGTTGATCGCATACCCCAGAGCAAACACACCCACCAGCATGGCCAGGTAGGTGAGTACACTCATCTGGAATGCGCTGATTTCTGTCAGTTTGATCAGTCGGTCACTACCGACTGTCCAGCCAAAGTGCGCCGTGGAGATGTAGGCACAAATCGGCGCTATGGCTGCAAGTACCAGTACATAGGCAACATAGAGTCTTCTGGGGGGCGCATGTTCCTTGCGGATTTCTGCCCACTCACTATCGGGATGGGTAAACAGACCAAATGCGTGATTCAGGAGCATAGCTCGACCCCCCTTGGGTTGAGATTGTTATTGGTCTGGATAATTACGTTCTGCGGGTCTCAACAGATCAGACCCGGCCTGTTTCCGGCACGAGATGCTGCAAACGGTCAATCGTTGGCAAAGCATCAAATGCACCGAAGTGCATGGCCGTGTAGGCGCCGCAACGAGCGGCAAATGCCAGTGCCGCCTCGAGGTTTCCCGGCACTGCCAGCCAGTCACTGAAGGCTGCGCTTCCAATGGCTTGCGTACCAAGCCCAAACAACAGGCCGGCAACAAAGGAATCACCGGCGCTTTCCCCGAACAGCGCCTCCAGCTCCTCGCGGCTGAACTTAACGATGTCCGCCATACCGGCAGCTTTCAGGATATGAGGTGCCGGCCTTTCATCGGCCGGCCAGAGCAGCTGCCGACAGTTCACGTCAAAGCTGACCAGACAGCCGTGCGCTCTGGCGCGCCGCATCATTGTAAAGGTAGTCTCCCGGATAGCCGGCGCCGTGAACGTCTTCCGGCACCCTCAGGCCCATTTGCAAAGCTGCCTGAATAGCCGCCAGGGCAATCCGGTCACTCATACACAGCATGATCTGCGGTTCCCGGGCCATGGCGCGGCTGATGGCCACTCGCTGGCGCTGGCCGCCGGACAATTCACGGGGTTTGCGTTGCGCAGGCTGGTGAGCTGGAGTACCTCTGCAGTCTTCTCCACCCACTCCCGGACCTTACCCCTGTTGGCCTTGTCCAGTTTCAGCCCGCAGTTCCACACAAGCCATGGTGGAGACTCCTCTGTTGAACCCGGTTCACCGACCGGGCCCGGATGTTTTATGTTTCAGCAAAAAAAGCCTGGTACGGTGGCAGCACGAGTTCATGACCATCCAGATACCCGTCAAAACCATGACCTTCCTGCGGCCCGGATATCGCGCAGGGTAACGGCAGCCGCAGTTCCTCGCCGGTGAGGTTCAGTGCCACCAGCAGGGACTGCTCGCTGGCTTCGCGGATCCAGCACAAGGCATCACCGGTGTTGTCAAGCACCGTTATATCGCCCCGAACCAGCGCAGGCTGCTGCTGGCGCCAGTGGATCAGCTTGCGCACCGCATTAAGCGTGGAGGCCGGGTCCGCTTCCTGTTGGCTGACAGCGAACTCCAGGTGATCACGGTCCACCGGCAACCAGGGTTTTCCGGAGGTAAATCCGCCCTTGGGTACCGGCTCCCACACGATCGGCGTACGACATCCATCGCGGCCGCGGAATTCCGGCCAGAAGCTGATTCCGTAGGGGTCCTGCAGTTCTTCATAGGGTACCGACGCTTCAGGCAGGCCGAGCTCTTCACCCTGATACATGGACACACTACCCCGCAAGGACAGCAACAGCGCCATCAGTACCCGCGGGTATAGCCGCAGATCCTCCCCGCCATCAGCCCAGCGCGACACCACCCGCACCACGTCATGGTTGCTCAGGGCCCAGCAGGGCCACCCATCTCCCAGACCTTCCTGATAACGGCGCACCACATCACGCACATACTCCGGGCCATGACGGTCAGACAGCAAGTCAAAAGAATAGGCCATGTGCAGGCGGTCATTGCCTGCGGTGTATTCGGCCATTCGCTCCAAGGGCTTGTCGTCGCCAATCTCACCCACCAGCGTGGTTTCCGGATACTCATCCATCAGCGCTCTCAGGTCGTTGAGGAAGCCGATGTTTTCCGGCTGGCTCAGGTCGTTTACATGGCGCTGGTAGGTATACGGGTTCATGCCCTGGGCAACAAAGGTCTTGTTCTCCCCTGCCGGTACCGCCGGGTTATCCGCCAGGCTCTGGTTATGGAAGTAGAAGTTGACCGTATCCAGCCGAAAACCGTCCGCTCCCAGATCCAGCCAGAAGCGCATGTTATCCAACTGGGCCTGGCGCACCTCAGGATTATGAAAGTTGAGATCCGGCTGACTCGCCAGGAAATTGTGCAGGTAATACTGCCCCCGCCGGGTATCCCAGGCCCAGGCACTGCCGCCGAAGATGGACAACCAGTTGTTGGGTGGCGTGCCATCCGGCTTGGGGTCGGCCCAGACAAACCAGTCCGCTTTGGGATTATCGCGGCTGCGGCGGCTTTCCTCGAACCAGGGATGGGCATCGGAGGTGTGGCTGATAACCTGGTCAATGATGACTTTCAGATTCAGCCGGTGAGCCTTGCTGACCAGGGCCCGGAAATCCACCATGGTGCCAAAAAGAGGATCAACGCCCCGGTAATCGGACACATCGTAGCCAAAGTCCTTCATCGGCGAGGTAAAGAAGGGCGACAGCCAGATGGCGTCGACACCCAGTGATGCCACATAGGGCAGCTTTTCGGTTGCCCCCTTGAGGTCACCAATGCCATCCCCGTTGCTGTCCATGAAGCTGCGGGGATAGATCTGATAAATAATGCAACCCTTCCACCAGGGCTGTGACTGGCTCATACACATAACTCCTCGGTTAACCTTTGACCGCACCCACCGAGTCGGCCAGTGTCAAATACGGGCCGCCGGGTGCACTTTTGCCCTCGTTGTTGAGCAAAAGTCCGGAACGGGCGTAGGTGTTGTTCGATAGATAGGTTCTGCAACCTTGAGGAAAGCTTAACTTTTCAGGTGGGAAAGCCGGCCAGGCGGGGCCCGGCCGGCCAGAACGTTACACTTTTCTCGGGTCTGTGGCACCAACCAGTTCATCGTTGCGATGGTGGTCCCGGAAGCTGAGCAGGCTTTCAACGCCGGTAAAATCCACCAGGTCCCGGAAATCCACCCAATCCACCAGGCTGTACAGGCACATGGCCGGGTAGTTCCACTGGGTGAACTGGCCATCATCAACCATGGCTGCCAGGGTTCGCATCGTTGTCATGATGCGTTCACGCTGGAGGTTGAAAAACATCAGGTTCTCGCTGGTGTCGATGCCCGACCGGGACGACAGCAGCAGGATAACGGCCGAATCGTTGGCGGCATCGATCAGCGTCAGCTGGTTTTCCTGATCCCAGCTCAACGGGGCAAGGCCCTGTTTCTCACTGATGTAGCGGGCAATCACTCTGGAATCGTAAACCTCCTGGTCACCGTCAATCAGCATGGGAATTTTCAGCGCCGGGTTGTTGCGCCTGAGCTCGTCCCTGCCCTCGCCATAAATGTCGAGATTCACGAACTCATAGTCATTGTCAGCCAGCAGCAGCCGGATACGACGGACGTAGGGGGATGTGGTAGAGCCAATCAGTTTCATGAAATCTCCTCGTTGGATTGGAATGGAGTTACTGACCGAGCAGCGCTTCGGGGTCGGCAAACTCGTAGCCGGTGGCCTCCGCAACCTCGCGATAGGTCACCCTGCCCTGATAGACATTCAGGCCATTGCGCAAGTGGTGGTCGTCTTTTATCGCCTGCTCGGGGCCCTTGTTAGCCAGGGCGGCAATAAACGGCAAGGTTACATTATTCAACGCCAGTGTAGAGGTTCTGGCAACGGCGCCCGGCATATTGGCTACGCAATAGTGCACTACACCATCCACCACATAGGTCGGGGCATCGTGTGTCGTGGGCCTGGAGGTTTCGGTACAACCGCCCTGATCAATGGCCACATCCACGATAACACTGCCCTCCGGCATGCGGCTGACCATATCACGACTGACCAGTTTGGGCGCAGACGCCCCCGGAATCAGCACACCGCCAATCACCAGGTCCGATTCGGTCACTGCCTCATCCAGGGTTGCGGCCGTGGAAAACAGGGTGCTGATGCGGTTGCCGTAAAGATGGTCGAGGTTTCTCAGTACGTCCATGTTCCGGTCCAGCACTGTTACGTGGGCCCCCAGCCCGATAGCCATGGCCACCGCATTCTGCCCGACCACGCCGCCGCCAATCACCGTCACCCGTGCCGGGCTGACTCCGGGCACACCACCCAGCAGCACACCGCGGCCCCCCATGGATTTCTCCAGGCAGTGGGCACCGGCCTGAATCGACATTCGCCCCGCCACTTCCGACATAGGCGCCAGCAACGGCAGTCGGCCATGGCTGTCTGTCACTGTTTCATAGGCGATGCAGGTGGCACCGGACTTCACCAGGTCGTCCGTCTGGGCCTGGTCCGGCGCCAGGTGCAGATAGGTAAACAGGGTGTGGCCCGGCGTCAGCAACGCTCTTTCAGTGGCCTGGGGCTCCTTGACCTTGACGATCATCTCTGCAGCGCCAAACACGGCCGGACCATCCTCCAGTATCTCCGCACCCGCTTTCTGATAATCCTCGTTGCTGAACCCGATCGCCGAACCTGCGCCAGCCTGAACATAAACGCTGTGCCCATGTTCGCAAAGCTCGTGCACGGCCGCAGGCGTCATTCCTACCCGGTATTCATGATTCTTGATTTCCTTCGGTACACCGATTTTCATCCGCTGCCCCTTGAATCCATGGAGTAAACAATGTGTCATCCGCTAGAGTGTAGTAAAAAGATCTGACACCGGCAGTAGCAATTGAATGCATCGGTTCAATGGATTCCGGCGTAAAACACCGGACCAGCCAGACAATCGACCCAAATGGAGCAGGAACCTATGAACATACACAAGCATGCACGAGCGGCATCTTCCTTTTCGAAGCCCGCGGCGCTTTCCCTGGCCGTAGCACTCACCCTGACCAGTGGGCAGGTATCAGCAGAAATGCAGACAGAAACCGTGGAATATGAAATCAATGGTGAGACCTTCACCGGCTACATGGCTTACGACGACGAAGCCGACGGCAAGCGCCCCGGTGTTCTCGTGGTCCATGAATGGTGGGGACATAACGAATTTGCCAGGGAGCAGGCTGAGAAGCTTGCCGCGGCTGGCTACACCGCTTTCGCCCTGGACATGTACGGTTCGGGCAAGCTGGCGGAACATCCTGAGGATGCCCAGCAATTCATGAAGGAAGCCACCAAAGACATGGATCAGGTGAAGGCCCGATTTATGGCCGCCATGGAGCTGCTGCAACAGCACGACAGCGTCGACAGCAGCAAGATTGCGGCCCAGGGATACTGTTTCGGCGGGGCCGTCGTGCTGAATATGGCCCGCCTGGGCGTGGACCTGGACGCCGTGGTCAGCTACCACGGCCCCCTGGCCAGCCCGATAAAGGCTGAAGCCGGCAAGGTCCAGCCCCGGATTCACGTCTACACCGGTGGCGCGGACCAGATGGTGCCATCAGACCAGGTGTCTGGCCTGGTGAAGGAAATGCAGGACGCTGAAACCGACCTGACCCTGGTCAGCTTCCCGGGCGTAATGCACTCCTTCACTAACCCCGGCGCGGACAAGGTCGCCGAGGAGTTCGATATGCCCATTGCCTATGATGAGGATGCTGCCAACCGGTCCTGGAACGGCACAATGCGGCTCTACGACGAAGTCTTCAAAGACTGAGGAGTCAGAGGGCACCAGCTATGGTGCCCTTTACTTCTTCCCGCACCTCTTCTACCTCACGCCCGGTAGCTACTGCCGGTCAGTGCGGCAATCACTATGGGCAGGGGCAGAATCACAAAAGCCGGGCACAAAAAAAGGCAGCCGAAGCTGCCTTTCTGGCGATAACGACTATCAGTTAGATAGCAGTTACGTTTTCCGCCTGAGGACCTTTCTGGCCCTGGGTAACGGTGAACTCAACCTGCTGGCCTTCTGCCAGAGTCTTGAAACCGCTGCCCTGAATTGCGCTGTAGTGAACGAATACGTCCGGGCCGCCTTCACGAGTGATAAAGCCAAAGCCTTTAGCTTCGTTGAAGAACTTAACAGTGCCGGTAGTAGTAGACATACTTAAACATTCCTGAAATCAATCATTTTATCTTGCCGCCAGGCCATCGTCATGATGCCCGATCAGCGTTTACGGAAATACAGAACTCGCGGAATCAAAAACAGGACGGTCACTACTAACTGCGGAGATACGTTCTATTCATGAAAGCTTTGCTGAATCTTTCCTACGAAAATAACTTTACTCTTTGTTACCGGAATTGCCAACCCTATTTTTAATTTATTGCATAAGTAGTGATACCCATCATCCTCGGACCAGGCCAAAGGTGTAAATTCCCAATGCAGTCATGAGGATAGAGCCAACAACATGGGCCAATATGCCGGCCAGGGCCATGCTCCATTTGCCTTCCTGGATGGCGGAGAACATTTCCAGGGAGAAGGTGGAGAAGGTGGTAAGGGCGCCACAAAGACCGGTAATGGCGAACAATCGCCATTCGGGTGCGAGGGAGCTGCCGTGTACGAAATAGCCGATCAGCAGGCCGACGAGCCAGCCGCCCGAGAGGTTTGCCACCAGGGTGCCGTAGGGGATAGCGTGATAACTGCTGTTGAGCCAGAGGCCCAGGGCCCATCTCAGGTTAGCGCCTATAACAGCTCCGGCGCTTACGGCCAGGATTGATAGCCACATGCTTCTGATTTACCTCATATTTGGGTGCTCGCCGGGCGTTGCCATCCCTTCCCGGGATGCGCTACGAGCACATCCATGTGCGCTTGAGTGAAGCCGTCCTTGGCTTCACACAATCCCGGGAAGGGATGGCAACACCCGGCGCCAGTCCTCGGAGTATGCCGTCAAACACTCCTCAAGTTAAGGTGTTGTTTCAGCAAGACCCCAGACCCCGGTCAAAGTCTCCAACGCCTCGGCAATCAGCGGTTCATCCTGCCGGTCACGATGCCAGATGAAACTCAGGGCACAGGGCAACTGGACCCCTTCCACGACCACCAGCCCCCTTTCCTGGCGCTCGGCCATGGCCAGTGCGTCCCTGGCGAGGCTGAGGCCTACTCCGGCCCGGACCAGGTCCAGCATGCAGGCCTCCTGATCGACCTGGGCGACGCCGCGGGGCGCCAGGCCCAGCGGGTCCAGGATGCCCTTGAGCAACCGGTGATGAACGGAGTTCTCGGGTGTGACAATCCAGGGCATGGCGGCCAGCTCGGGCCATTCGTTCGACACAATCCGTTGCCCCCAGCCTGCCGGAGCAATGACATAATAGTGAAAGCCGGTCAGCTCCCGATGGGCCACTTCAGGCGCCAGCACACCCGGGCCGGCTCCGGGCGGGGCCAGGAAAAAACCAACGTCCAGGCGGCCATCCCGGACCTGCTCCAGAACACTGCCACTCATCCCCTGCCGCAGTTCCGTTTCCAGTTGGGGCGCGCGCTCCACCAGCCGGTGCAGGAACGCGCCCAGGCGAATGAACTCGGGGTCGACAATAGTGCCGATCCTGAGTCGTCCTCGCAGGGTGCTGTGCAATGCCCGGGCGCTCTGTTCGAACGCCGACATGGTCGCCAGTGCTTTTTCTGCCGAAGGCAGCAGGGCCTGGCCGTCTGGTGTGAGGACCAGGCCCTGGGGTTTGCGCAGGAACAACTTCAGGTCCAGCTCATCCTGCAGTTGCTTGAGCTTCAAGCTTACCGCCGGCTGTGTCAGGTGAAGGCGGGCCGCAGCGCGGGAGACACTTCCTTCCCGAGCAACCATAACGAAAGCCCGCAGGCTCTGGAGGGGATGCATAGAACGCCTCATTGGCACCAAATTGATATAAGAATAACTTATATCGTGCTTTTAGAAATCTCAATTGCTTTAGCCTCTGATCCACTCTAGCCTTATGGTTAAAATTCCACCAATATCGACAAGAATCCGGACCGAACCCATTTCCTGGCACTTCCAAAAGGTTTCACGCGAAAAATACAGAGGCAACCATGACCACGGCAACCATCCAGCATTATATCAATGGCGAAATATCTGCAGGCACGTCCAGCCAGTCCCAGGACGTGTCCAATCCGGCCACTGGCCAGATCACCGGTCAGGTTGCCCTTGCCAATCGTGCGGATGTGAATGCCGCCGTCGCGGCAGCCGATGCGGCCTTCCCGGCGTGGGCCGATACCCCGCCGATCCGTCGCGCGCGGGTGATGTTCAGGTTCCTGGAACTGCTGAACCAGCACAAGGACGACCTGGCCCGGGCCATCACTGCCGAGCATGGCAAGGTCTTCACCGATGCCCAGGGCGAAGTGGCCCGCGGCATCGACATCGTGGAATTCGCCTGCGGCATTCCTCAGTTGCTGAAAGGGGATTACACCGAGCAGGTCAGCACCGGCATCGACAACTGGACCATGCGCCAGCCCCTGGGCGTGGTGGCCGGGGTCACGCCGTTCAACTTCCCGGTCATGGTGCCCATGTGGATGTTCCCGGTCGCCATCGCGGCGGGCAACACCTTTGTACTGAAGCCGAGCCCGCTGGACCCCAGCGCCTCACTGATGATTGCCGACCTGCTCCGCCAGGCGGGGCTGCCCGACGGCGTGTTCAACGTTGTCCAGGGCGACAAGGAAGCGGTGGAAGCGCTGATTGAGCACCCCGATGTGCAGGCGCTGAGCTTTGTCGGCTCCACCCCGATAGCCAACCTGCTCTACGAAAAAGGCGCGAAACACGGCAAGCGCATCCAGGCCCTTGGTGGCGCCAAGAACCACATGGTGGTGATGCCCGATGCTGACCTGGACAAGGCCGTGGACGCCCTGATCGGCGCTGCCTACGGCAGTGCCGGTGAGCGCTGCATGGCCATCAGCGTGGCTGTGCTGGTTGGCGATGTGGCCGACAAGATCATGCCGCAGTTGGCTGAACGGGCCCGCACACTGAAAGTGAAAAACGGCGAGCAGCTCGACGCCGAGATGGGCCCCATCGTTACGGCCGCTGCACATCAGCGCATTACCGGCTACATTGACAAGGGTGTGGCCGAGGGTGCTGAACTGGTGGTTGATGGCCGTGAGTTTGACGCCTCAGGCACCGGCGAAGGCTGTGAAGAGGGTTTCTGGATGGGCGGCTCGCTGTTCGATCACGTAACCCCGGAGATGACCATTTACCGGGAAGAAATTTTTGGTCCGGTGCTTGCCTGTGTGCGGGTTCCGGATATCGCCACCGCCATCCGACTGATCAATGACCATGAATTCGGCAACGGCGTCAGCTGCTTCACCGAAAGCGGCACCGTGGCGCGGGAATTCGGCCGTCGTATCCAGGTGGGCATGGTGGGCATTAACGTTCCGATTCCGGTTCCCATGGCCTGGCACGGTTTCGGTGGCTGGAAGCGCTCGCTGTTCGGCGATACCCACGCCTATGGTGAAGAAGGCGTGAAGTTCTACACACGCCAGAAATCCATCATGCAGCGCTGGTCCGACTCCATTGACGCCGGCGCAGAATTTGTCATGCCGACTGCCAAATAACGGCTGAACCAGCTGCGGGGAAAGCGCCATGTCCGACAACAACAAAGCACAGGGACATCACGAGTTTGACTACATCGTGATAGGCGCCGGCACTGCCGGCTGCCTGCTGGCCAACCGGCTGAGTGCAGATCCGGCCAACCGGGTATTGCTGATCGAAGCCGGCGGCCGGGACAACTATCACTGGATTCACATTCCGGTGGGCTACCTGTACTGCATCAACAACCCCCGTACGGACTGGTGCTTCCGCACGGATCCGGACCCCGGACTTAACGGGCGCACGCTGATCTATCCCCGGGGTAAAACCCTGGGCGGCTGTTCCAGCATCAACGGCATGCTCTACATTCGCGGCCAGGCCCGGGATTACAACCAATGGGCGGAGATCACCGACGAAGAAGACTGGAGCTGGGACAACTGCCTGCCCGACTTCATGCGCCACGAGGACCACTACCGTCTGGATGACGGCGGCGACGCCGACCCGGAACACGACAAATACCACGGCCACGGCGGCGAATGGCGCGTGGAACACCAGCGCCTGAAATGGAAAGTGCTGGAAGACTTTGCCACGGCCTGTGTTGAGGCTGGAATACCCCGAACCCGGGATTTCAACCGGGGGGACAATGAAGGTGTCGATTATTTCGAAGTGAACCAGCGCTCGGGCTGGCGCTGGAATACCGCCAAGGCCTTCCTCCGCGGCGCCCAGAAACGCCCCAATCTCACCCTCTGGCATTCCACCCACGTGCTCGGCCTGGAAACGGAAACCTCCGATTCCGGGCCCCGTTGCACGGGCGTGCGTGTTGAGCGGCCGGATAGCGGTGAGGTCGTTGCCAGGGCGAAACGGGAGGTCATCCTCTCAGCCGGCGCCATTGGCTCACCGCAGCTGCTGCAGCTTTCCGGCATCGGCCCGGCTGACCTGTTGAAAGAGCATGGCATCGAAGTGGTGAAAGACCTGCCCGGGGTTGGCGAGAACTTGCAGGATCATCTTCAGATCCGCTCTGTGTACAAGGTAAAGGGGGTCACTACCCTGAACACCATGGTCCATTCACTGGTCGGCAAGGCCCGCATCGGGCTGGAATATCTGCTCACCCGCTCCGGCCCCATGAGCATGGCACCGTCTCAGTTGTGCCTGTTTACCCGCAGCTCCGCCGAGTACGACTACGCCAACATCGAGTATCACGTCCAGCCCCTGAGCCTGGACGCCTTCGGCCAGCCGCTGCATGACTTCCCGGCCATTACCGCCAGTGTCTGTAACCTGAATCCGACCAGCCGTGGCACGGTACGTATTCGCAGCAAAGATCCGAAACAGGCACCGGCCATTGCCCCCAATTACCTGAGCACACCGGAAGACCGGAAAGTGGCCGCGGATTCACTGCGGGTGACCCGACGCATCGCAGAACAGCCTGCTTTCATGCAGTACCAGCCTGAAGAGTACAAACCGGGCCTGCAGTACCAGACCGACGAGGAACTCACCAAACTGGCGGGAGATATCGGTACCACCATTTTCCATCCGGTAGGCACCACCCGAATGGGCCGCGCCGACGATGAGCTTGCGGTGGTGGACCCCCACCTGCGGGTGAGGGGTGTGGCAGGTCTGCGGGTGGTCGATGCCGGCGTGATGCCCACCATTACCAGTGGCAACACCAACTCGCCCACCCTGATGATTGCGGAAAAAGCCGCCCGCTGGATCCTGGGCGGCGATTAATCTCGCTTCTGGCCTCTGATCAGGCCGGGTTATGGTCGATCAGCGTGTCCTTGTTGCGGGCAAACTCGTCGAACGGGAAGTCGTCAACGGTCAGCATTTCCAGGACTGTGGCTTCATACTGGCGCATGAAGTCTGCCTCTTCCTTGGTAAAGATATCCGCTTCCAGGGCAGCCTCGAAACGCTCTTCAGGATGCAGGGCTTCCATTGGCAACTGTCCTTTGGCATAAGCTTTGGTTGCCTTGCGATAGAGCTGTTCGGCCTTGTCGTAGTCTTTCAGCAATCCATTATATTGGGCGACCGGGTTTTCAACCGCGCCCTTGCCTTCTCCTGCAGTGGTCCAGGCGCCCGCCAGCAGTTTTTCACGCACCGGGCTGTCGGTGGAGATAGCCCGGGCCAGTTTGCGGGACAGGTCGTCGTGGGGCTTGTCCCAGCGGCGGCCCAGGGGCATGGTGATGGCACGCAGGGCCAGGGCCACCGGACGGTTGGGCAGGTTCTGGAGGAATTCGTCCATGGCGTTTTCCGCGCGGTACAGCAACAGCGCCATGCTGTATTCCATCAGGTCCCGTTCGCCGTCGACCGGCTGGGATTCGTGCCAGTTCTTGAGCACCATGGAGGCCAGGTAAAGGTTTGCCAACACATCGCCAAGGCGGGCCGAGATGAGTTCGCGCATTTTCAGCTCGGAGCCCAGCGTGGTCATGGCGGCGTCTGCGCACAGGCCAAAGGCGGCGCTGAAGCGGGCCACGCCCTGGGCGTATTTGCGGGCATGATGATCGAACGGCACATCGGCCTTGCCAATGCCCAGCGCCTGGGTGAAGGCACGGGCTGCGTTGCCGAAAATCAGGCCGGCGTGGCTGAAGAAGGCATCGTCGAAGGCGTCGATGTCGTCGTTGTCTTTGGCCGCCAGCTCCTTGAGCACATAGGGATGACACCGAATGGCGCCCTGCCCGAAGATCATCAGGCTGCGGGTCATGATGTTGGCACCCTCAACGGTAATGGATACCGCCGCACCGCTGAAACCGATGCCCAGGTAGTTACGTGGGCCGAGGGTGACGGTCTTACCGCCGTGGACGTCCATGGCGTCGGTAAGCACTGCACGCTGCATTTCGGTCAGGTGGTATTTCAGAATCGCCGAAGGTACGGCCGGCTTCTCGCCTTTATCGATCATGTTGGCGGTCTGGTTCACCGCTGACTGGGCGATGTAGGTTTGCGCGGCGATGCGAGCCAGGGGCTCCTGAACGCCTTCCATATCTGCCACCGGCGTATTGAACTGGCGGCGAATGCGGGTAAAGCCACCGGCGGTGCCGACGGCATAGGCTGCAGTGCCCGCCGCACCGGAAGGCAGGGTAATACAACGGCCAACAGAGAGGCACTCAACCAGCATGCGCCAGCCCTGACCTGCCATTTCCTGACCACCGATGATGTAGTCCAGCGGAATGAACACGTCGTTACCCTTGATGGGGCCGTTCATGAACGGTGTGCCAATGGGGCAGTGACGGCGGCCGATTTCCATCCCCTTGGTGTTGCGGGGAATCAGCGCGCAGGTAATGCCATAGTCCTTGGTGTCGCCCAGCAGTCCGTCCGGGTCGAACATGCGGAAGGCCAGGCCCACCACAGTGGCAATCGGTGCCAGGGTAATCCAGCGCTTCTCGAAGTTCAGTCGCAGGCCGAGCACTTCCTTGCCTTCGAATTCGCCCTTGCAGACGATACCGGTATCCGGCAGCGAGGTGGCGTCGGAACCGGCGCGGGGACCAGTGAGGCCGAAGCAGGGAATTTCTCGACCATCCGCCAGGCGCGGCAGATAGTGGTTCTTCTGCTCTTCGGTACCGTATTTGACCAGCAACTCACCGGGGCCGAGGGAGTTGGGCACGCCGACGGAGATCATCAGCATTTCGTTGCCTGCCAGTTTCTGCAACACGGCTGTCTGTGCTTTGGCGGAGAAGTGCAGGCCGCCATATTCCTCGGGAATGATCATGCCGAAAAACTTTTCTTTCTTGAGGAAGTCCCACAGTTCTTCCGGCAGGTCGGCCCGCTCCACCGCTACGTCCCAGGAGTTACACATGGAGATGGCCTGGGTGCACTGGTTATCGACAAATGCCTGTTCCTTTTCAGACAGGCCGGTGTTGCGATTGATCAGCAGGTTGTGCCAGTCCGGACGACCGGTGAAAAGTTCACCGTCCCAGTTGACGGTGCCCGCTTCCAGGGCCACTTTTTCGGTATCGGAAACCTTGGGCGCCACCTTCTTGAACATGGCGAACACCCTTGGTGTCAGCCAGCTCTGGCGGAACCCAGGCAGGCCGGCGGCCGCTGTGATGGCCGCTCCTATAAACAGGATCAACGCCAACAGGCCCGACGCGAAGAACAGCGAAAGCAGGCCTGTCACTACCATCACCCCGATAGCGGACCTGGCACCGGATTCGTTGCGCATTACAGCAAGGAGCCCGGCAACAGCAACAAGAAACAGTATGAAAGTCATCATGGATACTCTCTGTCGTCCGTGGTTTTGAATGTCAAAAACTACAATTCGTTACGTTCAACCTACCTGATCAGATGAATTCTGACCAGCAACTGGTTCACCATCAGGCAGTTACAATCACCCGAATACCTTCCAGTGACAGGCTGGCCTGGCCCAGCGCCGTCTCCGCTGCCGCCAGCTGTTCCCGGAAAAACCCGATTTCGTCGTCACGGATGGCCGGATTCACCTTTTTCATTGCCTCCAGGCGGCGGATTTCCGGGCCAAACACTTCCCTGACCCGGGCCAGAGCAGACGTTCGCAGGGGCTCCAGTTGCGGCTCGGCCAGTGCTTCCGCATGATCAACCATGGTTTCCACCTGCGGGCGGATCTGGGGCACGATGGCCTGGGCAGTGCGCCGGCGAATGTTGGAGCACATGTCGTTGAGCCGGTCGTGAGGCAGGGTTGCCGACAGATTCCGTCCGTTCACATCCACCAATAGCCGTAACGGTGAGACCGGCAGATAGCGGGACAGTTGCAGTGACTCCGGGGCCGGGCAATGCACCGTGAAAAGGGCCTCCAGCAACAGCGTACCTGGAGGCAGGGCCTTGACCGTCATACTGGCCAGGGCCGCCTTGCCCAGCCCGGAACTGGTGACCGATTCCATCACCCCGGTCACCAGCGGATGTTCCCAGCTCATGAACGCCATGTCTTCGCGCTCAAGGGCCTGCTGGCGGCTCCAGGTAACGGTCATGCCGTCTTCCGGCAGTTCGGTCACGTGCCCGGCCTGGTATTGCTCCCCCGGGCGCAGCACATCGGCATGTTCGGAGTGGTCTTCCACGTCCACTCCAAGGATGTCGCAGGCCTCGATCATGTAGTCCCGTACCCGGGCCGATTCCTCCTCGGATTCGATCTGGCTGATCAGTGCATCAGCGACCTCAGGCCGGCAGGAATTGAGTTCAATCAGCGCATCCCGGCCGTTGCGCAGCAGGGTGCGCAAGCGTTCCGCCTCCTTCTGCGAGGCCTCAAGCAGGGCCGGCAGCTCTTCAATCTGGCCGTCAATGGCGGCCTGCCACTGGGCCGCAACATGTTCGTGCACCGCAACGCCCACTGAGCAGCTTTCGCTGAAGGCATTCAGGCCTTCCTCGAACCAGCGGTACTGGCTTTCCTGGGCTGTCCCCTGCAGGTAGGGAATGTGTATGTCGATGGTGTCGGTCTGGCCGATTCGGTCCAGCCGACCGATCCGCTGCTCCAGCAAATCCGGGTTGGCAGGCAGATCAAACAGGATCAGGTGATGGGCGAACTGGAAGTTGCGGCCCTCACTGCCGATTTCCGAGCAGATCAACGCCTGGGCGCCCTGCTCGGTGTCGGAGAAGTAGGCGGCTGCACGGTCCCGCTCGATCAGGCTCAGGTGCTCATGGAACGCAGCACTGCGGATACCTGCGCGAAGTTGCAGGTAGTGCTCCAGTGCCATGGCCGTCGAGGCATGGGCACAAATCACCACCACCTTGGCCGGTTTCAGACCGCTCAGGGTCTTTTCCAGCCAGGCAACGCGAGGGTCTTCCGCCAGCCACTGTTCTTCCTCCATCGCGGTTTCCGGGGTCAATCCGCCAATACCATGGACAATGTCGTTGTGCTGATAAATCCCGGGGCAAGGCAGTGCAGCCGGCAACGGATGGCGTTCCGGGAAACCCTTGATCGCCGCACGGGTGTTGCGGAAGAGCACGCGTCCGGTGCCATGACGGTCCAGCAGCGCATCAATCACCGCCTGTTCCGGTTGCTCGGCGGACATTAACGCGTCCAGTTCATCACCCAGCCAGTCCTTGAGGGAGTTGCGGTCATCGCTGGAAAGGGCCGTCACCCCCTGCTCACTGATCTGGGACACCACACGGTTGATCACTTCGTACTGTTTTTCTTCTTCCTTGAAGGCCTCCAGGTCGTGGAACCGCGCAGGGTCCAGCAGACGCAGGCGTGCGAAGTGGCTGGCCACACCCACCTGCTCCGGTGTTGCCGTCAACAGTAACAAGCCCTTGCTGGTTGCCGAAAGCTGTTCAACCAGACGGTATTCCGGGCTGACCGCTTGCGGACTCCAGGCCAGGTGATGAGCCTCGTCCACCACCATCAGGTCCCATCCCGCGGCAATGGCATCCGCCTGGGCCTGCTCACTGGCCATCAGGAAGTCCAGACTGCACAGCGCCAGCTGTTCGCTCTCGAACGGATTCTCATCGGCGTCGGCCAGGTCGTCGTCCTCTTCCGGCAGCTCGGCGAAGTCCTCCATGGCCTCGTAACGCCCCTGATCAATGATCGAGAACCGCAGATTAAACCGCCGCAGCATTTCCACCAGCCACTGGTGAATCAGCGAATCCGGCACCACGATCAGCACCCGGCGAGCACGGCTGGTGTGCAGCTGGTAATGCAGGATCAGGCCTGCCTCAATGGTTTTGCCCAGGCCCACTTCGTCCGCCAGCAGAACCCGGGGGGCATAGCGTTTGGCCACTTCGTGGGCAATATAGATCTGGTGCGGCAGGTGTTGGGTACGCGCACCAATCAGACCCTGGGCAGACGATGCCCGCAGCCGGTCCTGGTGTTGTGCCGTTGCCATTCGCAAACGGAACGCACCATTGCGGTCGAACTGCCCGGCAAACAAGCGCTGGTGGGGGGCTGAGAAATCCACCAGACTACTGAGCTTCACTTCGGAGATCTGGGTCAGATTATCGCTACCATCGTCAGCGTGATACATCAGCACGCCGCCCAGATCGTCAACCGCCCGGACCAGATAACGCTCGCCATCAAAGGTCTCTATTTCTTCGCCAATCTGATAGATGATTCGCGACAGAGGGGCATTATCGATGGCGTAGGTGCGCTCTTCGTCTGCGGCGGGAAAGCCCAGCGTCACCCGGCGACCGGAAATATCCGTGACAATGCCCAGGCCCAGCGCAGTATCACTGTGGCTGACCCAACGCTGGCCGATTACAAATTCCGATGTATCCAAGAAACCTCCGACGGATTTAGCTGACTGTTGCGGTTTTATACGTCTTTGTTCGATGGCCCGTTCTCTCGTACCCAATAGGCGGTTGCCCCGCAAACCGCTGCAGGAACCACTACCAGGTTCAACACCGGCACCATCGCTGCCAGGGCCACCGGAAGCCCGAACCCCAGAGCCGACAAGCGGGTATCTCCCAACAGGCGTCGCAAGGCCGGAAAGCTGACCCGGTGGTTATCCGCCGGGTAGTCCACATACTGAAGCGCCATCATCCAGCTATTGAACAGGAACCAGAGCACGGCCGCCACCAGGTTGACCACCGGGATAACACCGATAATAAACAGGCCAACTGCGCGAGGCAGGTAATAGACAATTTTCTGAACTTCTCGCCAGAGCGCACGGGGGATATCGCGGACGATCTGGCTCCAGCCATCCTCGGTGCTGACTTCCTGACCGGTCAGGTGTTTTTCAGTCAATTCCGCCAGATAGCCATAGAACGGAGAGCCGATCAGGTTAGCCACAATAACGAAGCCATAGGCGAGCATGAGCAGGATCACAGCGCCATAGAGCAGCCAGAACAACCAGTCCAGGCTTTGCAACCAGGCCCAGTCCGGCAGCCAGCCCATGGCGGCCGCGATCATGGCAGTGAATAGTTCGGCCAGGAAATAGAACAGAAGGCCGAATAACAGAATATTGATGACGAGGGGAATAACAACAAACAGCCTCAGCCCCGGCTGCCGTATCAGCCGGAATCCCTCTCCGAGATATCCCAGGCCACGGAAAAAGTTACCTTTCAACATACCTCGCAGCACCTCAGCTTCAATGACAGTGACGGGGCGCAGAGCATATCATGTTGCAAACTCCACCACAGCCCGACGGTGTACATGGGATTTCTGACACAGCGCATTCGTTTTCTGCTTGATTATCAGCCGTTCTGGCGGGCAATGCTGGTGATATCCGCGACAGCCATTCTCTATCTCGCAACCACGAGCGAGCCCTACCCGGTGCCTTCGTCAGATAACGACAAGCTGAATCATGTGCTGGCCTTCCTGCAATTGACGATTGTGACACGCCTGGCCTGGCCTGGGCTAAGCCGGCTCTGGATTGCCTCTGGCCTGATCGCCTTTGGTGCGTCGATTGAAATAGTACAAGCCCAGTTACCCTATCGCACCTTCGCCGTTGCCGACATTGTGGCCGATGCCGCGGGTATTGCCGTCGGGCTGCTGCCCTGCCCGGATTTCATCAGACGGCGCGCCAAACCATCACGCAAGAAAACAGATGTGAGAGAAGAGCCCGGGCGCTTGTGAGATATATCCTACAAGAGCGTAAGATCTCGCTTCTCTGTTACGTACGCTTACAGAACAGCTCTCGCGTGAGAAATGTCAAGCTTCTGATTTTTAAGAATTTATTGAGCAACTAAAGAGATCGTAACTTTATAGGGGTACATAATTCACGTGCTTGTTAGCTTTCAATTGCTATAGTGATCACATCAAGGACGACAGGGAAAAGGACGACGCACTGGATGCACCCCGGCAACTGGATGCAGGGAGAGGCAAGGACACAGGGACGCCTCGCTTAAGGGATAACTAATCGGATCGCTGGCTCGGACGCTGGCACAAGGGAATGACAAGGGAAAACGGCAACGGGATGGTTGCCAACAGCGCAAGGATGCGACACCTGTTCCGAAAAAGGGTAGCCGAGAGGCTGCCCTTTTTTTTCGTTTATTTATCCGGACAGCCCCTCTCCCGCCCGATAGATCCGTACCCGGTTGAACTCCTCGAACTCGTGCAGATCTGGCCAGGTGCGGGCTTCAATGACCGCTTGCTGCCGGTAACGATCATCTCCCAGATCCCTCATCCTTGAGTCCGCCAGCAACACCTGTGGTGCAGCCAGCCTGAACGCGGACAACAAGGGTCGATTATCGGGGTCGTACAGCACATCCGCTGCCGTCACAACGCCCACATTATCTGGCCGTGTGCTCCAGTCATCACACAAAGACACCGTCACGTCGTTCAGCCTGGCATTGGCTCCGGCAGCATCCAGCGCGGCCGGGTCGATGTCACAGGCAATGGCCTCCCGCGCCCCGGCCATAGCAGCGGCAATGGCAACAATGCCCGACCCGGAACCAAAATCCAGTACCGTCTCGCCCTTCACCAGATGAGGGTTGGCCAGGATATAAGCCGCAAGCACCTGCCCGCTGGCCCAGCAAAACGACCAGTACGCTGGCTCCGCCACCACGGCCTGGGCTTCGTCATGGCTGATCGGTCCCTCCAGAACCGAAGGATCGAACAGATACAGGGAAACGTCCGGGCAGCCCGCAGGTACAGTGGCTGCCACCCGTCCACGGCTGAGAGTTTTTGCGAGGTGCTGGTTCAGAATGTCGGGGGTCACGGCTACTCCGGATAGGGGTCTGGCAAGGGACGCATTGTAACGGCAGCAAGGGTGACTGGCATCGGCCGGCGAGCAAAAAACCGTCACGTCCGTTATACTGCTGCCTCATTTTCAGCACGAACCAAACCCCGTCATGCCGTCCAGACCCGATACCAGCGACTACCTTGCCCTGTTCCTCAACGACGCGCCATTGATGGACGTGCGGGCCCCCGTCGAGTTCAGTAAAGGCAGTTTCCCCGGTGCCATCAATGCTCCCCTGATGAACGACGAAGAACGCCACCGGGTAGGCATCTGTTACAAGGAAAAGGGCCAGGATGAAGCGATCAGACTCGGCCATCAACTGGTTGCCGGCGACATCAAGGCACAGCGCATTGAAGCCTGGCGGCGTTTCACCGCCGACCATCCGAACGGTTACCTGTTCTGTTTTCGCGGCGGCCTGCGTTCGCGGCTGAGCCAGGAGTGGATCCGTGAGGCCGGCCTCGACTACCCGCTGGTTACCGGTGGCTACAAGGCGATGCGACGCTTCCTCATCGACAGCCTGGAAGCACTGGTAGAATCCTCGGAGTTTGTCATTCTGAGCGGCCGCACCGGCACCGGCAAAACCCGTGTCCTGCAACAGCTGCCCAATCCGGTGGACCTGGAGGGCCTGGCCAATCACCGGGGCTCCAGCTTTGGCCGCCAGGTCACTCCCCAGCCATCACAGATCGATTTTGAAAACCGCCTGGCCGTTGCCATGCTCAAGGCACACCACCATGTCGGCGGGCCGGTTTATCTGGAAGATGAAAGCAGGATGGTCGGCCGTTGCGCGTTGCCGGAAAGTCTGCGCGAACGAATGACGGAAGCATCTTTGATGGTGCTTGATCAGCCTATGGAGGAGCGAATACGCATCATCCGTGAAGACTATGTCGACCAGATGGCTGCGAACTATGCTGAACGGGACGGCGTGGAGGCCGGCTGGCTCAATTTCCGCGATTATCTGCTCAGTGCTCTGGACCGGATCCGCAAACGCCTCGGCGGTGAACGCCACAACCGGCTGCGACACATGATGGAGGACGCCCTCGATATACAGCAGCGGACGGCGGATGTCGCCGCGCATCATCAATGGATTCAGGCCCTGCTGGAAAACTATTACGACCCCATGTATGACTACCAGCTGGACCAGAAAAAAGGCAGGATTGTCATGCAGGGTGGGCCAGAAGCCATTATCGAGTGGGCCAGGAACAGGTAAGCATCGTATGCCACAGACAAGTAACCAAAACCGATCAAGGAGTCACTGAATGGACGATCTTCTGGGAACGAATATCAACGCCACGGAGCTGTGGGATGAGGCTCTGGCACTGGTTATGGCCTACGCCCCGAAATTCGTGCTGGCCATTGTTACACTGGTTGTCGGTCTCTGGCTGATTAACCGCTTCATCGCGGTTCTTGACAAGAAGCTGGGCGCGAAAGACCCCACCCTGAACAAGTTCCTCTGTGGCCTGATCAGCGCCGTTTTCAAGGTCATGCTGCTGATCTCGGTCGCCTCCATGATCGGCATTGCAACCACCTCGTTCATTGCCGTCATCGGTGCCGCCGGCCTGGCCATCGGCCTGGCGCTTCAAGGCAGCCTTGCCAACTTTGCCGGTGGCGTGCTGATCCTGATCTTCAAGCCCTTCAAGGTGGGTGACACCATCGAAGCCGAGGGTTTCCTTGGCGCGGTCGCTGAAATTCAGATTCTTTATACGGTGGTAAACACCTTCGACAACCGCCGTATCGTCATCCCCAATGGCAATCTGTCCAACTCCACCCTGGTGAACGTCAGTATCTACGACAAGCGCCGCTGCGATATGACTTTCGGCATCCATTACGACGACGACGTCGACAAGGCCAAGGCCATTCTCCAGCGCCTGTTCGATGAAGACGAGCGTTCCCTGAAGGACCCGGAGCCGCGGATCTGTGTTGGCAGCCTGGGCGATAATTCGGTCAATCTTATGTTTCGCGCCTGGGTGGCCACCGACGACCTCTGGCCGTACTACTGGGACATGCACGAAAAGGTGAAGAAGGCGTTTGATGCCGAGGGTATCACCATCCCTTTCCCTCAGCGGGATGTGCACGTCTACAAAACCGAGTGATTGGTATCTCAACAACACACTTTGTAACTCGCTTTCTGAGCAACCTCAACTAAGCTGACCAATAATGGCGGTGGCGCCGGTAACAACGGCACCACCGCCAGGCCACATGAGCCGGGCCCACAGAAAACCACCGGTTCCAGACTTGCTGGTAGGAGGTTGTCACTATGCCGGTACAGCAGTTGAAGGAATTCCTTGATCAGGCAGGCGTGGAATACATGTGCCTGTCTCACCCACCTGCCTTTACTGCCCAACAGCTGGCGCACCACGTCAAGATCGCTGGTGACCGGGTGGTAAAAACCGTGATTATAGAACTGGACGGCAAAATGGCCATGCTGGTCATGCCTGCCACCTGGCGTATTCGCTGGGACCGGTTAAGCCGGATTCTCGATACCGACTTTGTTGACCTGGCGGACGAACAGGAATTTCAGGACCGCTTCCCGGAATGCGAAGTGGGCGCCATGCCGCCGTTCGGCAACCTCTTTGATATGTCGGTGTACTGCGCCGAAGCCCTGACCCGGCAACCGGAACTGGCCTTTGCCGCCGGCAGCCACACCGAGTCCATACATATGAAAACCGAGGATTTCCTGAACCTGGTTCACCCCATGGTTCTGGAACAGGGTTTCGTCAAGCCGGGGGCGCAAAAACCCGCCTGGCTAAAAGGTCGCCCCCGCCGGGCAGAGTCGCTGACAGACAGCCACACTGCCAACCTGGCTGGCTACTGAAAGCACCCCTCGGTGCAGGCTTGCTCCGGGCCGCTTGTCTGAACGCGCCCATCGCGTAAACTGGGCGTATCAGACAGGAACCCGTTATGACCCAAGCCTTTGATGTTGTTATTGTTGGTGCCGGCATGGTCGGCGCTGCCCTCGCCACCGGTCTTGGCCGCAGCGGCTTTCGCGTTGGCCTTGTGGATCAGGGGGCTGCGCCCTCCTACGATGCCGCTCAGCCTCCCGACATCCGGGTATCAGCCCTGAGTGCCGGCAGTGAGCGCTATCTGGCCGAACTGGGAGCCTGGCCAGACATCCTCGCCATGCGCGCCACCCGCTATACCCGTCTGGCGGTATGGGATGAAACTGACCATCCATTGAGCAATGTTTTGCCCCGCAAGATCGCCGAGGTGGTTTTTGACGCCCGTAATCTGTCCGCCCGCCATCTGGGCCATATTGTGGAGAACCGCATCACCCAGCAGGCACTCTGGAGCAGCGCTTCGGCACAGCCATCAGTGACCCTGTTTTGCGGCCATGCCGTCACCAGCCTCAGCAATAGCGACAACTACGCAACCGTAACGCTGGACGATGGCACGGAACTGACCGGCGAACTGGTCGTCGGTGCAGACGGCGCCAACTCCGGCGTCCGCAACCTGGCCGGCATCGGCGTCACCCGTGACCAGTACCAGCAACAGGCGATGGTGGTCTCCGTGCGCTACCAGGGCCCGGTGCAGGACATCACCTGGCAGGGCTTCTACCCCAGCGGCCCCCGGGCCTTCCTGCCACTGCATGCCGCCGGGAACGGCGAAAGCTGGGCCTCGCTGGTGTGGTACGACTCACCGGAAGAGCTGGCGCGCCTCAAATCACTGGATAACAGCGCATTGATGGCGGAAATACAGAACGCTTTCCCGCCGGAGCTGCCGCTGCTTACCCACATTGATGCCAGAGCCAGCTTCCCGATTGCGCGCCAGCACGCCAAAAACTATGTAAACAACCGCGTAGTACTGGTAGGCGACGCTGCCCATACCATCAATCCGCTGGCAGGCCAGGGCGTAAACCTGGGCTTCCAGGATGCCCGCTGCCTGCAGTCGGTCCTCCGCGAAGCCAGGCGCGCCGGCTGTGACCTGGCCAACCCTGCCCGACTTGATCAATACGAGCAGCAACGCCGCCCGGCCAACCGCCGCATGATGCTGGCCATGGATGTTTTCTACCACCTGTTCAGCAACCGCACGCCACCCCTGCACCTGCTGCGCAACCTCGGCCTGGGGGCGGCGAAAGCCATGCCATTTGCCAGAAACCGGGTAGCCAAATACGCTATGGGTATCGATGATGACTTACCACCGGTCATCCGCCAGCTGGCGGAGCGGTTACCGGGGTTCAAGCAGCTGTAACTCGCTTTTCTGGCCCACATTCACCAAAAAGGACCCGTTATGTCGGAGACCATCTTCACCAAGATCATCAACCGCGAAATTCCGGCGGATATTGTTTATGAAGACGACCTCAGCCTGGCCTTCCGGGATATCAATCCACAGGCGCCGGTGCACCTGCTGATCATCCCGAAAAAAGAAATCGCAACGATCAATGACATTGCAGAGGACGACCGTGAACTGGTCGGTCATTTGTACTGGGTTGCGGGCAAACTGGCGAAGGAAATGGGTTTTGCAGACGATGGCTATCGAACAGTCATGAACTGCGGAGAAAATTCAGGGCAGACGGTGTTCCACATCCACCTGCACCTGCTGGCCGGCAAACCCATGGGCTGGCCGCCGTATACCGACAAGAAGAAGCAGGCCTGAGACTATTGGACCCAGGCGCTATCTGAGCGATTAGCCAAGCAGGGCCGGGGGCACTGTACAGGACCGTGGAGCGCCAGGGATGGCGCGACCGAGCCCTACATGGACGTATTCACGGGCGTGTCCTGAACAGTGCCCCCGGCCCGGCGAAAACTCCCGAACCAACAGGCTACACGGGCAAAGAGCTCAGCGGCCGACGACTTTTTCAGCCTCTTCCACCGGCGTATGCCGAACATCCTCACCTTTGACCATGAAGATCACGTTCTCGGCAATGTTACAGGCATGGTCCCCCACCCGTTCCAGGGCGCGGAGAATCCACATCACCGACATGCAGCGGGAAATGTTACGGGTGTCTTCCATCATGAACGTCAGCAACGTGCGCGTGGCCGCCTGGTATTCCTCGTCCACACGCTTGTCTTCCTTCATGATTCGCAGCGCCTGCTCAGAATCCAGGCGGGCGAAGGCGTCCAGGGCGTCGTGCAACATAGCCAGCACGTGGTTGCCGATGTGGCGCACTTCCACGTAGCCGCGCGGCGCCTGGCCTTCCTCTGACAGCTTGATGGCAAACTTGGCGATTTTCTTGGCCTCGTCGCCGACACGCTCCAGGTCTGCCACCATCTTGATCACCGAGATCACCAGCCGCAGATCCCTTGCCGTGGGCTGGCGGCGGGCGATAATCAGCGTGGCTTCCTCGTCGATTTCAATCTCTTTCTGATCGACTTTCTTGTCCGTGGCACGGACTTCGTCCGCCAAGTGACCATCGTTCTCGACCAGTGCGGTGATGGCCCGGTCTACCTGGGACTCCACCATCCCGCCCATTTCCAGAAATTCGCTTTTCAGGGCCATCAGTTCGTCATTGAACTTGTGCGAAATATGATCGCCGTAAACATCGTCCTTTTTCGTTGGCATAACTATGTTCTCCAGTGTTCAGCTTACCGGGATCAGCCGAAGCGGCCGGTAATGTAGGATTCGGTGAGCTCGTGCTCCGGCGAAGTGAATACCTTGTTGGTTTCATTGACTTCAACCAGATGCCCCAGATGGAAATACGCGGTGCGGTGAGACACACGGGCTGCCTGCTGCATGGAGTGGGTCACGATGACAATCGTGTAGCTCTCTGACATCTCGGCAATCAGCTCTTCCACGCGAGCGGTTGCGATCGGGTCCAGGGCAGAACAGGGTTCGTCCATCAGGATCACTTCCGGACTGACGGCAATGGCACGGGCGATGCACAAACGTTGCTGCTGACCACCGGACATGCCGGTTGCGATCGAATCCAGGCGGTCCTTGGCTTCGTTCCACAGGCCGGCTTTGCGCAGACTGTTTTCCACGATATCGTCGAGGTCGGACTTGCGGTTTGCAAGGCCATGGATTCGGGGGCCATAGGCAACGTTGTCGTAGATGGATTTGGGGAACGGATTCGGTTTCTGGAACACCATGCCCACTCGGGCACGGAGCTCGACGACATCCCGTTTCGAGTGGTAAATATCCTCATCGTCCAGCATCAGTTGACCCTTGATCCGGCAAATATCGATGCTGTCATTCATCCGGTTCAGACAACGCAGAAACGTTGATTTACCACAGCCGGACGGGCCGATAAATGAAATCACTTCGTTCCTGCCAATATCCAGGCTGATATTCTTGATCGCCCGGTCGGCACCGTAAGAGACGTCCACGTTACGAAGTTTGAATTTGGGGTCGTCAGCAAACGGCTTTCCAACGGTTTTGCCTTCTTCAATCACTGTCGTCTCTGGCTTGTCTTCAGGCACCGGAACGGCTGCGCCCTGGTCTCTCATGTCGGCTTGCGCGGACATACTCGGGTTTATTGTATTCATAACATTCTCCTTACCAGCGACGCTCAAGCCGCTTGCGCAGCCAGATCGCCAGTGCGTTCATACTGATCATAAAGGTGAGCAGCACCATGATGGCGGCTGATGCCAACTCTACGAAACCTTGCTCGGAGCTGCTTGCCCATAGGTAGATCTGTACCGGCAGTACGGTGGCTGAATCGAAAAAGCCGTTCGGTACATCCACAATAAAGGCCACCATGCCAATCAGCAGCAGCGGGGCTGTCTCACCCAGGGCCTGGGCCATACCAATAATGGAGCCGGTAAGCATGCCTGGCATCGCCAGCGGAACCACGTGATGGAGCACCACCTGCATCTTGGAAGCACCAACACCTTCTGCAGCCTCCCGTATCGAGGGCGGCACACTCTTGATGGCCGCGCGGCTGGAGATGATGATGGTCGGCAATGTCATCAGCGCCAGGACAAGGCCACCCACCACGGGAACCGAACGGGGCATGCCGAACAGACCAATGAAGACGGCGAGGCCCAGCAGACCGAAGATGATCGAGGGCACCGCAGCCAGATTGTTGATGTTCACCTCAATGAAATCGGTAATCTTGTTCTGGGGCGCGAATTCTTCCAGGTAAACTGCCGCCGCAATACCCACGGGGAACGAGATGACCAGCGTCACCAGCATGGTCAGCACGGAGCCCACGATTGCGCCAAGAACACCCGCGTTGGCAGGCTCCCGGGAGTCTCCCCGACTGAACAGTACGTCGTTGAAGCTGGTATCGATAACCCCTTTCTCCAGTAGCTCATCCACCCAGCGTTGCTGCTGCTCGGACAGTTTGATGCTGTACCGCGGATTGTCCGCATGCTTGACGTATACCGAAACCCGATCGTGGGCCGGGAACTCGATGGTTTGGGTAGTGTTCAGAAGCTCCGGATTTTTCGCCAGTAACTCACTGACTTCGCTGGCTGCATAAGTACCGAGAAAGCGGCCGAGTTCGCGTTTCTCAGTCGCGCTGTCCGCCTCGGGAATATGCTCCTGTAATGCGGCGATAACCGGCGCCACAAAATCCGCCATGGACCGTTGATCCGCATCGGTTGGATCATCCAGGTACATCATCTCCGAATCGAGATTCACGTCCAGGGTAATGGTGGTCTTTACGAAGCCTGTGTAGCCCTTGCTGATAATGTCGGCAAACAGGGTGAACAGGGACGTGAGTGCAATAAAAATCGCCAGAATTCCGTACAGGCGGAATCGACGTTCCTTGCGGTACCGGCGCTTCAGGGAATTGCGGACAATTTCCGCCTGAGAACTTTGATCAGTCATACTGTTCCCTATATTTCCGTACGATCTTGAGTGCGACCACGTTGAGTAGCAGCGTGACGATGAACAGCAACATGCCCAGGGCGAAAGCCGAGAGGGTCTTGGCGCTGTCAAACTCCTGATCACCCACCAGCAGCGTCGCAATCTGCACGGTCACTGTGGTTACCGAATCCAGCGGATTGGCCGTCAGATTGGCTGCCAGGCCTGCCGCCATCACCACGATCATGGTTTCGCCAATGGCGCGGGATGCTGCCAACAGGATACCGCCGATGATTCCAGGCAGGGCCGCCGGAAAAATCACCTTCTTCATGGTTTCCGATTGGGTCGCTCCCAGGGCCAGAGACCCGTCCCGCATTGTCTGGGGTACCGCATTGATCACGTCATCCGACAGCGACGACACAAATGGCACGATCATGATCCCCATCACCAGGCCGGCGGCAAGTGCGCTCTGTGACGAGGCTTCCAGCCCCACTATTTGAGCAAGATCACGGATAAACGGGGCTACGGTCAAAGCGGCAAAAAAACCGTAAACCACAGTGGGGATGCCCGCCAGCATCTCCAGTATCGGTTTCACCGTTGAGCGCATCCGCTTGCTCGCATACTCGGACAGGTAAATGGCTGAAAGCAGGCCAACAGGCACGGCAACCAGCAAAGCAATGGCGGAAATCAACAGGGTGCCGGTGAATAGCGGGATAACGCCAAAGGCACCGTCGGAACCTACCTGATCGGCACGCAAGGCGGTCTGAGGACTCCAGGTGGTACCAAACAGAAACTCGGTAATCGGCACCCGGCCAAAGAAACGCACCGTCTCCAGGATCACCGAAAACACGATGCCCGCCGTGGTCAACACCGCCAATGCTGCACACAGGAAGAAAATTCTGCGCAGAGTTGCCTCTACGTTTTTTCTGGCGTTAATGTGGGGAGCAACACGAGTCCACGCAAACGTAGCCCCCAATATTGCGATCAGAATAACAAGGATGGCCTTGAAGTTTTGACTCTTGCTTTCCAACGCTTCCAGTAACGACGCTGCCCCGGCAATATGCTCGGGCACAAATTCAGGATTGAGCTTGCCCGCTGCGACGTTGCTGATTTGCGAGAGTATCAGGCTGGCCCGCCCTGCAGATTCGGGCCAGGTATCCTGAGGCAGCGATGCAATCACAATGCCCTGAATAACCTTGCCTTCGAAACCGGCCCAGGCTGCCAGCACAATCAGTGCGGGAATCGCACACCAGAGTGCTGCTCGTGCCGCATAATAAAAAGGAAGTGCCTTGAGATTCCGGATGCCGCCCAGGGGCGCTGCAACGGCACGGGATCGCATGTACGCGAGGCCGTAGGCAACCACGGCGAGAACCAGAACCAGGGGCAGAAGATTTGCCGTCTGCATATCATTCTCTGTATTGATGGCTTTGAGTGAGCTGGGCGTCTATTTTGCCAGTTCGCCGCACAAAAATATTCATACCAATGTAACAAAGGAACGCGGGCCGTCCGGCCCGCGCTCCTGTTTCGTCATCCCTGACGTTCTCTGATCGAACCTTACAGCTCGTTACCAGTCATCGACTTCAGTTCTTTCGCCGCCTTGGCAATCTTCATGCGCTCATTGCGCGGGTTGGGGATCAGGCCCACGTCAACCAGGTAGCCATTGTCGCCCCAGGCTCCCTCGCTGGTGAACTCGGCCACGTACTCCGGGATACCGGGAACCACACCCACGTGCGCTTTCTTGATATAGAACCACAGTGAGCGGGCAACCGGGTACTCTTCACTGGAAATAGCTTCGGGAGTCGGCTCAACGCCGTTTACGGTCGCTGCCTGGATCTGACCGGTGTTTTCCATCAGGAAACTGTAGCCGAAGATACCCAGAGTTTTCGGGTCCTGTGCCAGGCGCTGTACGATCAGGTTGTCGTTTTCGCCGGCTTCAATGAACGGGCCGTCTTCACGCATGCTGTGGCATACGCTCTTGAACTTGTCCTCGTTCTCGTCTTCCATCTTCGCGATCATGTCGAACTGCTTGCAGCCGCTTTCCATGGCAATTTCAACAAAGGCGTCACGGGTACCAGAGGTTGGAGGTGGCCCCATTACGCTGATTTCCATGTCCGGAAGGCTGGAGTCGATCTCGCTCCAGTTCATGTAGGGGTTGGCTACCAATTTGTCACCGCCGTCCGGATCGGGTACGTCCTTGGCCAGTGCCAGGAACACCTGCTCCAGGCTCAAATCAATCTTTTCCGCATCCTTGGAGTTGGCCATGACAATGCCATCAGCGCCGATACGTACCTCGGTGATTTCCTTGACGCCGTTGGCCTGACAGTTGTCAAACTCACTCTTCTTCATGCGACGTGAAGCATTGGTGATGTCCGGGTGCTGGGTACCAACACCTTCACAGAACAGCTTCAGACCACCGCCAGAGCCTGTGGACTCCAGCTTCGGAGTCGGAAAGTCGGTGTTACGACCGAAACGTTCGGCAACCACGGTAGCGAACGGGTAAACAGTGGAAGAGCCTACGATGTTGATGGTGTCGCGAGCCATGGCCGGAGTTGACACGGCGGCAATGCTGCCTGCCAGTGCCAGAGTTGTAAGGGCTGCTTTAAGTTTGATCACGTTGAGTCTCCATATGTCACTTTGACTTTTTTGTCGGATTTGCTTCACCGATGTGTGAACAGTAAAGGCCTTCTGTGACAACTTTGTTACAACCCCTGCAATATAGAACTGGTCGTTCAATTTTTCTTGCAGACGCCGCGCAGGCCGCTACCATGCGGGGACTAAAACAATTCCAGACAAGAAAGGTTTATTCATGACAGCGCTCGATGACGACAAACCCACGCCCCGGGGTGAACTGATAATCCAGATAATCCCCCTGCCTTCCGATACCAATCCCAATGGCGATGTGTTCGCCGGCTGGCTGGTCAAACAGATGGACATTGCCGCCGCCACCATGGCAGGGCGAATCTCCCAGGGCCGCAACGCCACGGTTGCCATGGATCGAATGGAGTTCCTGTCACCGCTACGGGTTGGCTCCCAGGTTGGTTGTTACGGAGAGCTGGTCGAAGTGGGCCGCAGCTCAATGAAAATCAACATTGAAGTCTGGACCCTGGACCGCACGGCAAAAGCGCCTCGCAAGGTCACGGAGGGGCTGTTTGTGTATGTGGCCATTGATGAACACGGCCGTATTCGCGAAGTACCGTCACAAACCGGCTGAGACGGCGCCACAATGAAAGATTCGCTGGAGCGCCATCAGGTCTGGCTTTATCTGGCGGCAATCATTTTCGGCATGGTGACCGGCTGGTTTTGGCCAGCGGTCACAGTGACCTTTGAGACCCTGCTCTGGCCGGTGCTCGGGTTGCTCCTGTATACCACCTTTACCCAGGTGCCATTGACCCACATGGCTACCGCTTTCCGCGACAAGCGGTTCAATGCCGCCCTGGTCTTGGGCAATTTTCTTATCATGCCCGCCATCGTGTGGCTGCTGCTGTTCATTGCGCCTGCAGACCCTGCCATCCGGCTTGGCATTGTGCTGGTCCTACTGGTGCCCTGCACAGACTGGTTTATCAGCTTTACCCATCTGGGCGGCGGTGACGGCACGCGGGCCATTGCCGCCAGTCCGATCCTGCTGATTCTGCAGATCCTGACGTTACCGATCTATCTCTGGCTGTTTATCGGAGAAGACATGGTCAGCGCCAACCTGACCGGGCATTTTGTGCCGGTGTTTTTCGGGCTGATCCTGACCCCGTTGCTACTGGCCTGGCTGACAGAGAAAGCCGGTAAAAAAAGGCCTGGCTTTGCCGGTTATATCCGGTCCCTTGGCTGGCTGCCCGTGCCGTTCCTGGCTCTGGTGGTGTTCATGATTGCAGCATCACAGATCACCCTGGTCATACAGACCGGGCGCATGCTGCCCCAGTTGCTGGTGATTTTTTCGCTCTACCTGGTGCTCGCTGCACTGGTCTCCAAAGTGCTGAGCAGGAGCTTCCATTTGCCGGGCGCTCGCGGGCGAACCCTGGCGTTCAGCTTCGGCACCCGCAACTCCTTCGTGGTGCTGCCTTTTGCCATCGCATTACCGGAGTTATGGGCGCCGGCGGTGGTGGTGATTGTATTCCAGTCGTTGGTGGAACTGTTCGGGATGACGGCCTACCTGAAATGGTTACCGCGCCTGATCAGCAAACCCGACGAATCGAGTTCAGCTCACTGAGACGATTGCCAGCCATGCAACAGGCGGGCGTAATTCAATCGCTCCCAGATCTGGGCATTGGGTGCATTGTCCAGTGACAGGGCACCGCGCGCTTCGACCAATGAACGATACCCCATGCCGGACAGGCGCTGGTTCAGTTCGTCGGTGATTCTGGCCAGCGCTGCTGGCCCCTCACCCAACAGCGCCGACACCACTTGCACCACCGTTGCGCCGGACAGGATGGCTTTGGCAGCATCATCGCCACTGTGAACGCCGCCGGAGGCCGCCATTTCCAGCGTGGTACGGTTGAACAGCATCGCCAGTCCATGCAGCCTGAGGGGCAGTTCGGCACTGGTGGACAGCACCACTTCCCGGCTCAGTTCCAGTTCCTCAAGATCCATATCCGGCTGATAGAAGCGGTTGAACAGCACCAGCCCCCGGGCCCCCGCTGCTTCCACGCCTGCCACAAAAGCAGGTAACGCGGAATAGAAGGGCGACAGTTTGACGCTGACCGGGATGGTGACCTGCTCCACCACCGAGCGCACCACCTCAAGCTGACGCTGTTCCAGTGAATCGGCCGTGTCGGACGGGTCGGTGGCCAGATCATAAAGATTGAGCTCTATCGCAGACGCGCCGGCCTCTTCCAGCTCCCGGGCATGCTGGGTCCAGCCACCAGGGGAAATGCCATTGAGCGACGCAATCACCGGCACATCCAGCGCCCTTTGAAGCTGTCCCAGACGTTTGAGGTAGCTGCTGGAGCCCATTTCAAACACTTCGGACTCCGGGAAGAATGAGCGCGCCTCTGCATCCGTATTGATGCGGGAATCAATAAACCGATGGGCCGCCATCTGCTCCGCAACCAGCTGTTCCTCGAACAGCGAATGCATCACGATGGCACCGGCGCCGGCCTCTACGCAGGCTTTGAGCGCGTCCAGGTCGTCGGTCAGCGGGCTGGCGCCAACCACCAGGGGCGAGCTCAGGTCCAGCCCGAGCCATCGGGTTGTCAGGTCAGTCATGATGGTCTGCTCCCCTGGCCGGATCGGCGGCGGGTTCATGGGGCTCAAAGTGGATACCCGCCAGTTGCATATACAGCTCCCGCTGCTCCGTTGCCGCGTCGCTGGCCGCGCTCGCCAGCTGCTCATAGCGCTGAGGATCCCGCAATTCCAGCATGCGGAAGCGAGCTTCCTCCTGCATGTAGGTTTTCATGGGCACTTTCTGGCGCACGGAGTCCAGTTGCAGGGGCGGCAGGCCCTGGAGGATTCGGCGAGGGTCGAATCGATAGATCGGCCAGGCCCAGCTGTCCACAGCCCGCTTCTGTTGCGTCGGGGAATGCACCAGATCATAGCCATGGGCAATGCAGGGACTGTGGGCGATGATCAGCGCCGGACCGTCAAAGTTTTCGGCTTCCTGCAGCGCTTTGGTGGTCTGGTTGCTGTGGGACTGTATGGCAATCTGGGCAACGTAAACGTGGCCATAACTCATGGCCAGCAGGCCGAGGTCTTTCTTGCGGGTTTCCTTGCCGGCGGCAGCGAACTTGGCAATCGCTCCCATGGGCGTGGCCTTGGATTGCTGACCGCCGGTGTTGGAATACACTTCAGTATCCAGCACCAGCAGTTTTATGTTCTGGCCCGAGGCCAGGGCATGGTCCAGGCCGCCATAGCCGATGTCGTAGGCCCAGCCGTCACCACCAATCACCCACACACTCTTGGGGCAAAGCTCATCGGCCAGGCTGGCCAGTTCCCGCGCTTCGGGTCCGTGCTGGTCCGACAGCCAGTCACGCAGCCGTTCCACCGCCTGACGCCTTGCCATCATGGCCGTCTCGTCCAGGGTCGCACAGGGGCTGGTCAGATCGAGGAATAGCTCCGGGGGAAGCTTATCTTTCATGTCCTCCAACAACTGCCGGGCCCGGCCCACCAGTTTGTTCAGCCCCATCCGCATGCCCAGACCCAGTTCAGCAGCGTCTTCGAACAGCGAGTTATTCCAGGTCGGCCCTCGCCCATCCGCATTTACCGTGTAAGGCGTGGTGGGGAGGTTGCCGCCATAGATGGAGGAACAGCCGGTGGCATTGGCAATCAGCAGCCGGTCCCCCAGTAACTGCGTTAGCAGCCGAATGTAAGGCGTCTCGCCACAGCCGGCGCAGGCGCCGGAATACTCGAACAGGGGGATCAGCAGCGGCAGCGATTTGAAGTCCCGGGGAATGCGGTCCCGGGGCACATCCGGCAAGCTGCGCAGGAACGCCAGATTCTCCGCCTCCGCTTCCCGGTGTTCCTCCAGTGGCCTCATGTTGATCGCTTTGCGCTTGGGTTGGCTGCGGTCCTTGGCGGGGCACACCTCCACACACAATCCACAACCGGTGCAGTCTTCCGGCGCCACCTGAATCCGGTAATCCAGCCCTTCCAGTTCCCGGGTGTGGGTTTCGGGTACTGCCTCGAAGGTATCCGGGGCACCCTTGCCCGCCTCCGGCTCGAAGACCTTGCTGGTAATCGCAGTATGTGGACAGATCATTGCGCAGAAGTTGCACTGCACGCAAAGGTCAGATTCCCAGATCGGGATTTCCAGGGCGATACTTCGCTTCTCATACTGGCTGGTGCCGGTGGGCCAGGTACCGTCCGGCGGAAAGGCGCTGACTGGAAGCTTTTCACCCTGGCCGTCCATCAGCAGGCGGGTGACCTTCTGGACGAAGTCCGGCGCGTCCTCAGGGACTCTTGGCGGACGACTGCGGGTTGCCGTTACCTCGCCCGGCACCGTCACTTCGTGCAGGTTCGCCAGGGCGGAATCCACCGCCTCCACATTGCGGCGAACCACCTCCGGCCCACGACGGCCCCAGGTCTGGCGTATTGACTCCTTGATGTGGGCAATAGCCTCATCACGGGGCAGGATGTCGTCCAGGGCGAAAAAACACACCTGCATGACGGTGTTGATACGTCGCTCCAGACCGGCCTTTTCTGCTACCTCGGCGGCATCAATCACGAACAGGTGGGCCTTGCGCTCGACCAATATCCGCTGGGCCTCCACGGATAACCGGTCCCATACCTGGTCCGGTGGCCAGGGTACATTGAGCAACACCGTGGCGCCCGAGGCCGCATGTTCCAGAACATCAAACCGTTCCAGGAACTGTGGCGCATGAACGGCTACAAACTGGGCCTGGCGAATCTGGTAACTGGAACGGATCGGCAGCGGGCCAAAGCGCAAGTGCGATACGGTGGTGGCGCCGGATTTTTTGGAATCGTAGACAAAATGGCCCTGGGCAAACAGGTCTGTGCCCTCGCCGAGGATCTTGATGCTGGACTTGTTGCTGCTGACCGTGCCGTCCGCGCCCAGACCGAAGAACAGCGCCCGGCGGGTTTTCGGCGACTCGATATCCAGTTCGCTGTCCACGTCCAGCGACAGGTGCGTCACATCATCGCGAACCCCAACGGTAAAGCGGGTTTTCGGTGACGGCTCGTTTAACTGGTCAAAGACCGCGCAGACCATGGCCGGAGTGAACTCCCGGGAGGACAAGCCGTAACGCCCGCCAATCACCCGAGGCAACACCTGCCGGTCGCCCCGGCTATAAGCCTCCATCAGTGCCCCGCTGACTTCCAGTAATAACGGCTCACCCTGGGCTCCGGGCTCCTTGGTCCGGTCCAGCACCGCCAGGTGTTTCACGGTATCCGGCAGCGCCTGCAGGAAACGGTCACTTGCGAAGGGCCGGAACAGGCGCACCTTGAGCACGCCAACCTTTTGCCCCTGCTCCACCAACCATTCCACGGTTTCATGGGCGCACTCAGCGCCCGAACCCATCAGAATAACCACTCGCTCGGCTTCCGGATGGCCGACGTAATCAAACAGCTGGTACCGGCGCCCGGTGATGTCGCCAAACCGCGCCAAGACGGCTTCCAGCCGCTCCGGAAACGCCTGATAAAACGGATTGGTGGCTTCCCGTGACTGGAAGAAGGCGTCCGGGTTCTGGGAAGTGCCCCTTATCACCGGGCGGTCAGGCGTCATCCTGCGGTCACGGTGTGCCTCCACCCCGTCGTGAGACACCAGCGCCTGCAAGTCCTCATCGCTCAGCGCCACAATCTTGTCGATTTCGTGGGAAGTGCGGAAGCCATCGAAGAAGTGCATTACCGGTATCCGGCTTTCCAGGGTCACCGCATGGCCTATGGCGGCGAGGTCCTGGGCTTCCTGCACCGAGCCCGAGGCCAGCAGGGCAAAGCCGGTACCCCGGGCACTCATCACATCGGAGTGGTCGCAGAAAATAGACAAGGCATGAGTGGCCACACTGCGGGCAGCAACGTGCATACAGAACGGCGAGAGTTCGCCGGCGATCTTGAACAGGTTGGGCAGCATCAGCAGCAGCCCCTGGGAGGCGGTGAACGTGGTCACCAGCGAACCCGCCTGCAGGGCACCATGCATGGCCCCGGCCGCACCGGCTTCGGACTGCATTTCCACCACGCCCGGCACCTGCCCCCAGAGATTGGGCTTGCCGAGGGCCGCCCAGTCATCGGCGTGCTCCCCCATCACCGAGGCCGGGGTAATCGGGTAGATGGCAATGGTTTCGCTCAATCGGTAGGCCACCGAGGCCACGGCTTCATTGCCATCCAGGGTCTGGAACGCCATTGCCACCACTCCTTGTCAAAACCTTCGGACTTTTCTGAGTCTAGGCAGGGCTTTTGGCGGCCGCAAGCGGATGCCAGTGCAGCGGTGCGCCTGGCAACCCGGCCCGAAAGTTCCTGACCGATCGCTGACTCAAGACTTTACCAGCCGGTCCAGACGCAAACGCTCACGATCATCAAACAGCCTGCGGCCACCCCAGGAGACCGCCATGACGGCACCAAAGCCGGTGGATGCCGAAATAATGAGCATCACCAGGATCTGGTATTTCACCGCCACCGCAGGCGGGCTGCCCGCCAGAATCTGACCGGTCATCATGCCCGGCAGGCTGACAATACCGGCCGCCGCCATGGCATTAATCGAGGGCATCATGCCGCTGCGCATGGCGTCCCTCCGGATATCCTCAAGCGCCTGCTGCCAGGTCTGCCCCAGCATCAGCCGGTTCTCGATCACGCCTCTTTGTCGCCAGACCGATTCATTGAGCCGGTCCAGAGCCAGGCTGACACCCGTCATGGTGTTGCCAAGCATCATGCCCAGCAAAGGAATGGCATATTGGGGGGCATACCAGGGGTCGGGGCCGATCACCACGGTCAGGGCCAGAATCGTGATTGTGAACGACGATACGAACATGGCACCGGTGCCGATACCGAAGGCCCACCAGCCCTGCAAACGCCGACCCTGGCGTGCCACCACCTCACGGCCTGCGATCAGCAGCATCACCACCGCCAGCAGGGCGATCCAGTAAAACGCAGAGGACGCAAACAGGGCTTCAAGTACCAACCCGATCAGCGCCAACTGGATGACCGTGCGAATGGCGGCAATCAGCAGGCTGCGGGTAATTCCGAGCCGGGCAATGTGTCCGGATACACCCAGAGCCAGCACCAACAGGGCCGCCAACCCCAGTTTCCACCAGGCAAGGTCAATCACCTCCATGGACAGGCTCCAGTCTGGTTCCTTGAATCCGGTAGTGGGCATCTGCCACACGATGAATCTGGCCGGGGTCATGGGCCACCCAAAAGGTAGCGATACGCCGTCGCCGAATCTCCGCAAGCAACCAGGTTTCCAGGGTTTCCGTGCTGCTGCCATCCAGATTGGCAGTCGGTTCGTCCAGCAACAGAGCCTCCGGCTGGAGAGAAAGCGCCCGCCAAAGGGCCAGGCGCTGACGCTCGCCCGAGGACAGCCGACTGACCGACCAGCCCATCACCTCGGACGGGAAGCCCAGAGCCGAGGGCAGTCGCGAACCGGCATCATCTGGAAAGTGCCCTCCCACCTCATCAAACCACCACTGGCTGTCTGCCGGCACCATCACCACCCGGCTCCGCCACTGGTGAGCAGGCACATCCTGCTGACCGGTACCCCCCAGAGAAATGCGGCCACCGTGGGGCTCCAGATCAGCCACTGCCCTCAGCAGGCGACTTTTGCCACTGCCGGAGGGGCCGGACAGGCAAATAACCTGCCCGGCAGGTACCACCAGAGATACCTCACTCAAGGTGCCAACACTGACGTTTTCCAGCAAAAGTTCTGTCAAAATGGGTTCACCAGGGCCTGCAGAGTCCATAATGGTTACACCATTGCACAGGATCTTGCCAGCAACCAGCCATACAGAGCGGGCATGTATGAACCTCCGAACCCTCACAGCGGTCCTGTTCGCCCTTACCCTGCCAGCGCCGCCTGCGCTGGCAGAGGTTGGCTTGTCGCCGTTTGCAGGCTTTCGCATGAGCAGTTCGGTGGATATCGAGACGGCCGGTGCCAGCGCCGACGATCAGATCCACTTCCGGGATTCCCCGAGCCAGGGGCTGTCACTCAATTTTGATCTGGCCGAGCCTGGCAAGCAGGGGGAAGTTTACTTCAGCCGGCAAAGCACCTCCGCCAGGCTGGACAACGGCCTGTTCGCTCCGGGCATCGAGTCCATTGATCTTACGATTTACCAACTCCAGTTCGGCGGGCTCTATTTCCCCGGCGGGAAAAGCTACGGAGGGTTTGTCTCTGGCGTGCTGGGGGTGACCCGCCTGGAACCGGACGATTCGAGATACGATAGCCACCACCGGACGGCGCTGTCGCTCGGTGGTGGCTATCAGTTTTTCCTGACCGAACACCTGCGCATGCGGCTGGATCTTCGCGGCATTTACACCGCCCTGAACTCGGGAGGCTCAGTGTTCTGCTCTGGCGGATGCGAGCTCAGGTTTCGCAGCGACGGCTACTTGCAGGTGGAAGCTGGCGCAGGCTTGGTCATGCGTTTCTGACGCCGGCTCACGCCACAGCGTGCCGCCTCTCGGGCAATAACAAAGACAGTAGCGATGCCATGGCCACCAAAGCCGATGATATCCATAGACAGGCCTCCAGCCCGTAGGCCTGGTACACCCAGCCAGAGAGAATGGTGCCAAGAAGCCGGCCGGAAGCATTGGACATGTAGTAGAAGCCCACATCCAGGGAAACGCCATCACCCCGGGCATAGCTGACGATCAGATAGCTGTGGAGAGAGGAGTTGATCGCAAACAGCACACCAAACAGCAGTAATCCACCCACAACCACCATCTGTGGCGGCCCGCCAGCCATCAGGCCACCGGCAATGGCAGCGGGAACCACCGCCAGTGCTGCCGCCCAGAGCACAGCGGGTTGCTTGCCTTCCATATTGCCGGTAATACGCGGCGCAATGGTCTGAATAAAACCGTAGCCGATGATCCAGGTGGCCATGAAGCCGCCCACTTTCCAGAAATCCCAGCCAAACACCGTATGCAGATACACCGGCAGCGCCACCACAAACCACACATCGCGGGCGCCGAACAGGAACATTCGTGCCGCGGAGAGCACATTGATGGCCCGGCTCTTCGACAGGATCTCACTGAAGTTCGGTTTGGCCTTGCTCTTGCCCAGCTCCTGCCTGAGCAGGAACAGGCTCGCCAGCCAGACCACGGCGAGGGCAACAGCCATAATAATGACCGCGCCCGTGAAGCCGGCGGCCATCAGCAGGACGCCGCCGAGGAAGAAACCTACGCCCTTGAGGGTGTTCTTGGAGCCGGTCAGGATTGCCACCCACTTATAGAGTGTGCCCTGCTGCTCATCCGGCACCAGCAATTTGATGCCGCTCTTGGCGGACATCTTGTTCAGGTCCTTGGCAATGCCGGACATCGCCTGGGCCGCCATCACCCAGGGCACGGTGAGCATCGCCGCGGGCACCGCCAGCATGGCCAGCGCCACGATCTGCAGGAACAGCCCGATATTCATGGTGCGGTTCAGGCCCATACGGGCACCCAGATAACCGCCAACCAGGTTGGTCACCACGCCGAAGAACTCGTAGAAAATGAACAACAGGGCAATTTCCAGAGGTGAGTAACCCAACTGGTGGAAATGCAGCACCACCAGCATCCGCAGGGCCCCATCCGTGAGGGTGAAGGCCCAATAGTTGCCGGTAATGACAAGGTACTGTCGGATGGCGGCGGTCATATCAGGCAGAGCCTACCCTTCGCGCCAGTTCGACGGTGCGGTTGGCGTAGCCCCATTCGTTGTCGTACCAGGCGTAGATTTTCACCTGGGTGCCGTTGACCACAATGGTAGACAGGGCATCGACGATGGACGAACGCGGGTCTGTCTTGTAATCAATGGACACCAGCGGGCGCTCTTCGTAGCCCATAATGTCTTTCAGTTCGCCCGCTGCCGCTTCTTTCAACAGCTGGTTCACGGTGTCCCGATCCGTGGGTGTTTCCACTTCAAACACGCAATCGGTCAGAGAAGCGTTGGTCAACGGCACTCGCACTGCGTGGCCATCCAGCCGCCCTTTCAGTTCCGGGAAGATCTCGATAATCGCCGTCGCAGAACCGGTGCTGGTGGGGATCAGTGAACTACCGCAAGCCCGTGCCCGGCGTAGATCCTTGTGGGGTGCATCGATGATGACCTGGGAGTTGGTCAGGCTGTGAATCGTGGTAATCGAGCCATGCTTGATGCCCAGTTTTTCGTGGATGACCTTCACCACCGGTGCCAGGCAGTTGGTGGTGCAGGAAGCGGCAGTGACAATGCGGTCATTGGCCGGATCGAAAATGTCGTCGTTCACGCCGAGGACAATGTTCTTGGCGCCGGCTTCCTTGACCGGAGCGGTGACAACCACTCGCTTTACGCCCTGATCCAGATAACCCTGCAGAACCGCCACTTTCTTGTTCACACCGCTGGCTTCAATCACCAGGTCACAGCCAGACCAGTCGGTCTCTCCGATGGTCTTGTTGTGGGTTACGTGAATGCGCTGATCCCCGATAACGATGTCGTCGCCATCGGGACTGGCCTCATGATCCCAGCGGCCATGCACGCTGTCGAAATTCAACAGGTGCGCCAGGGTACGGGCGTCTGCGCCCGGATCGTTGATGGCTACAAATTCCATTTCCGGCCATCCCCACGCAGCCCGCAGGGCCAGGCGGCCGATGCGACCAAATCCGTTTATTCCTACCTTGATCTTGCTCATCTCTGTTGCTCCTGAATAAGTCTTCACGCTGTCCAGTCAAACTGCCTTCACAGTAAACGTACAACAGGTCGGTCGGTCATGGCACGCAGCCTTTTCACCTCCTGTTCTACCAGTGTGCTGTTACTTTCCGAAGTCTCATCCAGCACCCTGATTAACCATTGCGGCATCTGATGGTGGAGGAAATAATAGATCCATTGGCCCTGGCGCTCTGTTTCCAGAAGCCCCGCTTCTTTCAGGTTCGCCAGGTGCCGGCTTACTTTGGGCTGGGAGGAATCAAGTGCTGTGGTCAGTTCATACACACAGAGTTTTTTCTGGTCGCGAATCAGCATCAGGATCGCCAGCCGCAACTCATCCCCAAGGGCCCGAAAAACAGAGACCGGGTTGTATTCCAGTGGCTTCCGGCCGGTCTCCTTCTGATGCACCAGGGTAAACAGGCCAATACGCTCCTTGAGCTCTTTGAGCGTCAGTGCAAAGGTGGCGTGTCGCTCAGTCAACACGGGATCGGGAAAATCCCAGGCAATCTGCTGGGCCGGCTGACATATGGCGCCACATTCATCGGCGGCTTTCTCGCACAGGGTGATCACGTAATCCCAACGTTCATCCTGCATATCCGCCAGCTGTTTACTGTGCAACCCTTCAACGGCAATACCTGACTCCTGTAAAACATGCAGTGCCATGGGATGTGGCCTGGTCGGCTCGGTGCCGGCACTCGCCACTTCAAAACGATCCCCCGCCATATGCTTGAGCAGGGCTTCTGCCATGAGGGACCGGGCGCTGTTAGCCGTACAGACGAATAAAACGCGACGCTTCATATTCGTTTATCCGTATATATATTTTAGTGGATATATGTTTATCTGGATATTAAAATGGTGTAGCGACAAAGTAAACCCTTCACAAAAATCGCCGGCATCCTTTCGGTAGGTTATTCGTCTACCAGACAGCTATGCTTCACACCTCGATCCATTTCCATGAACTCTGCGAGGCGGGCCATGACTAGCAATGCAGAAAACACCTTAAATGAAGACACCAGCGGCGGCATGGATCTTTTCGGCAAGTACTTGTCGGTCTGGGTGGCCCTGGCCATCGTTGCCGGCGTGGCCGTGGGACAATTTGCGCCCGTGGTGCCGGAGACCCTGTCGCGCTTTGAGTATGCCCAGGTGTCCATTCCCATTGCGATTCTGATCTGGGCCATGATCTTTCCGATGATGGCCCAGATTGATTTCAGTGCCGTCCTGGGCGTGAGAAAAGAACCGAAAGGCCTGGCCATCACCACCATCGTGAACTGGCTGATCAAGCCGTTCACCATGTTCGCCATTGCCTGGTTTTTCCTGATGGTAGTGTTCGAACCATTGATCGCCCCACAATTGGCAAGTGAATACCTCGCAGGCGCTATCCTGCTTGGGGCTGCACCCTGTACCGCCATGGTCTTTGTCTGGAGCTATCTGACCAAGGGCGATGCAGCCTACACACTGGTGCAGGTGTCGCTGAACGACATCATCATGTTGTTTGCCTTCGCACCGATTGTCGTCGTCCTGCTGGGCATCTCCAACATCCAGGTGCCCTGGGACACGGTGATCCTGTCGGTGGTTCTGTATATCGTCATTCCCCTGACTGCAGGCTACCTGACCCGCCGCACTCTCATCGCCCGGCACGGCGAGCACTGGTACGACGAGGTATTCCTGAAACGCCTCAGCCCCGTCACCCCGGCAGCATTGATCGTTACCCTGGTGCTGCTGTTTGCCTTTCAGGGCGAAGTGATTCTGAACAATCCGTTGCATATCGTACTGATCGCCGTGCCGCTGGTCGTACAGACTTTCCTGATTTTCTTCCTCGCCTACGGATGGGCCAGGTTGTGGAAAGTCCGCCACTGTATCGCGGCGCCCGGAGCCATGATCGGTGCCAGCAATTTCTTCGAACTGGCAGTGGCCGCGGCCATTGCCCTTTTCGGGTTGCAGTCCGGCGCAGCTCTGGCAACGGTGGTTGGCGTGCTGGTGGAAGTTCCCCTGATGCTGGTATTGGTGCGCATCGCCAACAAGACCCGGGACCGGTTCCCGGCCTGAGGGCCCCGGGGAAAGCGGAGCCCGCTCCCCCGCATGCTGCTGGTGAGCTAGGCTCCTTAATGAGGCCACTCAGACTGTTTGGAGCACACGCATGCTTAGGTTCTTCAGGATCGTGGATGGTTTGATCAAGGAAATGGGCAGTTCCGCAGAGGACCCGGCAACCCGGGTAAAACAGGCGGACTGGATCGACGCCTGCGAACCCGACGAAAAGGAACGACAGATACTCCAGGAATTGCTGAAAACCGATATCCCGGAGTTCGATGACGTGGAGGAAATCGAGGCGTCAGCGCGCTGCTTTGTCGATCAGGCCGGCGTGCACGTGCACTCCCTTTTTCTCAACCTGGCGGAAGGACGCCACAACACGGTATCTGTCGCGTTCATACTGCAGCGGAACCGCCTGATTACCATCCGCGAAAGCGAGCTTGCGGACTTCCGGTTACTCAGAATGCGCGCGCGCCGTGAACAGGTTGAGGCACGGGATGTGTCCGAAATGCTGGTCACTCTGCTCGAACAGAAGGTTGAGAACCACGCCGACGGGCTTGAGGATCTGCACCGGCAGCTAGAGGAAGTCAGCTACCTGGTGCTTGAGGATGAAGAGGCCGAGCTGGACGAGGCCATCAACCGCCTCGCCAAGCTGGAAGACAGCAACGGCAAGACCCGTCTGTGCCTGATGGATACCCAGCGCAATATCTCGTTCCTGCTGCGTCACCTGCGCAAGGACAGCGAGCAACGGGAGACGCTCCGGGAAATCAATCGCGACATCGAAACCCTGATGTCCCACACCACCTTCCTGTTCGACAAGATCAACTTCCTGATGGACTCTACCCAGGGTTTCATCAACATCGAGCAGAACCAGATCATCAAGACCTTTTCGATTGCGGCTGTGGTTTTCCTGCCACCGACACTGATTGCCAGCATTTACGGCATGAACTTCCAGCACATGCCGGAGCTGGAGTGGCTATTGGGTTATCCGGGGGCGATTGTGCTGATGGTATCCGCCGGGTTTGCACCTTACTGGTACTTCAAGCGCAAAGGCTGGCTCTGAGCTTGCCGCACAGGAACCGTAGGTCGGATTAGCGAAGCGTAATCCGACAAATAGTATCGACTTGCATAGTGTCGGATTACGCTTCGCTAATCCGACCTACTTCTGCAACCGAACTCAGCAGGCCTCCAGAGGCGCGTAAGCCAGCACCAACCACTTGGCACCCTCATCAAAATTCACCTGCACCCGGGTATGATGGCCGCTACCTTCGCTGTTCATCACGATGCCCTCACCAAACTTCGGATGACGCACCCGCTGCCCCAGGCTAAAGCCCGCCTCCTCCATGGGGGCGGAATCAAACAGGCTTTCGTTGGGCCGGGATACCATGGCCGGGCGAGTGACGGTGTTGCGTAGTCGCACTTCCTGGATGCAGTCGCCGGGGATCTCGCGGACGAAGCGGGACAGGGCGTGGAATTTCTCCTGGCCGTACAAACGGCGTGATTCGGCGTAAGTGAGCACCAGCTTTTTCATGGCCCGCGTAATACCCACGTAGGCCAGGCGGCGCTCCTCTTCCATTCGCCCCGGTTCTTCCAGTGACATGCTGTGGGGGAACAGGCCTTCCTCAACCCCAGCCAGGAATACCAGCGGGAATTCCAGGCCCTTGGCGGAGTGCAGGGTCATCAACTGTACACAGTCTTCGTTGACCTCTGCTTGTGCCTCGCCGGCGTCCAGAGCTGCCTGGGCGATAAATTCGGACAACGGATCAACGCCCTCCTCCGCTTCGAAATCAGAGAGGGCGTTCACCAGTTCGTCCAGGTTCTCTGCCCGCGCCTGACCTTTCTCGCCCTTTTCGTTGGCGTGGTAATCCCTGAGGCCGCTCAGCTCCAGGGTTTTCTTCATCAGCCCGTGCAGGGACGCGTCGCCCACCATCTCCGTCAGGCCTTCGATAATCCCCATGAAGGATTGCAAGCCTGTCTTGGCGCGGCCTTTGACCTGGCCCGCTTCCAGCAGCCGTTCTGCAGACTCCCACAGGGATATGCTGCGTTCGGTGGCAAATGCCCGCATGTCCGCCAGGCTCTTGGCGCCGATACCCCGGGCCGGGATGTTCACTACCCGTTCAAACGCCGCGTCATCCCGACGGTAATGCACCAGACGCAGGTAGGCGATGGCGTTGCGGATTTCCTGGCGGTCGTAGAATCGCAGGCCACCGTAGACCCGGTAGGGAATGCCCTGGCGGATCAGGGATTCTTCCAGCACCCGGGACTGGGCGTTGGAACGGTACAGAATAGCGGACTCGCTGCGCAGGTTGCCCTCGCTGACCCAGGTGCTGATGGTGTCGGCGATGTAGTTGGCTTCATCCTGCTCATTGAAGGCGGCGTACAGGTTGATGGGTTCACCGTCCGGGCCATCCGTCCAGAGTTCCTTGCCCAGACGGCCCTGGTTATTGGCAATCACGGCGTTGGCCGCTTTCAGGATCAGTTGCGTGGACCGATAGTTCTGCTCCAACCGCACCAGCCGGGCATTGGGGAAGTCCCGCTGGTACTGCTGGATGTTTTCGACCTTGGCACCGCGCCAGCCATAGATCGACTGGTCGTCGTCCCCCACCACCGTCATCGGTACCCGGTTACCGGCCAGTAGCTGCAGCCAGGCATATTGAATGGCGTTGGTGTCCTGGAACTCGTCCACCAGGATCTGCTGGAAACGGCTCTGGTAATGGCTCAACAGTTCCGGACGGTGGAGCCATAGCTCGTGGGAGCGCAGCAACAGCTCACCGAAGTCTACCAGCCCGCTGAGGTTGCAGAGTTTTTCGTACTGGCGGTAAATCGTCAGCATGGTACTGGTGAAATGGTCTCCGGGGTTTTCCTGGATGTGCTCCGCACGCAGCCCCTCGTCTTTCTGGCCGTTGATGAACCACTGAGCCTGTTTTGGCGGCCAGCGACTCTCGTCGATCTGCATCTCACGCATTACCCGCTTGATCAGGCGCAGCTGGTCATCGCTGTCCAGCACCTGGAAATTCTCCGGAAGGCCGGCGTCACGGTAATGGGCACGCAACAAACGGTGCGCAATCCCATGAAAGGTGCCAAACCACAGTCCGCGGGCAGGGATGTTCATCATCTGCTCGATGCGGTAACGCATCTCCTTCGCCGCCTTGTTGGTGAAGGTCACCGCCAGGATGCCTGTGGGCGGTACCTTGTCCACCTGCATCAGCCAGGCAATCCGGTGAACCAGTACCCGAGTCTTGCCACTGCCCGCACCCGCCAGCACCAGCAAATGGTCATTCTGGGCCGTAACAGCCTCGCGCTGGGCGTCGTTGAGGGGATCAATAATCGGGGAAACATCCATTGATAAATATCACTGTGCTTGGGTGGCTTTGACTTGCGAATTATAACAGGGCCGGGACCGACGGGGGTGACTGGTGCCAGATAAAGGTATTCACCCAAATCCCGCAGGGAACGGTCGCCAACTCCGCCGAAAACACAAATTAACACTGTGATACAAATCACAATGTTATCTAGTTAGCAGACTACCTAAACTGCAGCAGCCTCAAGTCCCGAGGTGGGTTGTCCGGGAATCACACCATGCTGTCATCACTCAAGATCTCACAAAAGCTCAGCCTGCTGGTTGGCGTCGCAATCGTTGCTTTCGTTATCAGTCAGGGTTTCTCCATCCTTACGGAACGTTCGAACTCTGAACGTCTGAACCAGGTGAAGGACAGATTGTACCCGACCTTGGAGCTCACGACGGTCAATCTGGGCCAGCTGCAACTGATGGAGCAGCAAATCAATGGATCCGTAGCCACCGGTGATGATCAGCAACTGGACGATACACGGGAATTCCGCGACACCATTTTAGCGAATTTGCGCGAAGTGTCCGATCTGAACCCGGAACTGGCCAAAAACTCTAAAGCCCTCAGCCAGGCCCTCGAGCGCTATTATTCTGAAGCCACGCGTATTGCCACCGCCATCATCGAGGGCACCGCTGACTTTTCCCGCATTGGTGATGAAGCCTCTGCCAATGCCCGCAGGCTTGAGCAACTTCGTACCGACCTTAACGACATGCGCCTGCAGACCCGCAGCCGTTTCCAGGGTGCCATCACCGACACCGTGGAGGCTTCCAGTACGTCCACCTCTCTGGCTATAACCATACTCGTTGTTGCACTGGTGCTTCTCACGGGGCTCAGCCTGGTGATTGGAAAATCCATTGGCAATAGCCTGCGACAAATTATTGAATCCCTTGAGAACATGGCTTCTGGTGAAGGTGACCTCACCTCCCGCATCCACTACGAGGGTAAGGACGAACTTCGTGAATTGGTGGACCAGTTCAACCTCTTCATTGAAAAACTGCACAAATCCTTTGCCACCATTCGCGATGACGTCAACCGATTAAACTCTGTCACAGATCATCTGACGAGCACCAGTCAGACCAACCTGGAGCGCATCAGCAGTCAGGCTCAGGCGATTTCATCTACCCGCAACTCAGTGGATGAGCTGGTTCGCAGTGTAGAAGAGGTCGCTGGTTTTGCCTCCAGCGCGTCTGACCAGACACAGGATGCTGCAAAGTTTGCCCAGTCGGGTCAGGAGAAGGTCAACATTAACGTTGCCAGCATTCGTGAACTGGTGGCCGAGATCGAAAAAACGTCCAGTCTTGTTAACCAGTTTGATGAATTCTCTTCCCGGGTAGGCGGACTGCTGGACACGATCCAGACAGTTGCGGAACAGACCAACCTGCTGGCACTCAACGCTGCGATTGAAGCGGCCCGCGCCGGTGACCACGGGCGTGGATTCGCCGTAGTTGCCGACGAAGTGCGTGGCCTGGCCGTTCGCACCCACAAGTCGACTGAAGAAATCCAGGGTGTCATTTCCGAGCTATCGAAGCTTTCGTCGGCTGCCGTGACCTCCATGGAACACAGCGTCAGCAAGGCCCACCAGGGAGTGGAAGCCACCACGGAGTCGGGTGAAATCCTCAATCGCATTCTCAGCAACGTACAGCAGATCAGTGAGCTTAACGAACAGATCGCTGCAGCCACCTATGAACAGAGCACCACGTTCAATGAAGTAACCGGCCAAATGACAAACATGCACAGAAACGCAGAAGCCGTAATGGAGAGCACTGATGAACTGGATGTGGTCAGCCGTGACATCCAGAAGGTGAGCTCGGGTCTGCATTCAGTGGCCAGTCAGTTTCGAGTTTAATTCGCCCTACCCTCCCAACCAGGAATAGCAAACTATGAGAATCTACTTTCGCCTGGCGCCCCTCGCGCTTGCCATCGCTGCCGGCAGTGTCATGGCGCAGTCCAGTGACGAAGCCGTTGCCCAGATGCAACAGCAACTCAAGGCCATGCAACAACAGCTGAACTCAGTGAACAATGATCGCGTTCGCTTCAACGGCTTTTTCAGCACCGGCTACAGCCGCGCCAGCAATGATGCAGGCTTTGACGGCATTACTGAGGAAACCAGCGTTGCCGATCAGAGTCTGCTGGCGCTGCAGGGCACGTTTGATGTCACCGAAAAGAGCCAGGCGGTCATGCAGCTGGTCGGCCGCGGATCCGAGGACTGGGATCCCGTGATCGAGTGGGCTTACCTGAGCCATCGGCCCACCAACAATCTGCAGCTACGTGCCGGCAAGATGCGTCTGCCATTTTTCATGTACTCGGACTCGCTGGAAGTGGGCTACTCCCAGACCTGGGCCCGACCTCCTGCCGCAGTTTATGACCCTGTAGCAATTCAAAGCTACGTGGGCGCTGATGCCACCCATACCCTGAACTTCGATGGTTCATCACTGACCACCCAAGTGTTCACCGGCTTTACCGAGGAAGAAGGCAACATTTCCGAAGTTGAGTTGCGTAATACTGCAGGTTTGACCCTGGGCTGGACCGATTACGTCTGGACAGTGAGAGGTATTGCGGCCACCGGAGAAACTTCAATCAATGCCACCCGCCTCGCAGCCATTGCCGAAGCCAATGGGCTTCAGTTGGTTGATGGCCAGGCGATTCTCGCCGATGAAGAAAGAGGCAATTTCTTCGGTATTGGCCTGGGCTTTGATGACGGCACCTGGCAGGTTATTTCCGAAATTACCCGGGTAGAAGTTGACGGTAAGTTCGCTGATACCGACTCTGCTTACCTTTCTGTTGCCCGTCGTTTCGGAGCGTTCACACCCTATGCCGTCATTGGCTGGGTTGAAAGCCAGGACAATGACGAGCGGGAAGCCGCATTCCTCGCCCAGGCCCCCTCGGGTGCAGTCGTGCCAGCCGTGCCGGAATCGATACTCAACACGCGCCGGGATGAATACAGCGTCGGTATGCGCTGGGATATCACACCCGGTGTTGCCATCAAAGCGGACATTACCCATGTTCGTGGATTTGAAGATTCAGCCGGGGGGCTCAACCCCGCTTTTGTTCTGACCAGCGACAACGACAGCACCAACGTTTATACCCTTAAACTCGACTCGGCATTCTGAGGAGGCCTGACATGAACAAGCAAAGCCTGATTATACTGGCAAGCCTGCTGCTCAGCCCCCTGGCGATGGCTGAGGTGGTGGTTATTGGCCATCCCGCTGGCCCGGACAGTATCAGTTCGAACCAGGTCCGGGATATCTACCTGAATCGCAGCCAGCAACTGCCAGATGGCCAAAAAGCCAGGGCGTTCGAACTCCCGGAAGGCAACAGCGCCCGCTCGGAGTTTCACGATAAGGTCACTGGCCGTAACGATGCCCAACTCAAGGCTTTCTGGTCTCAACAAGTGTTCACTGGTCGTGGCCAACCGCCCGAGGAACAAGGCAATGCCGCGGCAATAAAAGCCCGGGTTTTATCTACGCCGGGCAGCATTGGCTATCTTGATGCTGCGGATGTGGACGCTACAGTCAAGGTTATATTGACGCCGTAAGTTTCCAATACCCGGGGGGCCAGCCAATGGCCGGGCCCCGGGCAGAACTGGTCATCATCGGCCATCACGGTGGCCCCGACACCATTACGTCACAACAGGTAAAGGACATTTACCTGAACCGCAGCTCACGCCTGGCTGAAGTCGTTCTGGTCACGACAGGTGTTAACCGGGAAGGGGCATCCGCCGAGGGAGGTCTCCTCGGCGAACAGTATGAAGAGTGTGGTGTCATCCACCCTGGGCAGTATCGGCTATCTCGACTCTACCCTGGTGGATGATTCGGTGAAGGTCCTGTTGACGCCGCAGCCTTAAAAGCCGCGGGGTACAGTCTGGGCTTCGACAAATTCGAACAGGCCTTCCAGGCCGCCCTCACGGCCGATGCCGGAGGCCTTCATACCACCGAAAGGCGCTTCCGGCGTTGGGCCGGTCCCGGTGTTCCAGCCACAGTGGCCAAAACGTAGCCCGGCAGCCACTCGCTGGGCACGCTCCGCATCTGCAGTGAACACATAGGAGGCCAGGCCGAATTCGGTGTCGTTACCGGCTTCTATGACTTCCTCTTCGGTACGGAACAGGGCCATGGGCACCAGTGGACCAAAGGTCTCTTCGCGATAACACTCCATATCCCGGTTAACACCGGTGATCACCGTTGGCGGAAAGAAAAGACCATCACCCAGTTCCTTCGGCTGTTTACCGGCAACGAGGCCAGCGCCCTTCTCGAGCGCATCTTCAAGGTGGCGTCTGACTTTGTCGAAGCCGGCCTTGTTGATCAGCGGGCCGAGATCGACATCACCGTTGATACCGTCACCTACCGTCATCTTGTTCACTCGTTCGGCGAGTTTCTCACCGAAGGCATCGGCCACTTTCTCGTGGACGAAAATCCGGTTGGCGCAGACACAGGTCTGGCCACCGCCACGGAACTTGTTGGCAATAAGGTTATCGGCAGCGGCATCCAGGTCGGCATCGTCAAAGACGATATACGGTGCGTTACCGCCCAGCTCCAGCGCCAGCTTCTTAACCTGGTCTGCCGTGTCCAGGATCAGCTTGCGACCCACTTCCGTGGAACCGGTGAAGCTGAGCATGGGGACGTCGGGGCTCTCGCACAGCACCTTGCCGATTACGCTGGCCTTGCCCATCACCAGGTTGACCATGCCATCGGGAATATCTGTGTGCTTGTCCATCAGGGTGAACAGGGCAATCATCGTCAGTGGTGTTTCACTGGCCGGCTTGATTACCGATGGGCACCCCGCCGCCAGGGCCGCGGACAGTTTCTTGGCAATCATCCCGATGGGGAAATTCCAGGGCGTAATCAGACCGGTAACGCCAATGGGGCGATAATGCACGGTCCAGGTACAATCCTTCGGCTTCTCTGTCAGGGTGTGGGCATCCAGCGCCTGGATATGTTTGGAGCAGTAGTCAAAGAAGCCGGCGGCATAGTCCACTTCGCCCTGGGCTTCCTTGAGGGGTTTGCCGTGCTCCATGCACAGGATGCGCCCCACTTCTTCTTTGTTGGCCTTGAGAGCGTCGCGGATATCTTCCAGCCATTTGCGCCGGGTTTCAATGCTGTATGGGCTGGTCAGGCGAAGGGCGGATTTGCCGGCGGCAACGGCATCCTTCACCTCGCTTTCCGACATCGACGCCACACTGGCAATCACCTTGCCCGTGGCCGGGTTGTAGACATCGAAGGTGTTACCGTCCGGGGATTCAGTCCAGCGACCGCCGACATAGCCAGTCAGCTTGGGAAGCAATGGTGACTCGATCATCTCGGCTCCTTTTCAAAATGTATAAATTCGGGTTTGCGTCAGTGTGATATGTCTCTCATAGTGGATGCAGAAACCGCTACTGTAAAGTCAGACAAAGGTGTTTTGACCCACACCCGCGGGCGCCTATACTCGAACAATGTCATTATCAGGAGGCCGGAATATGAAGGCGTTTTTTCATCCCTCACAGGATCAGCATCTTCCCAAAACGTACTTTACCCGAGGCCAGATGCGCCAGCCCCAGGAAGTACCCGATCGTACCGGACAAATGCTGGAGGGGCTGAAAGCCATGGGTATCCCGGTGCTGCAGCCCGCGGATCAGGGCGCAGGAGCGATTTCGAAGGTTCACGACCTGAGCTATCTGCGCTTTCTGGAGTCTGCACACCGGCGCTGGTCAGAAATGGAGGACTGGGGTGACGAAGTCATGTCCAACATCTTTGTGCGCTCACCGAACGCCCTGAAAGGCATCCTTGCTGAAGCGGCTCGATATCAGGCGGATGGCAGCTGCCCGATCGGTGCAAATACCTGGGCTGCCGCCTACTGGTCTGCCCAGACGGCTCTCGGTGCCGCCGATGCCCTGATTGCCGGTGAACGCACTGCCTATGCGGTCTGCCGCCCACCGGGGCATCATGCCCGCAAGGACGCAGCCGGCGGCTTCTGCTACCTCAATAACGCAGCCATTGCTGCGGAACATATGAAAACCCGCTTTCCCCGGATCGCGATACTGGATACCGACATGCACCACGGCCAGGGCATCCAGGAAATCTTCTACGATCGCAGCGATGTCCTTTACGTATCCATTCACGGCGACCCCACCAATTTCTACCCGGTAGTCAGTGGTTACGAAGACGAACGTGGTGAAGGCGAGGGGCTTGGTTACAACATCAACCTGCCGATGCCTCACGGCTCGTCAGAGGACGACTTCTTCGCAAAACTTGAGGAGGCACTGGCCGCCATTCGCCTGTTCCAGCCAGACGCGCTGATACTTCCTCTCGGGTTCGACATCTATCACAACGATCCCCAGGCCAAAGTGTCAGTCTCCTCGGAAGGGTTCTGCCGTCTGGCTACCCATATCCGTCAGACCGGCCTGCCCACACTGATTGTGCAGGAAGGCGGCTATGATCTGGAAACCCTGAGCGAGAACGTGCAGCAGTTCTTCAAGGGGCTGGAAGGCTAAGCGGTCAATGCGCGGGGGCGTACACCTTGATGTTGGTGTGGCCCTCGGCTTTCAGGTTACAGGCGTGCATCCGGCTCATGGTGCCGCGGTCGCAATACAGCAAGTACTGCCTGTCGGCCGGAAGCGACGGGATGCGTTCGCTCAGCTCGTAGAAGGGAATTTCCACCACCTGGTTACTGGTGAGGTGCAACGGTGACTGCTCGCCTTCCGAGGGATGGCGAACATCAATAATGATGTCGTTCACATCCGGCGTATGCACCAGCTCCACCTCTTCCGGGGTCTGCGTGGTTTCCAGCAGACGGTTGACCGGCGTGTCCTGGCGGCTTGCAATGGCCTGCTCCAGCACCTGTGCATCCATGGCGGCCTCATCCTCCTCAACACGATGAAGCTTTGCCCGGGTTGCCGGTTTGCGGGAGATCACACCACAGTATTCCGGCATGGTGCGGGCGAAGGGCTCGGTGCCGATTTCCCGTGCGATGTTGATAATGGCTTCCTTGTCCATGGAAATCAGCGGGCGCAACACCACCTCGCTACTGGCCCTATCCACCACACTGAGGTTTGACAGGGTCTGGCTGGAAACCTGTGCCACTGCATCGCCGGTCACCAGGCCAGAGGCGTTGTTAATGGCCGCAATTTCCGAGGCTGCCTTCAGCATCTGGCGCTTCAGCACCACACCCCAGTGGCGCGGATTGACCGACCGCATGATCTCTTCCACCACCCCTTCAAAGGGCACGGAAATGAACTTGGCACCATGCGAGGCACCATAGCGGTCCCAGATATAGTGGACCACCTGACGCACACCAACTTCGTGAGCCGGGCCACCCAGCCTGAAAAACAGGAAATGGGACCTGAGCCCACGACGCATCATCAGGTAAGCCGCCACGGAAGAGTCGTATCCACCGGAAACCAGTGTCATCACGGTTTCTACGGCCCCTAAAGGATAGCCGCCGGCACCACGGTGTTTGCGGTGAGCGATGTGATAGTTATCATCCTGGATTTCAATACGCACCTCGACCTCGGGCTTGCCCAGGTCAACCCCTTTAGGCGCTGAGGCCGCGAAAAGCGCTGCGCCAACAAATCGCTCGAGATCGATGGACCGGAACGAATGGTTTCCATGGCGGCGAACCCGGACCGCAAAGGTCTTGCCCTGGATGCGTTCGGAAAAGGCTGCAACGGCCTTTTCCGCCACGTCTTCCATGCTCACCCAGGGAAAGATACCGATCTCCTGGATGGTGGAAATGCCGGGGATGCGCTGGAGTTCTTCGATAACCGGGCCCGCCAGGCCACGCCCATCGGGAATATCCACATCCACCCTGTCCCAGGCTCCGTCCACATGGATGTCATTATCAAGGCGCGTGAGCAGCTTGCGAATATTCTGGCGCAGGTGCCGCATCTGCTGTCTGCGAACGGGTTTGCTCTTGATGGCCACTTCAGGGGCGGGACGAATAAGAAGTTTCATAAATCGGACGTCTGTCGGGTAGCGTAATTACGTTAAAGTGCTTAGTGTAACGGTTTCACTGCATGCCTCAAAATCAGGCATTCTCGAAGCTGGTTATAATTAGACAAAAAGGCATCAGCATGATTCCAGGGTGCCAGCGAAATATTCAGGAGTTTCACCGTTCATGACCGAATCCACCATCAATGCCCTGGTGTCCCCAGAGGGCAGTCTGGAAATCCTGTCCACTTTCGAGGTCAACCGACTCAAGGACAAAAGTGAAGGCGGCCTCTACCGCCTGTTCCGGCAATGCGCACTGGCCGTTCTCAACACCGGCGTAGAAACTGATGACTGTAAAACCCTGATGGAAGCCCATGCCGATTTCGACGTGCGCCTGGTGCCCCAGCCAAGGGGCCTTAAACTGGAACTGGTCAATGCGCCCGCCCACGCGTTTGTGGATGGGCAAATGCTGCGCGCTATCCGCGAACACCTGTTCTCGGTATTACGGGATATTATTTATTCCTATTCCATCCCCCAGTCCGCATCGGGACTTCGCCGGGACGATCCGGAAGGCATTACTAACCTGATTTTCCACATACTGCGCAACGCCCGTGTACTGCAGGCTGGCCGCCATCCGGACCTGGTGGTGTGCTGGGGCGGGCATTCGATCAATGAACGGGAATACCAGTACAGCAAGGAAGTAGGCCATCAGCTGGGGCTGCGGGGGCTGAGCATCTGCACCGGATGTGGCCCTGGCGCCATGAAGGGCCCGATGAAGGGAGCCACCATCGGCCATGCCAAGCAGCGGGTTAAGAACGGCCGTTACATCGGGCTTACGGAGCCGGGCATCATCGGCGCCGAGGCACCGAACCCCATCGTTAACGAACTGGTCATCCTGCCGGACATCGAGAAGCGCCTTGAGGCCTTTGTCCGCACCGGCCATGGCGTAATAGTATTCCCTGGTGGCGTGGGCACCGCCGAAGAAATCCTCTACCTGCTAGGCATCCTGCTTCATCCGGACAACGCGGACCTGCCCTTCCCGGTGGTCTTCACCGGTCAGCCGGAAAACGCTGAATACTTCGAGATGATTGACCAGTTTATCCGCAACTCGCTGGGGGACGAGGCTACCAAAAAATACGAGATCATTATTGACGATCCGGCAAGGGTGGCACGCACCATGAAGCAGGGCATGAAAGATGTGGAGACCTTCCGCCGTGCCATGCAGGACGCCTACTATTTCAACTGGATGCTGAAGATCGACCCGGTGTTTCAGATGCCATTCGAGCCCACCCACGAAAGCATGCGGGCACTGGAATTGCATCGCGACCAGCCGGCTCACCTGATAGCGGCTAACCTGCGCAAAGCCTTCAGCGGCATTGTCGCCGGTAACGTCAAGGAAAGTGGTATTCGGCAAGTCCAGGAACACGGCCCCTTCGAAATTGCCGGCGATCCGGCACTGCTGACACCGTTGGGAGCCATGCTCAAGGAATTCGTCACACAGAACCGGATGAAGCTGCCGGGTTCGAGTGCTTACGAACCCAGCTACCGGATTGTCAGCGGAGCGGCACAGGCCACTCCCTTGAAGTAACGAGGCTGACGATGGCGGGGATTATTTCCCGCCGTCGGCCGGCAGGCTTGAGTAGTAGGCTGCAAGATTGGCAATGTCTTCATCACTGAGGCCCATTGCCTGACCCTGCATTACCGCAGACTGCCCACCGCTACGCTGTTTGTTCTTATAGGCCTTGAGCGCAGACACAAGGTATTGCTCGTTCTGCCCCGCCAGGTTCGGGTAACCGGGAATGGCTGCGATGCCATTCTTGCCATGACAGGCAGCGCAGACAGCCGCTTTGGCTTTGCCTGCCTCGGCATCGGCAGCCGTTGCAACAGCGGGAACTGCCGCGCCCAGAGTAAACAGAACAGCAATGGTGTGGTATTTCAGATTCATTGGTTTTACCCTCTCATCGTTATAGAACCCGACAGATATCTGAAGGGTGAAATCTTTGGTCAAACTTATAGCACAGACAGTACAAAGCTCAAATGCGATAAATCAATGCACCTTACTCAGATACGTAGCATCACGCCATACACGCCAACGTATTTTTCAGCGGAGAAGTGACCATGCCCATCCAGGTCCAGGAACTTGAATGCCGGGAAGGCACCATTGGCCAGATTACTCTGGACGCTCCCGGCAGCCTGAATGCGCTCTCGGGTTCAATGATTGACGACATTCAGACTACGCTGGACCAGTGGGCCGGGGCCAGCCATATCTGCATGGTTATTTTCCGGGGAGCAGGCGACCGTGCCTTCTGCGCCGGTGGCGACATCCGCGAGCTCTACGGAGCGCTGTCCGGCATGGAAGACAACGCTGTCGCGGCAAACTACTTCGCCCACGAGTACCGTGTGGATTACACCATCCACCGCTACCCCAAACCCGTCATCACCATTGCCCATGGCGCCGTTATGGGTGGTGGCATGGGCATTCTCTCCGCGTCCCGCTACCGGGTCATTACCCCCGATATCAAAATGGCGATGCCCGAAATCTCCATTGGCCTGTTTCCCGATGTCGCTGCCAGCTGGTTCCTTAACCGTTTACCCGGCCGGCTTGGTCTGTTTATGGGCCTGACCGGCGCCCGGCTGAATGCCACGGATGCTCTGCGAGTGGGGCTTGCGGACATGGCCATTCTCCCCGAGCAGATCGATTCGCTGATTGCCCGCCTGCAGGATGAGCGCTGGACCGGTGAGTCCGCCGCTGACGACAACCGCCTCTTCCGTCTGATCAAACAGCTGGAGCATCCGGACTACCGCGCCTTGCCAGCCAGCGAGCTGGCCCGCCATGAACAGAGCATCGCCAGACTCAGCGCCGGCGACGAGTTACCGGCGATCGTTGAGAATCTGTTGGCTGCGGATGTCGACAGTGACTGGTGGAAAGCCTGCATGGACAACCTCCGTGGTGGCTGCCCGGTCACAGCCTGGCTGGTGTGGACCCAGCTCAAAAAAGCACAACAGATGTCCCTGAAAGACATTTTCAGGATGGAGCTGGCCATGGCCATCCGCTGTACCCAGCGGCCGGATTTACGGGAAGGTATCAGGGCCAGGCTGATCGAAAAGGACAATTCGCCCCAATGGTCGTTCAAGACGGTGGCCGACGTGCCCGAAAGTGTTGTCGAGGAACACTTCCTGCCGGAGCTGGACGACAGCAACGACCCCATGAATCTGGACTGAAAAACCCAGCCGTCAGATTTCAGCGCCGGCCTGGATCAGCAGCATTTCCAGGTCCCGGTTGTTGCTGGCCCGGGCGAGATCCAGCGCGGTTGTTCCGTTCGAGCCCCGGTAGTTCACATCTGCACCGGCGGCCAGCAGCATCTCGGCGGTCAGCAAGTCCCCGCCTTCCACAATATGCATCAGCAATGAACGCCCCCCCTGGCTGACATTTACGTTGGCTCCGGCCGCCAGCAATACCTTGACCACCGACAAATGTCCGTTGCGCGCTGCCCGGATCACCGGCGTTGTGCCTTCGCTGTCTTTGGCATTCACCCTGGCGCCGGCAGATAACAGCAGTCGGACCAGACGGCGATGCCCCTCTTCCGCCGCAATCATCAGCGGTGTCACACCGTCTGCCGATGCGCGGTCCGGGGCAGCCCCTTCGCTGAGCAGGAACAGGGCGATGCGGTCTTCGCCCGCTTTCACCGCAGCGGCCAGAGGCGTGCCTTGCTCTGTCAGCGTATTCAGCGATGCGCCCGATGAGGCCAGGGACTCCACTTTATCGAGATCACCGCTGCTGACAGCGGCCATTAGCGGTGTATCGGCCACTGAGGACTGGCGCTGTTCAAGATTGGAAGGGTCGCCACCCGAAGCACAGGCAGTAACAAGCAGACTGGCGAGCAGCAAAAGCAGGAGTTTCGGAAGGATGAAGCCGGTTCCCTGGGCCATGACGATTGGGTCTCTGTGGATGCATTTTTGCAGGTATTCTGGTCAGTAACCGGGCGGAATTAAATCGAGCTGTTCACAAGTCGGGCCGGTTTTGCAGAATATTATGAACTACCTTACGCAAGGCGTTTTCTCCCTGCTCCCGGCCCAGACAGTCCTTCGTCACCTGTAAACCTTGCCATGACCAGCCCTGAAGCACTGCTCTCGCCCACAGGGACTGTGAACCTGAAGCCAGAACCAGTCCGATGACCTCCGGCTGCATTGACAGCTTTGCCAGCACTGGTACTGCAAGATCAAAGCCCCGGTGGCCCTCGGCAAAACTGCGCAGATCTCTGCGGTCGTCCTCGTTGAGGGGAGCAACAGGCGGCAGACCGCCAGTCAATTGCAGGGCCAGGCCCGGCTCCAGATCGGACCAGTTCCGAGGCAACAGGATGAGCCAGTGTTCCGCCAACCTGATGCGCAAGTGACGGGCCAGCGCCGTGCCATTGGAAGACACCCCGCTGAGCATCTGCAGCGGATACTCGCCACTGCTGGCCTCCCGTTTCAGGCCCAGGCGCACAGGCTCCAGCCCACACTGCTGCCAGAAGGAGACCAGCCCGGCGTTGCCACCAAAACTGGTACCAATAGCATCCAGCCCCTGGCGTCGGGCATGGTCCCGCGCTGCCGCCACCAGCTTCTGACCCAGCCCCCGGTGGCGTACCTCCGCACTCACGGCAACCCGGACCACCCGCAGAAGACGCTGGCTCGCTGCTTCGGCAAACCCGCTGTGAGTCGCGAGCGACTGGGGCAACAGATGCCCCCGCAAACGACGCTTGCCCATCATCACCTGCTCAGCCAGCTCCGACTCCAGGCCACCTTCTGCCGTTGCCCACAGCACACCGACCAAAACCCCGTTGCAAGTCAGGCGCCAGCTCACTGCCGCCGGATCATCCATCCATTGGCGCAGATCACCGGGCGACGTGCGGTAATGGGCGTCCACCAGCAAACCAAAAGCTTCCTTCAGCTCCTGATCCCCGGCTATGGCGGGGCTCCAGCGTTCCACCACCACACCGGAACTATCACCCTCCGCAGCCGGTGCCTCTGCATCCAGCAGAAACATCTGCCGGGTCAATGGTTCCAGGGGGTCAGACGCCGACCAGCGGATCGGTGCCGTGAGCGAGGCTCCGCGCCAATGCGGCGTTTCGGTATCCAGTACCGAACGAAAGCGAATGGCAAAGCCCCGGCCTGAACCTTCGTAACCATGCACCGTCGTTGAAAAAATCACCCTGGGCCAGCCCAGCAATACCTGCTTCAACAGGTCTGACGGAATCCCGGCGGCCTCATCCACCATCACCACCTCTGCATCCGGCTGCTCGGCAAGCAGCCGCTCCAGGGGCAAATACTGCAGCCGGCCCTGATCGCCGACCGCTACATTGTCCGTGCCCATCTCCGGCCCGGATACCTGCCCGGCAGCAAGGCGGGCATGATGAAAAAGTGTCTTCACGGCACCCTGTTCCGGGGCCGTCACCACCACCCGCTGCCGCCCCTCCTGCAACAGACGAACCGCCGCCATCCCCAGTGCCGCTGACTTGCCCCGCCCCCGGTCGGCCGTCACTACCAGAGGCCGCCGACGCCGGCCCAGCCCCGTTCGGACAAGATCTTCCACGAGCGCACGCTGGTCTGCCGTGGCACCCACCTCAAAGGCCTCACCCGCAACAGGAATCTCCGGCAAATCCGGCTGCGGATTTACCGACGGATTAACACGAATAACATCAGAATCGCTGGCCACAATACGGGCCAGCCGGGCAGCAAACGGATGCCCGGCAGCCCCATCCAGTCCGGTACGCCAATAATCCGGATCTTCAAAACCGCCCCAATCCGCGAGCGGCGGCATCAGCCAGAAAAACAGCCCGCCAGCGGACAATGTTCCTGACAACGCCGCAAAACTGTCCGGCGGATTGCCCTGCCAGCCATCCCACACCACACAGGCCAACTCCCGCCCCAGCCAGCGGCGTCCTTCAACGGGTTTTATCGATGTCAGCGAGGGTTCGGGTTGATCCTCAACCGACCCAGTCCAGACCCCTGGCGTAACCGGCAAGACAGGGAGGAGTGAACCCAGCCACGCAAGAGAGGCATCACGATCCCCCTCCACAACCACCAGCCGCCGATGCCCGGCTGCACGAAGATCGGCTTGCAGCTTTTGCCACTGGAGCAGGTCAGGCTTGTTCATGCAGGCTCTCTATGCCATCCATTCAGCTCAGGTCCACGGAATGACGCTTGAGATCTTCCAGTTTGGAATACTTAAGCGCCGACCGGTGGGTAGCTCTCAATTTAACCCGTGGAGCACAGTCGGCCTCAAACGCCTCCTGCCAACGGGACGCACACAGACACCAGGAATCGCCTTCTTTCAATCCGGGGAAACCAAACTCCGGCCGAGGCGTGCTCAGGTCATTACCCTTGGCGCTGGAGTACTCAAGAAAGTCATCCGTAACAACCGCACACACCACGTGGGCACCCAGGTCGTCCGGCCCGGTGTTACAACACCCATCGCGATAAAATCCGGTTTCCGGATCCGTACCACACATCTCAAGGGCTTCGCCCAATACATTCACCGCTTCAGCAGTTGTAGCCATAGCGTCATTCTCCTAAGTAGGGGGAGGATTTGGGTAACTGCTTCCAAAACTGTGCGGAGCCATGGATGGCGGAGCTCAAGCGCCACATGGATGTGCTCGAGCGTGTTTTGGAAGCAGCTACCCAAATACTCCTGTACCAAGCATGCGATCAATCCGAGCAAGCAAAAAAAACAAAAGTGATCAGGATTATGCGGCACCAGTATCAGCACTACCAGCCGCCGGGTACAATACCGCCCATGCCGACCCCACACCAATCGCAGACCATGACCGAGCTACCGGACTACCTCACCGACGAGCAGCGGGCCATCATCACCGCCGGCTTTGAGCATGTGGTGATAACCGCCGTCGCAGGCAGCGGCAAGACCTCAACACTGGCCTGGCGCATCCGCTACCTGCTGGAGCAGGGGCACGATCCGAACCGTATGCTGGTATTGATGTTCAACCGCAGTGCACGGGTGGACTTTGAACGAAAGTTGCAGGAGGTAACCCGCAACCTCGGCCTGGCGACGCCGGAAATCCGTACCTACCACGCCATGGGTCTGCGGCTGTACAAACGCTTCGTACGGGAAGGCTTCCTGCCGGGATTTTCCGACAAGATCCTCACCGACCAGGAAATCAGCTACCAGGCCTGGCAACTCACCCGCCGGCTGGCGCCTGAAGACCTGGCGGACGAGATTCGCCGCAACAAGAAAGACTTCGTCGAAACTGCGGTCAACTTCATCGATCTGGTCAAAACCACCCTGTCCCCGGTGGAAATCGTATTCGAAGAGCTGGGCTATTCCGACAAGCACCGTTACCTGATTGACCTGTTCCACAGCTTCGAGCAATGGCGCAAGTCCCAGAGCCGGATCAGCTACGCCGACATGCTCTACGAGCCGGTGATGGCCATCCACCAAAACCCGCCGCTGCAGCGGTTAGTGGGTAACAAGATGGACCTGATCCTGGTGGATGAGTACCAGGACACCAACGAGATCCAGCACCTGCTGCTGCGATACGTAGCGGGCGACCGTGCCCGGGTGACCGTGGTGGGCGACCCGGACCAGACTATCTACGAGTTCCGTGGCGCCAAACCAGACTTCATCCTCAAGCGCTTCAGCGAAGAATTCGAAAGCCCGCTGGAGCAGACCCTGAGTTACACCTTTCGCTATGGCCACCAGGTAGCGTTGCTGGCCAACCACCTGATCTGCCACAACACCGGGCGCAAGGACGTGCTGTGTCACTCCCACCCGTCCACACCACAGACCGGGATCACCCTGCACCAGCAGGAAAACGACAGCGACATTGTCCTTGCGTTGCTTCAGCCCATGGACGAAACAGCCCTCGGCAACACCGCCATCCTGTTCCGGGTGTGGAGCCAGAGCGTGCCTATTGAACTGAAACTGCTGGCGCGGCAGGTGCCCTATCGCATCGACGCCGGCAAGGGCGCACTGTTCAGCCGCGAAGTCCAGGCCATCACCAGCCTGCTGATGGTGGTGTCCGGGCGCATTCGCAACTTGCCGGACGACGACCGGCTCGATATTGCCCGGCAACTGCTTCGATTCCCCCATGTGGGTCTGAAAGAGCCGGAACTGGAGCAACTGGCGCGTTTTTTGGCAGGATTTGGCGACGGCTGGCATGAGCGGCTGCTGGCCATGGACTTCGACGCCCTGGCTCCCATGGCCGCCAAAAAACTTCGCAAACTGGGCGAGACACTGGCGCAACTGGGCAACTTCAAAGGCCCAGTGGCGGATGTGATTACCCGTTATGCGGATGAAACCGAGCTCTACGAGGGTATCCGTAGCCTCGCACTCACCCATGAAACCGCCGACGAGCGTATCGAGACCGTTCGTGGCTTCCGGCTGTACCTGGCAGGACTGGATGTCAGCATCGAGGGGGCGCTTGAGCACCTGAAAGATCTGAAAAAGCAGGCGGGAGAGAATCGTCGCGGCGGCGCCCTGCTATCCACCATTCACCGCACCAAAGGGCTGGAGTGGTCGACCGTTATCCTGCCCGGGCTGCAGGAGAAGTACCTGCCTTACTCCCCCCGGGCCCAGGACGATCCCAAAGCCTTTCTGGAAAGTGAGCGCCGGCTGCTTTACGTAGCCATGACCCGCACCCGGGAACAGCTTCACCTGATCACCCGCCCCTTCGGCGAGAAACGGCATCTGGACGGCGACCAGGGCCCCAGCCGGTTCGTGGACGAGCTCTGCTTTCCCCTGTCACAGGAATTCGGACTGTGGCTGGATAACCGAAGTGCCGACGCAGAAAATACCGTGACAACGACAGTGCCCGTGACACCCACAGGCATTCGTTACGCTTCCCGTGAAGCCGTGATTCTCAATGGTAGCCGCGAAACACTGGACGATCAGACAGCGCCGTTATGGGCAAGACCCCGCCTGAGCCACGCCATTTTCGGCACCGGATCGGTTGTTGGCGAAGACGACAGTTCATTCGAAGTCCGCTTTGATAACGGCGACACCCTGAATTTCAGCAAAAAAAGCGCCCACCTGTATTTCACTACACTGTCATCAGGGGCCTGAGTACAATTGCCGCCCCCTCATTGGCACTCTTTCTTTGTTATTCCTGATCCTGTCACGTAACTTTCACGTAATTATGCATTTACAGTGCTTTACGAGAGAATCGCAGCCATATTTACGCCACAACGATAATCGAACAGGAGGTTCTGCATGAACATCATACGTCCATTGACCATTGCGGCCCTGACCGCATCCCTCGCTACCCCGGCCCTGGCCGATCGCGAAGAGACAATCTATCTGAACCCCTTCGTCGGATTTCAACTGTTTGATGACAAACGGGATCTCAGCGAAACTGCCACTTTCGGCATAGGTGCGGAATACCGCTTCCACCCTAACTGGGCCGTCGAGGCGGTTTACTCCAATGCCGACGCTGATCGCAAGTACGAGGGCGGCAACAGCGACTTTAACGAGTACCGGCTGGACGGTATCTATTATTTCGCCGGCCAGGAAGAGGCCTGGAACCCCTATGTGTCAGCCGGTGCCGGCCATGCTGACTTTGGCGACGATGTTCTGATCAGACAGACTGCCGGATCTGACCACGAAGAGACCCGCGTAAACGTGGGCGCCGGTTTCCGCTACAACGTCAGCGATAATGTGTCGATCCGCGCCGATCTGCGCGAATTCCACGGCATCGACGAGAGCACTTTTGATACCCAGGCAACCCTCGGCCTGAGCTTTGCCTTTAGCCGCACCGTGACTGAATCCAGCCCCAAGCCTGCTGACGCAGACAACGACGGCGTGCCAGACAGCCGCGACCAGTGCCCGGGTACACCGGCTGGATCCAGTGTCGACAGCAATGGTTGCGAGCGCGATGACGACCGCGACGGTGTTGCCAACAGCAAGGACCAATGCCCCAACACCCTTGCCGGTGCCAGCGTGAACAGTCGTGGCTGTGAGCTCGACAGCGATAACGATGGTGTTGTCGACCGCCAGGACCTGTGCCCTGGTACCACTGCAGGCGCTGAGGTAGATGATACTGGTTGCGAAGGCGTTACCGAGACGGTTGAAACCATTGAGCTTAAGGTGCAATTCCCCACCAACAGCTCTGTTATCGGTGATACCTATGACAATGAAATCCGCCGTGTTGCGGAGTTCATGCGCGAATATCCGGAAACTACCGTCGAAATCGCCGGTCACAGTGACAGCATGGGCGAAGCGGACTATAACCGTTTCCTGTCCCAGCGCCGCGCCGAAGCCGTTGCCACCCGTCTGACCGATGCCCTGGGCATCAGTGCCGATCGCGTGGAAGCCGTTGGTTATGGTGAAGTCGAGCCGATTGCCAGCAACGACACTGCAGCGGGCCGCGCCGAGAACCGTCGGGTTGAAGCCCGCATCCAGGTTCGCCGCTAAGCGTCGGGGTTGCGACCGTTCGAATCAACCATATGAGAAGGCGCCTTCGGGCGCCTTTTTCGTTGCCGGCGTATGAGGCGTGGTTTTCAGACCAGGGGAGAGTGATATGAAGCAAACCCTGTTAATCGGTATTCTCATGCTTGCAGTCCCCGCTACGACCTGGTCCCAGGTTTATCGTTGCGACGCTGGCGGCGAGACCCGATATTCCGACCAGCCCTGCGGGAAGGATTCGGAGAGAATCACCATTCGGGACAACCGGATCGGCGGCAGTTTTGGCCAGAACCTGCCACCGGAACCAAAGCCGGAGAAAACCGAAACGGAACAGGACAAACGCGAACAGCAGCAGGCCGAAAGCACTTGCCGCTTTATCAACTCTACCGACCTGAGACGATACCTGGTGCGGGAGCAAGTGGTAAAAGGCATGACCAGGGAACACGTTCGCAAAGCCTTTGGCCGGCCCCCTGAAACCTACCCCACTCCCCAGGAAACCTGGGTCTACCAGACCAAATACTACGGCAACCTTTACGAGCTGACCTACGTGTATTTCCGTGATGGCTGCGTGGAGGACGTGGTCTACCGCAAACCCTGAGCGCCCTGGTGATCCCCGGACTGCACAGCATCAATCAGCAGGTTGCGGGGCGTCAGCTGTCGCTCACAGAAAGTGCCCAGCCGGACGTCGTAACCCTGCTCCTCCAGAAATAGCACGTAGTCCAGCACCAGCCAGAGCTCCAGGGGCCTCCGGAACAGATGACGGACCAGCTCATGGCGGCGCACCTCCTGAAACCGCCGCTCACCATGACTTTGCCAGTAGCCGAAATCCGTATCCTTTGGCAAATCCAGGCCCTTTTTCATCGCCGCCCAGCGACAGAAATCGGCAAAATCACCACTCATCAACCCGGCCGAATGGGACGGCACTGGCAAATAGGCATCAACACCTCGCACAAACCGTTGCAGACCGTCAAAACCCAACCGCCAGCGGCGCACCTGACGGGTTTGCTGCCGCACCCTTTGCGGCGCGGTGACGGTTTCCTGCACGGCCAGTCGCAAATCATCCCGGCTAACCTGAAGGGTGTTTCGCCAACTCCCCGCCCGTCGGGACATTGGCTGATAGTCCGGATTTTCAGTCAGGTGGTAACAGCAGGGTGAAAAACTCAGCCGTGGTTGCCCGGTGTCCGCCACCCTGCGCATCAGATTGCGATGCAGATCACCACAGGCATGCAGGGCAACGCCATGGAGAGCCTTCGGCATCACCAGCTCTTCCGCCATGACATCCTGACAATGCAAAGTGACCGCATCACCGAACTTCCCTGCCAGACGGTTACCGTCATCGACCAGAGCCTGGTCCCACTCGAATCCCGTCACCGTGCCATCGCAAAAGGGCGCCAGGGTTCTGGCCAGATGCCCCTTGCCGCAACACCAGTCCAGCACATCGTGTCCCAGCGGCTGAACAGCAGCAGCGAACGCCCCGGATTGCAGCCGCTTGCGCCCGGGCATATCAGTGGCCCTTACTTCCGGCAGAGTACTCTGATCTGATGATTCAGACGAAAGGGGTTCGACACAGGTCAGCTCGTCAAAACCCTGCAGTGACGGCAGCTCCCGCTCCAGCAATCCGGCAGTTTTGCCGGGCTCATCGTCCAGTTGCCGGCAGTCTTCGTCAGAGAGCTTTGCCACCCGCGCTGCCAATGCTGGCCATCGGTCGGCCCAGGCCGGGTTCGGGTCGGTAAACGGCAACGGTTGCCAAAGCTCACGGTGCTGCACCAGCCAGTCGTTCAGCTGTTGCCATCGCCGATAAAATGACATGCCATGGACGAGAGTCACTCGGCAAACCTCCCGGGCCGAAAAGCATCCAGACACACTGAAGTCTCCTCGCCATCGATCAGCTGGGCAACCACATCCGCACTGCCCGCCGACAGGGTCCAGCCGAAGGTACCATGACCGGTATTAAGAAACAGGTTCTCCCGCGGCCCGCGGCCGATAATCGGGGGCCCATCCGGCGTCATGGGGCGGAAGCCGGTCCAGGTTTCCGCAGCCATAAGGTCGGCGCAGCCCGGAAAGCGGGATTCCACGGATTTGCGGATGGTGGCCAGCCGTGCCTTGGGAATATCACGGTTGAAGTCAGCCAATTCCACAAAGCCCGAGGCACGCAGGCGATCGCCCAGGCGGGTAGAGACCACCTTGTAGTTGTCGTCATGGACGGTGGAAACCGGCGCCTTTTCAGGGTCCGCCAGAGGCACCGTGAAGCTGTAGCCTTTGACCGGATAAATAGGCAGCTTCAGTCCCAGCTGGCGGGTCAACTGGCCCGACCAGCAGCCGGCACAGATCACCACAGCATCCGCCTCCAGGGTTTCTGCTTTCCCGTCCTTGTTGCGGGCGACAACGCCAGTTACCCGATTATCATCGGAGAGCAGATCTTCGGTCTCGGTGTTGTAGCGCAGACTTACCCCCCTGGACTCGCAGGCTTGGGCCAGATCGCGGGAGAACAGATGGCAGTCGCCGGTGCCGTCGGTATCGTAGCTCAGCGCGCCAAAAAGTGGGCCATTGCCGGTCATTCCGGGTTCGGCTTCGCGAACCTGCTCGGGTGTCAGTAACCGGGAAGCGATGCCGAGCTCGTTAAGCAGCTGGTGAGTCTGACGGTAACCTTCGAGAGCTTCCGGTGTACTGGCCAGATGGAGTAGCCCCTTGTGATCGCCATCGAAGTTCAGATCCAGTTCCTGTTCCAGCGCCAGAAAGCGTTTGCGACTGTGGATGCCCAGGCGAAGCATTGCGCGCTTGTTGAGGCCAAACAGACCGGGCGACCTGGCATAGCGCAGGCTGGCAATGACGAACCTGAACGTTTCCACGGAGGGCGGCACCCGTAGCTTCAGGGGACCATCTCGCTTGAAGATCCAGGGCAGCGCCTTGAGAACCATGGCCGGGTCAGCCCAGGGATAGACCACACCATAGGAGCGCTGTGCGGCATTGCCCTTGCTGGTCTCGTTTCCGGCAATCCCGTGGCGCTCCAGCACCGTGACCTGGTGGCCCCTGCGATTCAGCTCATAAGCAGTGGTCATACCCACTACGCCGCCACCAATTACAATAATGTGCATTTGCCTCTCCATTTGCTTCACTTCACGCCATTTTTGGCTAACAGGCGGCGATACTCCTTCAGCACGCCCTTGTCCTCATTCGGGTATTCGGGAGCCAGCCGTTCCAGCTGCTCCGCCAGCACAGCGGCAACAATGGCCCGGGCCTGGGGTTTCCGGTCACCGGGCACAATGAACCAGGGTGCCTCTTCCGTGTGGGTCGCAGCCAAGGCTTCTTCAGCAAATTCCTGGTACTGGCTGCGATTTTCCCAGCCATCGATATCGGATTTATCGAACTTCCAGCGTTTGCGGGGTTTGTCGAGACGTTTGAGAAGGCGCTCACGATGCTCGTCCTCGGACAGGTTGAGCCAGATCTTGATCACCGTAGTGCCCTCTTCCACCAGATGGCTCTCGAAGTTCCGGATGGACTGGTAACGGTTCTTCCAGTTATAGCTCTCAGGCTCGTGAACCGGCCATACCCGCTCGGCGATCACCGCCTCATGATGGCTGCGATTGAACGCCACCATTTCGCCAAAGCCTGGCAAAAATGGCGTTACCCGCCAGAGAAAGTCATGGCGGGTTTCGGCACCCTGGGGCCTGCTGAAGGACCATGCATGAAAGCCGGCAGGATCAGCGTAGGTTGCCAATGTGCGAATCAGGCTGTCCTTGCCACTGGTATCCGGGCCGTGGGCCACCAGCAGCATCGCTCTGGCCCGGTTAGCCCACAACCGGCGCTGGTATTCACCGATCTGTTCCAGGCTGGCTTCTAGCCCTGGCAGTTTCTTGTCATCGTCCAGCAGGGTCGGGCAATCCCGGAACCCGGGTTTGTTCGGGTCGAAAAGAAACGAACTGGCAAATGCCGATAATCTCATCAGGGGGCTCCGTGCAACTTCCTATGGAGGTAATACAGGCCAACAATCGGACTAACTGGTAGACTCATAAAACCAAATGTTCAGAATAGCAGCCATTACCGCGGTTGCGTTGGAGTGTAGTGCCAGGAAATGAGTAAAAAACGTCGCGAGATTCCCGTATTTGACCATCCGATCATCGAAACCCATTGCCACCTGGATTACCTCAGGGATCGCCCCCTGGAGGAAACACTGGCCGAGGCGCAGCGGGTCAATATCGAGCGGGTGATCACCATCGCCGTATCACCGGAAAACCTGGCTACAGTACGTGAACTGAGCCAGGCAGCGCCATGGGTGTATGGCACGCAAGGGGTTCACCCCCACGATGCCGAAAAATATTCTGACGCCGCGGAAGCGGAGATCCGCGCCCACGCCTGCGACGACAAGATCGTGGCAGTGGGCGAGATCGGCCTGGATTACTTTTACGACAATGCGGACCGTGATGTTCAACGTGAGGTTTTCCGCCGCCAGCTCCAGATCGCCTGCGACACTGATCGCCCCGTTGTTATCCACAGCCGTGACGCCGACGACGATACCATCACTATCCTGAAAGAGTTCGAGAGCACCCTCAGGCGCCGGGGCGTGATCCACAGCTTCACATCCGGCCCCGGGCTGGCACAGTATGCGCTGGATCAAGGCTGGTGCCTGGGTTTTAACGGCATCACCACCTTCAACAAGGCAGAAAACGTGCGGGACATCGTGCGTATGGCACCGATTGAACAGATCCTGCTGGAAACCGACTCTCCGTTCCTGACCCCGGTTCCCTATCGCGGCAAGGAAAATGCGCCTTTCTATATCCCTTTTGTTGCCGAGAAAATAGCCGAAGTGAAAGAACTGCCACTGGAGAGCGTATTGGCTAAAACCTACGACAACAGCCTGAGAACATTCTTTCCGCGCCAATGATCAAACGCATCCCCGTTTCGGCCCTCAGGGTTGGCATGTACATCACCGACCTGAACAACGACTGGATTCCTCACAATACCCAGCGTCGCCGGGGCGTGATCAAAAAAGAGGAAACCATCGAGACAATACGTCGGCTGGGTGTGGACTACGTGTATATCGATGTCTCAAAAGGCCTGGATGCCCAGGATTCGGAACCGGCCCATGAAGTTGACCGCCGCAATGAGATCGCCCTTCAGAGGGCAGGAGAACTGAGCCCCGGCGTATACAAGCGGGTCTCCGCAGGCGAGGAAATGGCGTTTGCCCAGCAGGTGCACAGCCACGCCCAGGGCCTGGTAGGCAACCTGATGAACAATGTGAAGATTGGTGGAGCCATCGACATAGCCCCCATTCATCAGTTAGCCGACGAGCTCCAGAGCTCCATTTTCCGCAACGCCAATGCCCTCAGTTGCCTGGGCCGCATCCGTGCAAAGGACAATTATCTGCTGGAGCACTCCGTCAATCTGAGTGTGCTGATGTCCCTGTTCGGCAACTACCGCAAACTTCCGGCAGATGCGCTGCACCAGACCATTGTCGGCGCCCTGCTACATGACATTGGCAAGATACTCACCCCGGACGAAATTCTTCACAAACCGGGCCGGCTGACCCCGGAAGAATTCGAGGTTATGAAAGCCCACGCCCGACACTCCCGGGATATCCTTACAGCTACCGAAGGAATCGGCAAACTGGCCATCATGACGGCAGCTGAGCACCACGAGCGGCTCGATGGAAGCGGCTACCCGGAAGGACTCAAAGGGGATGAAATTTCAGAATACGGGCGCATGGTGGCCATCACCGATGTCTACGACGCCATCACCTCGGACCGTGTCTACCACAAGGGCATGACGCCAACCCAGGGCCTCAAGAAGCTGCTGGAGTGGAGCAACGGACACCTGGACCCGGCCCTGGTGAAAGAATTCATCCGTTGTGTGGGCCTCTACCCCATTGGCTCTCTGGTACTCCTGGAAAGCGGGCGCCTCGGAGTTGTTGTGGAAACCAATGATGACGACCAACGGCTGCCGGTGGTCCGGGTGATGTATAACACCCGCTTCCGCTTGCCGATTACCATTGAGAGCATAGATCTGGCAAAGCCCGGCAACCAGGACCGTATTGTGCGATCCGTCGATCCGGAAGATTACAAGATCGATGTGCGGAAGTTTCTTACCTGACGAGCGCCTTGCCTGAACCTGGGCTCTGCTAAGCTTGCAGTAACTCCACTTCGAGACTCATACACCAGGAAATGATAGCGACCCTTTTCCAGATTCTGGGCGGCCTTGCCCTCTTCCTGCTGGCCATGGAAATGATGACCAACGGTCTCAAAAATGCTGCAGGGCACCATCTTCGCCACATGCTGGGGCATTGGACCAAAACCCCGCTACGCGGCCTCGCGGCTGGCTTTCTGATCACCGGGCTGGTCCAGTCATCCGGTGCGGTAACCGTGGCCACCATTGGTTTTGTAAACGCAGGTCTGCTGAACCTCAGTCAGTCCCTGGGGGTTATTTTTGGTTCCAATATCGGGACTACCATGACCGCCTGGCTTGTCAGTCTGGTAGGATTCGGCTTCAACATCGAAGCCATTGCTCTTCCGATTCTCGCCGCAGGTGTGGGGTTAAAACTGGTCTCAAATAATCCACGCAGTCAGTCCCTCGGCGAAGCTCTGGCCGGATTCGCCCTGTTTTTCCTTGGCCTGTCTATCCTCAAGTCCTCCCTGGAATCCTTCACCGGAGGGCTGGACAACAGCATCCTGCTGAAAAACGATTACGGTTTGCCCGCGTTCATGTTGATCGGCTTTCTGGCGACAGTCGTGACGCAGTCCTCGAGTGCTGCACTGGCCATCGTCCTGACTGCCGCAGCCGGTGGTCTGATACCCCTGAACAATGCCGCAGCAGCTGTTATTGGTGCAAACCTTGGTTCCACCTCAACGGCTGCCCTGTCAGCTCTGAAAGCAACAGCCAATGCCCGCCGCCTCGCCGTTGGGCATATATTGTTCAATGCGGTGACCGGTCTTATCGCGCTGCTCATTCTTCCGGTGATGCTATGGACCGTCGCATTACTGGCAGACTGGTTATCGCTTGATGCCAATGTTGCGGTTTCCCTGGCGCTGTTCCACACCCTGTTCAATGTGCTTGGGGCCTTTATCATGCTGCCGTTTACCCCTGGCTTTGCCCGATTTCTGGGACGGCTGTTTCGCAGCAAGGAAGAGGATGTCGCTGAACCGCGGTTTCTGGATAACACACTGATCACCACGCCAGAGCTGGCAGTGGGTGCGGTTGATCAGGAGATGAGACGTCTTATCGACCTCAACCGCGGGCTCCTGCGCGTATGCCTTGATCGCGAGGATCTGAAGCCTGCACAAATACGTCCAAAAACAGATAGTTGCCTGAGCCTCAACCAGTCAATTACCGACTACATCTCCAGGCTCCGTGCGGAAAAAATGCATCCGGCCACGGTCGATGCCCTGACCCGGTCGATTCTTACCTGTCGCTACCTGGCCGAAGCCACTGGTCTGGCGCCCGCCCTGTTGCAGTTGAGAGAAGCCCGGAAATTGCCCCAACTGGCCTGCCTTTCCGGGCAACTTGAAGAGTATGTGGAATTGCTGAGAGTACTGGTGTCGGCAAAGAAAGCCGTACCGGTAACCTTTAACGATACCGAGAAGACGTATCACATGCTCAAATCATGCATGCTCGCCATGATTGTCAAAGGAGAGCTCTCGCCAATTGCCGGAGAGCGAACCCTGGACACCCTGAGCTCGGTGCGGCGGCTCTGCGACCAGTGGTATAAATCACTGGCGTGGCAGCCAGCAACGGAGCAGCTCAACGGTGCTTCTCAGGCGGAGGAAGTGGTAAATCCGACGTAACGGTTACGGCCTTGATGCTTGGCCTGGTACATGGCCTGGTCCGCCTGACGCAGCAGCTGGTCACCATCCAGATCGTCGGCTTGCGGGAACAGGGTGTAGCCAATACTGGCCGACACTTCCACGCTGTGATTGGCCACCCAGGCCGGTTCAGCTACCCGGGCCAGCAGGCGTACCAGTAAACCCTCCAGTGCATCCGCCTGCTGGACGTTGATTACGATAGCCGCAAACTCGTCACCCCCCAGCCTGGCCAGGGTGTCTTCTTCCCGGAGCACGGCCCGCATCCGTGAGGCAATTTCAATCAGCAACTGATCGCCCGCCTCGTGACCGAACGCATCATTCACCGGCTTGAACTCGTCCAGATCAATGTACACCACAGCCAACTTGCCACCCTGGCGGCGGCTCAAGGCCATGGCTTGTTGCAGCCGATCCGAGAACAGGACCCGGTTCGGCAGCCCCGTCAGTGCGTCATAATGAGCCATGACCCGAAGCTTCTGCTCCTGTTCCTTGAGCCGGCTGATGTCGCTGAAAATACCCACAAAATGGGAAACCTCACCGTGATCCCCGCACACACTGCTGATGGTCATTGCCAGAACGAGGGGGTCGCCGTTGTAGTGTTTGCAGGAAAACTCACCCGTCCAGAAGCCCTGGGTTCGTGCGCTGGAAAAGACACCGCTGCCCTCTTCCAGCGGCAGCGGTGGCAAACGACCAATGGCCCGGCTCTGGGGCCTGCCGGTGATCTGCTGGTACGCGTCGTTCGCATCGATCACGATGCCATGGCTATCGGTAATGAAAATCGCCTCCCGGGCATGATCGAAAACACTCGCCGCCAGGCGTTGGCGCTGTTCGGCCCGTTTCCGCCTTGTGATGTCGTACAGGGAACAGAGAATAACGGGCTCGATTTCATCGTCCCCCTGAACCGGTGCCAGGGTCATATCAACCCACACCTCGGATCGATCGGAGCGTAGCAACACCCACTCACACTGCTCTACAAAACCACCTCTCACCCGAACCAGAATCTGCTCCAGCTTCTGCCATGAAATCTTGCCGTCGGGTTGCACTTCCGGTGAAAAGGCTTCAAGACTCTTGCCATGGAGTGACGCATTTGAGGCGTATCTGAGCAGGTCGACTGCGGCGCGATTGGTATTAACAAAGACGCCATCCCGGATCAGCAGCGCCGGTTGTGGCCAGTCACCAATCAGCCGCCTGAGCCGTTTCTGCTGAGCCGCCAACTGGCGTTTACTCCTGCCAAGCCAAAGGGAACTGCCAAACAGCAACATAACCAGAACGACAATGGTAAAGACCCAGACCCGATACTGGTGAAGGACATCCACCCAGGTCACCTGTGGCATCTGGTCGTAAGGCGGCACACGCAGTGTTCGGGCCAGGTATTCGACCGACTGGTAATCGGCAGCTGGTGAGAACCCGGTAATACCCGCCGCTATGGCAGCTTCATCTTCAGGCTCAATGGCAAACAGCGCCGATGCAACCCGGCGGACGTCTCGCTCATTAACATGGGGCAAAGCCACCAGTGGCCACTCGGGATAAAGCCGGCTGGACACGACATAGGGAAAGCCGGCCAGCGCCTGTCGGTTCACTACCTTTACCTGGGTAAGGATGGCAGGATCGGCCTGAGCCATCTCTTCCAGAATACTCGTGCGGATGAAGCCGACGTCCGAATCCCCCGACAGTACCGAGCGGACAACCCGGTCATGGGTATCCACAAAGCGGACCAGATTCATCCGGCGGATATCAATACCCGCTTCCAGCAGCTCGAGAACCTGGGCCTGGAATCCACCGAGAAAATGCACCCCTGGCGAGGCTATGCTTTTACCCCGGAGGTCTTCAAGGCTTTGGATATCCTCCCTCCCCGCCGTGGTAAAAATAACGCCACCCAGGCTAGCGGTGGAGTTATCGCCATTACGCCTGACCAGCGTTGCCAGCACACCGGTCAGGCTCCGCTCGCTGCGTATCAAGAGAAAATGGCTAGGGTTGGTAAGGAAGAAATCCAGCCGGTTGGCGGCAATGGCGCGGCTCATGTTCTCCTGACCGAGCACTTCAAGTTTCACGTGTACACCGATTTCATCGGAGAGGTAGCGCGCCAGAGGCTCGTACCGTTCACGGATAATGCTATCCGGGCGATAGGCAAATACGCCGAACGTCAATGCTTCGCGGGCAGGGGCAGCGGTGGCTGTCAGGCAGCCGGTGACAAAAAGAACGACCATTAAATAGGTATGCCCACGAGTGCTCAAGTATTCCTCCGGGGCAGGAAGGCCGAATCGCACAGGTGCTGAAAATCGGGGGTGCTGGAAATCAGGCCCTCATTGACCATCAGGCGGGAAAGCGATCGCGCCATGGACTCCACCCGTCCCGATGCTGCCAGGTAGCGTTGGTTGGCGGCCAGGTCCGGTAGCATCACCGTGCCCAGAGCACTCTTCACGTTCTCTGGCAGAACTCCCTGACGGTTCGCAACCCGGTAAATGGCATCGTGCATGCTCCGGACAAGATGCCGAAGGCCGGCAAAATGAGCCGCAACCAGGTCACGAACCGCACCAGGATTTCTGTCCGCTGTGTCACGGGTCACCACGAGAACATCGAAAATGGTCTCCGGCATCTCGCTGCTGTCAAAGAGCCGGAATCCGCCCTCTCTCTCAAGCGCCGATACCGTGGGCTCGTAGCCGACAGAGGCATCGATCTCACCGCGTGACCAGGCTGCAGGATGCTGATTGACCGGCAGATCAACGGTGACAATATCGTCCCGCCCAAGACTGGCAACTTCAAGAATTTTCAGCAACAGGATGCCGGAGACCCCACTCAACTCAACGGCTACCCGCTGGCCCCGCAGATCCGCCAGCTCTTCAATAGGCGGACGGACAACCAGAACATCCGCGCCTGCAGATACATCGGTGACGGCCACAACGACCAGCTCTGTGCCCTGCGACCAGACCCTGATGGTTTCATCGAGAGTTAACGCCGCGCCGCCCAGCTCACCGGACAGCAAACCGTCCATCGAGTCGCTGGCTGAGCTACCGGATCTGAGCACAACCGACTCAGGCATCCAGCCAAATTCCTCGGCCAGATAGATCGGTTCATAACCAATCCAGGGGTGAATTCCGAAAGCCAGGGGTCCGGATTTGCTGCAGCCGGCCAATCCGGCCATAGAGAGACCAGCGGCTATCGAAAAACCAAGAAAGTCACGGCGTTGCATCGGGTGTCCGCGCAAATTGGAGTTAATTAACTTTTGTCAATAAAGCCAGCTTACTGTGAGACAGTTTACCGGCACAACTCCAACGTGCATTGCACCGTGTCAATTTATCCCAACGACAGAAACACCGCCATCAACACCGGTGACAGGAACGACAACAAAAAACCGGAAGCGATAGCGACCGGTACACAGGCCAGGCCGCCGCTGCTGCGGATCACAGGCAGGGTGAAATCCATGGCGGTAGCGCCGCCGTAGCCTATGGCCATGGACGGCCGGCTGGCGATCAGCAGCGGAATGATGGCCAGCGCTATGATTTCCCGCAAGACATCGTTCAGAAAGGCAACACCACCCCAGGCTGGACCCAGAGCATCGCCAATCACGATACCCGAGAGGGAATACCAACCAAAGCCGGATGCCAGGGCGAGCACATCGTGCCAGGGCAAGGCCAGCCAGGGAATCAGCGCAACCCCGGCCACCAGGGAGCTGAGTGTGAGGGAGAGGGCAATGCCCAGACCCTGACGATTCATCAGCAGCTTGCGCAGCGACAGACCCGCATTGCGTAGCTGGATTCCGATCAGAAAAAGCAGCAACATCAATGCCCAGGTGGCCACCTGTTCGGCCATTGGCATATCCGGCAACAGATAAAAACCGGCAAACAGGCCGGCCATAACCGCCAGTAACGGCTTCAGACCGGCGAGAAACAGCCGTCGATAGCCAGGGCTGACAGTGCCATCCGGGCGTTCGACCGTCATCGGCTGCCAGCGGTGAAACAGCCATAAGCCCACCATGTTGGCCACCAGCAAGGCAACCACCAGGATCAGCACCTGAACGGCCATGCCGCCAAGCTGGGCACCCAGCCCTTCCATCTGGCCAAGGCCAAGGCCCAGCAGGGCCAGGATAAAATAGACCAGCCCCTCCACGCTGTAGTGAATCACCGTCATCAGGTGGCGATTCTGCAGTGACAGGGCAAATCCCAGAAAAAGCGGTGCCAGAATCAGCAATGCGCCGGTGAGCATGGAATCCTCGGGTCGTTTGGGTGGACGGAGCTCAGCCGATGGGCTCGTACTGGTCCGGGTCAAAATGGAACTTGCCGGCACTGGCGTCTCGGTCGGTGCGTATGGTGCGCGCGAGCCGCTGCGCCATCACCGACCAGACCACGTAGTCCTGGGGCTGGGGCTGGTAGTGCTGCCCCATCAAGGCACCCGCAACACTGCGCAGCACCGATTCTGCCTGGGCAATTGAGCGGTAGGGGCCCTGGCAGCGGTGTTTCTCGGGCTGGCCGTCTACCGCGCCACTGAGTGCTACCAGCGCCCATATGTCATCGCCAACCGGCTTGATGAAAAGCTCTACCCGCCGCTGGTCCCGGATCATTACCAGTGCCCGTAGCGGGCCACGACCGTGGAAATAATGCAGTTTCACGACACAGCTCCGACCGGTTCAGTGCAGCACATGGCCGGACCTGTCCTGCACCAGAACCCAGGGCGCGATAACCACCGCCCAGAGCTCGGTGTTTTCATCGTACCAGTGCCGTGCAAGGTCCGGAGCAACGTCACCTACCTGTCCACCGTTCATCCATTGCTGGAAACGGGCGGTATTGTCAGCCGCCAGCTCGGCTGCCACATCCAGCAGGTCCAGTTCCGGGGAGACCTTCACCACGTGCCCACGGGCATAGTAAACCTGCAGATCGTGCCAGTTGATCCGGGAGGTTTCCAGGTTCAGTTTTGCCTTGATGTCATCGGGGGATCTGGGGGAAGAGGACATGGTCAGCTCGCGGCAACTCCTGTTTTCATTTGGCTTTGAAACACGCTTTTGTAATGCTTCAGCTTACCTCAAAACCAGAGACGGAGCACCTGTTGCAGGGGTTCCGGCCCACCGGGGCCGGAACTCTTCCTGACCTGATCAGGCTGACTTCTCAGGCTGATTTCAGCATTTCCCGCACCACATAGTGCAGGATGCCACCGTGGCGGTAATACACCGCTTCGTTGGCGGTGTCGATCCGTGACAGCAGTTCACAGGTTTCCGTGTTGCCATCCGGATAGGTCACCGTCATCTCCAGCTTCTGACCCGGCTTGATGTCACCGGAGAGGCCCTTGATGCTGATGGTCTCCTCACCCGTCAGCTTCAGGCTCTTGCGGTCCACGCCATCCTGGAACTGCAGTGGCATGACACCCATGCCGATCAGGTTGGAGCGGTGGATACGCTCGTAGGACTCGGCAACCACCGCCTTCACACCCAGCAAACGGGTGCCTTTGGCGGCCCAGTCCCGACTGGAGCCTGTGCCGTATTCCTTGCCGGCAATAACCACCAGCGGTGTGCCCTCATCCTGGTACTTCATCGCCGCATCATAGATGGGCATCTGCTCGCCACTGGGTATGTGCCTGGTGAACCCGCCTTCGACGCCGTCCAGCATCTCGTTCCTGATTCGGACGTTGGCGAAGGTCCCGCGCATCATCACCTCATGGTTACCGCGCCGGGAGCCATAGGAGTTGAAGTCTTTCGGCTCCACGCCGTGCTCCTGCAGGTATTTACCGGCAGGGCTGTCAGCCTTGAACGACCCGGCCGGGGAAATATGGTCGGTGGTGACGGAATCCCCGAGCATGGCCAGGATGTTGGCATCCTTGATGTCGTCGATCTCATCCGGCTCTTCCTTCAGGCCCTGGAAGAAGGGCGGATGCTGGATGTAGGTGGACTTGTCAGACCACTCGTAGACCTTGCTTTCCGGTACCTTGAGGGCCTTCCAGGTTTCGTCGCCGTCGAAAACTTCGGCATATTCCTTGTGGAACATGTCGGTTTTGACCTTCTCCACCGCTTCAGCGATTTCCTGCTGGCTTGGCCACAGGTCTTTCAGGTAAACCGGGTTGCCCTCTTTGTCTTCACCCAGAGGATCCTTGAAGAGATCCAGGCGCACGTTCCCCGCCAGCGCATAGGCCACCACCAGCGGCGGTGACGCCAGCCAGTTGGTTTTCACCTGCGGATGCACCCGGCCCTCGAAGTTGCGGTTACCGGACAGCACCGAGGCAACGGTAAGGTCACCCTCGTCAATCGCTTTTTCCACGGCCTCCGGCAGTGGGCCGGAGTTACCGATACAGGTGGTGCATCCATAGCCCACCAGGTTGAATCCCAGCTTATCCAGATCATCCTGGAAGCCGCCCACCTTCAGATAATCGGTCACTACCTTGGAGCCGGGTGCCAGCGAGGTCTTTACCCAGGGTTTGGTCTGCAGCCCCTTGGCCACTGCCTTCTGGGCAATGAGACCGGCAGCCATCATCACGCTGGGGTTAGAGGTGTTGGTACAGGACGTAATGGCCGCAATCACCACGGCACCGGGATCCAGCCGGCTTTTCTGACCGTTCATTTCCAGCGGCTGACTGGCGGCGTGTTCGTAACTGTCGTGAACACCCACAGCGGTCTGCCCGCCCTCGGATTCGAGATTACTCTTGCGGGATTCCTCCGCCGAGCCCTCCGCAGTCTCCATCAGCAGCTCGAAAGATGCCTTCATGTTCTTCAGGGCCACCCGGTCCTGGGGACGTTTGGGACCGGCAAGGCTGGCCTCCACTTCACCCATGTCCAGTTCCAGGTTGTCGGTGTATACCGGCTCCTGACCGGGTTGACGCCACAGCCCCTGGGCCTTGGCATAGGCCTCTACCAGCTCAAGCTGCTCCTCTTCGCGGCCGGTCAGCTTCATGTACTTGATGGTTTGCTCATCCACCGGGAAGAAGCCACAGGTGGCACCGTATTCCGGCGCCATATTGGCAATGGTGGCCCGATCGGCGACAGGCATGTCCTTCAGGCCATCGCCGTAAAATTCGACAAACTTGCCCACCACGCCCTTTTTGCGCAGCATTTGCGTGACGGTAAGCACCAGGTCAGTGGCAGTAATGCCTTCCCGCAGCTTGCCGGTCACCTTGAAACCCACCACTTCCGGTATCAGCATGGACACCGGTTGGCCGAGCATCGCCGCTTCCGCTTCAATACCACCCACACCCCAGCCAAGAATACCAAGGCCGTTGATCATGGTGGTGTGTGAGTCTGTCCCTACCAGGGTGTCCGGGTAGGCGATGGTCTTGCCATCCTGATCCTTGCTCCACACCGTCCGGCCCAGATACTCCAGGTTCACCTGGTGACAGATACCTGTACCTGGCGGCACTACCCGGAAGTTGTCAAAGGCCTGCTGGCCCCAGCGCAGGAACTCGTAACGCTCCTGGTTACGCTCCATCTCGATGGTGACGTTGTCTTTGAACGCCGACGCGTCACCAAAATTGTCCACCATGACCGAATGGTCGATCACCAGATCCACCGGTGACAGCGGATTGATCATCGCCGGGTCTTTGCCGGCAGCCTTGACCGCCTCACGCATGGCCGCCAGATCCACCACACCCGGAACACCGGTAAAGTCCTGCATCAGCACACGGGCGGGACGAAACTGGATTTCGGTGTCGGACTTGCGATCTTTCATCCACTGGACCATGGCGTCTATGTGGCCGCGGTCCACGGTGCTGTCATCCTCGTTGCGCAGCAGGTTCTCCAGCAGCACCTTGAGGGAGAATGGCAGCTTGTCTATGTTGCCCAGGGTGTCAGCAGCTTTCGGCAGGCTGTAGTAATGGTAGGTTTTACCGCCAGCTTCGAGGCTGGAAAGGGTGTTGAGACTGTCTTTGCTAAGGCTTTGTTTCGACATGAGGTGCCTCCTTTTTCATTATCCGAAAATGCCGGAAGGCTGTGCGGGAGCCTTTGCATCAATGCACTCCCCGATTGGTGAATACACTGACTCAAAGACTCCAGCGATGGAAGTCACCTATAACTATCGCACTGATTAGCGAGACTTCAACCGCGGTTCCGTGAATGTTCGATATTGCGGCTGTGAATATTCGCGGGAAAAGCCGGAATCAGGACGTTCTGTATTCACCGACCAGGTCATTGACCTCATCAACAAGCGACTCAAGCTCCGCTGCCATGGCTCCGGCCTTTCCGACCTCCGAGACCACATCCGTACTCTGGCCGGCCACGCGCTGAATATTCTCGTTGATTTCAGAAGATACCGTAGCCTGCTGCTCCGAGGCAGCTGCGATTTGCTGATTCATCCCACCGACTTCAGTGATCGCTTTTTCGATCAGCGCCAGCGCCTCTCCCGCCTTGCGAATAGCATAGGTGGTTTCGCGGGAGCGGGTCTGGCCGATCTCGATGGCTGCCAGGCTGCCCTCTGAAACGCCGGTCAACTCGCCGATAGTGGTGCGAATTTCGTCGGTAAACGCCTGGGTTCGCCTCGACAAAGTACGCACTTCATCCGCCACGACCGCAAAGCCCCGGCCGTGCTCACCCGCCCGGGCCGCTTCAATGGCCGCGTTCAACGCCAGCAGGTTGGTCTGATCGGATATGTCACTGATGGAGCCGATCACCGACGCGATGGACTGAACCTTGTCCACCAGTTCCTGAACCATACGGGCGGAATCCTCGAGAGCGGTATTGGTAGACTCCGTCAACCTGACGGCTTCATCCACATTGCCGGTACCTGCCGTCGAGGCCTCTGACGCCTGAACGGCCGATTCAGAGGCGGCTTGGGCATTCTGAGCCACTTCCTGGATGGTGGCAGCCATCTGGTTCATGGCCGCCGCAGCCTGATCAGTTTGCTGCTGCTGGTCATTCACGATGTCAGCGGAATGAACGCTGACGGCTTTGAGGCTACGCGCGCTTGCGCTCAACCGGCCCGACAGATCCCGGACCATGGCAATCAACGCTTCAAACCGTGCCATCATGCTGTTGAACGACGCCGCTGTAACGTCCTTGCCGGCCCCTTCTATGCGGCCCGTGAGATCTTTCTGTGCATCGAAGTTCTGAACCACCTCAATGATCTGCAGCGACTGTTTGCGTTCCTGACCCATGCGAATGGCAAAAAACACCAGAATACCCGCTTCAAACACCACAAAGGCAGCATGGACGAAGGTGACGGACCAGCTCACCTCGTGGTTGAAAATCGTCACCGGTATATCGAAAATACTGATCCCGGACATCTGCAGGCCAGTAAAAATCAGATGATGGGCTGCGATAACAGCGGCCGCCGTCACAACTGGCAGCCAGTCACGATAGATAATCAGCAGGGCCATGGCAGCAAAGATGTGGAAGTGCATTTCAATGCGTCCCATCTGGGCCTGGATCATGATCGCTGAAAACACCATCAGGCCGGCGGCAAACACAACCGACAGGGCTCTGGAGCCGCGCAAAAGCCCGTAGCTGATCCCGGTAATGGCGCCTGCCAGCAGTGATGCTCCAATGGCGAATCCATAGGTGTCGAACCCGGCAGGAACCAGCAAGGCAACCACAGGAATGTGGGCCAGAAGAATAAACAGCATCTGCCTGTCCGTGCGAAGACGGTCTTCCGTGGCGAATTGGGTGGCTTCAGTCATTACCAGAACCTCGGGCATGCCTACCAGAAAGTAGTTCGCGCAATTGTACGGCAAGCACTGAACCCGGGATCAGTCGAAAGTGTAAACAATCGTTAACCCCTTGCCTCAGGCCTGCCGGTCCCCGTAGAGCTGGGCATACAGCCCCTGCCGGGCAATCAGCTCATCGTGGTGCCCTTCCTCGGTGATGTAGCCATCCTCAAAGACATATACCCGGCTCGCCTGTTTCACTGCACTGAGCCGATGGGCAATGATCAGGGTGGTGCGTTGGCGCAGAAAATCCTCCAGGTCCTGGTGTAGCTGGAACTCGGTTTCCGCATCCAGCGCAGAGGTAGCTTCGTCAAGGATGACCACCGAGGGATCTGACAACACCATCCGGGCAATGGCCAGCCGCTGGCGCTGACCGCCGGACAGACGCACGCCCTGGCGGCCGATCATCGTGTCCAGCTGGCGTGGCATGTCAGCCACGGTTTTATCCAGTTGGGCGATCTCCAGCGCCTGCCACATCTCGGCGTCGGTCTTGTCCCGGCCGAGGGTCAGGTTCTGGCGCACGGTATCGTTGAACAGGGCGGGGTGCTGCAGCACTGTGGCCACATGCTCTCGAACGCAGGGAAGCCCGATGCGCTGAACCGGAACTCCTCCCAGAAGCACTTCCCCCTGTTGCGGGGTATACATGCCCAGAATCACCTGCACCAGTGTGGATTTACCGCCACCGCTAGCCCCCACAACCGCGACTTTTTCACCCGGCTCCAGATGCAGGTTGATGCCCTTGAGGACCGCTTCCTCGCCATAGCTGAAGTGGATGTTCTTCAGGGTAAGGCCGACGGTGTGCCGGCCTTTGAAAGGATTCTCCAGGGCGGGATAACGGGGTTCCTCTTCCAGTTCCAGCAAACGGTTAATACGTCCGAGAGCGGCATTGGCTGCAAACCAGGCATACTGCATATTGAGCATTTCCTGTACCGGCGTCAGCATGAACCACAGGTAGCCGAAGATCGCGAACATCATGCCGATACTCAGATCGCTGAACAGTACCGTCACCATGGCGGCTGCGCGAAAGGTGTCCACACCAAACTGGAACAGAGCAAAGCTGGCCCGGGTGGCGGCATCACTTCGCCACTCGAACTGGATAGCGTGGTCGCGAACCGTGCGGGCACGGCTGACCAGCTGACGCAGGTAATGCTGTTCGCGGTTGGCCGCCCGGAGCTGATGAATGGCGTCCAGGGTTTCGGTCAGGTCACCCTGGAAGTCCTCATAGGCGCTGTTTTCCTGACGCTTGAGTTCCTTGACCCGTTTGCCGATAAGCATGGTGGCGAAGATCACCAGCGGATTGAACAACAGGATCAACAGACCCAGTTGCCAATGCACCCACATCAGCACGATGGCGGTTCCGGTAACCGTCAGGCTCGCCACGATAAAACGGCTGATGCTGGTACCGAGGAACTGGTCGATGGTGTCCAGGTCGGTAATGAAGTGACTGGTGATCCCCCCGGAACCCCGGGTTTCATACTCCGACATGGCCACCCGCTGCAGCCGGCCCAGCAGCCGAGAGCGGACCCGGAACACCACATCCTTGGAAATCTTGGAGAATTCCCGGGACTGGAGCACGTTAAAGGCGAGCGATAGCAGCCTCAGCAGAAACGCGGTCACCACCATCAGGCCGATATACACCACCGGCAGGTGCCAGGCCTGGGGCAGCAAGGCCTGCATGACGGGCAATACGGGGCCGGACTCATCCAGCAGGACTTCGTCCACCAGCACTGGCAACAACAGCGGGATAGGCACACTGACCACCGTAGCCAGGATGGCCAGCACGTTGGCCCGCACCAGTCTCGGTTTGTGCTTGAGGGCGAGAGACAGAATGCCCTTCCAGGTATACCGGTGATCATTCCGGCCTGTCGTATCCTCTCCTGCCGTGCTCAGGTCTGATGCCTGTTCCAAAAGTCCCCCGTTAACCCTGTGTGTCTCCGTACTGATACGCAACATCTGCGGTTACAGTCTACCGAAGCTCACTCCCTTGTTGGACACAAGGGAGCAACGTCCCAATAAATACCGGCATTTGCGACACAGCCAACTGGTGAGATGGCCGGCCTTCTGCCATCATTGCCCTTTGAATCTCTGAGCCACCAGAACCGGGCCGACTGTGAAACACGACTGCCATTACCACCCCGGCGAACCCGCAAAATGGCACTGCGGGGACTGCCAGATCCATTATTGCACCCGCTGCATGCCCGATGCGGACACCCGCAAGCAACACGCACTATGTCCCCATTGCAGCCGCGCCATGCGCTATCTGGGTGCGGCCACCGAGGCTGTGCCTTTCTGGAACCGAATTGGCGCATTTTTTCGCTATCCGTTCCACACTGACCCGCTGTTGGTGATTGCCATCTGTACCCTGGTGCCGTTGCTACTCAGCGGTAATCTCATCGGGCTGATTATCACCCTGGTGCTGGCACTGGCGCTGCTGAAATATACCTATGCGGTGATCCGTCATACGGCCGAGGGCCACATGAAACCGCCGCCCGTGGCAGTGGCCTTCAGTGGCAGTGGCTTCGATATTGTCATCCTGCAACTGCTGGTGTTTGCACTGATGGGCGGCATGGTGGCGGCCGCCGCCATGGTGGGCGGGCCCCTGCTGATGTTTCTGGCGCTGGCGTTTGTGATACTGGCGCTGCCCGCCAGCATCATGGTGCTGGCGATGGAGCATTCAGTCATGGCTGCCGTCAATCCGATGAACCTTGCGGTATTGATCTCGCGGATTGGCGCACCGTATTTCCTGCTCTACGGTTATCTGATCCTGCTCACACTGGCTTCCGGGGCTGCCCAGGAGTTCGCGCTCACCCATTTTACACCGGGCATCGCCCGCACCCTGGCCGGTTTCCTCAACAGTACGTTTACCCTCATGCTGTTTCACATGCTTGGCTATCTGCTGTTCCAGTATCAGGAGGAGCTCGGGTTTGCCAGTGACCTGCAGGACGATGAACAGACCGGGGAGGTACAGAACCGCGACCGCACCCGGCGGTTTGATGCCGACATTGATATGAACCTGAAGGACGGCAACTACGACCGGGTTCAGTCCATGCTGAAAGAGGCCCTGAAGCGGGACTCACAGAACACGCTACGGCTGGGCCAGTTACACCAGTTGCTGACCGCTCGTAACGATATCCCGGAGCTGTACCGTTACCATCCCCGGTTGCTGAACATGCTGGCTGACCGGAATGACGGTGACGGTATCGCGGAACTTCTGGCAGCCATTGAAACTATTGAGCCGGGATTCCGGCTGGAGGAGCCCGAGCTGTCAGTGCGTTGTGCCCGCTGTCTCTATCAGCGTGGGCATTACAAGCCGGCACTGAAGCTTCTGCAGGACTTCCACAAGCGTTTCCCGGACAGCAATGAGCTGGCGCCAGCTTACCTGTTGGTGGCTCAAGCCCTGGCGAACGGCCTGGGGCAGTGGGAAAAAGCCTCAGCATTCCTGAATTTCATCAAGAAACGATGCCTGAACCATCCGCTGCATGAACAGATCGACGTCTTCCTGCAGCAGGTTGAAAACCGCGAGCCGGTGAAGGGCCCCAAGGCGTCGTTTTCGGTTCAGGAGTAGGCCTTGTTATAGCAACTGCCGGTAGTGGCGAGCCTTTGGCGTCATCTGGAGCTTTTCGAACTCTTCTACCAGCAATCGACAGGCCTCCGCCGTCAGAAGCTCATCGCCGGTGCTTTTGAGCCTCTCGAAGGCTTTTTCTGCAGCTTTGAGATCATGTTGTTTCAGGCTGGTGAACAAAACCCGGTTGTGGTCTTCGGCACTCAGCGGCTGATGACCCTCGCCTTTACTCAGGTATTCCTGCCATATTTCAATCATCTGTTCCGGCTGACGACGGCTGAGGGACTCGTTCATCAATTCCCGTGCCCGCTCCCGGTATTCCGGCAGATCCGGGCGCAGTTTCTCCAGCTGGTACAGATGCTCCAGCAGAACGGTGCGATCAGGGTAATGTTCCCGCAGCGCCTCAAACTGGCGCCGGGCCAGGTCAAACTCCAGTCGCCCCAGGCTGGCCATGGCCTGACTGTAGCCGGTGGTAAAGCGCTCGTCCTGCTCGTCCTCTTCCGGCTCGAAGAACTCTTCCTTTACCTGCAGCCAGCTCTTGCCCAACAACCACACCATGCCAGCGCCTGCCACCAGCCCGCCGGCGTGGGCCATGTAAGCAATGCCGGTGGCACCCGCGAACCAGTAATCGTAGATTTCCTTACCCAGCCACACCGGCAGGATCGCAAGTGCCGGCGCCCGGAAATAATTGAAATACACGCCCACGAAATAGAAGAAGCGGATTTTCTGCAGCCCGTAAATAGCCACGTACATACCCATCAGCCCTGATATCGAGCCGGATGCGCCCACCAGGGGAATATGGCTACCCATGGAGAATGCGGTAAACACCACGCCGGAAATTGCCCCGCAAAGCAGGTAAGCCAACAGGAATCGACCGGGCCCCAGGGCCTTCTCAACGGTAAAACCCAGCAGGAACAGGAACACCAGGTTGCCAATGATGTGCCCCCAACCACCGTGGAGAAACTGGTAGGTAATCAGGGTATAGAGCGAAAACTCCGCTGGCACCAAACCCAGTTGGTTGGCGCTGAGGCTGTCCATCAGCCGGGTCTGGATCTCGCTCCGCTGCTCCACCCAGCGTCGACGTTCCGCGGGCGCCAGCAGCACATCCCGGTTTTCCAGCATGTACTGGTAGAATTCGCGGTCGGACAGCAGGCTGTAGGCCACCCACAGATCACCGCCCTCCTGGCGCAGCTGCTGGAAATTCTGGAGCTCGTAAATCCGCTCCTCATCCCCCTCAAAGCGAATCTGGCGCTGCAGATAGTCTTCGTACAACGGTGCCTCAAGCGCCTGCAGATCCGACTCCAGATACTCCTTGATCGCCTGCTCCGTCAAACGGCTGTCGCCGCCCTGGTAAAACGTGAATACCAACACACAGGCCAGCATCAAGCCCAGGGTCACCCAGGGCGGGCGCTTCCAGTTAACGGAGTTTTCTGCGGGGATAATCAGCATGGGCGATCACAATTCATCATAATTTGTCCCGGGAGATGTGCTTTTTACCACAGCATGGCCAGTTTTTCGCGCTGTAATGAACCCTGAAGCGATTTGCGGTACCTCGGGCAAAACAAACTGTGCGTGGCGCCTCAATACAGGCTACTCTGCGGTTGTCACACGAAGGTCATACAAATGACATTCAATCAGGGCAGCCGCAAATGGGGCGAATCGCAGAATGCTCAAAAGCAGCATTTCTCAGGGGTTTCGACCAATCGCCAATTGCCGTTGTCCCGGCCACAGCCAATAGTTGCCGGGACAACAAAAAAAACGGACGTGCAAACAAGGAAACTGCCATGACTGTACTCATACTGGACAACCCGGAACTGCTTGCCAGAGCGGCCATCGAATCCGGCCTTGCAATGCCTGCACTGGCTCCGGACGGCTCCCCGCGGAAGCCACATCGCATGCGTTTTCATTACGGATTCAACAAGCACCACCTGGATGAGCAGGACCTCGCCATTCTGCGCCAGCATGCCGACTACCTGAGGCACAACCCGGGAGTGACCGTGCGCATCCATGGCCATGCCGACAATTTCGGTGTTAGTGAATACAACGAATTCCTGTCACGCCTGCGGGCCAGCAGTGCCGCAAAAATGCTGATCCGGGAAGGGGTCAGGGAAAACCAGGTTCTGGTGAGTGGCTGGGGTAGTGAGCGCCCGCTGGCGCGTCCGGAAGACCATGCCGCCAACCGCCGCCTGGAACTGGAATACCTCACCATGGACATGGCCCAGGCGCTGTAAGGATCTCAGCCGTAGACCTGGAACACGTTCCAGAGCAGCAGTAGGGCGATGGCAAGGATGCCGGCCCAGGTCAGAAGTATGCCCGTCATTCTGGCAATGTGAGGGCCACCCCGGCCATTGATCATGCCAAAAGCATGGAGCACCCGCCCCACAACGAAAGCCATCCCTGTCCAGTACACCAGGCCACTGGGAACCCCGTTCAATTCGGCAATAGCCAGCATCACCAGGCCCAGGGGCGCGTACTCCACCAGGTTGGCCTGGGCGCGGACGGCTGCCTCGAAGTCCCGGTCGTCAGTCACCCCCAGGCTTTTCTGGTACTTCAGGCGAAAGCGGGACACCATTCCCGACAACACTAGCAACAACAGGCCGAGAACGGCGGCGAAAACAGCGGAAACAGGTACGATCATCGTTAGGCCTTCTTGATGGCGCTGACCACCGCCAGTAACAAGACGGCGCCCACGGTGGCGGTGACCAGCTCACCCACAGCACCCTGAGCGGCGAGTCCCAGCAGCCGGAAAACAAATCCGCCGAGAACAGAGCCGACGATACCGATACCGATATTCGCCAGCACGCCAAAGCCACGGCCCTTCATGATCAGGCCCGCCAGCCAGCCGGCCACACCACCAATAATCAGAAAAAGAATCAGATTCATTGCATGCATCTCCCCGCAGCGGAATAGTCCCCGAAAGACTGCCCTGTTTTGCCAGCCGCTTCAAGCACTTCCGTTAACCCGGAGCAAGGGACGCAATAGCAGTTTCCATTTGCTGATGACATTGAGCCATCAACTGCGGAATATCCTCGACGGTGAGCCCCGCCGTTTCCACCGGCGGGAGAATCCGGATCGCAACCGGCTCCCGGCGACCGGACCAGCCCAGGGTGCGATCATAGTACTGGCTGGCACAGACCATGGTAATCGGCGCACCAGCAGCAACAGCCGCATGAAAGGCGCCTTTCTTGAAGCTCTGCAGGCCGCGGCCACGGCTGCGGGTACCCTCGGGAAACACCCAGAGGCTCTTGCGGTCACGACGGATGGCTTCGCTGGTGGCCTGCATTACCGCAATGGCTTTATGGGACCGGCCACGGTTCAGAATGACATTGCCACCCAGCCAGAACACCTGACCAAAAAACGGAACCCAGATCAGTGAGGACTTGCCAACCGTGACCGTACGGGGTGGCAACAGGTCGCCCATCACGAACAGGTCGTCGTTATGCTGGTGGTTGGCGATAACCACGACAGGCCGGTCCTGCAGCATATAATCAGCGCCTTCGAGCGGGCGCTCCATGCCAAGAAGGAAGCGGCCAACCCGGGCGACGGCCCATCCCAGCAACCGGTTATTGTCCGGATTAAAGGGTCTGGCTATATACACCGCCAGCGCAAGCAAACAAATGACCGGCACCGTCAGCCAGGCCAGAAATTTTCTGATCAATCCCATCGAATACAAAACCCTGATGCAGTTTTTTGGCGCACAAGTGTACGCCAAAATCAGGTTCCGGCAACAGCCTCCGCGGAAAGGACATTATTAGCCTCATCTGCGGTCATCAGGGACTCGGCCGTGGCCTCCACCACATAGCGTAGCGGACCATTGGTCTCCAGGCCATTGAAGGGGTAACAGGTCACCAGCAACAGCGAATCCCGTGGCAACTGTGCAGTATTGATCTGCTCATGGCGGCTATCAACAACCCGGATGCGATCGACCCGGAAGGTGCGCCAGTCCCCATCCCGGCTCTGCAGCTGAATCCGACTACCGGTTTCCAGATGCTGCAGCCCGCGGAAATGGGTGTCCCTGTGACCGGCAATCACCACCGGTCCCGCCCGGTCATCATTACCCAGCACCTGCCCCGGCCCGAAGGCCAGGCTTTCGCCGTGAGCGCCGTCCAGCACGATCAGTGACTGGCCGGTTTCCGGCAACGCCAGGCGGGCCACCGGCCAGGTATCCGCCCAGGGCCAGGGGCGGGTTTCCTGCTGCCGGGCCTGGCTTTCGGCCCAGGCCAGTTCCAGCAGTTCCTGAGCGGCAAGGGCCTTGAAGGGAATCCACAACCCCACCGCAAGGACGGTTGCAAACGTTGTTGCCAGCAAAAGAATCAGACGGTTCATGCGAACACCCTCCGCTGCAGCAGGGTTATGGCGGCCGAGAACATCAGCCCCACCAGGCCGATGGCAATCAGAAGCGGGGAGAGGGTGGCGGTCTGGGGATACCGCAACATGGTGCCCTGGCCTCCGGCAGGCAGCAGTGTGGGTACGCTGTCAGTGGCCAGGGTCTCCCCTGCCGGCCTGGACGGCGTTTTTTCCTGCGCAAGGAAGCTGGTGTATTTGGTCATCAGCTGGTGCTTTAGCGCCAGGTCGGTCACTTCCCCACGAGCATCGTCATTGATCTGGCCTGTGAGCCCGCTGTCCATCAGGCCATTAATCTTCTGTGTCGCCCAGTGGCGGTGCAGGCCCTTACCCGGAGCAGCCTGATCCAGACGCAGCGACTGCTGCCACTGGCTGCCATCCGGCAGCCGGCCTGAGACTTCAAGCTCGCCTTCATCCGGAAGCCCACGCACCACCTGCACCATCGGTTCGCCACGGAACAGGTCGCCAATGCGGCCCGGGAAGGCCTCGGTGGCAGATGTCTGACCGGGCCAGTTGACCGTGATGTCCGTCAACACCGGCGATTCCATCTTGCCGAACAGTTCATCCAGCGGCCGTTCCACGTCAGAGAGATCGCTGATGGCGGTATAGGTGCCACGACCGTAGCGCGCCGCTTCCCGCATAAAATGCATGTTCGGGGCCGATCCTATGCCTACGGTAAACAAGCGACTGCGACCCAACTGGCTGCTGATTCTTCCGAACAGGGCAGCTTCATTACCGACGGATCCGTCGGTAATGAACACAACCTGCCGAACCCTTGCGGGCGACTCCTCATCGCCGCTGTGCCTGTCGTCCAGGGCTGCATCCAGCGCAGAGGCCATTTCGGTGCCACCATTCGCGTTAAGATCCTGCACATAGCGACGGGCCCGGGCGATGTTGTTGGCACTGGCCGGCACCGATTCCATAAACAGGGCGTGGGTCTGGCTACTGAACTGGATGACGTTGAAACGGTCTTCCGGGCCAACAGTCTCCAGCCCACGCAACAAGGCCTGACGGGCCTGGCGGATGGATTCGCCGGCCATGGAACCGGAAGTGTCGATGACGAACACCAGCTCCCGTGGCAGTTGTTGGTCACGGTTCAGCCCCGGCACCATCAGCGCCAACAGATAATCCTCACCCTGCCACTGTTCATGGAAGACAGCCGCGGCGGGTTCCATGCCACGGGCCGGGGCCCATCGCACCACCAGATCACGGTCCATCAGCACGGCATCGGATTCCGGGGCCACCTCAACGGCATTGCCATTCCAGGTACTCGTAATACGGTGGCTCGGGCTGGATACCCGGCTGACCGGCAGGCCTGCGTTGATATTCAGAGTAATGGATGCCCGGTGGCTGTCAGGCCCCACATCCTCCGGCAGCACCGTGAACGGGCTGATCTGGTCTGCATCCGCAACTTCGGTGGTGGGCATCGCCCAGCCTCCGGTCCACTGAGCCGGTCGATTGTCCGCCGCCTGACCGGGCATATAACGGGGTGTCAGGGTGGTGGGCAGGCGCAGCTCGAACTCACCGGACTGGTAGCGCACTGCCTGCTGGTAGCTGAGCTCAACGACGATAGTTTCACCGGGCGGAATATTCGCCATGCGGGTGGTAAACAGATTGGGCCGTTGCTGATCCACTCGGGCCACCTTGCGGCCTTCCTTCTTCGCCTTGGTGTACTGGCGCTTTGTTTCTTCCTTCTCATGGACTTCGCCCACAATCACCCGCTCACCGGCGGTCAGGGTCATGCCATAAACACTGGCGTTCTCCGGCAGCGGAAACACAAACACGCCTTCGCGCCACTGCTGGCTGGTGTTGCGAAAACTCTGGCGCAGCCGGGTATCGGCAATCAGGCCGCTGACAGTGACCCTGTAATCGGTATCAAGCAGCGTCGCAGACGCCTGGTGCTGCCCGGCATTATCGATAAAATGGAACCCTCCGGTGCCCTCAGGGCCTGTTTCGGAAGCCTCGGCGTACAACGGTTGCACAAACAGGAACAGCAACACTGCCAGCCAAAGGGAAATCCCTTCCAGCCATCGCCGTAGGCGCGGGGATACCCTGCTTGCTGTAAACCCCGGGTTCCGACGCCCGGACTTCATGATTACTGGTGAAGATGGCAGTACATGGGTGAGCAGCATTGTTCCGCTTCCTTGTCTCAAATAGGGTAAACACACGCCTGTTGGCAACTGGTGTCTATTTGAGCCCCTGGAAACGGCGATCCGGTGTCACAATCTGGCGATCCGGCATTGAAAAAATGATGAATTATGGCAAACCGGCCGCTTTACCTTGTTCTGGCCTCACGCCGTGGTTAAATAGGGCCCCGTATTAACAGGAAGATGGCTGCAGGTTATGAAGCGACACATCGTGCTGATCGAAGATGAGCCCGCTATCCGGGAAAACTACCGTGATGCTTTCGAGCGCCGGGGTTACCGGGTGTCCGCCTATGGTGACCGCACCAGCGCCTTCCAGGTACTTCGCACCGCCCTACCGGACCTGGCCATCATCGATGTCGGCCTGGGCGACGAGCCCGAGGGCGGTTTTACCCTATGCCAGGATCTGCGAAGCCTGTCGAAAACCCTGCCGATCATTTTCCTCACCGCCCGGGACAGCGACATCGATTCAGTACACGGCTTGCGGTTAGGCGCAGACGACTACGTCACCAAGGACATGAGCATGGACCACCTGCTGGCCCGCGTCACCGCCCTGCTGCGGCGGGCAGACGCCTGGGCCGAGGCCCTGAAGCAGCCGGACGAAGTGGTGCACCGGGGCCGGCTGGCACTGAATGTGGACCGAATGACGGCGGAATGGAACGCCCAGCCCATCGACCTGACGGTGACCGAGTTCTGGATGCTGCATTCGCTGGTTCAGCACCCGGGCCATGTGCGCAGCCGTGACCAGTTGATGGAAGCCGCCAGTACGGTGCTCGACGACAACACGGTGACCTCTCACATCAAGCGGATACGCCGCAAGTTCCTGCAGATTGATGAGGCTTTCGACGGCATTCATACTGCCTATGGCATGGGGTACCGCTGGAATGCCCATGAGGCCTGAGCTTTGACCCTCAAGCGCCAACTTTTCATTGCCAGCCTGCTGATGTTGCTGATCCCCTGGGCCGGCCTGCAGTTCGTACTGGAACTGGATCAGGCACTGCGGGACCAGGCCGCCAGGCAGCTTCAGGGCCAGGCTGAGCGCGTTGCCGGCTTTGCGGCGGAGCAACTGGAGGAGAGCCCGGCCATTGAAGCCGGGGCGCCGGTAATATATGCCGATCTCCTCGCCCGCGCACCCAACCTGGACGGTTACGGCGATGACTGGCCGGGCTACGATGAGGATGAATCCCGCCAGCAATGGCAGAGCACCCGGCAAGTCAGTGACAGCAATAACGCGGAAGTATCCTGGCAGGCGGCCGTCAATCGCAATCACCTTTATCTTCTTATCCGGATCAGCGGCCGGACAGCGGCATTTTTCAATCCCGGCAATCCGGACCAGCCCCATGACCGGATCCAGCTTCATTTCATTGACGGCAACCAGACCAGTCAGCGTCTTATTCGCACCCAGGCACCCGGCGCCATCAACGCCACTGATCCCGATCGCGAAGGCTCGACAGACTACCGCATCAGCGGATACTGGCAGGCCGTCAGCAACGGTTACCAGGCTGAATTGAGAATCCCGCTGCCCGCGCCAGAGGACCGTTTTGGCTTTCAGGTGACATGGCCGGGAGAACAGGACGTTGCAGGCCCCGCCTCAGCAAAGCTCGTTACCCGGCTGCCACAACTGGAAAACCGACTGGGGGCCATGATCGCTCCGGGCCAGGATGCCTGGGTTCTGGAGCCCGATGGCTGGGTGATTGCACGCCAGACCAGGAAATCGGAAGCCGACGAGCCGGAATTTGACAGCCTGAGCCCGCTGCAGATTCTCGAGCGCATCAGCCTGAACGGCCTGCGCGCGCTGGTGCGTTTCTACCAGCCCGAACCGGTACCACTGGACGACCAGACCCATCGCCTGGAGGCCGGGGGCTTGCCCGCCCGAGGCCTGGTGCATCATCGCGACGGCGACACCCACATGCTGGTGAAGCAGCCCCTTCCCGATGGCCGCGTGCTGGTGCTTGAAGAATCCCTGGACCAGTTGCTGGCTCTGTCTGGCAGTACCCTCGGCTCGGTCATTGCCCGTAGCGTGCTACTGATCATCGGGCTGATGCTGGTGTTACTGGGCTACGCCACTTGGCTATCCTGGCGCATCACCCGCCTGCAACGGGCCGTGAGTGCCAGCATTGATGACGATGGCCGTATTCTGGGTGCCCTGCCTCCTGCCAGGGCAAAGGACGAACTGGGTGACCTGTCACGACAGTTCAGCCATATGGTGGATCGCCTTCAGGGCTACACGGACTACCTGGAAAGCTTTTCCCGGCGGCTGTCCCATGAACTGAAAACGCCAGTGGCGGTGGTGCGCTCCTCCCTGGAGAACCTGAGCCACATCACAGACTCGGCCGACCAGGCCAGCTACATTGACCGTGCCCGCTCAGCTACCGACCGCCTGAGCCAGATACTGCATGGCATGAGCGAGGCTGCGCGACTGGAGCAAAGCCTCGATCACGCGGAGAAGGAAAGCTTTGACCTTGCCGACGTAGCCGCCCAGACCACCCTCGCCTACCAGGAACTGGACGCCGACCACCGCATCTACTATTCCGGCCCCGCCAGCGGGTATTCATGCCATGGCTCACCGGAATTGCTGGTGCAGCTTCTGGACAAGCTGGTAGACAATGCCCGGGATTTCACGCCGGCACAGGGCCGGATTGAAGTACGTCTTCGTCGCAGCCAGGGGCAACTGGAACTGAGCGTGTTCAATGAAGGCTCATCATTACCGGAGAACCTCACCAGTGATATTTTCAGCCCCTTTGTTTCTGTGAGAACCGGTAAACAGGAAGGTCACCTGGGCCAGGGCCTGCTGATCGTGCGTTTGATCGCCGAACATCACAATGGCCAGGTACAGGCTATCAACGAAGAGGGTGGCGTGCGTTTTACAGTAGTATTGCCATCGGCCCCTTGAGCTCCGACGAGAGTCGTAAGCCACAAGTCGCCTTTCAGGATACCCCACAACCCTTTACCCTGACAGTACAGCAATCGTCGGCCCTATCGCCGTCAGAGGAATGAGCCTTGAACCTCCCGCTTGACCAGCTTGATCTGCATCCCCTGAGAGCAGAGCTCTACAACGAACTTCACTCCCGGCCGTTCCACGTTCTGCCCTGCCCGGCGCAGGTCACCCATATTGCCCTGCTTACCACGCCAGCACAGCGGGCAGCCCAGTTCCGCCACTGGCAGGACCTCCATATCATGCTGGGGGTACCCGAGCCGGTTGAAGATGTGAGCTGCTACGAGGCTACCTTTGGCTCCCTGCGTATCCGGCGTGAAATGCATATGGAGTTCGCGTCCTACACCTTTATCAACCTGGGTGCCGGTAACGATCACCAGCCCTTCCATGACACCGGTATCTCACCATTGCCCAAAGGCTGGCTTGAAAAACTCACCGGCACCGTGGTGGCGGCCTTCCATATCGACTTGCAGCAAGCGGGCGAAGGCACGGAAACCGATCTGGCGCAAATCCGCCACTGGTTCGAAGGCGAGCGGCTGGTGGGCAGCAGCCCCTGGGAGGGCAAGGCCCGGGTATGGGGAACCTTCAGACTCCACAGCGATGGCTTCGGCCGCTTCATGGTGCTCAACCGTGACATGTCAGACAGCCAGCTAGGCCGCCTGACCCAGCGCCTGATGGAAATTGAGACCTATCGCCTGATGTCCTTGCTGGCATTGCCGCTGGCCCGGGAAACCACACCCTCGCTGAACGATATGGACCAGCAACTGGCGGTTATTACCCAGTCCCTGGCTGATAACCGGGACATTGATGAGCGTGAGGTACTGGCGGACCTGACCAATATCGCAGCGCGGATCGAGGCCTTCCGCGCCCACTCCACCTTTCGTTTTTCCGCCACCCGCGCCTATCACCAACTGGTGCTGACACGACTGGATGAATTGCGGGAAGACGAACTGTCCGGGCACCTCACCATCACCGAGTTCATGACCCGCCGGCTGACGCCCGCCGTGGAAACCTGCGAATCGGTCAGGGACCGACTGGAAGACCTGTCCCGCCGGGTGGACCGGGCATCGGATATGGTACGTACACGGGTTGAACTCGCTATCCAGAGCCAGAACCAGCAGCTGTTAAGTTCCATGGACCGGCGCTCCAAAATCCAGCTGATGATGCAGCATACCGTGGAGGGGCTGTCCGTGGTGGCCATCAGCTATTATCTCATCGGGCTACTGAAACTGGCACTGGACTCCGCCCACGATGCGGGTCTGGATTTCAATAAATCGCTGGTGCTTGGCATTGCCATACCGGTAGTGATGGCCCTGGTGTTCTTTGGCATCCGGCTGTTGCATCACCGCTTTATAAAGCTGGCGCGACGGCAGTAGCAGCCCCTAACGCCCGAAGGCGTCAATGTCCCCTGCAAACTGCCGGTAGAACTGCTGCGCGGTGCGGCCATTGCGGGCACCCCGGCTGGTGGCGAAGCGGATGGCTTCCCGGTGCAAGGTCTCTCGATCATCAACCCGGGGGAACAGCGCATCAATCGCCTGCAGGTACACGTCCTGGGGGAACCCATAGAACGACAGTTGCAGGCCAAACCGGTCTGCCAGAGACACCTGCTCCTCAATGGCCTCAGCCGGGTGCAGTTCGCCGCCACGCATCTCACTCTTGACGTTATCGTCCATGAATTCCGGCATCAGGTGGCGGCGGTTGGAAGTGGCATACACCCGCACGTTCTCCGGCGGTAATTCCAGCGAGCCTTCCAGCACACTTTTCAGGGCCTTGTAGCCGGACTCACCAACCTCGAAGGACAGATCGTCGCAGAAAATCACGAATCGCCACGACAATTCGGCAATGTCGTCGACAATTTCCGGCAGGTTCACCAGGTCGTCCTTGTCCACCTCGATCATGCGTAGCCCCTGGCCCTGGTAGCGATTGAGCAGCGCCTTGATCAGCGATGACTTGCCGGTACCCCTGGCGCCCCAGAGCAACGCGTTGTTGGAGGGAACGCCTGCGAGGAAGCGTTCGGTATTACGGGCCAGTGCCTCCTGTTGTCGGCCGATGCCGGTCAGCTCGTTCCAGCCCACCGGATCCAGCCGCCGGATGGCCCGCAACCCCTGGCGATGACGGCGCCAAACGGCGGCGGGCGTCTCTGCCCAGTCGATGGATTGGTCTGTCGCCATAACACTTATTTCCTGTTCCGCGTCTATCGTGAATATGAAACACTGGCGTCCGATACCGGACACTACCCCCAAAAGGAGACTTTACCGCAAATGGCCGTTAAATCCGTCGCCCTCGTCGCCCACGACAACAAGAAGAGAGAACTGGTGGACTGGGTATCCGAAAACCGCACTCGCTTTGCCTCCCTTCGCCTTTATGCTTCCGGCACCACCGGCCGGCTGCTGAAAGAGGACCTGGGGAGGGACGATATTGTGTGCCTGCTCAGCGGCCCGCTGGGAGGCGACCAGCAAATAGGCGCCAAGATCGCGGAAGGGGAGATCGACCTGCTGGTGTTCTTCTGGGACCCGCTGGAACCCCAGCCCCATGACCCGGATATCAAGGCCCTGCTGCGCATCGCAGCGCTGTGGAATATTCCCGTGGCCTGCAATCGTGCCACCGCCGAGTTCATATTGACGTCCGCCTATATGACCGATGACCAGCATCAGCCGAAAAAGCCGGATTTTTCAAGCTACACCGGTCGCCCGGTTAACTGATCGGCTTTCTGGCCAGGAACACGGTGTTGGACGACTCCCGGTTCTGGAACGGGTTGTAGAAAGACACCACCTTCGCGTCCACATCGGTAAACAGCGTTCTCAGTATCGCCATGAATGCCTCATCGGGCGGCTCGTTAGACCACATGGCAAAGACGCCGCCGGGCCGCAGGTGAGTCGCCATCCGGCCCAGGCTTTCTGCGTTGTAGAAGCTGGCGTTGGAATCGTGCAGCAGAGCCCTGGGTGAATGGTCAATGTCCAGCAGAATGGCGTCGAACACCTTGCCTGGCGCCTCGGGGTCAAAACCCGCGTCGGACACTGCCAGGTCAAAGAAACTGCCCAGCACATAGCGACACCGCGGGTCCTCATTCAACACCCTGCCCAAAGGCACTTTCTCCTGCTGGTGCCAGTGGATTACCGTATCCAGGGCATCCACAACGAGCAGTTCGCTCACCCGCTCGTGCTTCAGTGCCGCTTCCGCGGTGTACCCCAGCCCGAGGCCGCCAACCACTACCCGGAGCGAGTTGCCCTCGACAGCGTCCAGGCCCAGGTCCGCCAGTGCCACTTCCGCATCCACAAACATGCTGGACATGAGGAACTCATCACCCAGTTTCACCTCGTAGATATCGCGGTCACCCAGCGCCGGAATGCGGCGTCGACGGAGGGTGATTTCCCCCAGTGCTGATGGCTGGCTGTCGATCTGTTCAAACAAAAGGCCCATGGTATTCCCTGCACAGTACTGACGAGGCCTTATCCTATCACCGCGGGTCGGGGATCGCAGGCAGGAAACCAACTTTTCGTTGGGAAAAACAGTCACGGACAACTACACTCTGGACTGAGCCAACACAGAAGTGTGAACCACTCAATGAGCGCTGGAATCGCCCGGCAGAGGCCGTCTCCGAACACTTTTTTCCATGCCCTTTATGCTGTACTGGTACTCACTTTGCTGTCGTTTCCCGCCTGGTCAGCCGCCAGTCAGACTGTATCCGTGGGCATTGTTGCCGACAGCAAGCCCTATTCCAATATGGAGGGCCGCGTCCCGGCAGGTTTCTCTATCGACGTTCTCAGGGAGGTTGCCCACAACGCCGGCCTGACCCTGGAATTTCGCGCAGGCACCTGGCCGGAAATCTTCGGGGCCTTCCTGCGCGGAGATATCGACGTGATCGATGGCATCTCCTATCACGAAGAGCGGGCCACAAACATTCAATTCACCGAGCCCTACCACATCCGCCAGACTTACGTAATGCACGATCCTGCGAACCCACTGGCGGATGTGAGTTCGCCGGAAGCGCTCGCCACTGCCCGTATCGGGGTTGTCGGCGATATCTATTACCGCGATTCACTCGTTAACGCGGGCATTGAGCTAAACACCTACGACTCCGTACCCAACCTTGTGCGCGCCCTCGCCTTTGGATGGGTGGACGGCATTATCGGGCCGGGACTGACCCTCGAATACTACGCAAACGAGGCCGGTTTCCGGTTTCTCGATATCGTCGGTCCCGCGCCTCTCGGTGAGCTGGCCCGGGAAGACCTGCGCCTTGGCGTGCTGAAGGGAAACGATGAGCTGTTCAAGGTTATCAATGACGGGCTCAAAGCCGTTCCAGAAGACCGCATTACCGAACTGTTTGAGCGCTGGCAGGAATACGGCGGCGCCAGCATTGCCGAGTCCAGGGGGTTCAGTCTCAGCGATGCCCACCAACGCTATATCAGTGAAATTGGCCCGGTCAGGGTCGGCTTCATGCGGGATTACGCGCCCTTCAGTTTCCAGGACTCGGGGACGCTGCAGGGGCTTACCATCGACGTCGTGAACCGGGTATCCGATCTCACCGGTGTGCATATTGTGCCCGTGGTCGGGCAATGGTCGGAGCTGTACCCGATGTTCCTGGCAGGCGACATCGACGTCATGACTAACATGTCGAAAACTGCCGAGCGGCTGAAATACACCCGGTTTACCCGTCCATATCACATCATACCCAATGTCGCCTTTACCCTGGATGAAGACCTAAAGTTCAGCGCGCCCGAAGATCTCGAGGGGCTCAAGGTGGCCATCGGTTCGGGCATCTATTATGAAAGCACTTTCCGCGAACAACTGGGCGACAACGTCTTTTCTTTCACCTCCCAGCGCGCCATGTTCCAGGCACTGGCTGAAGGATCTGTGGATGTCACCCTGGCGGCCCTTCCCAACGGCAACTACTGGGTCAGGGAACTGGGGGTTGCCGGTGTCACCATTGCCGGGGAAATAGAGCTCGGAGGTGTATCGGGAGAGGACCTTCGTTTTGGCGTTCGTCCTGCCCTCGAACCGCTCGCATCCCTTATGGATGCGGCACTGGCAGCCATCAGCCCGACAGAGATGCGAACCATTGAGGACCGCTGGCTCGGCGCCTCTGGCAGTCGCCGCCCACGCTCGACCGATGGCCCCCTCACCTTCACAGACGCCGAAAATGCCTGGCTGGATGAACGCAACCGGCAACTGACACTGTGCGTCGATCCGGACTGGCTACCCCTGGAAGCGCTCAACGAAAACAATCAACACATCGGAATTGCCGCCGATACGTTTGCCCTCTTCTCTCAGCGCTCAGGCATAGCGTTCAAGCCCCTGCCCGTAAACAGTTGGGCTGACTCTGTCGAAGCCGCCAGGAAACGCCAGTGCGACCTCTTCTCCATGGCGATGGAGACACCGGAGCGGTTGTCGTACATGAGCTTCACTGAGCCCTATATCCTGATTCCAACCGTGCTGCTCGGCCGGGTAGAGGCGCCGTTCATCAACACACTGAACGACATGGGAAACCAGCCAATTGGTATTGTCGAGGAATACGCGTTCCTGGAACTGCTGAAGACCACACACCCCGATCTGAACCTGGTGCAAGTGCTTAACGAGAAAGAGGGGCTGCGCATGGTTCAGGAACGGGAGTTGGCGGGTTATGTCGGCACCTTGTCCACCGCCAGCCACAATATGCAGGAACTGGGGCTGGCGGACCTGAAAGTCCTGGGAAGAGTCCCCGCGGACTGGATTCTTCGAGTAGGCACCCGAAACGACGAACCTGAGCTGCTCAGCATCATGCAGAAGCTCGTCGCGAGTCTGACGGATGAGGAGCGCAAAGCCATCGAGCAGCAATGGGCCGGCATCAGGCTGGAACAAACGGTGGATTACACCCTGGTTTTCCAGCTAGTCATCGCTGCCATAGTGACCCTGGGGCTGCTGTTTTACTGGAATCGCAAACTCAACCGGCTGAACCGGGAACTCGCTGCTGCCAATGAGCGCCTTGCATACCTCAGTGTCACCGACGACCTGACCCAGATTGGCAACCGCAGCTATTTTGACCAGGAATTCAGCAAAAGCTTTCACTGGTGCCAGCGACACCAGGCGGGGTTTGCGGTTGCCATGGTGGACGCTGATCATTTCAAGACCATTAACGATACCTATGGCCACGCCGCAGGTGACAAGTGCCTTGTTGCCCTGGCCGATACCATGCGCGATCATTTCCGCCGCGACACCGACCGCCTCACCCGATTCGGCGGTGAGGAATTCGTGATTTTTACCAGCTTCAGCGACCGCGACGAGCTGATTTCGCGCCTGGAAAGTTTCCGCGAAGCCCTGGCCGAACAGACTTCCACCTGCAACGACCAACAGATCCGTTTTACAGTCAGCATTGGCCTGGCCACCGGCACTCCCCGCAAGGATACCTCGCCGGCGGAATTCCTTCGCCTGGCCGACAAAGCGCTCTATATTGCCAAACAGAACGGCCGCAACCGACTGGAAGCCCTGACTATTGAGGACAGCGATTAACTGGCAGCCAGGGCGGGCCGCGTGATGCTATCCTTTGCGATACTCACGACGCAAAAGGAGACCACCATGGCCAACATTTACCAGGATAATTCTCTGTCGATCGGCAACACACCGCTGGTGGCGCTTAACCGGGTAAACGAAGGCGCCACCATCTGGGCCAAGATTGAAGGTCGCAACCCGGCCTACTCGGTAAAATGCCGGATTGGCGCCGCCATGATCTGGGATGCCGAAAAACGCGGTGTCCTCAAGCCCGGCATGACCATCGTTGAACCCACCAGTGGCAATACCGGCATCGCCCTGGCCTTTGTGGCAGCGGCGCGAGGCTACAAGCTGCTATTGACCATGCCCTCATCAATGAGCCTGGAGCGGCGTAAGGTACTGAAGGCTTTGGGGGCAGAGCTGGTGCTGACGGAACCACCCAAGGGCATGAAGGGTGCAATCGCCAAAGCCGAGGAAATTGTTGCCGAAGACCCGGATCAGCACTTTATGCCACAGCAATTCGAGAATCCGGCAAACCCCCGGATTCACGAGGACACCACCGGCCCGGAAATCTGGAACGACACCGACGGCGCCGTTGATATCTTTGTGTCCGGTGTAGGTACCGGCGGCACCCTGACCGGCGTCGCCCGTTACATCCGCAACACCCGGCGTAAAGCCATAACCACCGTTGCTGTGGAACCGGAAGACTCACCCATCATCACCCAGGCCCGGGCCGGCGAGGAACAGACACCCGCCCCTCACAAGATCCAGGGCATTGGCGCAGGCTTCATTCCGGGCAACCTGGACATGGATCTGGTGGACCGGGTGGAGACAGTCAGCAATCAGGAGGCGATGGACATGGCGCACCGGCTGATGCAGGAAGAAGGCATTCTGTGCGGAATTTCCTGTGGTGCAGCGGTTGTAGCGGCGGTAAGGATTGGCAAGCTGCCGGAATTCAAGGGCAAGAATATCGTAGTGGTGCTGCCGGATTCCGCAGAGCGCTACCTGTCATCCGCATTGTTTACAGACCGGTTCGGCGAGCTGGAAAACGTGCAGTAATGAGCGAGCTCCGGGGCGTATTGCCCCGGGCGATTACGCTCGCACATCAGAACTGGAAACGCATACCAACGCGGCCGGCATCAAAGTCCGGCCTGTCGGTATCGTCCTGTGCCCAGACAACCGGCGCCACCAGCATGGCCGAGGTCAGAACGGTTACCTGATCTCAGGCTACCTACAAACAGGCAGGATGTGCATTAAATGCGCAATACGGTCTGTTCACATATATTTCATGCTATTTAATGTCAGATTCACAACTTTTCGTAACATTTGCCCGCCTGACCAATCCGCCCAGACCACTGGCGGCAAGCGATACACTGCGGTACGACAGACGGGAGATGCCGTGATGGATCGTGCGAATGCCATCACTCCAGGGCCTGGTCACCGGCACCTGCCGCAGAAGGTTGAACGTTTCGTCTGCAATGCTCAGATGGACCCGTTCAAGCTTGCGTGCACCATGATCGATACCACTGGCGGCCACATCGGCAACGCCGGCCCACCAGTCGAGATCCTGCTTGTTCATAACAACCACTTCCTCAGTTGGTCAGCTACATCGGGATGATGAGCCAGACGGATATGGTCTACACCTGGAAAGCTGGCTTCACCAGTGAGTGTCCAGCCTTTACGCTCGCGGCCGCGGGCACTGGATTCCTGTACCAGTGCATCACCGAACAGCGCATTCACCGGATGCTCACGGGTACGCGCCAGCAAACCACAGACAACGTAATGTCGGGCACCCGGCAGCAAAGGTGGCTCGCCATCTTCGCTGCTCAACACTTCGCCGCGGGACAGGTTGCGAATACCCTCGCTTCGCAGATCTATCACTTCGCCCAGCACCCGCAAATAATCCCTCGGCGCCTTATTCATCCGGTCAGCCGTCGCCATGGCACCCCTTGCCAGCCACGAGCCATCGTGGGGGGAGCCGACGTAGACGCAGTCCCTGAGCTGCTCCACCCAGTGATGACCATGGCGTTGACCAAAGTGACTGGCACTGCGAATCAGCAACCCGCCCATGCTGTGCCCGATCAGGATTATCCGCTCAACGGACACAGGCCAGTGGCTGACCAGGGTATCAAGCATGTCGGCGAGCGTTTCTCCGTTGTGCCAGATAGACCGACCACTATTGTATCGGAGAGTCAGAGGCGTAATGTCGCTATTCTCAGCCGCTAGCAGCGAGCCGTAATGAGCACCACCCCGGCCCGGGATAGCCCATACCGACTCCAGCTCCATCAGGCCGTGAATCGACAGGCACAAGGTTGAGCCAGGGTTCTCCAGATCAGGAGAACCCGGATTAACCGGCTCATGCCCATGGAAAAACGTCATGGGCATCGCCAGAGGATTATTGCGCGCCTCAAGCCAGTCCCCGAAAAACCCGCTGAGAATGGCTGAGGCATGTCTTTGCCATGCCGGGCTGGTATTTGTATCCATGCACAACCGTTACCGTCTGATGATGTAACCACCAGTCTACTCTGATAAGCGCTTTAACGATTGGCTGAATTTCCACCAGATTCCGGCTGCGTGGCAACTGCTGTCTAATGGGCCCGACCTGCGAATCCCATGCAGTTGGCGTAGTAGGTGGTGGTTGCCGGCCAGTCGGAGAAGATGCCGATGACCCCGACCTCCCGCGCCAGCACATCAATCACCTTGAACACGTCACCGTCGTTATTGATGGCATCGGTGATGGTCTGGTGATACCAGCCACCGCCATCGGCCAGCGGGCCGCTGCGTTCAACCGTCCAGGCAATCAGGTCCAGCCCAGCGGCCCTGGCATTCTCCGCATACTCCGACGGCACGATTTGCTGGTGGCCATCCAGGGCCAGCATCTTCCACAGCGCCGGTGCCAGGACATTCACCCCTTGTGCGGACAGGCTCTCCATCCACGACGGGGACGAGTTTTCCGCGGTCATCGGCTGCTGGTCCAGGAACACCGCCTGCTTTCCAAACCGGGGCATATCATTGATCCAGAACAGCACATCGTCCAGCAGGAACGATTGCGGCCAGACTTCCCTCGGGTTTACACCAGCATCGATGTAGTCCTGGATCATCTGGCGGGCATAATCCTGCTGGCTGTAATCTCCATCGAACGGCATCTCTACCACCGGTGTTTTCAGCTCCGGAGTGAACTTCACGCCCAGCGCCTTGAACAGCTCGATACTTTCCTGATGGGTCAACAAGGTGCCACGACTGCTGTACAGGTCAGTACGCCAGTCCGCGGTTCCCCCCAGGTATTCTTCGGGAGTCGTCGCCATGGGGTTGAACGCGTCCATCTTGCCTTTCAGGGACTTGAACTCCTCCAGCGTGATATCGCTGGTACGGCATTCTGCCTGAGCCTCGGTGCCGCTTTGTGGATCCGCCGGCACAAATGGCTGTGTGCACTTGGCGCTCAGTTCCGGAATGGTCACGATATTGGTGGTGGTGTGAAGATCGTTCTGGGCATGGCGGCAGACCAGTTCCCGGTCCCTGGTGAAGGCGACATCGCACTCCAGGATACCGGCTCCCATCTGAGCGGCCGCCACGTAGGATTCCAGGGTGTGTTCCGGAAACTGCAAGGGCGCACCCCGGTGCCCTATCGAGAAATCCGTAGGTCTGGGTTTTCTGGCCTGGCAGGACTGCAAAGCGTCTTTCAGTGGCCCCTCATCCATGTCTTGCACCAGCCAGAACGGCCTGGGCCCGAGATGAACCTGGCCCTTGCCTTGCCCACCCGGGCTGGCATTGGCGACGGAGACCAATGACATCAGCAATGCCATAACCCGCAACGTGCGTAACTTCATAACAAGCTCCCTGTGCGATGCATGAAACTGCACAGCCATTATCAATGGGGCGGGTTACGTTGTAGTGACGATCAGGTGGCTGGCGCGTCCGTGTTGCTGGCAGGTGCGTCCGATGTTTCCTGCCCTCGGGCCTGTTCAGCTTCCGCTTCTTTCATCAACGCCATGCCGCCCTGCAACAGCAGCGACTTCAGGCGCGGGTCGCTCTGCTCCACCACGCCAAGAGTGAACGCCGCGGCAACGGCTTCCAGGGGATTATCGCGGACAAGATCCCTGATAAGATCCACCGGAGAGCCTGATGACTGCCCTTTGCCCTTATGGGAAGACGTTTTCGCGGAAACCGGACGGGTCATCCGATAGAAAAACAGAGCCAGTAACAACAGACAGGACAAACCCGTTACCGCCAAAGCACCAGCCTCACCCAGAACGGGGGACAACGCCAGTGTGGCGGCATTAACGAGTAGGTAAAAACCGGTAATCAACAGGGCGACCAGCAACACCAGGGCCAGCATAAAACCAACAATGGCCGCGACTGCCTTGCGCAGGACGCCCCGTAACCAGGCTGAATCCAGCATGATCAGCGATCCAACAGACGGCCTACCAGCAATCCGGCCAGGAACATGATCATGATACTGAGAAACGGCCGCTCTTCGATCTTGTGCTCGACATCGTCCACGGCCTTGCTGCCGGCATCACGGGCACGGGTAATGGCTTCATCCCCGCGTTGCTTCACCTGGTCAAACGCCTCACGGCTTTCCCGGCGAATTTCGTCACGAAGATTGCTGATATTGGTCTTTTGCCCCTCAGTAACGGTTTTGGTGAGTTTGGAAAGATCCTCGCTGAGCTTCTTGAGGTCTTCTCTTACCTGTTCATAATCGTTTTGATTGGACTTCGCTTCCATCTGTTGCCTCCTTGTCAGTAAACCAAACTACTATTTCCGCGTTTGGTAACGATAAGAACTGTTGGCTGAATACCTGCACAGGAGAGTCTGATGATCTCCCGACAGCATTCATAAACCATGGAAAGGTGTAAAAACGGCCATGGCTGTCATTAATGTAGCACAAGGTATGGGTCTGTACGTGAAGGTTGTGTCATCCGCTGACAATGTCAGATTTATGAAGCCGCTACCTGGTTTAAATTCTCAGATATCGCATTCACTCTGGACCCTGGCCCGAAACTCACGACGAAGGCGCTCGTTTTCTTCATCGTCGACGAAAACGCGCTCACCTTCGCTGTTGAGCCGGTAAATCCCCGACACACTCTTGAGAAATTTCAATCGCGCCCGGAGGGCCTGGCAACGGGCTGCATGCTTCGTGGCCTTTGCCTGCTGTTCGGCCTCAGCCTTGTTGCGCTCAGAACGCTCCTGCTCAGTCTGCTCCAGGAACTCGTTCATCCGCTGCTTGCGTTGACGAACGGCCTCGTCCGGGGACGGAGTAGTGGCCTTCAGGGTCATTTCGTCTGCGGCAGTGTTCGCCGGTGGCCGGTCACCGAAATGGGTCTGGCCATTCTCATCGACCCAGCGGTAAGTGCCGGCCTGGGCGATGGGGGTGATCAGCAAACAAACGAGTATCAGCAGTCCATTCATTGGTTATCCTTCCCTATCAATAGCCACTAGACTAATACAGACTGCGTGGAATCCGGTACCCCGCCAGTAACTTCTGCGTGAACGGGTTGGTATTACTGCCCGCATGCAGGCGATAACGCATCTCGCCTTCGTCCAGTGCAAACCGTACGTCCACGGCACTGTTGCTCACGCCGGTGATATCTGCCTCATCGAGCAGGCGAAACAGGGCCCATGGGCCGTTTTCCGAGATACTTCGGGGGGACCGGTTCACTTCCGTGGGCACCAGAGTGACCCGGCTTTCGACCGAATCCCGCAAGGTATTGGGCCACACCAGCGGAATGCTCTGGCTCGGACCGTGACTGAACTCTACCAGTTGCCCGTCCACGTTCATTACGCTGCGACGCTTGTTGGAAGACAGGTGCAACGGCTCCATCGCAAACTCGACATCCAGCGAGCCACTTCGGGTGAAAAAGGCGCGGCGGATATTTTCAGCCTTTTCCAGCGACGCCAACACGTCGCGACGAACCAGACTGGCGCGTTTGGAACCGGCAATGTTCTCCGGATGATCTTCCAGGAACAGTTTCAGGTTCTCGGTATAGAACTGATCCAGTACGCCCTCCGGCGCAAAAAAGCGCTCGAAATCCTGCAGTGCCGCGTCACGGCCGGCCCCCGGACTGAACGGGTAATGCCTGGCCAGACTCTGCTGGAAGGGCTGATACACTTCCCGATACCACTGACGCTCAAGTTGCGCCACGGCCTGGTCGAGCACCACACGCCAGCTTTCGGAAGCCAGTTTTTCCAGCATGCGATCCAGGGGCGCTGGTTGGTTGGAAGCCACCCGCTGCAGAGTGAAAATCGGGTCTGCCCCTCTCAGGCCCATACGGGCGCGGGCGGCTGAAAGGGCGGCCTTTCCGCGATCCGGCGCTTCCTGAATACCGCGCAGGTAAGTATGAAGGCTATGCACCACCTCCATGACCTGCTCCATATCACTCGGGTCATCACCCTGCTTGTCCATCAGTTCGTTCAGGTCAGTAAACTGACGCTCAATTTCCTGCACCATCTGGAAATGGGCAGACTGCTCCATTACCTTGCGGGCCGCGTCGGCCTCTTCGCTGCCACCCGGAATCAGACGGGTATTGGCGGTTACGTGGGCCAGCAACTGGTTCAGCGGTTCGTGGCCACTGGTCAGGCTTTCCAGGACACGCACACCGTGATTGAGGTCGCTGAAGCTCTGGATGTCCAGCCGGCTCAAAGCCCGGCGCCAGTTGGCGACATAGTTTTCCGCATACAGGGACTGCAGTTGCGCCTGCAACCGGGCTTCATCGGCTTCACTGAAGTCCACATCATCCCGGCGGCCCAGCACCCAGGCATCCACCAGGGCCAGCTCCGTGACGGAGCCGGACTTGCGCAGGAACCAGGAGTCCAGGCCCTGGCGAGTCAGCAACGACGGAATCACGGCCGGGTCCTCCTGTTCCGTATGCTCATCTTCCAGCGGCTCACCGAATTCATCCAGGCGCACAAACACGGTGCTGAAGGCCGGGCCGGATTCCCGCGCCAGGTCCAGGGGCGATTGGAAATTCTGCTCGGCTTCCTTTTCCAGGTCACGATAGACCCGTTCCGGGGTCGCGATACGCCCGAGCTCATGCTGGGCCCACTGGACGCCGCTGCGGAACGGTGCCAGCGCCCTATCGGCGGTTTTGTCACCCTCCGCGACACGCTTGTTCAGGTCCGTGTGCAGCAGGGCGTAGTCCAGATGGCTGAGCAGCCGCTGCTGCAGGTTACGCTGCGCCGGGTAGGCACGCTGCCAATACTCACTCATATAACTGTGGACAATATCCTTGCGGCGGCCGCTGGCATCGTAGAGCATGCGCAATACGCGCAGGTGGTCGAGGCGCTCGGAACTGTTGTCCGGAGCATCGCTCATCTCTCCCATTACGCCCAGCATCAAGGCCGGCATGAATTGATAGGTCAACATGTCCAGATAGGACTCTTCGACTTCCGGGCCAATCTTGTGGCCCTTATAAAGGCCCATATCCGCCACGACCGCCGGCTCCGCACGGTAATCTCCGAACGCCAGCGTGGCTTCCTGTAACTGGTCCAGGGGTTCCAGCAAATTGCGGCCGGTGGTATCCGGCTCGTAGCCAATCGGGCGCCAGTTATCGATGAAACTGCGCACCCGTTCCTCAACGGCCATGGCGGCTTCGGCGTTCTGAATAAAATAATGCTGCCATCCGGCAGTCATGCCCAGGCCGGCAGCGACGGCCACTATCGCGGCCACCGCAACCTGACGCCGCCGGCGACCAACCACCTTCTGGTTATCACCGGCCAGGCCGGCTTCGCGATAGATGATATTGGGAAACAACTTTTCGGTGAACAGGCTGGATGACTGCCCGCCACGTTGTGCCGGCTGTATCGGGCCGGCAAGACCATAGCTGGCGGCAGCGGCAGATACAAAAGCATCTTCCGGCACACCTTCCTGGACCACGGAGGTAAAGTAGGTGCCACGGACCAGGGCCGGCGTTGAAAACGCATCCGCAGAAAGCAGGTCCGCGAGGAACTGTTCCAGCACCGGCTTCAGCCCCGCCAGTTGGCGGGTAAAGGAATAGGCTGCCGCACGTTCTTCGGCATCCCGGGTGGCGGACAATACGTCCGGAAGCCGCTCACCCAGTTGTTCCGCGAGCTTGCTGAAGCTCTGGTCAAACTCACCCAGCCAGTCGTCCGGATCTTGCTGGCCGTCCAGTTGAAACGTAAAGCCGAGGGGTTGCTCACGTTCAGCTTTTGACAGAGTTCGTGCAAAGGGTGCAAAACCGTAGAGCAGATCCATCTTGGTAAAGCTGATGTACACCGGTAACCGGGACCCCAGTTGCTCCATCAGTTCCCGCAGACGGGTTCGAAGCAGGATTGCCTGGGCCTGACGTTGCTGTTCATTGGCCGTGCTCAGACGCGCAAGATCCACAGCCAGCACCACACCGTTCAGCGGGCGCTGGGGACGGTTCTTTTCCAGCCAGTTGATGAAATGGGTCCACAGCCGTTGCTGAATCTCGCTGCCGGCACCCTGACCGTCGTTCTGGCTGAGCAGTTCGCCGTCCGGATCTATCAGTACACCGTTATCGCCCACCCACCATTCGAAACCAAAAGGATTACGCTCCGTGCGGGGGTTGCGGGTCACGTTGGTTAGCGTATAGGTCTGTCCGGAGCGCTGGATCAGGCTGGTCTTACCGGCACCTTCCAGGCCCATAACCAGGTACCAGGGCAAACGGTAGACGCCCTTGCGCCCCGGCAGGTTGCTCTTGAGTTCTGCCAGGCGGCGATCAAGCAGGCGTTGCTGGCGGCGTTCCAGCGGCAGGATCGGATCTTCCTCTTCCTTCTGCTCCTGTGCCTTGGCAACGTTTACCTTGCGCAACTTGCGGGCCAGCACCATGCCCCAGACCATCGCCACCAGCAGCACAACCACCAGGGTGACCAGGGCGCGCATCTGCCAGGCTGCCAGTGGATATTCACCGTTGATTTCCAGGCGTGGCCCCAGCCACCAGGTTGCGGCCAGTAGTACCACCACACCCAGTGCCAGGGTAATCGGCGCCGCACTGCGCACATAGGGCAGTATCCGTCGTCCAATGAGTAGGGCTTGTCTCCACATGGTGTCCATTCCTGTTAATTAGTCCGTCTGTGTTTACGCAAGTCTGTCCAGCCGGGCTACCAGGCCAGGCTCCCAGTCTTCAAGGCTCATACCACGGGTCTGCTCACGCAGATCCTGCACCTGCTGTTTCGCCAGGCTTTTCATGCCGCTGTCTTTCATCAGCTGGCTGCTCATCAGCCGCCAGTAGAACCGGTCCCTCGGTTCGCGGGCCGCTTCCAGACCTTCTTCCAGCAGTTGCATCGCCGCCGCCAGACCCTTCTGTTCCATGACGCCGCGGGCGTCGTCGTAGGCTTGCTCCCAGGAGCTCGCACCACCGGCGGAACCACCTTTTGCCGGGCCACTGAGTATCCAGTCCGCAACCGCCCTGGGCAGGAAGGGCGTGCCGTCGTTAAACGTCATGTCCGCCAGTTCCGGCAACCGCTCAACGAAGGCTTTAACCGCCGTGCGGATAGCTTCGGCACAGGCCTCGTGCCCCAGCGCGGAGGCCACCTGCGCACTCAGCCAGTGGCCTTCCAGCCAGAACGGACTGACCGACAGACTCTGTTCAATGCGTTGCCACAGCGCCAGGTCCGGCGATTTCGACAGGCTTTCCCGATAGTCCGCCACACGGTCGGCACTGACAGCCGCCAGGTCACTCTTGACGCCGTCCCGGGCCGGGGGAACCGAAGTGATGGTCTGCCAGATGGCGTAACGACGAAGCTGGTAGCCAAGCTCATCAGCAGGTGTGGTTTCAGTCAGCATGTCGGCGACTTTCAGCAGGCTCTGGCGGGTCGCCCGCTCGTTCGCCGGGTCCAGGGTCAGGTTGCCAAGGGAGGTAGACGATGCACCGCCGGCATGGGACGACGCCATTCCTGAAGTGGACGAAGCTGCTGTTTGCGCTTTATCGGCAGCTTCGGGCGGTATGGGCGTGTCATAGGGTGACGGCAGTTTTTCAACCGCCCGACGCAGATCAACGAGCCCGTCGTCCGGCAGTTCGCGGGCGCCTGCCTGCTCCATCAGCTTGCCGAGGATGGTCAGGCAGAATTCGCGGCCGTCCCCCACACCGCCGTCAAAGCTCATCGCCGATACTTCCTTGAGGGCGCGCTGCAGAATCTGGGTCAGCAGCATCTTGCGGGCGCGCTTGCCCTTGTCGCCCGGGTACGGCCAGGCATCGTCCCACCAGCTGTCCAGCACCCGGTGCAACAGGTACAGCGACAGGGCAAAACGTTCGCCGTTGCCGCCGCGCTGCAGACACAGCATCAGAAACCCCAATACCTTTAGGTCCTTGCTGGTGTCCGACAGCAGGCGGAGCGACTCGCTTTCCACCTCTCCCCATTCAACACCAGTGTGAGCCAGCGAGCCCACCTTCATGATTTCGTTCTCGAGGTATTCCATGGTGGCGTCGTCCATCAGGTTTTCACCCGTGGCGCTCTCACCAGGAAAGGCACTCAACACCTGTTCAACGTATGGATGCTGCTCTACTGCCTGCATGTCCAATCCCTGTCTTTACAAATCGCGTGTCAAACTCTCACCGTCTACCAGCCACAGGCTTTCCGCAGTGGCTTCAAAGTTTCCCGGAATCCTTGCAGATCAAACATCAGCCCGTCGATAGCGCCACTGGACGAGGCAACGGTGACACCCGAACCTGCAGACATTTCCCGCACCGTGCGAATGGCTGGCAGGCCCCGGCCGCCACTGATGACAAAGCCCTCGTCCCGCACCCGCCAGATCTGCCGGCCCTGGCCAAAATCAACCGTCACCCGTTCCTCTTTTACTGCTTCGGGCAACATCAGCGTGAGCTCGGTGATGTTGTTGTGGCACTGCACCGCGAGTAACGGCCGGGGAGGTTGTACTCCCAGCGCGCTGAGCGTTACCAGGTGTCCCGCCTGCTCCGAGGTGTCACGATAAAGCGGGCCGTCTCCCGGCCGGCGACGCTGCTCCAGGGCAAAGGCCTGACGCCAGCGTTCCGGCTGGTTGCCGCTGATGACATCGTCGATCGCTACTTCGACGGGCGTGCCGAACACTTCATCGAAACAGGCAAGGCGTTCCAGGCGCTGGCTTTCAGTGGTGCAGTCCCGGGCGGCCGACAGTTGCTGGCGGATGTCGCCACTGGCAGTCAGAGAAAATGTCAGGCTGAGGGCACAGAATGCGGCAGCAAGAGGGTAGTTACTTCGATAAAACCGTTTCACGCTTCAGTCACCTGATACTTCAGACATTTGTGGGCCAGGGTTCGCTTGGGCAGGCCCAGGCTCTCTGCCGCCTGGGCGCGGTTGCCGCCATACTGGCGTAAGCGCTCACGTATAATGGCAGCTTCGAACGCCTGGGCCGCAGCCCTGAGGTCGTCCACGTCCTCCGCCTGGGGAACGCCCGGAACCATCTGCGCCTGGAAATCGCTCGCTATACAGGTTTCCTGGTCCGGAAACAGGTCATCCAGGCGCAACACTTCCGGCTGGATATCATCGCCTACCGGCGTCTGCAGGCACGCAAACTCGACAATATTCCGCAATTCGCGGGCATTTCCAGGGAAGCTGTAGCCGGTCAACATGCTCAGGGCATGGCTGCTGATGCCCATTGGGCCACCGCCCTCCCGGGCGGTGTATTCACGAATGAAATGCCGGCACAGGGGCTCCAGGTCTTGCGGTCGCTCCCTCAGTGGCAGAACCCGCAACGGGAACTGGCTGAGGCGGTAGAAGAGGTCACGCCGGAAGCGGCCTTCTTCAATGCAACTGCTCAGTGGTTGATGGGTGGCCGCCACCAGGCGGAAGTCTGAATGCTGTTCCTGCTGAGCGCCGAGTGGGCGGAAACGACGGCTTTCCAGCACACGCAGCAATTTCGACTGCAGGGCCATGGGCATATCGCCGATTTCGTCCAGAAAGAGCGTGCCGCCATCCGCCTGGGCCAGCAGACCTTCCTTGGCCCGGTCGGCACCGGAAAAGGCCCCCTTGGTGTGGCCGAAGAGTTCGCTTTCCAGCAGTGAGTCCGGAATGGCGGCGCAGTTGACCACGACCAGGGGCCCTGCGGCCCGGTCGGAGAAGCGGTGGATGCCCTGGGCAACCAGGTCCTTGCCGCAGCCGGTTTCGCCCTGTACCAGTACCGAAAGCTGGCTGCCGGCGGCCCGTACTATCTGGGCGCGCAGGTCGGTCATGGCTGCGGAGCTGCCAACCAGGGTATTCGCCAGTTGTTCACAGCGCTGACGCACGGCTTCGGCATCGTGGAGGTGGTCCAGCGAGCGTTTGAGCATGCGCCGCTGCCACACTTGGTCGCTGGTTCTGAGCTGGCTGACCCATTGATGGGACAGCAGGGTCAGCAGGCCCCGGTACAGTGGCTGGGCGGTGATGCCTTCCCACTCGGGTTCTTCGTTGCAAAGCACGAGGATGCCGAGTGTGCGGCCGTCTTCGCCTTTGATGGGCTCGAGCCAGAATGACCGGGGCCGGTTGCTGGCTTCGACCATGGCCTGAAAGCCTTCGTGGTCGAGGCGATAGCTGGCGGCCCGTGACAGTTCCCTGGGTTTGCCCTGTTGCAGCAGGTGGGCAAAGGGGTGGCTGAAGTCGCCGCAATCGAATTCGCCCTGGTCGCCCAGTGCCGCACAGTGGAGTGTGCGGCCGCTGAGGTCGAGTTCCAGTGTCCAGCAGCGGCTGATACCGAAGGTGTTTTCCAGTTGCCGTGAAGCGACTTTTAGCAGGGTTGGCAGGTTGTCCTGCCGGAGCAGCTCAACCGCCAGGTCTATGCCGGTGTGCAACTCCATCTGCATCCGTCCCATTCTTTTTATCCCTTTTCCTTGTCCCTCAAGGACCGCGTACCGTACAGATTCACTTTCCGAAACACGCTGTGAATACATCCCTGTACGCTCGGCTCCGCCATCCATGGCTCCGCACGGTTTCGGAAAGTGAATCCGCACGGCCCGCTACTTGTCAGTTGCCTTATGCAACAACCCCGGTGAATTTGTTGTTTTCGACGCCGAGGGTCACTTTGGTGACTGGCTCCCGAGCTGCCAGCTTCTCCAGCAGCGCCAATGACACCGGTGGCAACAGCTCACCTTCAATAATTGACTCCAGCATGCGCGCGCCGTTTTCACTTCGGGTGGCGCGGCTGCGGATGGCTTCTACCAGGCCGTCTTCCAGTTCCACTGTGGTGTGGTAACGGTCGCCGATCTGGGTGGCCAGGCGGTCGAGTTTGTCGCCAACGATGCGGTTGAGGGTGTCTTCGCCCAGCGGCAGGTAAGGCACGACTTCCATACGTGCCAGCAGTGCTGGTTTGAAGAAGTCCGCCAGTTCCGGGTACAGGGCTTCTTCAATCTTCTCCGGCTCGTCTGCGTGTCTGACGATGGTCTGGTAGCCCAGGTTCGAGGTGAGGAAGAACACCACGTTGTTGCAGTCGATCAGGCGGCCTTCGCCGTCGGCCAGCTCGCCCTTGTCGAAGGCCTGGTAGAACAGGTTGAGGACTTCCGGGTGGGCTTTTTCGACTTCGTCGAGCAGCACAACCGAATAGGGCTTCTGGCGGATGGCTTCGGTGAGGATGCCGCCTTCGCCGAATCCGACGTAGCCCGGCGGTGAACCGATGAGGCGGGAGACGGTGTGCTTCTCCTGGTATTCGGACATGTTGATGGTGGTGAGGAACTGGCGGCCGCCGTAGAGCAGTTCGGCCAGTTGCACCACGGTTTCGGTTTTACCGACACCGCTGGGGCCGGCCAGCAGGAAGGCACCCATGGGGCGGCCCGGGCGGCGCAGATCGGCACGGGCGGTGAGCAGGTGCTGGTGCAGTGCACCGATGGCGGTGTCCTGGCCTTTGATGTGGGACTGCAGGTACTCCGGCAGGTGGGTGATTTTTCCCAGTTCGTCGGCGGTCATGCGGTTGACCGGGATACCGGTCCAGTCGGCGATGACTTCGGCCACCTGGCGGGCGTCGACACGGGCATGTACCAGTGGCTCATCCGCCTGCAGTTCCGCCAGTTCCTGTTCGATGGCGGCGGCTTCGCTTTTCAGGTCCGGGCGCTCTTCGTAGGTTTCAGGGGTGGTTGCTCCCGCCGATGCTTCGACGTCGGTAGCCTCTTCGCTCAGCAGTTGCTCGCGGATGTCCACCAGGCGCGCCACCAGTTCCCGCTGGTCGTTCCAGCTCTGTTCCAGTGCTTCCGCTTCCAAACGCAGGGCTTCCAGGCGTTCAACCAATTCACTCTCGCGCTGGTGATCAATGGCCTGCCCCAGGGTCTGTTCACGGGCCATCAGTTCCTGCTCCATGCTCAGTTGGTGCAGTTCGCTACGCACGTGGCTGAGACGGCGCGGGGGTGTGCTCAGGTTGAGGCTGACCCGGGCGCAGGCAGTGTCCAGTACATCGATGGCCTTGTCCGGAAGCTGGCGGCCCGCCAGGTAACGGGCGGACATGTCGGCGGCCGCTTTCAGAGCACTGTCGGCGATCAGTACCCGATGGGCCTTTTCGTAGACCGTGCGCAGGCCACGGAGAATGTGAACCGCCTGGGCTGGGCTGGGCTCGTCCAGCGCCACCGGCTGGAAACGGCGGCTCAGCGCCGGGTCTTTCTCGAAGTATTTCTTGTATTCGCGCCAGGTGGTGGCAGCAATCGTCCGCAATTCACCGCGGGCCAGGGCCGGCTTGAGCAGGTTGGCGGCGTCGGAACCGCCTTCGCTGTTGCCGGCGCCGATCAGGGTGTGGGCTTCGTCGATAAACAGGATGATGGGTGTAGCGGAGCTTTTCACCGCCTCGATGACGCCTTTCAGTCGCTTTTCGAACTCACCTTTTACCGATGCACCAGCCTGCAGCGCGCCCATGTCCAGGGTCCACAGCTCCACGCTGGTCATGCGTTCGGGCACATCCCCGTTGACGATGCGCAGGGCCAGGCCTTCAACAACGGCGCTTTTGCCCACGCCGGCGTCACCGACCACGATGGGGTTGTTCTTGCGGCGACGACAGAGGATGTCGATCATCTGGTCGATTTCAGTGTCGCGGCAGACCACCGGGTCCAGCTTTTTATCACGGGCCAGTCTGGTGAAGTCGGTGGCGTAGCGCTTGAGCGGGTCCATGTCCACCTGCGCCTGGTTGGCGGCACTGGGGCCCTCTTCGGTGCGGGGTTGCTCTACCGAACCCCGGGTCATGGAATCAAACTGCCGGCGCAGTTGTTCCCGGTTGATGTCTTTCAGGCGCTGACTGACCTGGGGCATCAGGTAGCGGTCTGCGTTCATCAGCAGCGCCAGCGTGATGGCACCGGAACGCAGGTCGGTGTGGCCCAGTTCGGTGGAGGCGATGAGCCAGGCGTCCTGCAGCAACTCGATCAGTAACGGCGAGAACGATGGGTACGGCTCGGCGGACTGAGGCTCGCCGTTGAGGCTGTCCCCTACGACCGGTTGCAGTGTGTGGTGGTCAATACCGGTACTTTCCAGGATCTGGCGCACATCAGTAAACGGCGTTTCCAGTAGCTTGAACAGCAGGTGGGCGGGAGTAATCTCCGCGCCCTGACGGCTGATACACAGGGCCGCCGAGCTTTCCAGGCCCTGGCGACAGATCTCATTGAGGCGCCCTATCAGCGCCGGCAGTTCTACCCGAATCACAGTGATCTCCTTATTTCGGGAGTTGTTCCAGTACGCTGAGCACATCCCTGATGCGTTCGTTCAGCGCTATGTTGTAAAGCGTGTAAACCCCGGCCATGGCCGCCACAAACAGCCCGCCGATACCCCACAGTGGAAGGCCGGTGCGAAGCCGGTTACGGGCGGGGGTAACGTTATCCAGCGCGCTGGTCAGAGGTTGCGGTTCGTCGTCGCGACGCAACCCCCGTATCTGTTCATACAGCCCACGAATGATCTGTTCGTATTCGTCCCGGCCGTTGGTCATCACCTTGTAGCGGCCCTCGAATCCCAGGCACAGGCACAGATAGATGAACTCCAGCATGTCGCGGTACCGTGCGGGTTCCTGCTCCATGCGGGCAGTGATGGCAAATACCTTTTCGCCACCCCAGGTTTCGTTGTGGAAGCGGGACAGCAGGGAATGCTGGGACCACACGCTGTGGGCGCCCCAATCGGTGCCCAGTACGGCCTCGTCAATAAAGGCACATAACACATAGCGATAAGCCACCACGGTCGGGCGCTCGTAACCCTGCTCCACCAGTTCCCGGTCTATGGCGGCCACTTCATCCACTACCTGCTGGTACAGGTCTTCCACGCCGTGAAAATCCGCCAGCCGGCGCACCCGGATAACCAGCCCCAGCAGAGGCGTAGCGGCATCGATCAGCCGGTTATCCTCCAGTCCCCGCAGCTGGAATTGCTCATTGCCGAAGCCCTGGTCGCCGACGCGACCATCGGGGGTACTGTCCCCGAACATCAGGTCATCAAACGCACTGCCACCTGCTTCCGTGTTGCCATTGGGTGAATCCATCACCGGTGCATCTGCCATGATCTAGCTCCTGATTGCCCAGAACTGCATTTCCATTCCCGGGAAACTGCCAGCCACGTGGAACGCAAAGCCGCTGGCGTTGTCGAGCATCTGCCAGGCCTGGCTCTGGTCGTCCAGCCGGAAGTACACGAACCCGGCGTGATACGGCAACTGGCGGGGCGCCACCGGCAGGGCTGACAGCGGAATCCCCGGCAGTTGCAGACTGATGAGGTCGCGGATTTTCTCAACCGACGCCACCTTGCACTGCTGGGTGAACTGCTTGCGCAGGTCGTCCAGTGGCATATCCGCTTTCACCGCCAGGATGAACTCTGCCTGGCCGATCAGCTGTACATCCTGGATCGGCGCCACTGTGAGGCCGTACTGGCGCTGCTGCAACTGGATGGCCAGTGCCCGCGGCTCCAGCACCGTACTCAGCGATTGCCTCAATACCTGCATCAGCGGCGTGAAGGAATCCTCCGGCAGGTCGTGATCATAGGCGGTGTATTCCTGGGGCAGGCGGTTCTCATCGGTGAAGGTCACCAGCTCGCCGCACAATTCCAGTAACGCCTCGTAGAGACGCTCCGGGTGTAACTGCCGCAGCCGCGCCAGGTGCAGGAAACGCGGATGGGCACGATTGAGCATCTGCAGCAGCATGAAATCCGCCACATCCGCCACACCGCCCTGCCCGGGGGCCCCCACGCGCTCGGCAATGTTCTTGGCCCGTTCGCGCATCAGCCCGGCCATTTCCCCCACGAAACGCTGCAGCCGGGGCGCTGCCCGCACACTGAGCATGGTGGGAATGAAGTTCGGGTCCATCACCAGGCTGCCGTCCGGGCGCTTCTCCAGGATCCGGCCGATGGCCAGGGCCGCGTAGGCACTGCGATCGTCCCGCTCCAGCATCAGCTTCGGAGCTACCCGGGCCACGTCGATGGTGTGGGAATCGCCGTCGATGGAATGCAGGTCCCGGATTTCCTCGCTCTGGGCGCGGAAACGGCCGGCGATGGCAGCATCGCGCCACTCCACTTCTGCCAGGCTCTCACTGCCCAGGGGCAGGGCCAGGTACACCACCTGATTGGCCACGGAGGCGTCGGTGATTTCCAGGGGCTCCGGCATCACATCGTCCTGGGGCAGGCAGAAGCGAGTGCCATCCGGGAACAGGCCGCTGGCTCTCACCAGGCCAACCCGGCCAAAACTCAGGTATTCCGCATTGAGCTCCAGGTCGCTAAAACCATAAAGGTAATCAGAAACCGCCAGGGCCCGTTCGTTGATCTGGTGTTCCAGGTATCTTTGTTGCTGCTGGAAGTGCTGGGGTTTGATAAACAGCCCATCACTCCAGACGACTCGATTGGTTGCAGACATCAGGACTCATCCGACCTTCTGAGTTTGACTTCACGCTCACGCAGGTTGACCAGCAGGTGGTATCGACCACCAATGGGATCGACCTTTACCACCTTCTTCCACTGGGACAGGTTGGGGTAGGCATAGAAGGCGATCACACCAATAAAACGGGTGTCTTCGGCGATCTCGAACGGTTCAATAAATCTGAACTGTCCCGGCACCAGGGTGTAATCGCTGTGGTCCACGTAGTTGCGGCCCAGGGATGGCTCCAGCTCACCCAGCAACTGATCGAAATCCGCTGCCATCAGCCGCGAGCTGTCCCGCATCTGGATGATCTGGAAGGCAATCGGCGTGGGCGCCAGGGATTCGTTGGGATTTACATCCGGCTCCGCCAGCATGGTCAGGTCCACGCGGCTTGGCAGGTCTTCCGGATAGCCCACGGGGATGTCCGGGTCCCATATCACCTTGGCGGTTTTGGTAACGGCGTTATAGGGGGTGCTACACCCCACCAAAACGAGAATGGCGACCAGCAAACTCCATTTGCAGTACTTCACGACAGGTTCTCCCTCTGTAATTGGCGCAGTTGTTGATCGTAAGCCTGGTCAAACACCTCCTGGAAAAGGCGCTCGAACCCCTGCTGACGGCTGGAACTCAGTTCCCGGTAATAGTGTTGGTACATCTCCCATGCCCAGTTGCTTTCGTCTTCATCGGTTTTCAGTCCGCGGCGATAGCCGTGAAACCGGCGCAGTAACGCTTCGGGGGAAAAGGCGTGGAGAATGGCGTCCAGTCCTTCGCGGATGGCAGTCTGGGTGGCGACCTGATGATGATGCAGGCTTTGCATGCTTTCGCTGACTGCCGCCGGCGCCGACAGGTGCACCGGGCTGCGCTGACTGGCGAACAGGGTCTGCACGGTATCCTTGTAGTCCTCGCCCAGGCGCAACGGATTGTCCTCGATAGGCTGCAAGCGGGTGCGCAGGGCCTGATGGCGGCTGTCCTCGCCCTGATGCAGGGTCAGCAAACCTTCCACGGTGGCTTTCAGGGTCTGGCCGGCCTCTTCCAGGAACAGGCGCATTTCATCGCTGTCGGCAAAACCCAGGTCAGTCTCCATGCCACGCAACAGCGGCGCACCGCTGATGTGCTGTCGGCTCTGGTCGTTGCTCTCCCGGCGGCGTGCCGGTTTGGTGGTCTCAGACATCCTGTCACGCTCTCCTTGTTGCACGGGTAATCCCATGGCCACATCCCGGTTTTCGCGATACTCGTCGGTAACGGCGCCGTCGCGGGCATACCACTCCGGCTTGTCCGCCAGCAGGGAATCCTGTTCACGGTTGATATCGTCCTCAGTGCTCCGGCTTTGCTCGCGGGTGTCGGTCCATGCCTGTAGAGGATCGTCGCTGAAAACTTCTCCCGGGACTGGCTGCAAGCCGTGCAGCGGTTCATCACCAGCGGTTTCCGGTTCCCGCTCTTCGGCTCGCATCAGCTCGCCTTCGTCCACATTCACCAGGGTGTCGTCCTCCGCTTCTTCCGGCAGGATGCCAGGCTGGCGCTGGCCACTGAGCACCTCCGCCCTGAGCTGGTAACGACCTATGGTGATGGTGTCGCCACTCTTCAGGCGGGCCCGGCGTCCACGCCCCACCGGCTGGGTGCCGCTGTTGATGTAGGTGCGGCCACTACGGTCGATCAGGCAGAACACACCGTCCATAAAACGCACTTCGGCGTGGCCCGCCACGGCGCCGGTACGGTGGGAGGACAATTGCCAGGTATCGCTGCCGGCACTGCCAATGGACCCACCCCTGACCCCGAATACATGCTCCCGGGCGAGACCACTGGCAACCTGGGTGGGGTTGCTGACCACCAGTTTCAGGCTGCGGCTTTGTTGATGTTCCATATCCGGTTTCCTTTTACTGAATCCATTCACTCAGTTCATTGAGATCAGCGGCGTATCTGCAGTCGCACCGCGGGCAGCTTCCTGGCCTTTTCCGGTGTCACAAACGAATTCCAACCCAGACGCACATCGGCGCCCATTTGCATCGGTTTCACGTCCCTGGGGCGCATCTGCAACTCCAGGTCGTAGGCGAGTTGTTCCCGGGTGACAAACTCCACCAGCTTCACCAATCGGTCGTGGTCTGAACCATTGGGCAGGAAGTCCGCAAATCGCTGCCGGTCCAGGTTACGGATACTCAGGATGAACTTGCCACTGCGGTCGCGAATGCCGGAGCCAACCAATGTGTCCTCACCCAGGGAGGCATTGGCCTGTCCCAGGCGGGTTTGCTGGTCTTGGGGAATCTCCACCCTCCGCAGTACCCACTGCTCAATGCCCACGTCGTCGAGATCAAAACAGTGACCGATGATGCCGCTGACCACCTCCGGCGAGCGGCTGCGGCCTGCCATCATCCCGGCATAGGCCAGCATCTTGGACCAGTTGACCGGTGTGGCCGCCCTGACCTGCGGGTCTCCCAGGCCAACCAGGGAAAATATATGCTCGGAAAAGCCATCCGATGCTTCCGGCTGAAAGCGTACGTAATAGCGATACTTCCGCCACGCCCGATGAAACAGGGTCACCAGCCGGTGATTGAAGAAATCCAGGAAGTGGCGCCGGATGCCCAGGTTCTGTCCGGCTTCCCAGGCCAGGTCCTCCAGGTAGTATCCCGGCAGGGGCGACTGGGAGCCGTGCAAGCCCAGGAAACTGACTTCCAGCTGGTAGGGGGCATGTTCGTGCTCCGGCGACGCCGCCGACACCACATCACTGCCCGGAAACCCCAACCCGGCTGATGCCGAGAAGCGGATACGCTCCCGCTGGGGCTGTTCGTCCTGGGACCGCTCCAGATCATCACCGTGGTGACGATGGATCAGGTCCACCAGCTGAAAAAAACTGTAGCGCCGTGCATTGCCCAGAACGGGCTGCAGCTCGGCTACATCAGAGGCTGCTGCCCTTGCTGTAACGTCCATGTGTACCGTTCCTGGTTGTCTGTGTTCACCACTTCCAGTTGGTGAAATGCGTTAATACTGGCGTAGAGTGCAAAGAACTGGCTGAGCACCGTGCCGAACAGGTAAAGATCGCCTTCCGAGGCAAACGACTGCTGATCCAGTCGCATTACCGAGCGAATGCCTCTCACGGGCAGCCCCCGCACCATCCGATCCACTGGTATGGTTTCAATATCCAGGATGCCGGCCAGACGCTTCTGGGACACTCGCTCCGCCTGGCGGTCCACCAGGGCACGAAAGTCATAGACCCGCAGCACCGTGCGCAGGGCGTCCACATCCAGCAGCGACAGGTAGTTCAGGGACAGGTTGGAGATCAGCGTCCATAACAGGCTGCCATCCAGCGTCGGCCGCAAGGTATGGGTAGGCCGGGTAATATTGCTGAACGACGCAAACGCCGGCGTGGTCTCCGTCGCCATGCAGATCTCCCCCACCGCCAATTGATGCGGTAACTGCCGGTTGGTACAAGTGAGCGTCAGCGATACCGCTTCCTGGCGGTTCATACACTCGGACTCATCCCCGCGCACGAAGGAAATGTAGTGATCAAACCCATCCCCCCGCACACTCTCCCGGGCCTTTACCCGGTAATAGAGGGCGGTGCGACCACGATCGCGCTCCACTTCATGCTGGAAACTCTCAAAGGCCGTGTACAACCGCGGCTCCCCGCGCCCCGAGCGGCCTTCCAGCCAGCCTTCCACCTGCTCGATGCTGAACACTTCGTAGTGTTCCGGCGAGCGGCTGGACGGCGCAATCCGGTACTCTGTCTGTCGACCGTTCAGGTCCACCGGATCGGCCTCGTGGCTAAACAGATTGATGGCCGGTGTGCAGTAAAGCTGAAAGTTCTCCGCCCGGATCTTCGCATCCGGCGGCAGAATGCGGCTGAAGTGGAAACGCAGGCTGACCTCATCCGCCTGAACCGCCGGCAACCGCGCTTTCAGGCCCTGGATATCCACAAACCGGAAGGCTTCGGGAAAACTCAGGTATTCCTGCAGAATCCGGTAGCCTGGATAGGCGTTCTTGGGATACGGCAACAGGGCTTCATCACTGGCAAACCCGACCGGCTTCAGATGGCTGGCCGGAATGGAAAACACCGAATCCCCCACCACCAGCTCCATGCGCTTCAGGTAGTGATTCAGCCACAGGTAAAGCGTCTCTGAAATATGGCTCTCGCCTCCCAGGTAAAACCGCAGGTTATCCAGGCCCAGGGAGGACAACGGCTGGTCACTATGCAGAGCCAGGTCCACGGTCACAGACGACACTTCCCGCGAATGCTCCGCATGGGCATCCGCCACACTCACCGGAAACACATCCACCGCCCGGCAGGTGCGGAACCGGCACTGGGTCTGCCGTGTAGCATCACCCAGCGGCCGGCTCTTGATCTCGGTATGCCGCTCAACCCGCTGGCGCTCGCTGATGGCATGCAACTGCGGATCAAACCGCATAATGGTGCAACTGGGCACCGGCCTGAGATAGTTCGGCCACAGCATATTCAGCAACGAATGCGTCAGCTCGGGAAACTCGTCCTCGACCTTCTCACGAAGCTTCCCCGTCAGAAACGCAAAGCCCTCCAGCAGCCGTTCAACATCCGGGTCAGTACTCTGCTCAGAAAGAAACCGGGTCAACTGAGGATGCGCATCCGCAAACTCCCGTCCCTGTAGCCTGAGAAAACTCAGTTCGTCCCTGTAAAATCGATTCAACTTCATAGAACCACTACACCAAAGTTCGATCGAGGGGACGGGGATGCCTTTTCCGCCGGGAAAAAGGTGTCTGAGCGAAGCGAGTTCTTTTTCCCAGAGGAAAAGGTATCGCCGTCCCCGCTGACTCCGAGCAGGCAATGCGGGTGGCCGCCCAAAAGACGCTCAAGCCATCCATGGGCGCTTGGGCTCCGCCATCCATGGCTCCGCACACTTTTGGGCGGCCACCCGCATCACCTGCTCTCATCCGTGTCTGCTTGCTACTGCCAGTGACGTTAGATCACTCGGTAGTAGCGCTTGTCATCCAATAACAAATCGATGGTCGTCTTATCGTCTTCTGAACCCACCTTCAGGTAGACCGTCACCTGGAACCGCAACTGCAATGGATCCGGCCCCTGGGGCATTGCCATCACATCCACCCGGTGCACCCTGGGCTCGAACTTCTCAATACACTGCCGTATCGCGCTGCGAATACGGATGCTCAGGTCATGGGTGCCAAGCGTGGCGTCGTTGAAATCCACCAGCCCCAGGTCCGGCACGCTCTCGCTGTTGCCCGGATGGGCATTCAGCAGGCGAACCAGATGGCGCTTGATGGAATCCACCACATGGGTCACTTCCCCCATGCCCTGCCCCGCGGGTTCGGCAGCCTGTTCCAAACGCTCGAACAAACTGCCGCCCGACGCCTGAACACCGTCAGCACCGGTGCTCCTGAACACGGGTTAGTCCTTGTCCAGACGGCCGACGAGTGACAGCTCGAAGTTCGCACCCATGTACTTGAAGTGCGGACGAACCGCCAGGGAGACCGAGTACCAGCCCGGATCGCCTTCCACATCGGAAACAATCACCTTGGCAGCACGCAGCGGACGACGGCTGCGAACATCCGCCGGCGGGTTTTCCTGGTCGGCCACGTACTGTCGAATCCAGGTGTTCAGCTCCCGCTCAAGATCCTGACGTTCTTTCCAGGAACCGATCTGCTCCCGCTGCAGCACCTTGATGTAGTGCGCCAGGCGGTTGACGATCATCATGTAAGGCAGTTGCGTACCCAGCTTGTAGTTGGTTTCCGCTTCCTTGCCTTCCTTGGTGTTGGGGAACTGCTTGGGCTTCTGCACCGAGTTGGCGGAGAAGAAAGCCGCGTTGTCGCTGCCCTTGCGCATGGTCAGGGCGATGAAGCCTTCGTCGGCCATTTCGTATTCGCGACGGTCGGTGATCAGCACCTCGGTCGGGATCTTGGCTTCCAGCTGACCAAAGGATTCAAACGTGTGAACCGGCAGGTCTTCCACCGAGCCACCACTTTGCGGACCGATGATGTTCGGGCACCAGCGGTACTTGGCGAAGCTCTCGGTCAGGCGCGTGGCCAGCAGGTAGGCGGTGTTGCCCCACAGGTAATGCTCATGGTCACCGGACACCTCTTCCTTGTAGTTGAAGCTGCGCACCGGGTTTTCGGTGGGGTCGTAAGGCACCCGCAGCAGGAAGCGTGGTGATGTCAGGCCCAGGTAACGAGCGTCTTCGGACTCACGCAGGGAGCGCCACTTGGCGTATTTCGGGCCTTCGAAAACGGCCTTCAGTTCCTTGATGGCGGGCAGTTCCTGATAGCTGTCGACACCGAAGAAGGATGGCGCAACGGAGGACAGGAACGGCGCATGGGCCATGGCACCCACGGAAGACACGTACTGCAGCAGCTTCATGTCCAGAGTGGAAGCCGTGAACGCATAGTTACCGACCACGGCGCCTACTGGCTCACCGCCAAACTGGCCGTATTCGGTGGAGTAGATGTGCTTGTAGAAACCCGTCTGGGTCACGTCGGGCGCAAACTCGAAGTCTTCCAGCAGTTCGGTCTTGGTGGCGTGGAGGATATCCACCTTGATGTTCTCGCGGAAATCCGTGCGATCAACCATCAGTTTCAGGCCACGCCAGGAGGACTCCAGTTCCTGCAGCTTGGGTGCATGCAGGATTTCATCCATCTGGGCGCTGATCTTGCGGTCCAGCTCGACCACCATCTGGTCCACCAGAGCCTTGTTGACCGGCTGGCCTTTCTCGTCGCTTTTCAGCAGGTTGGAGATAAACGTCGCCACACCGCGGCGCGCCACATCGTATCCTTCATCGGCGGGCGCCATGCGACTGTTGGCCATTACCTGGTCCAGCAGAGAGCCTTCAGCTCCTGATTGACGGCCATCCGCAACGGATTCGGAGGCAGCAGAATGCTGCTCAGCAGTATCAGACATACCACATCCCTTCAGTACGTTTTAATAGAAAAGTGAAACCTGCCAGCAATGGCAGAGTCCGGATTATTCGCCGCTTTCGTCCGTGGCCAGCTCAAGCTCCTGGAGGAGTTTGTCGCGGGCATCATCGTTGTCCAGCAGTTCCTGCAGCTTGGACCGGAACGATGGCACGTTACCCAGCGGGCCCTTGAGGGCAACCAGTGCTTCGCGAAGCTCAATCAGCTTCTTCAGCTCCGGTACCTGGCGGGAGATACTATCCGGGGAAAAGTCATCCAGGGTCTGGAAGTCGAGGTTAACCGGCAGTTCTTCGGCTTCTTCGTCCAGTTTGTTGGTGACCGTGGTGGAGAGGGTGAGACCGGCTTCCGACATCACAGAACGGAAGTTGTTCTTGTCGACGGAAATCGCCTTGCGGTCTTCGATCGGAGTTTCTTCGGCCTGCCCCTTGAAGTCACCAACGACAAACATCTTCAGCGGTAGCTCTGTTTCAGCCTGCTGATCACCGGTGGCGGGGACATACTTGATATTGATGCGCTCTTTAGGCGCGACGGAACCGTCTTTTGAAGACATGCGCTTGCTCCCTGTGGTCCATGTGCAAACTCAGTTGCTGTATTACAGTCCTTTGCGCGCGCCTTCCTGGCACGCTACGGGCAAAACTTTACACAGAATTAATCAGCCACTCAAGCAAAAACTGGCCAGCTTCTGGCAAAAACCCGTTCCCGGGCAAGGAATTGCCAAGCCGTCGAGGTTTTGGCCATGAGGCACTGCCAGTGACGGTAACGCTGAGCGGTTTGGAACGATCTGCCAATGACGGCACCATTGCGTCTGGATATACTCTGGGCCACCGTGAGTAACGGATTCAACACCAAAAAAAGGAACCCCGCATGAGCGACCTGAAAACCCGTTTCGACGAAGCCGTAAACTACATCCAGAACGCTGAGGGCGACTTCAAGCCGTCCAACGAACTGAAGCTGGAGTTCTATGCCCTCTACAAGCAGGCCACCGAAGGTGATGTCAGCGGCAAGCGCCCGGGCATGATGGATTTCGTTGGCCGCGCCAAATACGACGCCTGGGAAAAGGTCAAGGGCACTTCTTCCGAGGACGCCATGCAACAGTACATCGACAAGCTGGAAGCCCTGAAGTAACCGGGCAGCCAGCCATTCACCGGAGCAGCAGTCCTGACGATTGTTGCTCTTGGTCAATTTTCCCAGTGAAAGTTTTTGCGGCGGTCAAACGATTGTCATAAGATGCGCGCAATATAAGAACAACGATTCACAGGGAAGACACATTATGGATACTACCGAGGCGCTCGAACAGTCGCAGCCCGGCCTCGTCAGCCGAGTGACTGGCGCCATCCGCAAACACCAGCTTAACCATCGGGCAGAGCAGACCTACCTCCACTGGATCTCCCGGTTTGTGCTGTTCCATAACCTGAAAAATCCTGAGACGCTGCAGCCCGATGACCGGCAGCTGTTCCTGTCCTATCTGACTGAACGCCTGCAACTCTCACGGGCACGCCTGAATCAGGCAAAACAGGCACTGGCATTCTTTTACGAGGATGTACTGGGCAGAACCGAGCCGGAAGGGACCGTAGCCGCCTGAACCCGGGGATCAGCGCTCAGTGGTTGTGGTATTGAACGCTCCGTAGTTCCGATTGGTCGGTGGCCGGATAATGTAGTTGTCTCCGTGGGTCTGCCCCGGAATGGACTTGGGATTGCTGAAACGGAATTCCACCGGGATTTCGCTGCGTCCGAGGTCTGTGCGGGGATCACGGGGTTGCAGGGCGAGCGGGTCAAGGTAGAAGTCCTCGTCTGTTCGCGGTTGCACCGGCACACCGGCGGCGGGCGCTTCCAGCCCGCCTTCAATCACGGTATTGGCCAGGGACTCCTCCTCCATGGAACTGAAGGGGATGGTCTCCAGGGTTGAGCGCTCTTCGTAGTTGAATGCGCCACCCTCGACAGGCTCTTCGCCGGTTTGCGCCCACACCAGCGGTGACAGAGCCACCACCAGCGCTACAAACCCCATTGTTGTCCTGACTGAATCGAATCCGCCCATAACCCTTGCCTTTTTTGTTCCCTGTCGTGCAACGACTGACAATTTTTGATCAGTCTATCGCCAAACACGACAAAAAACCCGTGCGTTCGCCAGTTTTGTGACACTCCTCACTAGTCAGGAGTCAGTGGCTCGTATCGGATATCGGTGATAACCACATGGTTCCAGCCGTCAGGAGTGCGCACGCCAACTTCGTCATCAACACGTTTGCCCAGGAGTGCCCGGGCTATGGGAGAATCGATGCTCAGATAACCGCGGGACAGGTCGAACTCATCCGGCCCAACCAGACGATAGGTGCTTTTGGCGCCCTCTTCGTTCTCGATGGTCACCCAGGCACCGAAGAACACCTTGTTCCGGTCATCCGGCAGCCGATCCACCACCGTCAGTTCGTCCAGTCTCTTGCTCAGGAAACGGACGCGGCGGTCAATTTCCCGCAGCTGTTTCTTGCCGTAAATGTATTAGAACCCCCCCAAAAACATACTATTTTCCATTCAACACTATCTGTACCGGGACAGTGCCCGTCGGGTTGCCCAGCGCTCCGCGCGGCGACACCAAAAAAAGCCCCTGATGCGGGGCTTTAATTCAGTCTTTCCTTCGAAATTTTCGATGTTGAGTCGAAAAGTAAGCGATGGCTCTATAATTCTTGCAAACGAAAAACAGAAAGAATTATTCCGACAACAATAAGAGCACCGCCAACTTTATTGATTTTTCCACCGCCTTTAGCATATTGCCCAACAATAACAATCGACCCTGCCAACAGAATCACAAACTCCATCCCAAATCCAAATAAAATAAAACTAAAAAGGCATAGAATCAGTAGCGAAAATTCAACAAAAAATATCTTCCCTCGAAAGTTTTCGTTCATAAAATCACCTACATAGTGGCGTTGATTTAATCAGCGAACTCATTCTATTTAAACCGAAGCCCAACAGAGATAATCCAATAATAGTCCCAAGAGGTCCGGCAAAGGCAAACAGTAAAGCAAGCACCATCAGAGTCACCACGGTATATACGATGATGAACAAACGCGCAGCGTTAGCATCTGAGCAGTTCGTCGCCAAGTCGTACACAGACAGGCCAAAGGAAAGAGCAAACAAAAACGAGCCTATCTGAGAAAAAAGTTGAACAATAGAGGGGGAGGTCGCAATTAGAGCTAATAACTCTTTATATGCGAAACCCAATCCTAACCACGTTGCTATAGACCCCAAGCCATCTAGGAACCCTCCATTAGCGCCCCCTGCTATCTTATATGCTCCCGCACCCGTTTCAGGATCAATTAGCAAATATCCAGCGCCGACCCAGTTGCGGTAGGTTATCTTTTGTTCATGAACAGTGGCAATTTTACCTGCGGAGACAGCGTTCCGAATTTCTGTTTCCACTTCAGAGCCAAGATTGATTTGGCTGATCGCCAAACTCACGTTGTTCCGGTCTATAGTCCAAATTTTCTGCCCCTCTGCACCAGCTAGGGCTAGCGCTTTTACGGCCGAAATTCCATATGCCGGGGCTTCGGGAGTGGAGAAAACTTTTTCTGGAATTAAGTGTTCATTTGCGCTCCATTGAGTACCAGAGGACCTAGTAAAGTTAACACGAGTTTGGTTGCTGTTATCTTTAGCCACCCCATGGAACGTTACCGCGTCTACATCGATAGTAAGCCCACTGAAGTTCGTGTCTCTCGGCACGCCGAACCAATATTGAGGCTGTAATGTCGTTGAAAAGATTCCATAACTTGGTAAGCGATAAGTCACCATATTCGAACTTTGCGCCTGGATGTCTTCTTGAAGATCATTAATCGCAAAATAGCTCATTATGGTCCCATGCAGAAGGTCTCCAATGAGATCCTGTTTGGACAGGGTAGCGAGTTGGCTACTATCCCTACTCTCAAGCTTAACCTTGGTCTCCTCAAGGTTGTCCTTCAGAGCTTCGGCATGACTAGGGCTAATTCCCTGTAAATCTAGTCCAATAACACGATGCTCCCCTACAATCGGAGCATTATCACTCGTAAACCAATTGTGACTTGGGCTGAACAGGCCTAAGGTTTCATGCAATTCTGCACCCATTGTTTGAGCCGTCGAACTTTGGATCACATCGCCATCAATTGTGAAATCCGCAACAAGATTAATTAGGTAACCGGGTAGGCTATTAGGCAACCCGTCGGGATTTATTTGGTCTATGTTTGGATCCGGGGCTGGCAAGTAGCTTTCGATGACTGCTCGATCATCATCAGTCGCTGGCCTAAAACTCAATGCCAATTTTTTGCCTGCGAGTTTAGCGGTCGGTTCATTCACGCTTATAAATGGAGAGTTGGAAAAGCCATAGCTTTGTGTAGCCAGCTCGTATTTAAATCTGTGCCTTAAGCTTTCCGGTAGCTCCGAGAAGCTGTCCTGGGTCACTATGTGCTGATAGGGTAAGCCTGCTGCTAACGGCCGTGGAGGGAGTACCCGAATTTCTTGTAAACCTAGCACTTCTCCTATGGTCGCATCGGGGTTTTGGTCAGCTATAAAATTCTCGACTTGACTCTGGAATTGTTGAAGTTCGGCCTCGATATCCCCTTGTGGAACATTTTCAATCCAACCGTCTTCCTCATTATTCACTACCTTTTCTTCGATGTTACTTTTCAGCGACTGGGCATCAAATGGGACACGGTCCTTGAGGCTCATCCCTTCCGTGAACTCATACTGCTTAAAAGAAGCGTCCATGGGGATCCAGTTGTCCCCCTCGCGGTTCTTAATACCTCGGGAAGGCTCAAAATCCACGAATGCTTCTACCCAGGTGTGTTCCATACGAATCTTTGTGATTTTCCCGCCTTCGATCAAGGCGACATTAGGAATACCACCCTGTCCCAACAGGCTTTGTGCTGCTTCTGGTTTGGTGACACCACCCACCCAATTCATCACCTTGTCCACTGGAATTTCTACGGTACCGTAAGCGTATTTAGCCGGGATATTCGCCGCGCGCAGTAATGAAAGTAGCAGGCTTGCCGTATCCGAAGCGTTACCGCGCTTGGTCTCCAACGTGTACTGTGACCCTTGAATCGAACCATAGCTGGGAACAAAGCGGATATTGTTGTGGACCCAGGTGTATATTTCGACCGGGTTGTTATCCAGACTCTCAGCCAGCTCTCTAATTTCGTCGGTGATCTGAATATCGATAGTTTCTTGCAAGTCCGCCTCAGTCACCCCTTTGCCGACAGCGACATCACCTGATACCAGCATTTCAGGCGTCAGATCTCTTGAGGCCACTTGCACGTATTCTGCATAGGAATCGATGCCGAGCGCTGCCTGAAGATTGCGCTTGTTGGTCTTGGGCTCACGCACTTTGTCTGAGGGTGAACGCCATGGCAGCTTATTGGGATCATCAGCAGTGTGGCTGCGCTTGAACTTCTCGTTGCCGAGGCTTTCGCTGAGTTTATCCAGAATTTCCTGCTGCTCTTCAGCGTCCTGTGTGGTGGTCAGTTGCTCCAAATCGTGTTTGACAGTGCCGTATCGCTTTTGTACCCGCTCCAAAGCCTCAGCGTGACGCTCGCGGATTAGCTCCTTCACGCCTTCGGGCATGCCCTGTCTAGCGGAGAGTCGTGTGCCTTCCTGATCAAACTCCGTAATCGCCTCGTCGTACGCCTGGTTTATTCCCGTTTTCAGATCATTAAGCTCAGCGATCTCACCGGCAGTCAGTGGCATGTCACCTATGCCGACAGTATCTAAGGCTTTTGAAACCCAACCTTTTCCCTCGTTGCGTTTTTCGACGGCATTGGGCAGTTCCTTGGAGAGCTTTTGTTTGAGCTTTTCTAGCCGATGGGCCAGCTTCTTCTCAGGGGTGTTTTCGAGGATTTTTTCGATCTTGGCCTGACGAACATCTTCCTTGGTGAGTTCATCGGCTACTGCCTTACCGTTGGGTGATAGGTAAAAGACAAAAGTAAACATAAAAGCGGTAAAGGCTGAGGTGCCCTTAGAGAATTTACCGGAACGAAATGCGTCCATGGTCAAGCCATTCATCGTTATCCCCAAACTAAGCCGTCGGTTTTAAATAAAGTTGGTTGAGCAAGCAAATACCTGCTTGCTCATCAAAAAAGTGATTTTTTGCGTAGCTACAATCAAAGTCGTCTCTGGAGCTGGTACAGCCATGCATCCAGTGCGAATCGGAGTTGATTAGCCACTGTATGTTCCTCTTCGGAAATCTCATCCACGGCTGACAAAATCGATTTAATCGCGTTATTCAGTTTTCCTTTAGCTTGGTCACGAACAGCGGCGTCCAATTTTTTGGCAATGAACTGGAATTTCGCAATTCCTGGACCATCGGTTTCTAGCTGCTGTAAAAGATCAGAAGCGACTTGGTATTTAGAGGATCCATCAAGATTTCCGAGGACATAGGTCAGCTCACTATCATCAACCATGAGATCTCGGTTAATACCCGCTTTGATTTCAACATGAAGACTAACTTCACCCGCCACGCCGTCCGGGAGCAGTATGTAAAGGACATTGGTCGCGTCAGTTGGCGAAGAAAAGTCACGCTGCCACAACCAAGTGCCATCATCGAAAGTGGTGGGCATCTGGCTTTCGATCACTTCTCCGCCCTGCGGCAACGTAAAGCGCACATCAACGGCCGCTTTACGGCTTAGGTTTTCCAGAGTGATCGCAACGGGAACTAAGCGGCCTGGCGCAGCAGGCCAAGCATTGGGCTGAACAGCAAGCAAGGCTTCAAGCAGAAGCTGTTCATGCAAACCTTGATAGGAAGTGGCGAGATCTAAAACATCGTAGGCAAAGTAGCTGTTGCCGCCGCGCCCGTACTTACCAGCAGTGACGGCAGCAGGCGCATGTGCATAGGCACAGCTATCGCTTGCATTTCTTCCACCACCAAACACTGCCCACACATCAGCGTCACAATGCGCCATTGCCAAACCCGGCGCCACTATCGCATCACTGGCAACCGGCTGATCTATGACGCCGTTGTCAAAAATGGCGCTAACTTGGTTGTTTTTACCAGTTAGCTTAATGCCTAAAGCTTTTTCGATTTTGCTGTTACGCCGATTCCAGCTTCCACTCACCAGCAGCCCCATACCATTGTGCTGGGCCTCTACTAGCAACTGCTCCACTTTCGGACTCAGTGTTACTTTATCGGAGAGAAGTGCCGCGGCGCTGTATAACCCAGAATTAAACGCAGTCTCAAATTCAACTGCGTTGTCTACCAGGGTGTAATGCCATTGATTGGTTGTGAGCAACTCTTCCAAATATGCTCTTTGAAGACTTGCATCGTTATAATCTTGAGTGGCAGTTCCCAAGTTATCGATCAGCACCAAAAGCTTGCCCTTTGCGGCAGGAAGAACCTCAGCATTCAGGTCTGGAGGCACGACTTCAAAGCCTGCTGCGGCCAACTCAATCAACTCGCCATCTATCTCTGCCATTGATATGCAGCCATAGCCACCGTAAGCAGGGGGATCAGACAACAGCAACTGGTATAGATGGCCATTTGTATTGCTGACAGCAGTGTTCTCTTCACGGATTTGATAGACCACAGAACCATCAACCAGACTCACCAACTGATAAATAAGATTGGCTTTTACCTCTGCCTGAGAACTGCGATTCGTTGTCTCGAAATGGCAAGCTTTAGCCTCTCCGGTTTCGTAATAGTCCAGAGTGACCTCACCCAACAAAGAAAGGGTTTCGGAGCGTTCAACCTGGAAATTCGCCTGACTGCTCGCGAGTTCCTCACCGTCTTGGCTGATAACCCAACGTGCCTGATAAGTACCAGCCTCTCTATCAACCAACGCCAGGGCATACCTGCGATCACTTGAGCCCTGAGGGACCAGGCTATTCAGATCATAGGTTTCTTCTGCCAGTAGCTCGCCATTGGGACGACTGATCTGAAGCGTCCCAACACCACCATCGAAAACCCCGTTCTGGCTGAGGTTGCGAACCCTGAAATCAATCAGCGCCTGGTCCCACGCCTGATACTTTGGCTTGTCAGTATTGACCAGAGCACCAACTTGGGTCAGCGAACCATTGGAGGTTGATATGGCAAAGGGCGCAACGGCCTGAGTCAAAACTTCTGCATCACTATCGAGTAGTTGAGCAACTACTTCATAGGTTCCTGCATAGATACTCGTGGTATCGAAAACCTCGGAAGGAATTGAGACCTGTCCTTTCGGCGCGATGGCTTGAACATCGAACACACCAAAATCACTTACAAGCACCCGCTGACTATCGACGATGGTTAGCGCAACCCTCGCATCAGCTTGAATGTCACTCTGATTTTCCAGCAGACCGGTAATGATCACTTGCTCGGATGGGGAATACAGATCCTTATCGGTATCCACAGCAATAGTCGTCAGCGTGGGCGCCACCTTGACCTTTTGTTCGCCGAGCGTTTCTCGGACAGGATCGCCGTCAATGTCTGTATACGAGACTTCCAACTGCTCGGTTACTACTCGCTGGGTTCCGGGCTGGACATTGAACAATTTCAAATCTGTAGCAAGACTCTCCAGCTGTCCCACGCGGAAAGTATCGAATTCCCAAGTGACAATAGTTCGATCATTTTCAACAGCAACCTGAGAAGGCGGCACGGAGTAGGAGGAAGTATCGATCTGGATATCTGAAGTTGAAATAGTGCTGGTTATCTTCACATCAGAGATAGCTGGCTTTATAACTTCAATTTTGACACCGACTGGAGAGGATGCGCCCCCACGATTGTCGTTCGCTAGGAAGGTTACTAAATTTTCCCCCATATCGGCACTGGTCGGTGTCCACTCAAGCGTTGCAACTCCCGTGGTGCTCCCAGACACGGTTTGCTCGAAAGTTGCCCCAATCGGCAAACCAACATGATTCAAAAACACCTGATCGTTGGGATCTGGATCCGTAGCTTGAACGGTCAGAGTGAGTTTCTGACCAACAACCGCCTTAATGACGCTGCCAGCCTCCGGAGTTGGCGGATGATCAAATTCTGGTGAGGCATTCACACCTTGATCACGGAGATTAAGGAGAAAATCGATCGCCGCAGTACTTTTAACATTACCCTCTTGATCACGGTCTTCGATCGTGACTTGAACGGTGTACAAGCCATTACTGAATGACTCGGCCCCTGTCCAAGTAAACAGCCCCGTCTCGCTGTCGATGTTCATACCGGAGGGAATGCCATTAATTGCAGATTCTGACCGCGTAGACATCCTCCATGTCAGCTTATCGCCGTCAGGGTCAACCGCAGGCACCAGGAATCTGCAGTCATATTTGGAACAGCTAACGATAGGAGGTAGGTTACTGAATGGAGACGAATTGCCTTCCTCCAGGTTCACTCGGTTGAAAACCCTCCAGGTGCTACCTGAATTACGAAGCCCGCCAATTTTGCAGCAGCTCTCGAACTTTCCTAGCCAAGGTTGACCGTCATTATTAACCGATGGATAGGAGTGACGGACAATATCGTTCTCATTCCGCGTATCAACAGCTTCGCCTACAATCCAATCCTCTTGGAGGTTCCTCGCAATGACCCGATAACTATGATTAGAGGAAGCTCCGTCACCGTAATAAAATCGACCTGGACGGAATGTTTGGCCAATATTCGGATGTCCGAATGCGCTACTCCGAAACGCAACCGTCATTCGAAAATCGGCCGTTGTCGGCGAAATATCTGGCCGAGCTTCGTAAGCAAAATGACCAAAGCGGAAGTGACTAGCTTCTGCAACAGAAACGCTGAGAACCAGTAAAATTACACAGGTAAAACGGCTAATGATTGCCTTCGCCAGGTTTCGATCCATCTTATTCACCATCAACTCCTTCTACCTGAATCTTGCTCTCTACCGATACACCCTCCAGTGGCACCACTTCGCCTGGGCTGAGTGACTGCGTTGCTTTCAATCTGATTGATGGCGGAACGAAGATTATTCCCGTTGACTGAGAGCTAACGGTTGCACCGGATACGTTTTCCACAACGAGTCGGTATTCGCCGCTGGCATCAAAGTCATATGGCAACACTGAGAGAACTTGACGCGCGTTAGTATTTTCGGGTGCCAGCTCAAGCTGACTATGTCCTTGGGTGATTACTCGGCCATCGGGATCGGTGAGCAAATAATCGAACTCAAGATTTACATTGATGTTGGAGCGGTTGTATATCTCCGCATAGAGTTCAATATCAGCTTGGTTGTTCAGCAGCACATAACCTGGAGAAGCCTTTGGATCCAAAGAAGCCAACACATTCGTGGGTTCAACGGTTACCGTTGTACTGCTCTCCGAGACGAAATTGCTTGTTGTGCCGTCAAGGGCCTGCACAGTGATCGTATAGACACCTGGTTTTACCACCAAGGTGTTCCACCACTGCTCAAGCTTGATGCTTCTTTGCTCACCAGGAGCAAAGTCTTGAATCGCGGCCTCAAGATGTTCCTGATAGTGCGCCAGTTCCTCCGGATCGCTCTGCGGATCTAGAGGAGGAAGGTTCGCTCCCGAAAAGCTCTCTACCTCTTTGCCCTCACTGTTCAACACTCGAACGTAGAATCTTGCACCTTGATTAAGAGCTGTATCATTCTCAACGTCCGCTGTTATCAACACAGGTTCATAGGCGCCATAAACTGACTTCTCTGTGGTTGCTTGAACAATATTCACGCCACCCAGGTCAGCTTTTCGAATATTTATATCGAGATTCAAATCGGTATGTTCTGCGAGAGAGACGTCTTTATTTGAGAACAGGTACCCTGATGCATTGGTAGATACGGTAAATTCAAGAACCGGAATATCGGATAATTGGTAGAACCCGTTCACGTCCGAAGTGGTTTTTGAACTTCCGACAGAAATGCTAGCTCCTGGCACACCGAGGCCGGTGACCATATCGACCACCTGCCCACGAATCGAAGTAGAGGGCAACACGGCTTCTTCCTTCAGGCTGATATAACCGATATCGACGTTCGTTCTATCGGGCACGACCAAGCTGAAGTTGACCGATTCGAAACCTGACTTCCTGACGGCTACCGAGATATTTCCGCCATCCAGATTCGTTAGCTCAAAGCTACCCACTTCATTTGTTAGGGATACGGAACTACTGCCCACAATTGAAATTGACACGTTCTCGATAGGCTGCGCGTTGCTGTCTACGACCGTTCCCGAAACACTTGAGCTATTAGGCTGGTCTTCGGTTAATGCCTGCAGAGATGGTGAAAAGCTGACTCGAGTGCCGGCTTGAAGGTCTGCAGTGGCGGAAACAGGATAGTAGTCGGATGATTGAACCGACAAAGTTGCAGTTCCCGGCTCACTGAGCAATTGATACGTTCCGTCGACCCCGCTCACGGTGCTGTTCGTATTACCCCCCACAACTGATGTGATCGTCACACCCGGGACCGGGCTCCCAGACCCAGATTCTGTGATCACACCCGATATGAGAACCGTCGTTGGTGCCACAGCCAGTCGAATGGTGCCAACGTTTGCGAACTGCCCTTTTTGCAGGGTAATGCTTTGAGATGCACCTAGATAACCCGCTGCAGAATATGCAACGACGTACGAGTCAGAGCCAAGGTTAGAGATAACAAAACTGCCATCTGAGCTAATGGCAACATCTTCATTACTGAAACCAAGTACATCAATGGTGGCGCTCGGGATACTGGCGCCCGAAGACGCATCCACCAATCGGCCTGCAACTACCGCTTTTTCCGGATCAACCGGAACATCAATTGATGCGAGCATCTTTAATGCGGCAACTGAGATTGATGTCGTATAAACCTGCTGGCCCCAATCACCTTCAGGCGACTGGCTAGCCTTCAGGAAATCAACCGCTTTACCATATTTACTCACATCAGTTGTAACCGGTATGAGGGCCTGCAGTGCTAGCGCACTCTCCCAAGCGGTGCCCCAATGGCCATCTGCGTTTCGGGCAGAATAAAGGTAGTTGACGCTCCCGCGAAGCACGTCAGCAATGTCGTGGGTGTAAAGGTAGGGTTTCAGTGCCTTGGTCGCGAGCGCCGTAACCATGACGGATGCTTGATCCTCATAGAGAGGAAAAGAGCCATCTGCCTGTTGTGCGGATGAGAAAAATTGTAATGCGTCACCTGCAACGAGGACATCGGAACCTGCAGCCTGTAAAGCTATGAGTGCATAACTTGTGTCTAAAGCAGTGCTGTCGTAACCCGCAAAATGACCAAAGCCCCCATCAGCCCCCTGACGAGAAAGCAATTCTGCTTTTACCTCGTCAAACGGTTGGTTTGCTTGAGCTAAAGCCAGTAATAGACGCGACAATTGTTCTGAGGTTAAGTCCGCGAGACCAGTGGTTAGAAACTCCAGGGCGGCCTGTTTATCAGCTGAAGATGAACTCAGTAGCTGAAAAACCTGCAACGCTTCGGCAGTAGACTGCCGGTTTGTTGAAATATCAGAAGCGTTTGTGACACCACCATTGGGTTGCTGGGATAGCTCCAGCCAGTGAAGGGCCGAATTTAAAATTGCCTCCTGCCCACCAGTTTGGTGGTCTGCGCCATTGTGCGCATATCCCGTGGAAGATACTGAAAAAAGAAGGACCGCTAGAACTTCTAGACACCGAACCGAAAATTTCCTGCCCACAGCCAAGACTCCGCTTGTACATGAAAACTGCTGTAGTAACGCAGGAGATGGGCTGATCCAGCACCCAATCTTAATATCAGGCCGATATTAGACAGCGTCCCTGCCTACAGAGCTTGTAACGAGCCAGAATCCTATAAAATTACAGTGAATTAATGAAGGTAAGGCGCTCAGGTTTCGAACACATTACTGTGAAATTCCGTAAAACCCCATCGAATTGTTAACTGGATCACATAGTTAGTCCCTACATGCGTTCTTCAACATTGCAATTCTCTCGATTCAGTACATTTGTCCGATCCAACTGCGTGGTGATCACTCCGGAGGCATTCGAAACGACCTCAGTTTGAGGCCGCGGGGTGTCACGCTTATCGAAGGAGAAATTCAGAATACGAACCGCAAACTACTGACTCGTATACAGGTTTCCGAGGTGGCAGCAGCCAACAAGGAACTCCATGACATTGCGCTGGGCCCCGAATACCTCACCTCAGAAAATTTCCCTGGCAAGTGGGGCTTCTCGATCTCAGAATATGGAGAAATCATGGATGCTATGAAATAAGCACTAACCTATCTTTAAGGCCTATGGATACTAACGTTATTACCCCGGAAGGTTATACCGAATTACAGCAAGAACTGGATTATCTTTGGCGGAAGGAGCGCCCTGAGGTCACCAAAAAGGTGCAATGGGCGGCAAGCCTCGGTGACCGCTCTGAAAACGCGGATTATCAATATAACAAGAAAAGACTCAGGGAAATCGACCGCCGGGTCAGGTATTTGAGAAACCGCCTTTCCAAGCTGCGAATTGTCAACTATAGCCCTGTCCAAGAGGGAAAAGCCTTCTTTGGGGCCTGGGTCACTCTGGCTGATGAAAGCGATGACAAACTTACATTTAGGATTGTTGGTCCCGACGAGATATACGGCAAAAAACATTATGTCTCCGTACATGCTCCCGTGGTTAAAGCTTGTCTCGGAAAGAGCGTAGGCGATGAAATCGTAGTCAGAACACCAGAATCGACAAAAGCATGGGAGATTGTATTGATAAACTATCAAGTCGATTGACTGCAGGGCAGGCAACAGACCTCTGAGCTTTTTAAGGCTGGCGATGTGGCCTTTCGCCCTCCGCTATTATTTAGCGGGTTCTGGCCATATGAAAATCATCGTGTAGAAATAAAAAAACCCCGTAAAAACGGGGTAAGGCTAGCGCTGTGCTGGAGGGAGAAGCAAGCGGAGTTTCCGCCGGCTTCCATAACTACATCCTCCATTGTGCATAGTCGAGGTTACACAGCAGTGGCCGCTCGATTACGTTTTTTTCAGAGCAGGGATTAGGTTGTTCACTCTAGAGCGCGGCGTTAATGTCTTACTCAAATAACCGTATTACTAACTTGAAGCTTTCATCGACCGGCACTTTTCGAACAAACGGGGCACCAACATGAACACGCAAAAACTCATCAACACGGCGTTGAACGGTCTGGATAGCATCGGCTACCGGCTGGACCAATACGGCATTACCGGCAAACTGAACCGCCACAACCTGGCCGCTTTCATCATGCTGGAACAGAAACATCTGGAAGGTGAATGGGACAGCATTCAGGCGAAGTTTGATCGCCGCCGTTCACAGTTCGATGGCCTGCTGACCGCCATCGAAACCCGTACCGATCCGCTGATCAGGCCTCTCATCAGCCGTGTAAACCAATTCCGTGGTGTTTCCGGCCACTGATCAGGCACCTTTGAGCTCGCTCGGAGACGCGTGCTCTCCGGTTTCCGGGGCCGTAAGTGTCTGGGTGTCCTTGAGGCGTTTCCGGTTCGGGGAGTACGCCGGCATACGAACGGTCACCATTAGCCCCGGGTACTCGTCCCCGGGATGGTGATCGCTCAGGGAAATGGTTCCCTGGTGTATCTCGGCCACGGCACTGACAAGACTGAGCCCAAGACCATTACCCGGCAATGACCGGCTCTTGCCAACCCGGTAGAAACGTTGGAAAACCTGGTCTTTCTCTTCGTCGGGGATGCCGATACCGCTATCCCCCACCTCGAAAATCGCATCGTTCCCTTCCTTGCGAACATTGACACGGATCTTGCCCTGTTCGGGGGTGTACTTGATGGCGTTGTCGATCAGGTTGCTGACCATCTGGAACAAAAGATCCCGATCCCCCTCGACCACCACCTGGTCTTCCAGCGACTGCTCGAAATCCTGCTCCTTGTCTTCCGCCAGCGCCTCGTACAGTTCGCAGGCATCGCTGACCAGTTCCCCCAGAGAGACCTGCTTCATATCCGCAGCATTGCCACGGGTTTCCAGGCGCGCGATCCGTAGCAGGGCATTGAAGGTAGCCAGCAACTGATCCGCCTCCGCCACGGCTTTGCCCGCCTGGTCTCGAGCTTCGTCGTTGTCCACGGACATCAGGGTATTCTCCAGCTGGTTGCGCAGCCGGGTCAGCGGGGTTCTCAGGTCATGGGCAATACTGTCGGAAACATGCCGGATACCTTCCATGAGGTACACAATCCGGTCCAGCATCTGGTTGAGATTTTCCGCCAGCTGGTCGAAATCGTCATCGGTACCCCGGGTGGGTATGCGAAGGGAAAGATGCCCGTTCATGATTCGTCGGGAGGTATTATTGATTACCTCGATACGCCGGGTGGTACTACGGCTCATCAGAAAACCGCCAAGCAGGGCCAGGGCGAGCGTAATCCCCATGCCCCAGTTGATGGCGGTTTCTATCACCCGTTTGAGATTGGTAAGCTCCTCCACATCTCGACCGACCAACAAGCGCAGGCCACCCTGCACCTCGAATATCCGGGCACGTGCGAGGCGCTCTGGCCCCGTCCAGCCTACGGATTGGTCCAGCGTGAAATTGATCCAGCCACTTTCCGAGCGTGAACCCTTGGGCCAGGTTTCGATATTGCCGGCAAGCTTGAGGAAATCGTCGGTAGTAAGCAGGTAAATGGACTTGGCGTTAGGGTCGCGAGCGACACGCTCGCGGATAATGGATATCAGCCCATTGATACCGCTGCCGCGGTATTGCTCAGCGAGGCCGGCAATCTCGGCCTCGATGGTTTCATCGGTCTGGGCAGTCATGAACCCTGCTGTGCGCCAGTAGATAAACGCCAACAACAAAAAAACCGAGGTGGCGAACACCACCATATACAGCAGGGCTAACTGGAACGATGAGGTTCTGAGTTGGCTAAGCAGTTTCACGCAACATGTATCCTGCACCCCGGATGGTCTGCAGCAGTGGGGTATCGAATTCCTTGTCGATTTTTGCCCTCAGGCGGCTGATATGCACATCAATGACGTTGGTCTGGGGATCAAAATGATAATCCCAGACCTTTTCAAGCAGCATGGTTCGGGTGACCACCTGCCCGGCATTGCGCATCAGGTATTCCAGCAGACGGAATTCCCGGGGCTGAACGTCGATATTGTGCCCTGCCCGCTTGACCGTTCTGGCCAGCAGGTCCATTTCCAGATCCGCCACCTTCAATACCGTCTCGGTTTCAGCGGACTGGCGATTGCGGCGAACCAGGGATTCAATCCGGGCCAGCAACTCAGTAAAGGAGAAGGGCTTGGTCAGGTAGTCGTCGCCGCCACCACGCAGGCCTTCCACCCGATCATCCACATCGCCCAGGGCGCTGAGAATCAGCACAGGCACCTGGTTTCCGGTGGCACGCACCGTTTTGATAATCGACAGGCCATCCATACCCGGAAGCATGCGGTCAACAATCATGATGTCGTAATCTTCGCTGGCGGCCATCATCATTCCGTCCTTGCCATCCGCCGCATGATCCACGACAAAATCAGACTCTTTCAGCCCTTTAACAAGGTAGTTTGCCACGTCCTGATCGTCTTCAATTACCAGTGCTTTCACCGGTTATCCTCCTGAATAGCGGATTACATTAACAGCTAGGGTACGAAGAACATCGGTTGCCGGCCAGTTACGATCTTGTAAGAGGGTGTCGCCATTGGCGACGGTCACGCTCCCTGCCGAAACCAGCCCAGACTATCCCCCGTGGCGCCACTAGGGCGATATTCCGCACTCACCCAGCCACCATACCCCAAGCGATCAAGGGCTGCGAAAACATTCCAAAAGTTAATCTCACCGGTACCGGGCTCATGGCGGCCGGGATTATCAGCAAACTGGATGTGGCCAATCCAGGGCAACAGACACTCCACGGTGCGGATCAGATCCCCCTCCATGATCTGCATGTGGTAGATGTCGTACTGCAGCTTCACATTGCCAGCATCAACCGCCTCGATTAACTGCATCACCCGGGCGGAGGTATCCAGGAAAAAGCCCGGTATATCCACCCGCGAGTTGATGGCTTCCAGGCACAGGGTGATACCTTCGTCTTCAAGCCTCCCGGCAGCATAGTTCACGTTGTCCACCAGCGTTTGCCAGGCCAGCGACTCCTCCAGCGTGTCTGGCCGGATACCGGCCAGGCAGTTGACCTGCCTGCAGTTCAGGACCCGGGCATAGCGAATGGCCTGGTCCACACCCGCCCTGAACTCCTGCACACGGTCCGGCAGGCAGGCAATACCGCGTTCACCAGCGCTCCAGTTGCCGGGGGGCAGGTTGAACAGCACCTGAGTCAGCCCATTTTCCTCAAGCGCCCGCTTCAGATCCTCTTCCGGCCAGTCGTAGGGAAACAGATACTCGACACCGCAAAACCCCGCCTCCCGAGCCAGCCGGAAGCGATCCATAAAATCCACTTCGGTATACAGCATGGAGAGGTTCGCAGCGAATACAGGCATGGGTTATCCCTTACGTTTGATGGCTGGCGCGGAACCCAACAGGACCCCATTGAGATGCTCCAATTCCAGCAACAGGCCACTATGGTCCACGTCACTGTGCCCATTGGCTACCAGGCTCTGATATTCATTATGCACCTGCTGCGCCAGCGGCAGCGTCAACCCCTCGGAACGGGCTTCATCGAGAATCATGCGCAGATCCTTGAGCTGAATCCGCGCCGGAGCACCGGGAGAAAAATCCCGGTCAATCATTCGTTGACCGTGCAGCTCCAGAATCCGGCTGCCCGCAAAGCCACCCATCAGCGCCTCCCTCACAGCGGCCGGGTCCGCACCGCCCTTCGCAGCCAGCAACAACGCCTCGGAAACCGCACCAATGGTAATACCCACAATCGCCTGATTAGCCAGCTTCGCGAGTTGCCCGGCACCAACGGGACCAATGGGAGTACATTTACCCAGGGCCTCAAAAACCAGCCGCACCCGCTCAATATCCACTTCCGAGCCCCCGGCCATAATACTCAGCCGCGCCTGCTCGGCACCGACGGTTCCACCCGACACGGGCGCATCCACATATCCGGCGCCCTGTTCCTGAGCCAGAGCAGCATGGCGACGAGCCAGCGAAGGCTGCACCGAACTCATATCAATATACACCGCCCCCGCCTTGAGTGACGCAATACCACCTTGTGTCACCATCACGTCATCCACCACGTCGCCATTTTCCAGCATGGTGATCACCACATCGGCATCACGGACAGCATTTTTCGGAGAATCGGCAGTTGTTGCCTCGCCGTTAAATTGCTCGCACTTACTGGCTGTACGGTTCCAAAGCGTCATGGAGAAACCGGCATCCAACAGATTCCGGACCATGGGCGCTCCCATTAGTCCAATTCCAAGGAAAGCTACGTGAAGATTCGCTGTCACAATTCCAGAACTCCTATTCCCAATGCCGCAGAAGTGAGTGGGCAGGCCCTTCCAAAACCGTGCGGAGCCATGGATGGCGGAGCCCGAGCCGAACAGGGACGTCTTGAGGCGCGTTTTGGAAGGGCCTGCCCACTCACTTCCGCCCGAAAATTCGAGTTAAGCAACCAAAAAGAGAGTATACAAACAAAAACGCCACCAACCCGGCATAAGGGTGGTGGCGTTCTGACCAAGCCCGGTATTCTTTCGGGCTTAAGCGGCGACTTCTTCCGTCGTCATCTGGGCACGGATCTTCTTCATGGCGTTCTTCTCAAGCTGACGAATACGCTCAGCAGACACACCATACCGATCAGCCAGCTCATGCAACGTAGACTTGCTGTCAGATAACCAACGTTCACGCAAGATATCCTGGCTGCGTTCGTCCAACAGCTCCAGTGCCGCCATCAGGCGACCGTTGGAGTCATCCGTCCAGTCCGACTGCTCAAGCTGAGTAGCCGGATTGCTGCGATGATCTTCCAGGTAATATTGCGGTGCCTGATAGGCATTGTCGTCGTCATCATCCTGGGGCCCGTCGAATGCCGTATCGTGGGAAGCCAGACGGCCCTCCATTTCGCGGACCACTTTGGGCTCAACACCCAGGTCACTGGCCACCGCATTGACCTCATCGTGACTCAACCACGCCAGACGCTTCTTCTGGCTGCGCAGATTAAAGAACAGCTTGCGCTGGGCCTTGGTGGTTGCCACTTTGACGATGCGCCAGTTACGCAGAATAAATTCGTGAATCTCGGCCTTGATCCAGTGCACCGCAAAGGACACCAGGCGCACGCCATATTCCGGATTGAAGCGTTTGACGGCTTTCATCAGGCCCACGTTGCCTTCCTGGATCAGGTCGGACTGGGACAGGCCATAACCGGCATAACTGCGCGCAATATGGATGACGAAGCGCAGATGCGAAAGAACCAGCTCACGGGCGGCCTCAACATCACCTTCGTAATGCAGCCGCTCTGAGAGCTTGCGCTCTTCCTCGACAGAAAGTACCGGAATACGGCTGGCCGCCTGGATATAGGCTTCCAGATTAGCGCCGGGAACCAGTCTGTCGATCACCTGTAAATTCGTACCCATATCTTATCCTCCGAACCAAGCGATCAATAAATATACCAACTGAAGCGTTGACCGCCAAGTACTCTGAAAGTTCCTTTAATTCCCACTAAAACGTTTTAAATCAACAAGCTGGGAATCTGCCAACTTCTGCTATCTGTTACCAACCTACTCCGGAAGCAGCTGATTTTTCAATACGGTATTTCCGAGACCGAAGATCACCCGCCCGCAATTTCACCGGGTTCGATATCATCAAGATGGCGTTTGACGGCCACCCAAGCACCCAACCAGCCTAACAGCATGGCGGCAATTATCAACGCCAGCGCGCCGTCGAAGGTCAGGCCATTAAGGGAAAATTCGCTGCGGTACAGCCCCGCCAGGCGCTCAATCGGCCCGCTCAGCCACCAGAGCGATAGCTGCAACAGCACCCAGGCCACTATGCCACCGCCAAGGCCAAACCAGGCACCGGTGTAGAGAAACGGCCGGCGCACGAAGGCATCGGTGCCACCTACCAGCTTTGCCACCAGAATCTCATCACGACGGTTTTCAATGGAGAGGCGCACGGTATTGCCAATGACAAGCACTACCGCGGCCGCCAGCAACAGGGCCAGCGCCCACACCGCCCGGCCCAGAAGATCGGTCATGGCGTTCAGGCGCTGCAACCAGCCAAGGTCCACCTGCACACGCTCCACACCATCAAGCCCTTCGATAACGGTCAGCAGCATTTCCACACCGGCGGCGGTACGGGAACTTTCACTGGGCGTAACCAGCAAGGTATGGGGCAGCGGGTTCTCGTCCAGGTAGTCCAGGGCATCCTCAAGGCCGGAAGAGGCGCGGAATTCATTCAGCGCCGTGTCCCGGTCGATCAGCTCCACTTCAGCCACGCGGCTGTCATCAGCCACTTCAGCTTTCAGGGCCTGGGCCTCTTCAATTGAAACCGAATCGTTCAGGTAGGCAGTCACCCGTGCGGAGCTTTCCCAGCCGGCACTGACACCTTCAAGACTGGCAAGCAACAGCATCAGCGCCACCGGCAATGCCAGGGCCACACCCATCACCGTCCAGGTCATCATGCTGGCAATCGGCGAATGCCACAGCCTCTGGGCGCTGTCCCGGGCGACTTTGCGATGATGGCTGAGATAGCTCTCCGCCTGCTCGCGCCAGGGAGAACGGGCACTTTTCGCGCCCCGGCTCTGTTGCCTGCGGGGATCGTTAGCCATGCCGACCTCCCCCTGCCCCAACGCCGGACACCAGCCTGCCCTGCTCCAGCGTGAGCGTGCGGCGCCCGAGATCGTTGATCAGAGCAATATCGTGGGTGGCAATCAGTACCGTGACTCCTACCTGGCTGAACTCCGCAAACAGCCGCATGATGTCGGCAGACAGTTCCGGGTCCAGGTTACCCGTGGGCTCATCCGCCAGCAGCACCGGCGGCTTGTTCACCACCGCCCGGGCAATGCCTACCCGCTGCTGCTCACCACCGGAAAGCTGCAACGGGTTCATCTTTTCCTTGCTCAGCAGACCGACCTTGTCCAGCGCAGCCCGAACGCGCCGGCCAATATCACGGGCGGGCGTACCCATCACTTCCAGGGGCATGGCGACGTTATCGAACACGGTGCGGTCAAACAGTAGCTGGTGATTCTGGAATACCACCCCGATGTGGCGGCGGATATAGGGCACCTGGCGGCGCGGCAGCGTATTGAGCACCTGGCCACCCACAATCACTTCACCGGCACTGGGGCGCTCCATCACCATGATCAGCTTGAGCAGGGTACTTTTACCGGCACCGGAGTGACCGGTGAGAAACGCCAGCTCACCACGCTCCAAACCGAAATTGACCTGACGCAGCGCAGTATGGTCGCTGTCGTAGCGTTTGGTGACCTGGCGGAACTCGATCATCGCGGGTTACTTCTCTGGGCTTTCATCGAACAGCGCATCCACAAACGTGCGGGCATCGAAGCTGCGCAGGTCGTCCACCTGCTCACCCACACCAATGTAGCGGATGGGCAACTGCAACTGCCGGGCGATGGCGAACACAATACCACCCTTGGCAGTGCCGTCCAGTTTGGTCAGGGTAATACCGCTCACGCCCACCGCCTGCTGGAAAACCTGGGCCTGGCTGAGGGCGTTCTGGCCGGTGCCGGCGTCCAGCACCAGCATGACTTCGTGGGGTGCAGTGTCGTCCAGCTTCTTGATCACCCGCACGACCTTTTCCAGCTCGCTCATCAGATTGTCTTTGTTCTGCAACCGGCCAGCGGTATCGGCAATCACCACATCCACACCGCGGGACTGTGCCGACTGGACCGCATCGAAGATGACCGAAGCGCTGTCGGCACCGGTATGCTGTGCCACCACCGGTACATTGTTGCGGTCGCCCCATACCTGCAACTGCTCAACCGCAGCCGCCCGGAACGTATCCCCCGCCGCCAGCATTACCGACTTGCCATCGCGCTGGAACAGTTTGGTGAGCTTGCCAATGGTGGTGGTTTTGCCCACACCATTCACACCCACCATCAGGATCACATAGGGTTTTTTCCCGGTATCGATCTCCAGGGGTCTGGTGACATCCGCCAGCAGACCGTGAAGTTCATCCCTCAGGGCTTTGCGCAGGGCTTCGCCGTCCTTGAGCTGGTTGCGCTCAAGCTTGTCGGTCAGCGACTCGATGATTTCCGAGGTAGCGGTAACGCCCACATCTGCCATCAGCAGCGTGGTTTCAATTTCCTCCAGCAGGTCCTCATCCACCTTCTTGCCGACAGAGAACAGGTCGGCAAGGCCGCCGGTCAGGTTGGCCCGGGTTTTACCCAGACCCTGGCGGATGCGCTCAAAAACGCTGACCTGTGGGGCTTCGGGTTCCGGTTCAGGCGCTGCCGGAATCTCCGCAGGCGGTTCCTCGACAACAACAGCTTCTTCAGGTGCTTCGACAGCCGGTACACTATCAGCCTCTGCTTTTTCCTCCGCCCCTGCCTTGGGGGTGGCACCTTCCGGGGCTTCCGGTTTTTTCTGGGGCACCGGCTTCGGCCGTGGCACGCGCCGACGGTTGGCCGCCACATCCAGAACAAACACAAGGACAAGAAGGGCCAGAAGGCCGATAGCAATCCACTCTGCCGTCATAGTCATACCATTGGTTGTCGATTCGCGGGATAAAAGAAAGCCGGTATTCTAGCAGACTGCTTGCTCTAAGTGATGGCCGCAGGTGACTCGCCCGATAAACCTTCGTAACATGGCACCACCCGCACTCAAAGGCGCACCACATCAGCGATCAAAAGGCCGTATCCAGAATGGCACGTAACCAGAAACCCGAGCCAGCCAGCGGCGGTGAACTCCGCATCATCGGCGGCGACTGGCGCAGCCGCAAACTACGCTTCCCCGAAGCCGGCGGCGTACGCCCCACACCGGCCCGCACCCGCGAAACCCTGTTCAACTGGCTATCTTTCCACATCGCAGGTAGCCATTGCCTGGACCTCTTCGCCGGCTCCGGCGCCCTCGGCCTTGAAGCTCTCTCCCGAGGCGCCGGCACAACCGTCTTCGTCGACCACACCCCGGAACTGGCCCAGGCCCTGCGCAGCAACCTCAGGCTATTGAAGTCAGACAAGGGAGAAGTGACCTGCCAGAACGCCGACACCTACCTGGCCCAGCCACCGCCCGAACCCTTCGACATCCTGTTCATGGATCCACCATTCAGACAGGGCTGGCTGGAAAAACTGTTCCCGATGATCGCGGACAACGGCTGGGTAAAACCGGGAGGCTGGATCTACGCAGAGCACGAAAGCGAATTGCCGACACCCACAGCCCCCATCAACTGGACCCTGCACCGACAAAAAACAGCAGGCCAGGTGACCTACTGTTTGTTCAGAGTGGAAGAATCAGTACCTGTCTGAAGAAACCGCAGCGCGATATCACTGCGGTCAGATCGGTCTCGGGGCGGGGTGCCTTTTCTGCCGGGAAAAGGTGTCTGAGCAAAGCGAGTTCTTTTCCCAGAAGAAAAGGCACCCCACCTCGGGACCAGACACCTGAACCAGCAGGCTACTTAGGGAGAGGGCCGCAAAGAATAAGCCCGCAAATGCGCCGCAAAATCCTCCAGGTACCGAATACCACTGGCCTCCGCCTCCCGGCACCACTGCATCAAAGCCTGAAGCTTCTCCTGCGGCTTCAGCCCACGGCGACGCCACAGCTCCTGCAATTCATGGCTCTTCTCATAAATCTGACGCAGCGTCGCATTGCGCTCCAGCACAGTGTCCAGGTGCTCCTTCTCCTTCGGCTTGATCAACGTCACCTCACGGGACAGCAAGCGCTTCAGACTGCGGTAACGGGGACGAATTTCCTCATCCATCAGCGCCTTCTGCTGGCGCAACACCGGCTCCATCACCCGCTTACGGTACTGGCGCATAATGTCGAACCGGCTGTTGGTAATCGCCTGCACGGTTTCAACATCCACTTCCTGCTTACCGGGAACATAATGTGCAATCGGCCTGAAGCCCTTGGGTTTTGCCAGCCCGAAGAACTGGAACAGGCGAATGTAACCCCAACCGATATCCACTTCATACCAGCGACGGGAAAGCTTGGACGAATTGGGATAGGTATGGTGATTGTTGTGCAGCTCTTCGCCACCAATCAGGATTCCCCACGGCGAAATATTGCGGGCGTTGTCCGCACATTCAAAATTGCGATACCCCATGAAGTGGCCGATGCCGTTGACTACACCTGCGGCCCACACCGGAATCCACATCATCTGCACCGCCCAGATCCAGATGCCGTGAACACCGAACAGCAACAGGTCGATAACGGCCATCAACTGAATGCCCAGCATGCGGTAGCGACTGTATACCCTGTTCTCCACCCAGTCTTCCGGGGTGCGCTGGCCGTAACGCTCGAGAGTTTCCGGAGTGCCGGCCTCGTCGTACAACTCAGCCCCTTCAAAAAGCACCTTGCGAATACCCAGAACCACAGGGCTGTGAGGATCTTCCTCGGTTTCGCACTTGGCATGGTGCTTACGATGGATAGCCGTCCACTGTTTGGTGTTCTGCGCTGTGGTCAGCCATAGCCAGAAACGGAAGAAATGCGCCAGCACCGGATGCAGATCCAGTGAGTTATGGGCAGAATGGCGATGCAGGTAAAGCGTCACGCTGATAATGGTGATGTGGGTAAGACCCAGCGTAACCAGAATCAGCTGCATCACCGAAAGGTCCAGAAGACCGTTGTACCACATAGAAGTTTCCTCGTTCGAAATCACAAGGTTGCAAAGTGCATGACAGGAACAGACAGAAAGCCTGCGGCCTGGCGGATCCGGTACTGCCCAACAACCGTATTCAGCCACTTTAGCGTACAGTTGTTAGCCGAAACAACCGTATTTGGCTGTCATTTTGTTACTGATCACTCATGTCCGTTCCCGCACATACGATTGGAGTAAATGGCCTTGCCAGAACTACCAGAAGTGGAAACCACCCGCCGAGGCATCGCGCCGCATTGTGAAAACCGGACCATCACTCACGTCACCGTGCGTGATGGCCGCCTGCGCTGGCCGGTACCGGGCAATCTGGCGGAGTTGCTGGAAGGCGCCGTGATCCACACCGTGGACCGCCGGGCAAAATATCTGCTTATTGGTGTAAGCTCGGCCACCGTAGCGGGCACGCTCATCGTGCACCTGGGCATGTCTGGCAGCCTGCGGGTGATCACCGACCAGAGCGAGCCTCTGCTACACGACCATATTGAACTGGAGCTGGACAACGGCATTCGCCTGCGTTTTAACGATCCACGCCGGTTCGGCTGCTGGCTGTGGTCGGAAACCCCGGACCAGCACCCGCTGATTGCCCGCCTGGGACCGGAACCCCTGGCGCCGGAATTCAATGGCCGCCTGCTCTATCACCTGTCACGTGGCAGGAAAACACCGGTCAAGTCCTTCATTATGGATAACCACGTGGTTGTGGGTGTTGGCAACATCTACGCCAACGAAGCGCTGTTCAAGGCCGGCATCCACCCCCGCCGCGCCGCCGGCCGTATCAGCCTGGACCGTTACAATCGCCTGGTGGAGGCCATCCGCGAAACCCTCAGCGCCGCCATCCTGATGGGCGGAACCACCCTGAGGGACTTCGTGAACAGCGACGGCAAGCCCGGCTATTTCGCCCAGTCGCTTCTGGTGTACGGCCGCACCGGTGAGCCCTGCAAGGAATGTGGACACACGTTGAAGGAAATCCGGATGAACCAGCGCTCGACGGTTTATTGCAGCAAATGCCAGCGATAGACAACGACCAGACAACTATTGAAACAGAAAAATCGTTTGAAAATACGCAAATATGATTCATAGTTAACAGAGTATCCATAATTGTCAGCTACAATACGCTGTAGATTTATCGCCAGGAGTAACAAGAAATGACCGGTAAGATCTCCCACATCGTTATTACAGCCGTAGCGGTTTGCCTGCTGGCGTTTTCCTCTGTCGGCCATGCCCGGGCCATTGATGAAGAGCCCTCCGCACTGGCAATGACCGGCGACGCCCTGTTCGTTCGTCCGGCCCTGCTTGCCACCACCATTATCGGAAGCGCCGTTTACCTGGTGTCGCTGCCTTTCTCCGCACTCGGCGGCAATGCCGGTGAAGCCGGTGAAGTGCTGGTTGTTGGCCCGGCCAGGGCCACCTTCGTGCGCTGCCTCGGCTGCACCCGGACCGGCAAAAAGCCCGAGACCATTGAGCAGGGCGCCAACTGATCCGTAGAAACCCGCCTTGCCAATTTAGGCATTATTCGGCAGCCTGAAGACCAATCAACTTCAGGCTGTTTTTGTTTATGGTGAACTGGCACTCCCTCGATACCGTGTTCCTGGATATGGACGGAACGCTGCTCGACCTGCATTTCGACAACCACTTCTGGCTCGAACACCTGCCCAGGCGTTATGCCGAGCACAACAACCTCAGCCCTGAAGAAGCGCGCAACACCATTATTCCCATGATCATGGCCGAACGTGGTTCCCTGAACTGGTACTGCACCGACTACTGGAGTGAACGCCTGAACCTGGATATCACCGGGCTCAAGGCCGAAGTGGGCGAGCGCATCGGCTATCGGCCCCATGTCACGGATTTTCTCGATGCGGTGAAAAGCACCGGCCTGCGTTCGGTGATCGTTACCAACTGCCATCCGGACCCACTCAGCCTGAAACTGCAGCGCACTGGTCTGGACAGCCGGGTGGACAACATCATTTCCAGCCACCAACTGGGAAAACCCAAGGAAGATCCAGCCTTCTGGCAGGACCTTGCCCGACTTGAACCCTACCGGCTCACCACCACCCTGATGGTCGACGACAGCTTCCCGGTACTGGAAAGCGCCCGAACTGCCGGCATCGCCCAGTGTCTGGCCATCCTGGCACCGGACAGCAAACAGGCCGCCCGGGACAAACACCCGGACATCCCCTCGATCCATCACTTCGATGAAATCCTGCCAGCCCTGCGTCAGCGCCAACCCCTGCCATCAGGCCAGTGAGCCAGCTATACTATGGCTATACGCTCATTAGGTGAGGAGACATGACGGCAACCACCACTGACGACACCCGCGTAAGACTCGACAAATGGCTGTGGGCAGCGCGCTTCTACAAAACCCGCAACCTCGCCAAGCAGGCCATCGAGGGGGGCAAGGTTCACTACAACAGCCAGCGAACCAAACCCGGCAAACTGGTGGAGCCCGGCGCCAAGGTCACCCTGCGGCAGGGATGGCAGGAGCGCATCATTATCGTGGACGACATCAGTGAACGTCGTCGGGGGGCGCAGGAAGCACAACAGCTCTACCACGAAACGGAAGACAGCGTGAAGCGCCGGGAAGAGCTCTCGTGGCAGCGCAAAACCATGCAGGCGGCGCAGTTGCCACCGGCCCGACGGCCCTCCAAGAAAGACCGCCGGGACATTCAGCGCTTCCGCGAACAGAACGGGCTTTGATGTCCTGCCCCACAGATTACCGATTCCGACTTTAACGCTCAGGAGAAAACACCATGGCATCCCGGGACCAGTTCCAGCGATTTATTTTTGAAGACAGCCAGGTCCGGGGAGCCTGGGTGAAGCTCAACGACAGCTATAGTGAAATCGGCAACCAGGCGCCGTATCCCGCCTCTGTAAGGCGCATTCTTGGAGAATCACTGGCCGCCAGCGTACTGATGAGCACCACCCTCAAATTTGAAGGCACCCTCTCTTTGCAGGCCCAGGGCAAAGGGCCGCTGCGCACCCTGATGGCCGAGTGTAGTCACGACCGCTTCATCCGTGGCCTTGCCCGATACGACGAGCACGCCGTTACCGAGGATTCCCTGGACGCACTGCTGGGCGAAGGCAGCATGGCCATCACCATCTCGCCAGACAAAGGCCAGCGTTATCAGGGCGTGGTGCCCAGAGAAGAAGAAAATCTGGCCGACTGCCTGGCAGAATACTTCGAGCGCTCGGAACAGATCCCCACCAGCTTCTTCCTGTTTGCCGACGACAACTGCAGTGCCGGCCTGATGCTGCAGAAAATGCCCGGCAACACCGAACATGATTCCGACCTCTGGGACCGCCTGAACCACCTGGCCAGCACCGTGGAAGCCGAGGAGCTGCTGGGGCTGGACAGTGAATCCTTGCTCTACCGACTGTTCCACGAAGAGACTGTGCGCCTGTTCGACGCCGAAACGGTCGCCTTCCGCTGCAGTTGCTCACGGGAACGGACCCTGGGCGCACTGGAGGGCATCGGCCAGGAAGAGTGCTACAGTATCCTTGAGGAACAGGGTTCCATCGAGATGGATTGCCAGTTCTGTCACGCTCACTATCGCTTCGATAGAAATGATATTGATCATCTTTTCACCGGCCATACGTTACACTGAACACCCGACTGAAAGGCCCGGAACCCAGTCATAGCGCGGCTTCCGGGGCAGTCGTTTTTTACCGGCGTCTCTGGCATAATAGCGCGCCTGAACTGACCCGATTGCTCAGATTTCCGTCAATTTTCAGGGGGACGGCTTGAGCAATGACGATCACATCCCGAGGGCGAGGTCGAAGTGAGTAACACTTATAATGATCTGTGTGCAGCACGACTGGTCGAGCTGGCACTGGAAAGACGTGAAGGCCAGCTGGCCGCAAACGGTTCACTGGTAGTAAAAACCGGCGAACGCACCGGCCGGTCCCCGATGGACCGCTACATCGTGGAGGAGCCAAGCACCTCTGACGACATCCACTGGGGCCCCATCAACCGCCCGTTCGACGCGGAAAAATTTGATGCCCTCTGGGATCGCGTTGAAGCCAACATTGCCGAGAAAGACAGCTTTGTAAGCCACGTACACGTCGGCTCTGACCCGGAACACTACCTGCCGGTGCGCATGACCACCGAAACCGCCTGGCAGAACCTGTTTGGCCAGAACCTGTTCATCCGTCCTGACAATTTCAACCCGGCGGACAAGCAGGAATGGCAGATCCTCAACGTTGCCAACTTCGAATGTGTGCCCGAGCGTGACGGCACCAATAGCAACGGCTGCGTAATCATTAACTTTGCCAAGCGCAAGGTACTGCTGGCGGGCATGCACTACGCTGGCGAGATGAAAAAGGCCATGTTCTCGGTTCAGAACTTCCTGCTGCCGGAAAAAGACGTGCTGCCCATGCACTGCTCCGCCAACGTGGGCGAAGACGGCGAAACCTGCCTGTTCTTCGGCCTCTCTGGCACCGGAAAAACCACCCTCTCCGCCGACCCCGAGCGCTTCCTGATCGGCGATGACGAGCACGGCTGGGGCCCAGGCACCGTCTTCAACATCGAAGGTGGCTGCTACGCCAAGTGTATCGACCTGAGCCGAAAGAACGAACCCATTATCTGGGACGCTATCCGCTTTGGTGCCCTGGTTGAAAACGTCACCATCGACCCGGAGACCCGCGAGCCAGACTACACCGACGTCTCCCTCACCGAAAACTCCCGCTGCGCTTACCCGCTGGAGCACGTTGAGAAGCGCGTGATCGAAAACCGCGCCGGCGAGCCGTCACACATTGTTTTCCTGACCTGCGACATGACAGGCGTACTGCCGCCCGTGTCCGTCCTCAGCAAAGAAGCTGCGGCCTACCACTTCCTCAGTGGCTATACCGCATTGGTGGGCTCTACGGAAATGGGCTCCTCTTCCAAACTGAAAGCCACCTTCTCCACCTGCTTCGGCGCACCCTTCTTCCCGCGTCCCGCCGGCGTATACGCCGAGCTGCTGATGAAGCGCATGGAGGAGTTTGGCAGCAAGGTCTTCCTGGTCAACACCGGCTGGACCGGCGGCCCCCACGGCGTGGGCGAGCGCTTCAGCATTCCCACCACCCGTGGCATTATCGCCGCCATCCAGAATGGCGACCTGGACGATGCCGAAACCGAGCACCTCCCCACCCTGAACCTGGAGGTGCCAGTAGACGTCCCTGGCGTAGACAACAACCTGCTGAACCCGCGCAACACCTGGGCCAGCAAGGAAGACTATGACGCCAAAGCCGCCGAACTGATCGGCCAGTTTGTTGAGAACTTCAAGAAGTTTGATGTTTCCGACGCCATTATAAAGGCCGGGCCGAAAGCATAAGCCCGCTTTAACCGAAAAAAGCGCCCTACTCTTGGAGTACGGCGCTTTTTTTGTGTCTTTCTTACACGAATGCGTCAGTAAAAACGGGAAAATAGTCGTGGCGACTCATATACTGATGTTAGAGGTTTTATATGAGTTGGGAATACTCGAAGTACAAGGCCAGATGTGAAAGCTGTGGACATGAAAGTTTTTGCATTCGAGGCTCCGACGACTGGGGCCAATCTTCCACTGCATGGGATGGATTTGAAGCTCGTCAACCTGACGCCACCAGCGTTGGAACAAAGAGGGCTGATGCCCGAGCATATGAGTCCCGTTTGTTCGTGCGGAAACTCAAAAATTCAAAGTGGTGAGTACGTCGGTGAGGTTTGATCCGGCACAACTCTAACAATTCACGTCAGTACGCGGCCATTGGCCGCCGGACGCCCCTGACGGGCCGCCGCTGCGCTCCGCGTTATATTTCTTAAACCTCAATCAAGGAAGATCATGAGAATATCGACATTAGCCCTAATCGTTCTCTGCCTATTCATGGGCTTCACTTTTTGGGTTATGGAAGGCGCAGAGTAGTCGCTTTTGGCTTTTGGTACCCAACTCATGTCGAGCCCAGACACTGCTCAGGTCGTCATTGATCTCTATATTCTTGCCGCGCTGGCTTGTGTTTGGATGTACCAGGACGCCAAAAGCCGCGGCAGTACGGGGCCGATGGCTGACGGAAAGCGCCTTCAGGGCGATTTTGCGGCTGCAACAGGCGCGCCTGGGAGCCATAGGCTCATGAGGGCGGACAGCGCAATGGCAACGGTAAACAGCCGGATCATGACGTCGTGGCGCGCCACGCTGACGATTTGATCGTGTCCCAGGACCGCGCCGAGAACCAGTATACTCAGAATGCCGCCCAGATAACGCATCGTGGAACTGACCCCGGCTGCCATTCCAACCTGTCCAGGCTCCACGGCGCTCATCGAGGCTGACTGTGCAGGCGCGTTGCACAAGCCAAGGCCCAACCCAGACACCAGCAGGGCTGGCATCGCGCCCTGCGGGGACTCAAACGAACCCAGACCCCATAGCTGACCAACGCCTGACAGCAGCAACACACTTCCCAAAAGCGCCGCACTCCGTGCGCCGATCCGGTCGGTCAGTTGTCCACCCAATGGCGCGGCAACGACCATGCCTATCATCATGACGAAGAGCATGTAGCCAATGTCGCGTGGCTCCGTCACGCGGAATACGGAAAAGAATTGCGGTAACTGAAACAGCAAACCATACATCGCAAAGTTCTGCAGAGCGATTATCAGCGTTCCCGCAGCAAAGGGGGACAGGGAAAACAGGTGCGGATCAAAGACCGGTGCTGAGGTTTTCGACTCCCATTTGACGAAGGCTGCTCCGGCAACGGCCGCCGCCAGAACCACGGCCATGAACACAGTGCCTTCAACTTTGCTGGCCACGATCAGCAACGCCAGTGACAGCGCCAGCAGCCCGATGCCCATAAAATCCAGCGATCTTGTCAGCTTTCTCAGCGGGCGCTGTGCCGCTGTGTTTTCCGCAGGCAGGGGATACCGATGCAGCAGAAGCGCGGAGACGGCCAGAAAGGGCACATTGGCAACAAAAACAGCACGCCAGCCAAAAAGGCTCACGATCTCGCCACCCAGGACGGGGCCGCAGGCTGCGGCAATTGCCATCGTAGCGCCAAACAGGCCAAAGATACGGCCACGTCGCTCTGGGGGCACATGCAGGCGCAACAGGGCGAGGGTTGCCGGAACCACCAGGGCACCGGCTACCGCCATCAGGCAGCGCGAGAGAAACAGGAAGCTCAAATCCTGCGCCAGGACCCCGAAAGCCGCGCCGATCAAATAAAGGCCAATACCTGTCCACAGGATGCGCGAATGCCCGACGACATCGCTTATCTTTCCCGCCGGCCCCAGGCAAACCACGTTGACAACCAGATAACCGGTGACCAGCAGGCCCGTGATCAAAACGAGATCCGCACTGATTCCGAGGCTGATGGACGGCAGCGCCACGGCGATCAGTGTCGAACCCAGTGGCGCCTGGGCCGACGCCATCAGCAGGCCCGCCGTACTCGCGGCAGTCATTCGGATGGCAGCGTTGTTGGCGCTCAAAGTGTCGTCCCGATGTTATCGTCAGGCCACAGCCGATTTCGTCACTGGGCGTAATTGCAGCAGGTAAAGTGTCTCGCGTTCAAATGCCCATTCGATATCATGGGGTCCGGTACCGAAAACACCCTCGCACTGCGTCACAAGCGTGTGTAGCGCAGCCAGCTTTTTCGCATCAAGGCAGAGTTGCTCGACAAGATGCGCGGCGACCGCTTCGGTGCGGGTCAGGCCTCCGGGCACACGCTGCACACTGATGTCCTTGAAACCCGCGCAGCTTTCAAGGAGACATCCTGCGCGATCCATGCGATAGCTGTCGGGGATGACAAGACCCTGCACAACTGCTTCACCCAGGCCCCACGAAGCCTCGACGACAAGTTCGTCTTGACCGGTCACGGGATTGCAGGTGAATAGCACGCCGGCCACATCGGCGGCGACAAGACTCTGGATGACCACGCCCATGCGTATGGCCGTGTCCGCCCCGACGCGGTCTCGATACGCTCGGGCAGACTCCGTTCGCGCTGATTGCCAGACGACCAGAATCGCGTCCGAAATCGCCTCGAAACCCATGAGGTTGAGAACAGTCGCATGTTGTCCGGCGAAGCTCGCGCCCACCGAGTCTTCGCCGATGGCCGACGATCTGACAGCCACCGGTCCGGGCATCTGCGCACATAGTCTGGCGAGTTCCGTTCGCGCACCGGCGTCGCCTGCCGCGATGGCATCGACGAACGCGGTATCGAGCGCGAAACCTCCGGGCACGGGCAGCCCGGCGCGCAGCGCTGCACCGAGTTGCGTGGCTTTGCCGCCGTACACCGACTCATCGCAGGCCGAGGCCAACGGACACGGTTTCACGGTGAGTCGATCCGGACTTCGCCTGTCGTTCCGTCCACTGTCACACGGGTTCCGTCTGCGATCTGCGCCGTGGCGATACGAGTCCCGACAACGGAGGGAATGCCATATTCGCGTCCCACGATGGCGGCGTGTGACAGCAAACCGCCCGCATTCGTGACGATGGCCCCCAGCAGAGGAAGCACGATGTTGAAGGAATCTGTGGTCGCTGCCGTGACCAGCACGTCACCACGTTCGAGACGGCCCAGGTCATCCGGCCCGTCGATGACACGTGCGATGCCGCTGTAGGTTCCGGGGCTTGCGCCGATTCCCCTGATGACGGCGCTGTCGCGATTACTTTGAACGTTGGCCCCAAGGGATTGAATGGCCGTCCCCAGGGCGGTCATCACCCGTCTCACCTGGGGTGGCAAACCGTCCATCGGAGGGGGCGGCGAAGCGGGATCGCCAAGTTCCGCAGGCGCTGTGTCGACGCGATGCCCTTTGCGATAGGAGGCGCGCGCCGCAAGCTCGGCCCCGCTCGGGCCACCCTGTCGGCCGAGAAGGGCCTGGATCTCGTCGTAACTTGCCTCGATAAGATGCGCTGCCTCTTCGATCAGGCCATCTGCGGCAAGTCTCGCGCCGGCGGAAAGCAGCGCGCGGCGCATGACACCGCCCGCCCAGACGTCGCTGTAAAATCCGCGTTCGTCACGCAGCCGCGACACCAGACGCACCTCGTCAAGAAGTTCATCGAAATCGGCACGGTGTTCTGCTGGAATCTTTTCCCGCAGTCTGGACACGTCTGCTTCGGCAACAGCCTCAGCCTGAGCCGCGCTCTGTTCGACGGCCATCCTGATCCGGGCGACGAGCGCGTCGGGCACTTCGATAGCCGAGGGCTCGCCGGTATCAAGACTGTTAAGCAGTCGGTCACCGACCACGCCAAGATAGTCTCTGGCTGCTTCACCCAGAGGTCCTGGGGCATCGCGGAGCTGGGCAAGGATATCCGCACTCGCCTTTCCGGATTCCAGGATTTGACGGGCATCCGGGCTGTTGCGTATTTCCTCGGCCAGTCGATCCATCTCTGGAAAGGTCCCGGCGGATTCCGGTGCCGATCCACGCGTCAGGGCCAGAAACTCGCCGATGGGAGCGTCCGTCCAAGCGCCGACATGGGCCATGAAATCACCGACTGGAAGAATCGCTGCCAAATTGAAACTGTGATGTTGATGAATCATCCGTTCCAGGTTGTCCCGGCATTGTTCGATATAAGCGATCAACTCATCGTCGGACAAAGCCAGCGGGTCCACGGCAAGTAGCTCTTTATGCGTTCTGATCGAGGCGGGTTTCACATCGCGGTCCCAGCGCTCCAGATCCTCTCTCCAGATTTTTTTGCGGAACACATCTTCGGCGGCTCTGAAGCGCGCCGGAATTTCCGCCTCGGGCGCCGGTACGACGGTGACGTAGGCAAAACCGTTTATAAACCGGTAGTCGAGAGTATCGATCAGCAACCCGTAGCGGCGCGCGCAGTCCAGAAAACCCTTGGTGATGCCTTGCGGGTGGATCTCGGCCTGAAAACGAGAGACTGGTCGCGGGAAATGAGCCGCGTCAACGGTCCATGATCCTGGGCCAGGTGCTTCAAATACTGATGCGGCGGATGAAGTTGTTGTGTTCATGGTTTTATGTCCTGGCATGAATTTACGATTGTGACGTGTCCCTGTTAATCAATAGGACAGGCCAGCCTTCGCCCGGCCGGTGCATTTCTGCCCGAGGGAAGTCGATTGATCGCCATTAATACAAAAATAGACCCAGCCTAGGTTTCGAACAAGAAAATGATTGCTTGAGAGGTGGACTTATTCCGGCCCACTAGACACTCCCCGTTATTTCCCTATGTTTGTTCATGGGCTTTACCTTTTGGGGCATGGTGGGCGCGAATATGAAGCCAAAGTCAGCAAGCGCTCGAATTCTTCATAGGTAGCTAAGCTTTTGGCTTGACAAAATCAGAGAGTTATCCGAAAAATTTCGCGCTTGATAAGACTGTTGAACGAGCATGCTGTCCAATACTTGTCAGGTCGCCAGGAGTAATTGCCATGCTCGCTGCTCCGGAACTTCAAGAAATCGCCTTTCAGATACGAGCCGCACAGATCGAAGTGCAACAGATCGAGCCATTTACTTCGCGTATACCCGCATTTGACCTGCCGTCGGCCTACGCTGTGGCTCAACTCAATCATAATGCTCGCTTGTCGGAGGGCGCCGTGCCCGTAGGCCGAAAAATCGGCTTTACGAACCCCGACATGTGGGCCATCTATGGTGTCCAAGAGCCGATCTGGGCCTACGTATACGATCAGACGGTCACCCGCTTGCCGATGACCGGTGGCACTTGCAGTGTCGGCAGGTTTACCGAGCCGATGATTGAGCCTGAGATTGTCTTCCACTTTCGCTCGGCGCCACCTGTCGGCGCTGACCTCTCCGCGCTACTTGCGTCCATTGACTGGGTCGCTCACGCCTTCGAGATAGTACAGTCCCACTACCCGGGCTGGAAATTTCAGGCTGCAGACACCGTCGCCGATTGTTCATTGCACGGCACGCTGCTGCTGGGCAAACCAGTGCCCATCGACCAACTCGCTTCCGATCCAGTTGCCGCTCTCGAATCGTTCTCCGTCGAGCTTTCATGCAACGGGGAAGTTCGGGAGGTCGGTAATGGCGCCAACGTGCTGGGTAGCCCGCTGATGGCTTTGGTGCACTTAATTCAGGTGCTTTCAAAGCAGCCGGAATGTTTGCCACTGCAAGCCAATGAGATCGTAACGACTGGCACCATCACAACGGCTCAGGCCGTTCGGTCCGGCGAGTCATGGCAAACGAAGGTACAAGGTATCGCGCTGCCGAACCTTGCTGTGGACTTTCTTCCGTGAAGACGCCGCGACGCTGGACTAAACGCTCCTGGCCTATTGTCAGCTTATTTGACGGCTGTAACGACCTTTAAGGGTACGTGGTGTCAGATACGCTTACACGTTATAAGAGGTGCGCCATCAGCCTGTTGATTGTAAAGCCAGTTTTATATGGCTCGAACATTGCTTCGATGACCCTGGCAATCTCATTTGCAAGGAGCTGACTATGAAAAACTTATGGTTGATGTTTGTCATGGCATTCTTGGTGCTGCCCGGCTGGGCGAGCGCAACATTGATTGGTGATCAAGTGCTCATCGAGCAAAACAGGACGACCCTTGGAACGTTTCGGGACGACTTGGTAACCGTGGGCGCTGGCGTCGAGTTGAGCTGCCCCGGCGCCTTCGAGTTGTGCGAAGCCAATATCCCGGGTGACTCACAGGGCTCGATTGATATTGGGGCTTCGTCAATACTGTTTAACCTCGGCAGTATCATTGCTGCAGCGTTCGAAAGTGATATCTTTAACGGATACATTTTCTCGGATCTCGACTGGACCGATGGGCCCGGAGCCATTACCGGCGTCAGTCTTGTCACCGACGTGGACGGGCTGATTGCATCGCGGATCAGCTTTGGCAGCGACTTTGTGGCCGTGAATTTCGAGTCGCTGTTGCTGGATGAAGACGATACCTTCTTCGAACTCACTCTGACCCACTCCGTTTCCGTTCCCGAACCCGGTACCCTGGGGCTGTTGGTAGCCGGTTTGCTAGGCTTCCTCGCGAAAAGTCTGTCCAGAAGGCACCGTTCCTGATCATTAGGAGGCTGGAAAAGCCGACCGGTTGGACGAACCCTACGCTCCACCGGCCTCCGTCAGAAAGGCGGCCCCGAGAGGCGCCCGTGAGTCAGTCTCGCCTGCAAGATCAGGCTTCCCGAGCGTTGCCAATTCTGACGTTTTCATTGCCTTTCTCATCAACATCCGGCTATTACGACCCGAATCCGGAAAACAACTCTGGCCGGCTCTCCAGTTCAGCATCACGCTGGTTGCTTCAGTTCGCGCAGGAAGGTTGCGAAGACGCTCGTACATAGCTTCATGCTGGCGATGGGCAGCGTTATCAACAACCACTACAAACGCACTGGGTGAATAACGGGCAAGATAGCTGCCTTCATCAATGACCTTGATGACCTCATTGGCGGCCGCTGTCATGGCCCCTTCAGCCTGCTCGCCTGGGATATCCCGGTAATTGGCGACCTCCAGATAAATCACAGCAAAAGCATTTTCATCAGGCTCACTTCTCGCCAGCTCCATAACCATGTGGTTGGCCAGGCTGGCGCGGTTTGGTAGCCCAGTGGTCGCATCATAAAGCGCCTTGCGCTCAATACGTTCAGATTGTTCCTGAGCCAGAAACGCTGCGTTGCGACGATGTTTGACGTCGGTGCCGGACACAACCAGAGCCACAAAGATAAGTGCTCCGCTAACCAGCGCAAGAGGGGTGCCCAACCAATCACCTGACAACAGGTTGTCTGCGGCAGGCAGGGCATTCTCGGGATATATCATCGCTGCCATGCCGGTGTAGTGCATACCACAGATGGCCACGCCCATGATCAGTGCTGCCCCAAACTGAAAGGCAATCCCTTTGAATCCCTGAACCGACTGCAGGCTACGGCAAATCAGCAATGCGACTGCAGAAGCACCAAGCGCGATTATCAGGGAAGCCGCGAACAGCAAAGGGTCGTAGGTCATGCCGGGATTCATCTGCATCGCTGCCATACCGACATAGTGCATGGTAGCAATGCCGCCCCCCATAAAGAGGCTGCCGATGATGATGTGTACCGCTCCCGCCCGCTTGTTACCAATGATGTACAAGGCGAGGCCCGAGGTGCCCACGGCGGCTAACCAGGAAGCAACGGTAATGGCAAGGTCGTAACTCATTTCCATTGGCATCACGTAGGCCTGCATGCCGACGAAATGCATTACCCATACGCCGCTTCCCATCGACAAAGCGCCGAGCAGCAGCCAGACTCGCGCTTTTATCCGCTCGAGTGACGCAAGCTGAGCACCAAAATATAACGCGCTGTAAGAGGCAAGAACTGCCACGACATAAGACGCGGCCACCAAGGTGAAATCGTATTGTTCAGTCATTTTGACACCCGTTTTCGTGAATACCACTTATGCACGGGATGTTTTCGTAAGGAGTGAAACATCCCGAAATGTGCAATCGATCACAAATACGGGGAGCTGGAGACTATTGACTCATAATAACTGTAGCGTTTTGTAACATATGCAGGAAGGCTTTAGATTTTCAGCGGGGGAGATGCGCACTCGCAGAAAGCCTGGAGGCCTGGTGGTTCACCACTGCTCTCTGTCTTCTGCGCTTTCTTCGGCTTCAATTTCCGCCTTGCGCTCCTGGATCTTTTTCATCTTTTCCTTCGATATCGGCATTTTGCCGCTATCACGCAGCATGAACAGTCCGCCAAGCACCAGGGCAATGGCACCCAGAAGAAAGACCCAGCCTATCGTTGGCATTAGCATGACTCCCTGACCGGATTGGTTTCCTTTATAGTGGACCACACACCTTCAAACCTACAACCAGATTTCGGATATTACTCCATGTCCTTTGCCAGAATTTACAGCCAGGCAGCCGCCCGCAAGGGAGGAGACGCCGAATTGCGGGCACTGCTACCCCGGGTCGCCGGGCCTGACGAGCTGGAAGCCCGGGGCGACGACCGCTACCTGTCGGAGGTTACCCGCTGTGTGTTCAAGGCCGGATTCGTGTGGCGGGTCATCGAGAACAAATGGCCGGGTTTCGAGGCTGCGTTCAAGGGCTTCGTACCGCTCTACTGGCAGCAGGTACCTCCAGAAGTGCTGGAGGACTTGGCGCAGGACGAGCGCATTGTGCGCAACATGCAGAAAATCCGAACCGTACCGGATAACGCCAGGATGATTGTGGATGGCGGCCGTGAGCACGGCAGCTTCGGGGCTTTCCTCAGCCACTGGCCCTCGGATGATCAGGTTGGCCTGCTGATGTGGCTCAAACGCAACGGGGCCCGGCTGGGTGGCAATACCGCCCAGTATTTCCTGCGCCGGGTTGGCTGGGATGGCTTTATTTTGTCTTCGGATGTGGTCGTCGGGCTGCACCGTGAAGAACGGCTGGACGCGACGCCAGGCAGCAAAAAAGCCCTGGTGCAGGCACAACAGGCGTTCAATGACTGGCACCGGGAAACTGGCCTGCCCTACAGTCATTTATCGCGGATTCTGTCCTGTTCGGTGGGGGACTGACTTTATTCGCCGAGCAGGAGCTCCTTGGCCTCGTTGATACGGGCTGCAAAATAGTTACTGCCGCCACGGTCCGGGTGCATCTTCTGCATCATGCGGCGATGCGCCTGGATGATGTCATTGCGAGAGGCATCAGGCTTCACCCCCAGGATATCCCGGGCTTCACTTTCAGAAAGTGTGCCGCCACGGTACCTTTCTTCGCTTTCCCCGCGTTCGCTGTCATCACCGGTGTGGGGGTCATCTGCACGCCAGGAGTCGCCAAAGCGGCGGTCCAGGTATGTTTCCAGCAGCCGGGCGGAATCGTCATCATGCTGCCTGCAGTATTGCAGTAGTTCGATAAACTCGCCTTCGCCCAGATCCGCCAGCGCCCGACCTGCCATGGGGCCTTTCAGTATCTCGCCGGTCATGTCTCCGGAGTCGTGGTCCAGTGTCATGTTGAGGATGTCACTGGCAACGTTAGACTGGTTGCCCGTTCGGGCTTCGGCACCCTCTGTGCCGCCGGCTCCGCCTCCGAAGCCCCCGGGCCCGCCGCCCAGCAACCCTGGCAGGAAACGGCGCAGCAGCGGAAACAGGAAGCCCAGCAGGGCAAACAGGAAGTGCAAGCGGCCCGTCAGCGCCATAACAACCACCATCAGGATGCCGGAAAACAACACCAGTTTGATAATAGCGGGTTTACGCTGGCTGGCCGGTTGGCTGCGCAGCCAGAACCATGCAACAACCGCCAGAATAATAACCAGAAACGTTAATGGCACAATGAGCGCTACCTGAGCTGTTGAGTCAACCGCTTCACTTCGGGGGAGCTACGGCTGGAATAATCCTGCAATGCCTTGGCGCCCCCGGAAGCATAGACCGCAACGGCCGCCATAAGATCCCTCAGTACCTGGGGGCTGTTGCGATCAAACGGAGCATAGGCGCCGCCCGAGAGTTTGCTTACCTGCTGGAAAACCGCTCTGGCATGGGCATCACTGCCCTCATGGAACATGAAAACCGGGGTTCTGAGCATGCCCAGCTCGCCGGCGGTATGGCAGAGCTCGTCGACTGGCTCTTCGCAACAATCGCCGATAAACACCACAGCCTTGACCGGTTGTGTCCGGGTTTCCTTGACGGCATGTGCCAGAACCCGGCTGATCTGGGTTCGCCCGCCCAGGCAGGACACACCGTTCATCAGCTTCAGCAATTGACTGGTCTGGGTGACAAATGCCGTGGATCTGAATTCGCGAAAGCCCCGATAGTAGCAAAGCTGTATTGCCAAACCACCGAGATCACGGGTTGCCAGAAACAGCTCGCTTTGCAGGTCACAGGCCTGATCCCAGGTAGCTTCGCGGCTGGCGGTGGCGTCCAGGGCAAAAATCAGCCGGCCCTGCCCGCCTCCTTGTTGCGGCGTCGTGCGAACCTGGTGAATAAACTGGTCTATCGACTGTTTATTCGAGCGGGTACTGACAGGTTTGTCATTCTTTGGCATAGCCGTAGAGATCCCCGAGTGATCGGTTTCTTCTATAGTGGCTTTGCTAAGACCGTATGGCAATGGCAGGATGTCCGCTTCCTTGCGATGAAACAGAAGGCACCATGAACCCGACCATTGAACTGCTCAAATCACACCGCTCGATCCGCAAATTCCAGGATCGGAAGATTCCCCGCGAACTGTTCGAAGAGCTGATCCGTGCCGGCCAGAGCGCTGCCACGTCCAGTCATGTGCAGGCCTATTCCATCATCCACGTAGTCAACCCACAAAATCGGGAGACCCTGGCGGAGTTGAGTGGAGGCCAGCGCTATGTAGCGGAATGCTCGGATTTCCTGGTGTTCTGCGCGGACATGAAGCGTGCCACAGATGCCGCCGAACGGGCTGGTGCCGAGGTGGTTCGTGGGATGACCGAACAGTTGCTTGTGGCCAGTATCGATGCCGCTCTGGTCGCCCAGAACGTCGCTACGGCGGCAGAGTCCGCGGGGCTGGGCCTTTGTTACATCGGTGGCATCCGCAACAACCCCGCCAAAGTGAGCGAATTGCTGCGCCTGCCGGACCATGTCTACCCGGTGTTCGGCATGTGTCTGGGGTATCCGGACCAGAACCCGGAGGTCAAACCGCGCCTGCCGCTGACCTCGATCCTCAAGGAGGACTATTACCAAGACGAGCAAGACGCGGAACTGGTGGCGGAGTTCGACGCCACCATGCATACCTATTACCAGGCCCGTAGCGGAGGCAACAAAGACACCAACTGGTCGGAGCAGCTCAAGCCGCTATTCACCTCCAAACTGCGTCCCCACATGCGGGACTTCCTGCGTGGCAAGGGCTTCGAGATGAAGTAAAGCGCTCGTTCATTCTCGCTCTGCTCAGGCGTAGAACAGCAACGGCACGAATGCCACCAGAACCAGCGATAGGCCCATGGCAATCAGTGGCATGATGATACGTTCGTGGCGCTGGTAGAAGGTACCGTCTTCCTGTTGAGCCGCCAGCACTTCCGCTTCGCCGACCACTTGCCTGGTCAACAGGTGGTTCAGTGCCACCGGCGGGCTGAGGTAGCCCAGCTCGAAGGCCACCAGGGTCACCATCCAGAAGTGGATCGGATGAATACCACTGCTGTAGGCAATGGTCGCTACGGTGGCGGTCACCAGAATAACGGCGCCGAAAGCGTCCATGATCATGCCCAGAATGACCAGGATTACCACCATGAGCAGCATGGCGGACCAGGCGCTGTCGAAGGCCTGGGGGAAGGCTCCCATGATGTGGGAGCGCTCGATCACGCCGCCGATGCTTACCGACAGACCCAGCAACAACAGCAGTGCACCAATTTCAGCGGTAGTGTCATTGGTGGCGGAGCGCAGGCTGCGCTCCAGGCCCTGGTGATTGATCTCGCCACTGGCCCGGCCCTTGCGGTTTTTCAGGCTGATGTGCTCATACAGCAGAATGGCCAGCATGATCACCGGCAGCAGCCGGGGTGCCGAGAACTCATCCATTTTCACATCCAGGGCAAAGCGGTACAGCAGCACCACCGCTGTGATCACCAGAACGTAGGGAATCAGTTGCTTCAATGCCGACATCATCGGCGCAAAGGCGACCGATGCCGGCGCCAGGTCGAACTTGCTCTGGCGGTTAACCGTCAGTGCTACGGCAGTAAACATGGCCGCTGTAAGTACGAACACCCAGATACCCCAGCCAAACAGCTCGTCGGTGGTAACTTCCCGGTTGAGGTAGGCGATGACCACTACCAGCAGGCAGGGCCGCAACACCACACCGAGGGAGCCGGACATGGCGGTAGCGGCCAGTGCCAGATGGCGGCGGGCTCCGGCGGCACGCAATTCGCTGTAGATGACGGCACCGGCAGCAATGACGAAGATACCGGAAGCACCGGTGTAGGCCGTAGGTACGGCCGCGACCAGCACTGCCACAACCGCAAGAAGCTCCGGCGGCATGTGCCAGGGCCGGAACACATTGAACACCAGGGTGGCGAGGCGGGTCTGCTTCAGCATCATGCCTACCCACACATACAGGCCAACGTTGAGGAACATGTCCGACAGTTCCATCATCTTGCCCAGGTAGATACCGATACCGGAGGCATGACCGATCAGCGCAAAGTAGGTACCTGATATCAGGCACATAACGGTATAAAGAGGGACAGCCAGGAAGGCCTTGTTCAGCTCACCACCCTCTTGCAGGTCGTCCGGCACCCGTATCAGTCGATAGAGGCTGGCCAGGGTCAGCGCAGCGAACCCGATAACCCACAGGTTGTGGAGCAACAGCTCCGCGGAGGACACGGTGTTGTCCGAGCCGAAACTGGACTGCCTGAAAATTACGCTGGACCCCAGCAACATGGCATTGGCCACTGTCTGCAGGGTGTGGGAAACGGTGTAGTCCAGGCGGGTTTCCATGGCACGCATGGCGATGTGGTGGCGGGTCAGGGTAGCAGTTACCGCACACAGCATGACGAGGATAACCAGGATATAGCGCTGGGATTCGAGGCCGAAGGCAATCAGGTCTGCCACGAACAGCTCAACCGTCCGGTAGGCTTTCACACCCGGAGTGAGCTTGTCCTTGAGGTTCTCGTAGCTCCGGTAACTCTGGCGGCAGTTTTCCACCGACCGCTCGATGGCCAGGCGAACCTCGTCAGGATCTTTCTCGGCCTCGCCCAACAACGCGGCCATTGGATTGTCGCTGCCCTCTTTCGCCAGCTCTTCCTGCACCGCGGCTTCGATATCCACGTTGGGATCACAGGATGGCTGTACCGGGTCTGCCCTGAGTTTGTAATAGCCACTCCACAACTGCTCGCCACCGCGCAGCATCTGGTTGTGGATATCACTGCTGGTGGAAAACAGCACCACCGCCAGCAGAAGCAGACAGGCCGGCAGGGAAGAGAACCATTCCCTGCCACTACGGTGAAAACCACCCTGGAACATAACAACTCACTCTGGGAATGTTGGTTTACAGCAGATCATCCAGATCCATGGTTTCGACGGTTTCCTTCTCGTCATCCCAGAAGGTTCCCAGCTTGCCGGTCGGCGTACGGTGCCCGGTATTTTCCATCCACATGCGGTCGGATATAGTGACAATCATCTGGGTGGCCATGGCGTCCACGAACGTCCATTCTTCATTCGCCGGTGTTTCGTCGATGGCTTCGGCATGGCTGCGAATAACAGACCGCAGGCGCTCGTGGTCACCCTTGTTCTGAGCGGCAATAGCGTGGAAAACATGGCTGATTCTTACGCCGGCTTCTTCACCCTGTTCATCCGCAATGTCCAGGCGCTGGAAGGGATCCTCACCATCAGGCAGCGCACCGGGGATCATCGACCAGACCGTGGCACGCAAAGCCATGGGCGCACCCCACCACTTGTCGTTCTCAAGGCAGCTGGTGGCCCGGGCAACTGTGGAACCAATATTCTTGGGGACCCCGATGGACGAGGTCGACTGGATCTCTGCATTCAGTGCCTGCAGGCCCGAGAGCAGGCCCGCCAGATAGATAAACTCGCCCAGGTCATCATCAAATCCGGGACATTCGCTCGCATCCGGCTTGCCGTAGAAAGCGTTGTGGTGTTTCCAGCCCCGGTGATAACGCTTGGCGGCCAGTGACAGCGCACGCTTCTGGCGGATCATGGCATCTTCGGCCTGTTCCGCGTTCCTGGCACGCAATGCACCCAGGCTGGCCAGCTCGTGCTCTCGGGCCTGTTCCTCGGCGCAGCCGCCGGCGGACAGGTAGAGCATCACTGCCAGCTGGTCCGGTTCACTGGTTACGCGTCCGAAGGACATCAGCAAAGGTGCAGTGGCCTCACTCATGGCGCAGCCCATGGCCAGATCTTCGCTTTCCAGAAGATAGGGCACAGTGTGATTGCGGGAGAAGCCCTGCATCACGTCGCCGGTGGTTTTGTAGATCATGTTGTTGACGACACCACAACCACTGAGAATCACACCGACAAACACAGCCGATACTGCACCGCGAAACCGGACAAGCCCGTGAGGGAGCCGGCTGGCAGGTTTCAGAATATGTGTCATAACTTCGTACCTTTTTCTTATAGGGCGACCGGAACATGGTCCGGCCGGGGCCGCGCACCAGCTCAGTTACAGTTTGTAACCGAAACGGCATTATCGCCGACAACTCCCTGTTTTTATGCGACTCCGCCCGCAAATGGCGACGGAGATTCAAATGTATCCGGACTACCGGTTTGCACAATGGGTCGCAAACCGCTATAGATTTGGTCAGCCGGCGGTTACGCAGCCGCCGGCCAACAACCAAAAACGACAACAAGGAGTACCCAATGCGCAAACCTGAACTTGCCGCCGCTGTTGCAGACCAGACCGGATTGACCCGTGACAAAGCCAGCGAAGTGATCACCGCTTTCACCGACCAGATCTCCGCAGCCGCTGCCCGGGGCGAAGATACTACCCTGATCGGTTTCGGTACCTTCAACATCCGCAGCCGTGACGCTCGCGATGGCCGTAACCCTCAAACCGGGGCAACCATCCGGATCCCCGCCAGCAAGACTGTCGGCTTCAAGGCAGGCAAGGCGCTGAAGGACTCGATCCGCTAAAGCAGCAACCAGGGGCCGCCCGGCCCCTGGGTATTACCGGCTCAGGACGCGCATTCGGAACGGGAACCATCCACCCGGCAACGGATCGCCTTCATCAGGCTGATGGCTCGTTCGTCATAAACGCCGTCTTCCAGTAACGACAACCGCACCTTGCGAAGCATCTTGTCGTATTCGGCCACGTCCTCCTGTGGCGGATGCATCCACACATCCTCTGGTATCCCGGCTTCCGCTTCAGCAATAATGCCGTAGGCCTCATCAATGCGCTTGATGGCCTGGTCGCGCACCATCTGGCCAGCACTATCCGGGAAGCGGTCGCGATGGATAATTACCTGGAAGTTCATGTAGGCCAGTGCGTACTTGAATACACCTCCGTTCGGGGTAACGCCCTTGTAGAGTTCCAGGGGGGAATAGGCGACCGCCGGCGCGTAGGCCAGGTCGACACTGCCATTGTTGAACTTGCCGGCAAAATTGGCGGAGTTGGAGCCCACCACGGAAGCACCCACATGGCGCACCATGCGTACGGAGGCGGTGTCGAAATCCAGGGTGGCAATGCGTTTGCCCTGCAGCTTTTCCACGGAATCGATAGCCCGGTCACGGGTATGGAGGTACACCGCACCACCGGGGAAAACGCCGGCCACTTCGTAGTCGCCGTCGATCAGGAACGGCCGCGCCTTTTCCTGGCTGAGGGTGTTGTACAGCAGCCGCATTTCCTCCTCACCGGGCACAGCACCCATAGCCTCCAGGGTACCGGTGAATTTGTTGAACTCGCGGGCACGGGTGCCGGTAAGCAGCACTGCGTCACACTGACCGGCCTTGAAGTCTTCGGCCGCGACTTTCTCGTCAGTATAGGCACGCAGGTTCAGCTTTATGCCTTCCTTGAGGGCAATGGGCTGGAAGGTTTTGGTGATAGCGAACAGCGGGCCGTTGGCTCCGACCGGATCAAACACACAGAAGCTTCGCTCCATGAGGTCCGATTCCGCCTGAGCGAACGGCGACAACGCAAGACTGGCACACAGGGCGGCAACCGCTGTGGCCTTTCGCGGTAGGTTGACTAGTTTCACGGGGATGACTCCTGAATTATTATTGTCTGGCCGAGATTAGGTCGGCCACGACAAGAATACGTTGGCACAGGTGCCTGTCATCAAGGGCTCTGAAGCAAAAAGGTAAGGATCTGTGACGGGCTCGACAGAGGTTTCGCAACCTCTGCCACATTTTGCCGACATGAAAGCTCGAGCTACAGGTTATTGTGGGGCCAGACCTGTCGTCCATTGCACAGGGTGAGCCGAACCACACCTGGCAGATCTTTACCGGGCAAAGGAACGTGGCGCCCCACGGAACAGAGGTTGTTGTCGCCCTGCCTCCAGCTGGCAGCGGCGTCGAACACGCACAGGTCTGCCACCGCGCCTTTCCGCAGTTCAGCAGAACGACCAATGACCGAAGCCGGGCCAGTGGTTAGCGCCCGGACCAGGCTTGCCCTGTCCAGCTCCCCCCGCTCCACCAGCAGCAGGCCCATCGACAGAGTGCTCTCGATGGTAGAAAGTCCTGGCTCAGTGGCCGCCATGGGTGCCTGTTTGGCAGCGGAGTCGTGGGGCTGGTGCTGGCTGGTGATGGCATCGATCACGCCGTCACGTACGCCGGCCAGCAGAGCCTGCCGGTCTTGCTCCGAGCGCAGTGGTGGCCGCACATGGTAGCGGCTGTCGAAACCGGCCAATGCCTCTTCGGTAAACAGCAACTGGTGCATGGCGACATCAGCGGTCACTGCGATACCGCGCTTGCGGGCATCGGCCAGCATTTCCACGCTACGGGCACAAGACAACTGACTCAGGTGCAGCCGAACGCCGGTTTCTTCTGCCAGCAGCAGCATTTCCATGGCCGCAGCGGTTTCCGCCACTTCCGGAATACCCAGCAGCCCCAGCCTGGAGGCCACCAGACCATCGTGGGCGTAACCGTCAGCCGCCAGGGCCTGGTTCTCGGGGCTGAACATCACGGTGAGTCCGAAGGTCTGGGCATAGGCCATGCAGCGGCGCAGCACCCGCGCATTCTTCACCGGACGGGCACCGTTGCCCAGGGCAATACAGCCAGCGCTGGCCAGGCCCGCCATATCGCTGAGCAGGTCGCCTTCCAGGCCGCGGGTGATAGCGCCCACGGGCAGTATCCGCACCGCTGAACGCTTGGCAGCGACGTCGAGTATCAGATTGGTGACTGCCCCGGAATCGTTCACGGGCGACGTGTCCGGAGACGCACACAGGGTTGTGAATCCGCCGTGAGCGGCGGCCAGGCTTTCCGAGGCAATATTACCTTTCTGGCCATTGCCCGGTTCACGCAGGTTGCAGCACAGATCCACAAAGCCGGGCGCCAGAATACAGCCGGCAGCATCAAAGTCGCGATCGGCAGACTCTCTTTCAGCAGCCTCGCCTAGCGCGGCAATATGGCCATCGCGAATCAGGAGTGTGGTTTCAGCATCGGTATTCGCCAGGCGGCCACCGGTAATCTTCAGGCTGCTCATCCCTCGGCCCTCCCTGCCAGCTTGCGATTGCGATCTGCCATCTGGCCGCCCATGGCCATGGACATCACCGCCATGCGGATGGCGATGCCGTTGGTGACCTGGTTAAGGATCACCGATTGTGGCCCATCGGCCACTGCCGATTCTATCTCGACACCCCGGTTGATGGGGCCCGGGTGCATTACGATGCAGCCAGGGTCGGCCAGGGCCAGTTTCTCCCGGTTAAGGCCATAGAGCCGGTAGAACTCCCGTTCGCTGGGCAGCAACGCCCCTTCCATACGTTCTTTCTGCAGCCGCAGCATGATCACCACATCCAGATCTTTCATGCCCCGGGCCATATCGTATTCCACGGTGCAGCCCAGGCTCTCCACGTCTCTTGGCAGCAGGGTGGCCGGCGCAATCACCCGCACTTCGGAAGCGCCCAGTTCGTTCAGGGCGCGGATCTGGGAACGAGCCACCCGCGAGTGCAGCACGTCGCCCACGATCGCGACTTTCAGGCCCTCGAAACGACCCTTGTGCTGACGGATGGTGAGCATATCCAGCATGGCCTGGGTAGGGTGGGCATGGCGGCCGTCACCGGCGTTGATAATGGCCACGCCCGGGGTCACGCTTTCGGCAATAAAGTGAGGAGCACCACTCTGGGAATGGCGCACCACGAACATGTCACTGGCCATGGCCTCAAGGTTCAGCAGGGTGTCGGACAGGGACTCACCCTTGGAGGTGGCGGAGGTGTTGATGTCCAGGTTGAGCACGTCCGCCGACAGGCGCTTGGCCGCCAGTTCAAAGGTGCTGCGGGTGCGGGTGCTGGATTCGAAGAACAGGTTCACAACGGTACGGCCCCGCAGCAACGGCACTTTCTTGATGCTGCGCTCACCCACTTCAATAAAGGAATCTGCAGTATCGAGAATTTCAGTCAGTAGCGTACGGTTCAGGCCATCAAGGGTCAGAAAATGCCGTAGCTGGCCGTCGGCGGTAAGTTGAAGGGATGTCGAGGAAGGGTCGTTTGCCGTCATGTGTCGCCTGTTGATGTTATGCGTTCGCTGATTACTTGCCCGTTTCCTGTAATTCTATGTGCAGAGGGTCCGGGCCACGCAATTTCACCCGCTGGTGAGACTGCAGGGCCAGCACCCGGCCGGTTACGTCCGGCTGCACCGGCAGCTCCCGTGCGCCCAGATCCACCAGTGTGGCGAGGATAATACTCGCCGGCCGGCCATAATCGAAAATTTCATTCATTGCTGCACGGATGGTGCGGCCACTCATGATGACGTCGTCAATCAGGATAATGTCCCGGTCTTCGGTGCTGAAAGGCAGGCTGGACGGTTTCACTTTCGGGTTCAGGCCGATGCGGCTGAAGTCATCCCGGTAAAAGGAGATATCCAGCTCGCCCCAGGGTTCTTTCAGGCCCAGGCGCTTGCTCATGACATCCGCCAGCCAGACACCACCCGTGCGAATACCGATCAATGCCGGAGCCGTCACTCCCCGCTCTTCCAGCTTCCTGCGCAGGCCCGCTTCCAGGTCGTCCAGCAGCCGGTCCATATCAAGCAATGCAGTCATTTGAGTCCTCTCATACAACAGCCTGAGCCCGCTCAGGCAGAACGGGATTCCTGCTGATGAAACCAGGTTTCCAGAATCAGTACGGCGGCGCGATCATCCACCCCGTCACGGCCAAAATCACGGCTGCCGCCGGCGGCCATGACATCGCCTTTGGCCTCGAAACTGGTCAAGCGCTCGTCCACCATTTCCACTTCGACATGAAAGCGGCCGTGCAACCGTTTACCGAACTTGCGAGCCCGGGCACACATGTCGTTCTCGGTATCGTCCATGTTCAGGGGCAGGCCTACCAGCACGCAATCCGGCTTCCATTCGTCCAGCAGGCGGCCAATCTGATCCCAGTCCGGGACACCGTCCCGGGCCGCCAGCATGGTCAGGGGTTTGCCGGTACCAAGCAACTCCTGGCCACTGGCAACACCAATTCGCCGGGTGCCGAAATCGAAGGCCATTACCCGGCGGCTTCCGACCTCAGGCATGACCAACAAACTCGCTGAGCTGTTTGAGGTCAATACCGATGAGTTTCAGTACAGCCTGATAGCGGTCTTCCCAGGGGGTGCGGAACAGGATGTCGGGGGTGGCGGGGCAGGTCAGCCAGGCGTTACTTGCCAGCTCGTCTTCCAGTTGCCCCTCACTCCAGCCTGCGTAGCCCAGACAAACCAGGTAGTTTTCGGGCCCGTTGCCGGCGCCAATGTCGGAGAGCACATCCCGGGAAGTGGTCAGCAGAACATCATCAGACACCCGCGCTGTATTCTGCCAGCCGGCATCCGGGGAATGCAGCACGAAGCCGCGTTCCGGCTGCACCGGGCCACCACCGTATACGGGCACGTCCAGTTCGCCACCTTCCATGTCCAGTTGTTCGAGGATTTCCCCAAGGTGAATGTCCAGGGGGTGGTTCACCGTCAGCCCCAGGGCGCCTTCATCGGAGTGCTCGCACAGGTAGATCACCGCACCGTGGAAACGGGGGTCCTGCAAATAGGGAGACGCCACCAGAAACTGGTGTCGCAGACTGTGTGGAGAGTGTTTCGATGCTGTCATCCTGATGTCAGCCCCCGCCGTTCGAATACCCAGGTGCGGATAATTTCCAGTTCGTCGACATTCTCGCGCATATCTTCCGGGAAAGGCGCGAAGGGTGCTGCCATTCGAACGATGCGTATTGCCGCATCGTCAAGCACGGTACTCCCGGATGATTCGAGTATAGCCAGTTCCTTGATTGTGCCATCCTTCTTCAGGGAAACCAGCATACGCAAGTTGCCATAGATGCCGGCCTGCCTCGCCTCTTTAGGATAGTTGATGTTCCCGACCCGGGTCACCTTGCTGACCCAGTTCTGCACGTACCAGGCGTTGGTCGATTTCAGGGTAGAGGCCGCCGTAACACGCATGACTCTGGGCTTCTTGGCATAGGCCTGCCGCTGCTGGTCAAACCTGGCCTCCAGGCTGGCAATTTCCAGACTGCGCTCCATCAGGCTTTTCTTTTCCTTCACCGGCAACGGCTCTTCCGATTCCGGTTCCGAGGTATCCGGCTTCGACACCTGGCGTTCACTACTTGCCTCGGTCTGCACCACAGGTTGTTCCTGCTGGCTCACCGGTTCGACCTGCGACGGCGGTTCCGGCTGAACTTCGGCAATTTCCTGCTGGCTGATGTCCGTGGGCTGCGGCGAGGTCATCTCCACCGCCTCTTCCTCGGTACCGCTGCCTTTCTGGCTGGTCTGGGCGAGGAAATCAGCTTTCTCGGGATCGGTCTCGTCATCAAACTGCGACAGGGTGATTTCCATGGTCTGGGCCGAGGAACGGGGCGATTCCGGCGCAAAGGTAATGCCCAGCACCACAATGGCATGGAGCGCCAGCGCCATGAAAAGCGTAAAAGAAAACCGATCGAAGTCGCTGACCTGTACTGCCATTACTACTGTATACCTTCGGTTAGACCCGGCTGGGGACCATTATTTCAGACGCCGCTCTATGGCATCCATCAACTGGCTGGAGATATCGATTCCGAATGCGGCATCAAGTTCCCGGATACAGGTGGGACTGGTGACGTTGATCTCGGTCAGGTAGTCACCGATCACGTCGATACCGACAAAAATGAGCCCTTTTTCCTTGATCACCGGCGCCACACGATCACAGATTTCCCGGTCCCGGGCAGTCAGTTCGCGGCCTTCGCCCCGGCCACCCGCCGCCAGGTTACCGCGATTTTCCCCATGGGAGGGGATACGCGCAAGTGCATAGGGAACCGGCTCGCCATCAATCAGCAGAATGCGCTTGTCGCCCTGTTTGATCTCGGGAATGTATTTCTGTGCCATGGCCTGGTGGGCACCATGGTTGGTCAGGGTTTCGATGATCACCCCGAGGTTGTCGTCGTTTTCCTTGACGCGGAAGATCGAACGCCCGCCCATGCCATCCACCGGCTTCATGATGACATCACCATGCTCGGCGTAGAAATCCTTCAGCCGCTTGGCAGAGCGGGTCACGATCAGCGGTGGGGTGCAGTCTTCAAACTGGGCTGCGAACAACTTTTCGTTACAGTCACGAAGAGTCGATGCGGGATTGACCACCAGGGCGCCCTGTTGCTCGGCAATCTCCAGTATAAAGGTCGCCATCAGGAACTCGCGGTCCACCGGCGGGTCCTGGCGCATCAGGATAACGTCCAGATCACCCAGCGCCCTCTCCTGGGAGCCACCGAAGCTGAACCAGTCGTCCGGGTTCATGTGCACCGTCAGGTCACGGGTTCGTGCTCTGGCCTGCCCACCCTTCAGGTAAAGGTCCGGCAGCTCCATGTACTCAATTTGCCAGCCCCGCTTCTGAGCGGCCAGCAGCATCGCCAGTGAGCTGTCTTTCTTGAAATGGATCTTCTCGATGGGGTCCATCACAATTCCGAGTCGGACTGTCATAATGCCTCGTCAGGTAAAAGGTTGAAAACACGAACCGGTCTGCAGAGCGCTCTCAGCGATAAGTGCTATGCTGTGAACACAGATGGTATTGTACCCGAGCCGCGAATGCATCCGGAGAAATCCCGTATCAAATACGTGACTTTCCGGGCAGAAGTACATTTGGTCACAAAGTTATACTTTTTATCCGGCCCCCAATACTCTATAAATGAGCGGGATTTATAGAACACCGTTAACGTTTGTGTTAAAACCCCCGGTTGAAAAATAACGACAGTCGCAGAGCGCAAGGCAGTTGGACAATGGATGACAACTTCGAGAATCTGAAGATTATGGTGATCGACGACAGCAAGACCATTCGTCGCACCGCTGAGACCCTTCTGAAGAAGGTCGGTTGCGAAGTCATTACGGCAACAGACGGCTTTGACGCTCTGGCGAAAATTGCCGATTCCCAGCCCAACATCATTTTTGTAGATATCATGATGCCCCGGCTGGACGGCTATCAGACCTGCGCACTCATCAAGAACAATTCCTCTTTCAAAAAGACGCCGGTTATCATGCTCTCCAGCAAAGACGGACTGTTCGACAAGGCCAAAGGCCGAATTGTCGGATCAGACCAGTATCTGACCAAACCGTTCAGCAAGGACGAGCTTCTTAACACTATTCGCCAGTACGTTCCCCAAGCGGAACAGTAAACCTGCTGAAGTAAAGAACTATTGAGGACACCATGGCCCGCATTCTGATTGTTGATGATTCCCCGACCGAGGTTAAGAAAATCTCGACCATTCTGGAAAAGCACAAGCACGAAGTGCTGACGGCCGATAATGGCGCCGACGGCGTTGCCAAGGCCCGCGCAGAAACTCCGGACCTGGTTCTGATGGACGTGGTTATGCCCGGCCTGAACGGCTTCCAGGCCACCCGCCAGCTGACCCGCGCCCCGGAAACCGCGTCCATCCCGGTGGTTATCGTGACCACCAAGGATCAGGAAACGGACCGGGTATGGGGTACTCGTCAGGGTGCCAAGGGCTACCTTGTAAAACCCGTCAACGAAGACGACCTGATCAAAACAATCAACAGCCTGATTGCCTGATCCCCAACCGTGGAGTAAGCATGTCCGCACAGGCCGCCCCCTTTGCCGTTCTGACGGATATCGCCCGACGCAGTCGCACCATGGCTGCCGGTCTGCCGGAACAACAGCAAGCTGTCGAACTCTGGAACGGGATCGGCTTTGTTCTGGCAGGCGAGCGCTACGTTGCGCCCATGGGTGAAGTCACTGAAATCCTCCATGTCCCCCGCTATACCCATATACCGGGGGTTCATCAGTTTATGTTGGGCGCCGCCAACGTGCGGGGCCGCCTCCTGCCACTGGTCGACCTTGCCGGCTTTTTTGAAATCCCCCGCTCTTCCCGCAGCCAGCGTGAGCGCCGGGTGCTGGTTGTGGAGCAGGGCGACGTATTCAGTGGCCTGGTAGTCGACAGTGTCTCGGGCATGCAGTATTTCGCAGTGGACAGCTTCGTGGCATCGCCACAGGATGTGCCTGCAAACGTTCAACCGTTTGTAAATGGCGGTTACGAGCGTAACGAGGAAGTCTGGAAAGTGTTTTCCGCCGCCGAGCTGCTCGGGGACGAACGCTTCCTGGATGTAGCGCAATGGTAAGGGCGGAGACAACGGCAGGAACTCCTTCCCGCCTGCCCAACGCCCGCAGAATCAAACTTGCCAATATTACGAAGAAGAGGCCGGGAGCCAGAAAATGAAAAATAGAGCCGGAAGACTCAGTATGGGACAGGGAGGCAACAAGCTTGTTGCCGGCCTGATCGCCGCACTGATCGCATTGACCGTCCTGCTCGTTGCAGTGCTGTTCATTATCAACAAGGACAGCCAAAACGACCAGGCATACATCGCCCACGCTTCGGAGCTGCGGGTACTGTCACAGGAAATCGCAAAGAACGCGACGGAAGCAGCGGGCGGTACCGCCTCAGCCTTCGACGCTCTGCGACGTTCCCGTGACGAATTCGAGCGCCTGTGGGGTTATGTGGTTGATGGCAACCCGGAAACCGGCCTGCCCCCTAGCCAGCTCGCCCAGGAAAGCGGCGTGCAGGAAACCTGGCAGGAAGTACGGAACAACGCTGACAGCATCCTGTCCACCCGGGACGCGGTACTCGGCCTTCACGAAGTGGCCCGGACCCTGAACGAAACCATCCCGCAGCTGCAGGTGGAATACGACGACATCGTTCAGATCCTGCTGGATAACAACGCGCCTGCCGAACAGATCGCCCTGGCCCAACGCCAATCGCTGCTGGCAGAGCGGATTGTTCGCTCAGTCAACAACGTTCTGTCAGGTGATGAAGACGCGGTTATCGCCGCCGACCGTTTCGGCCGTGACGCCAGCCTGTTCGGCCGTGTTCTTGACGGTCAGGTAAACGGCAACCCGGCCATGGGCATCTCCCAGGTTAACGACGAAGATGCCATCTACGGCCTCGAAGCCGTCGGCGAGCTGTTTGAATTCGTATCCCAGAACGTAGACGCCATCCTTGAAGCCTCTCCCGACCTCTTCAAGGTGCGTACTGCGGCCAGCGACATCTTCCAGAACTCTCAGGTTCTGCTGGACGAGCTGTCGGTTCTTGCCACGAAGTTTACCGGCCAGGCTGGCTCCCGCTTCATCAGCCCGACTCTCGCCTTTATCATTCTGGCTGCCATGGTTGGTATCGTGGTGATGATCGGTGTGGTTCTCTACCGCGAAGCCCAGGAGCGTCTTGCGACGACCCAGGAGCAGAACGAGCAGAACCAGAACGCGATCCTGCGACTGCTGGACGAACTGGCTGATCTGGCCGATGGTGACCTGACAACCGAGGCCACGGTAACCGAGGACTTCACCGGTGCCATCGCCGACTCCATCAACTACGCGATCGACCAGATGCGCGGCCTGGTACAGGCCATTCGTGGTACGGCGGTACGGGTAGCGTCAGCCGCCCAGGAAACCCAGGCCACAGCCATGCACCTGGCGGATGCGTCCGAGCACCAGGCCCAGGAAATTGCCGGCGCCTCTGCAGCGGTCAACGAGATGGCGGTGTCCATCGACCAGGTATCTTCGAACGCTGCAGAATCCTCCGCGGTTGCGGAGCGGTCGGTTGCGATCGCGAAGAAAGGCGCGGAAGTGGTACAGAACACCATCCGCGGCATGGACAACATCCGTGAGCAGATCCAGGAAACCTCCAAACGGATCAAACGCCTGGGTGAGTCTTCCCAGGAAATCGGTGACATCGTCTCGCTGATCAACGACATCGCCGACCAGACCAACATCCTGTCCCTGAACGCAGCCATCCAGGCCTCCATGGCCGGTGACGCGGGCCGGGGCTTCGCGGTGGTTGCGGACGAGGTTCAGCGCCTTGCGGAACGTTCCTCTGCGGCAACCAAGCAGATTGAAGCACTGGTCAAGACGATCCAGTCGGACACCAACGAAGCGGTTATCTCCATGGAGCACACCACCGCCGAGGTGGTCCGTGGTGCCCGTCTGGCCCAGGACGCGGGTATCGCCCTCGAGGAAATCGAGAACGTATCCATGAGTCTGGCGGAACTGATCCAGAACATCTCCAACGCAGCGCGTCAGCAGTCGTCTTCTGCGGCTCACATTTCCAACACCATGAACGTCATCCAGGAAATCACCTCGCAGACCTCTTCCGGTACCAACGCGACTGCGAAGTCCATCGGTAACCTGGCAGAGATGGCGTCTGAACTGCGGTCCTCTGTTGCGGGCTTCACACTGCCCGAAGAGGAGTCAGTCGACCAGGAAGAAGAGGAAGACAGCGACGTTCCGGTGGTGAGCTGATTATCGCTCCGAGGCTGCTGACAGTTTATGGCTGAAACACGCAACCATCTGTCACCTGCCGACGGCATCTGGTCACTGCGCCGACTCCCCGATATGGATGAGGCGCAGTTCAGCCAGTGGCAGACACTGCTTGAGCACCGTACCGGCATTACCCTGTCATCCGGCCGCAAGTCGTTTCTCGAAACCAACCTCGGGATCCGCATGCGGGAGATCGGATGCAGCAGCTACCAGGCCTACTACGAACAGATCGTATCCGGCCCGAATGCCATTATGGAGTGGTCCACCCTGGTGGACCGGCTGACGGTACAGGAAACACGGTTTTTCCGGGATCCGGATGCTTTCAGGCTGGTGTCCGACTATGTACTTACCCGGCCCCGTGAAGCGCTGAAAAAGCGCCCCCTGGAGGCCTGGAGTGTGGGTTGCTCCACCGGCGAAGAGCCCTACACGCTGGCGATGCTGCTGAACGAGTGCATGGAAGGCTTGTCGCTACAGCCACTGTTCGGTGTTACCGGCTCCGACATCAGCAAGCCCGCCATCGACAAGGCCCAGTCCGGCCTGTTCAGTGCGCGCAAGCTGATGGGCATGGACGAAGCCATGAAGGCCAGGTACTTCCGGCCGGCAGAGCGGAACAACGTTGAGATTGTAAAAAGCATCCGGGAGCGGGTGTGTTTCACAAGGCTGAATGTGCTGGACCTGAAACACGCTCCCATGCACGGAATGAACATTATCTTCTGCCAGAATCTGCTGATTTATTTCCGGCGCTGGCGCCGGCGGGAAATCGTAAAACGGCTTGCAGAGCGGCTGGCGCCCGGGGGGTTGCTGGTCCTGGGCCAGGGAGAACTGACCGACTGGCAGCCCCCTGGCTTACAGAGGGTACCCTCGGAACATGTGCTGGCGTGGATCAAACGCCAGACTGACGAAGAATAACCGGAGTGGTTATGGGCAATCACCATGACAGCATAGCCCTGGACTGGGTTCGTGGCGAAATACAGGACACGCTGACCCAGGGTCAGCAAGCACTGGAAGCGTATGTCGAGAATCGAGACGACACCGCGCGCCTGCGCTTCTGCCTGAACTATCTCCACCAGGTTCACGGTACTCTGCAGATGGTTGAGCTTTACGGCGCAGCCCTGTTGACCGAGGAAATGGAGAAGCTCACCCAGGCCGTCCTGAACGAAACCGTCGCCAGTGTGGACGACGCGGTGGAAGTGTTGATGCAGGCTATCCTGCAACTTCCCCAGTACCTGGAACACCTTGCCAGCAGCAAGGATGATTTTCCTATGGTGCTGCTGCCACTGCTGAACGATCTTCGGGCTGCGCGGGGCGAATCACTGCTGTCTGACACCTCGCTGTTCAAGCCAGACCTGGCCCCCTCGAAGGTTGCCGCGGCTGCCAATGTTTCCCAGCGCCTGCAGGATCCGAAGGTTCTCGGCCATATCCGCAAACTTCGCCAGATGTACCAGTTCGCGCTCGCCGGTGTGGTTCGCGAAGCCGATCTGGACGCCCACTTCGATTACATGCAGAAGGTCATCCAGCGGCTGATCCGGTTGTGCCAGAAAACCCCCCGGGGTCAACTCTGGAAAGCGGCCGGCGCGTTTGTGGAAACCCTTCAGGAACACGTCAATCCGGTCAATACCGCCGTCAAGGCACTGTTGCGGGAACTGGACGCAGAAATCCGTCGCCTGACCGACGAGCACGTGGACATCCTGCAACAGGAGGCCCCCGAAGCCCTGCTCAAGCACCTGCTGTATTACGTTGCCCGTGCCCGGGAACTGGATACTCCGCTGGTGCAGGAACTGCGCAACGATTACCGGCTGGAACAGGCGCTGCCGTCCGACGATGACGTCGACGCCGCCAAAAGCCGGGTATCCGGCCCCGGCCGCGATGCCATTCACTCGGTGGTCAGTGCCCTCAACGAAGAGCTTGCCAAGCTCAAGGACCAACTGGATCTGTTCGTACGATCCGAGCTGCGCCAGAACGACGAGCTGGAAGAGCTGCAACCGGGCTTGCGCCAGGTGGCCAATACCCTGGCAGTTCTGGGCCTGGGAATACCCCGCAAGGTCATTACGGAACAGCTGGAGCTGGTGGAGAAGCTCTCCGCCCAGCCGGAAACAGTGGACGATGGTACCCTGATGGATATCGCCGGTGCCCTGCTGTATGTGGAAGCCAGTCTTGCAGGCCTCGACAGCGACCGGCAATCCGAGAGCAGCCGTACTGAGGACGATCAGCAGTCCGTTAACATGGGCTCGCGGGAACTCGGTGACGCCAGCAGCGCCCTGCTGAGGGAATCACGCAATACCCTCGAGCAGGTCAAGACCGCCATTGTCAATTTTATTGCCTCCCAGTGGGAAACCGGTGAAATCGAGCATGTCCCCGGGTTGCTCCACAGCATTCGCGGTGGCTTGAGCCTGATCCCGCTGGACCGTGTTGCCGACATGCTGGCGTCAGCCGAGCGTTACATCACCGATGTGCTGCTTGGCGGCAGGCAGGTTCCGGACTGGAAACAACTGGACACCCTGGCCGATGCCATCACCAGCATCGAGTATTACCTGGAGCGACTGGCCGAAGGCATCGAGGATAACGACAGTGTTCTCAGTGTTGCCGAAGCCAGCCTCAACTCTCTTGGCTTCCCGGTTGGCGCCGAACCCACCTGGCGGCATCCGTCGGAAGAAGAGGTACCGCTGGTCGATGCGGAAGTGCCCACAGCATCAGAAGCGACTGACTCCAAAGGCTCGGACGAAGAGCTTCTGGATGACGAAATACTCGGCATCTTTGTTGAGGAAGCCGAAGAAGTCCTGGAAACCATCAACGAGTTCTATCCCCGCCTGCGCCAGAACCATGACGACCGCGAAGCACTGACCGAAGTTCGTCGTGCGTTCCATACCCTCAAGGGCAGCGGTCGACTGGTAGGCGCTACCAGTATTGGTGAGGTAGCCTGGTCGGTGGAGAATCTGCTGAACCGGGTGATCGACCAGACGCTTCGCCCCAACGACGACATGTTCAGCCTGATCGACGACGTCAACGCTCGAATTCCGGCGCTGATCAATGATTTCCGTAGTGGCCGGTCTGATGGCGACGTCGCAGAGCTCATCGAGCGCGCCGAAGCCATGTCCACTACCCGAAAAACTGACAGTGACAGCGCTACTGCTGAGTCTGAAGCGGAATCCGACAGCGACGAGTCCGATGCAGAAGTACCATCGGAAGACCGGACAGAGACTCCGGCTGCCCAGGAGCAGATCACTGTCGAAGACAGCTCTGATGACGATCTCATCGACGACGAAATTCTCGAAATCTTTATCGAGGAAGCCGGTGAGGTTCTGGATACCATCCGCGAATTCCTGCCCATGTTGCTGCGGCAGCACGACGACCGCACCGCGCTGTCTGAGGTCCGACGGGCGTTCCACACCCTGAAGGGCAGTGGCCGTATGGTTGGAGCGCTGGTTGTTGGCGAGCTGGCGTGGTCCGTCGAAAACATGCTCAACCGCGTGATCGACGGCAGCATCTTCATGAACGATGACATCGCCGGTTTGCTGGACGAAGTCACGGCTGTCCTTCCTGAGCTGGTCGAAGACTTCGAGAAGCGGCGCGCTCCGTCCCGTGATATCTCGACGCTCGAAGCCCGCGCCAAGGCCCTGGCGAACGGTGAGATCCCTGATGCCAGCACCATGCCACCTTCAGAGCCACAGGCCTCTGCTGATGAACAGCCCACGACGGAAGCCCTGCTGACCGATGACGACGAAGACGCTGCAGTCGACCCGGTACTGCTGGATATCTTCGAGAGCGAGACCGAGACCCACCTGCAAACCCTGCAGGACTTTATTCACGCCGCTGGCGACAAGGCCAGCGTTGCCTATACCGACGACCTTTCCCGCGCCCTTCATACCCTGAAAGGCAGCGCGCACACCGCCGGTATCGGCCCGATCGCCGCTGTCATTACTCCGCTGGAACGGTTTGTAAAAGAATCCCGCGCCCAGAACAAGCGGGCAGACCAGGAGGTTATCGGCCTGATTGGCGATGCCTGTCACTTCCTGACCCAGGGCCTGAGCCAGATCCGCGAGAATCCGCAGGGAGACCTTCCCGGCACAGACAGCTTCCTGGATCGGCTGGAACAGATCAGCAATGCCACATTGCGCAGCGCCCGTTCCCGTGATGATGAATCCGACGAGGATAACCGGCCGCAGCTGGTTCAGCTATTCCTCAACGAAGGCCTGGACATCCTGCTGGATGCCGACCGGATTCTTGACGAGTGGGCAGAACACCCTGAACAGACCGCTGCACTGGATACCCTGCGCACGGAATTGCGCCAGTTGACGGAGGGCGCACAACAGGCTGGCCTGGCAGACGTCGCCGAACTCTCGGGGGCGCTTACAGACGTCTACGAGCGCGCTGCGAAACCGGGGTTCCAGCCAGACCCGTCCTTCTTCGAGACCATCCGCGCTGGCCACGAACACCTGATCAACATGATGGACCAGGTCGCTGCCGGGCTTGCCACTGAGAGCGGTGATGAGCTGATTGCCAGCCTGGATGCGCTGGCCGTGGATATTTCCGAAGAAGCACCGGATGAGACACCGGATGCCTTTGAACAGGAATTCACCGGTGACCTGGAGGAAATCGACCGCAGCTTTGAGCTTGAGGCAGAGGAGACCCCGGAAGAACAAAGTGACGAACTGCCACCGTTGGCGGAAACCGATGAAGATATGGATCAGGAGCTTGCGGAGATCTTCCTTGAGGAAGCCCGCGACCTGATCGACAGCACCGCCGATGCCCTGCAGAACTGGAGCGACAATACCGGCAATCTGGATCTGTTGCGCCTGCTACAAAGGGACCTGCACACACTGAAGGGCGGTGCGCGTCTTGCCGATATCCCGTCCATCGGTGACCTGTCCCACGAACTGGAAAACCTGTTCGAAGGCCTGACCGAACAGCGGCTTGCCGTTACCGGTGAACTGTCCGATTTGCTGTTCCGCTGCCACGACCGTTTGGCGGGCATGGTGGATGCCCTGGAACAGAATGAGCAACCCCGGCCGGCACCGGACCTCATCAGTGAAATCCACGCCTACATGGACAGTGCCACTGGCTCTCGCCCGGTGACGGACGTGAACCACGATGACCTCGAAACCGAAGCGGATGAAGACATTCCTCTGGCCGACCTGGACCAGGACGATAGTCCGGAACCGGAAACCCCGGCGGAGGTTCCGGAAGACGCTCCTGAAGAGGAACACGCCACCGATCTCTCCCACCTCGACCCGGAGCTGACCGGCATCTTCCTCGAAGAAGCCTACGACCTGATCAACTCCACCGGCAGCGCGCTGCATACCTGGAGCGAAGACACCTCCAACCGCGAAGTTGCGGCAGAGCTGCAGCGTGACGTGCACACCCTCAAAGGCGGCGCCCGCATGGCCGGTGTCGACGCCATTGGCGACCTGACCCATGTGCTGGAAGACCTGTTCGAGAAAGTGGCGGAAGGCCAGCTCAGCGCCAGTGACGAGATGAACGATCTGCTGTTCGCCTGTCACGACAGGCTGGCACAGATGGTTGAGCAGGTTGCCACGCAAAAACCGTGTCCGCCGGCAACAGCACTGGTTGCGCAGGTGCAAGCCATTCTCTCCGGCAAGCCGATGCCGTCGGCAGAACCTGAAGAACCTGCGGAAGAGCCGGGAGCAGCAACCGATACATACGACGAAACAGAAGCAAACGACGAACAGCCGGCGTCCGTCGCAGACGCCATACCACAGGCCTCCGATGATGACCTGGTAGGCATCTTCCTTGATGAAGGCCTGGAGATACACGAAGCCATTGGCGAATGCATTGCCCAGTGGCGCGATGAACCGGAAGAACTTGTCGGCGTAACCCAGCTTCAGCAGGAACTGCACACCCTCAAGGGTGGCGCGCGCCTGTCCGACGTTGACCCCATTGCCGATCTGGCCGAAGCCTGGTCAGACGCCCTGGATCCACTGATTGCCGGTGCCAGCAACCAGTCGACTCTGCTGGAGCTCAGCGAAAAAGCTCATGGGTCCTTGCGGAACATGCTCGCCAGCCTGGAAGACGGCAGCAAGCCGGCTGCCGACAAGACGCTCATCGAGGCATTGAAAGATGCCCACAAAGCGTCTGGCGAAGAGCTCTCCGAGGGTACCGCGCCTGCCGAAGCCTCCAGCGAAGAGGATGCTGTTGACGCCGAAGTACTGGAGATCTTTCTGGAAGAGGCCGGCGAGATCCTTGACCAGCTGGAACAGTTACTGGACGACTGGCGCAAAGACCCGGCCAACCACCATTTCAACCAGGAAGCCCAGCGTGCACTGCACACCCTCAAGGGTGGAGCAAGGCTGTCCCAGCTTGGCGAGCTGGGAGACAAGGCCCATGGCCTGGAGACACGGCTGATCGACCTGGGTGGCAACACTCCGGGCGACGAGGCCTGGCAGGCCATTACCAAAGATCACGATGCCATCGTGGCGCTGGTTGCGGATATCCGCAGCCGGTTCGAGAATACCGGTGCGGTTCCCGAACCCGCCAAACCGGAAGCGAAAACACCAGAAGCGCCCAGGGCGCCCGAGCCGGTGGCCGAAAAGCCTGCCGAGCCGGAAAAACCGGTGGCGCCAGCGCCCAAGCCCAACAAAGTGCCCTCCAAGGCACCGGCAAAAGGGGCTGCCGCCCAGCGCGCGCCACAGGAAACCATTCGGGTATCCGCACCGCTGCTGGACGAACTGGTCAACCTGGCCGGTGAAACCAGTATTACCCGTGGACGCCTGGAACAGCAGACCAGTGACTTCAGCCACAACCTCGACGAAATGGCCGCCACCATCGAGCGTCTGCGTGAACAGCTGCGCCGGATGGAGATCGAGACAGAGACCCAGATCCTTTTCCGCGCCGAGAAAGAGCACGGCCCGGACTACGGTGATGACTTCGACCCGCTGGAAATGGACCGCTATTCCGCCATTCAGCAGCTGTCGCGCGCATTGACGGAATCCTCCTCTGACCTTGCGGACCTGCGGGAAACCCTGTCCGACCGGGTACGGGATACCGAGACCCTGCTGGTACAACAGTCGCGGATCAACACGGAACTCCAGGAAGGTCTGATGAAGACCCGTATGATTCCGTTTGCTTCCATGGTGCCCAGGCTGCGCCGTATTGTTCGCCAGATCAGCGGCGAGCTCAGCAAGAAGGTCGAGTTTGATGTCCGTAACCCGGAAGGGGAAATGGACCGCAATATCCTTGAGCGCATGATTGCGCCGCTGGAACACATGCTGCGTAACGCGCTGGACCATGGTATCGAGACCCCCGCAGACCGCAAGAAAGCCGGCAAGCCGGAAACCGGTGAAGTGACCCTGTCGCTGACCCGTGAAGGTGGCGATGTGGTACTGCGGATGATCGACGACGGCGCCGGCATACCGGCCCAGGTCATTCGTGACAAGGCCATTCGCCAGGGCATGATGTCGGCGGATGAAGATCTGAGCGAGCGCGAAGTCCTGCAGTTCATCCTGCAGCCAGGCTTCTCCACCGCACAACAGGTCACCCAGATTTCCGGCCGTGGCGTCGGCATGGACGTGGTTGCCAGCGAGATCAAACAGCTTGGCGGCAGCCTGGATATCGACTCCACGGTCGGCAAGGGCACCGTATTCACCGTTCGCCTGCCATTCACGGTATCCGTCAACCGGGCATTGATGGTCTCTACCGGCGAGGATTTCTACGCCATCCCGCTGAACACCATTGAAGGTATCGTACGGGTCAGCACCTATGAGCTTGAGGAATATTACAAGCCAGAAGCGCCCCTTTACGAATACGCCGGCCAGCAGTACCGCCTGCAGTACCTGGGCAGCCTACTGAACAGTGATCACCATCCCAAGCTTCAGGGCCAGGCCCTGCCACTGCCGGTCATCCTGGTGCGTGGTGCCGAGCAGCCCATGGCCCTGCAGGTGGACAGCCTGATGGGCAGTCGCGAAATCGTGGTCAAGTCTCTTGGCCCGCAGTTCAGTACCGTACGTGGTGTGTCCGGTGCCACCATCCTTGGTGATGGTAACGTGGTGGTGATCCTCGACCTGCCGGCAATGATTCGTTCCGACATCCTTTCCGAGCGCCAGCGAATTGCCAACCTCGAGAAGGCCAAGGAAGCCTCACGCCGCGTGGAACAGTCCACCGTGGTTATGGTGGTGGACGACTCGGTCACCGTGCGCAAGGTTACCTCCCGCCTGCTGGAGCGTAATGGCATGGAAGTGATCACGGCCAAAGACGGCCTGGATGCGGTGGCACAGCTGCAGGATCACAAGCCCGACATCATCCTGCTGGACATCGAGATGCCCCGCATGGACGGTTTCGAAGTGGCCAGCTTTGTGCGCCATGATGAAAACCTCAAGGATACGCCGATCTGCATGATCACTTCCCGTACCGGGGAGAAGCACCGTGAGCGGGCGTTGGCCATCGGTGTCAACGAATACCTCGGCAAGCCTTTCCAGGAGACCGAACTGCTTGACACCATCACGCGGCTGACCGGGAATCAGTGATGGCCGGCCAGCCAGGACGGCCAGCGGTCGGTATCGTCTCGGACATCGTCCTGCAGCGCCACCGGCTGCAGGAAGCCACGTCCAGGTTCGGCCTGGACGTTTGCTTTTCTGGCGACCCGGATCGTCTCCAGGGTTACCCGGAATTTCCGGATGCCAGCCTGTGGCTGATCACCCTGGAAGACGAGGCGGACCATCCGGTCCTGTTTGATCATCTGCTGGAGAATACCGAGGCACCGGTTCTTTTTGGCCTGGACCCGGCCCCTAAGCCCGGCAGCACCGACTATTTTCGCTGGGAACGCCGGTTGCTGGACAAGCTGGAGCAGTCCCTCGGACACATAGAGAAGCTGGATTCCGCGGCGGCTATCGAGGAGCTGGCCAACGAGCAGCCACAAACGGCGACCTCACCCACACTGCCCCACTGGATTCCGCCCGCATCGGCAGATCTGCCGGCCGAAGAAATCTGGATTCTGGGTGCATCACTCGGTGGCCCTGCCGCGGTTAAAACCTTCCTCGACAACCTCCCACCCGGCTTACCGGTGGGTTTTGTCTATGCTCAGCATATCGATAACAATTTTACCGAGGTGCTCACCCGGGTTCTGGGGCGCCACGCTCACTACCAGCTGAAACCGGCAGAGAACGGCTATCGGATCCACAACGGTGACGTTATCCTGATGCCGGTGGAGCATGAATGGTCGCTGGACGACAGCGGTGCACTCCTGCAGCGGGATACACCCTGGCCGGGACCCTACGGCCCGTCCATCGACCAGGTGCTGCTGAATATCGGCGACCATTACGGTGCCCATTGCCACGCCATCGTGTTTTCAGGCATGGGCAATGACGGCGCCATTGCCGCGCCGTTGCTGAAGGCTTATGGTAGCCGCATCTGGGTGCAGGAAAGCTCCAGTTGTGGCAACAGTTCGATGCCCGATTCTGTGGCAGCCACGGGCTGCTCTGTGTTCTGTGGCACGCCGGAACAGCTGGCCCGAGAACTCGTCAAAACGATTGAAGAATCCTGCCTGCTCAAGGGCCGGCAAAAACGGGATTCCGCCTGAGGAAATGAGTAATGAACGACAACAGCCAAACCCTGCCCTGCGTTATGATCCCCATGAGCGGAAAACAACTGCTGTTACCGAACGTTTCGATAGCGGAAGTCGTGGATTTTGTCAGTTCCGACCCGGCAGCCAATACGCCGGAATGGCTGGTCGGTGAGCTGGACTGGCGCGGTCTGAACCTGCCGGTTATATCCTACGATGCAGCCAATGGCGGCAAGCTCACGGTTCCCGGGGGCAACCGGGGGCGCATTGTGGTGCTGAACACCATTGGCGATCACCATAATTCGGTGCCCTTCATGGCCCTGGTCACCCAGGGTATTCCCAGCCAGAACCGCCTGACTGAGGATCAGATCAAACAGATTGACGGCGAGACCGGCCCCGCCGACCTGATGGTGGTTGAAGTTGAGGGGGAAACCGCCATCATTCCGGATCTTGGCTACCTTGAGTCCCTCGCACTGGAAGCATCCCGCTAGCCGAACCACCCCTGTGACAGTCAACGCAGACGTGGCACTGTGATTTGCTAATGTTATAATGTTGCAAATTTCGCAGGACAGTGCCCATGTCATCCAGCGCTCTTCCCTATCGCCCCCACAATCACGAGGCCTGTGTTACCCAGGCACTGGCTGACGCCAGAACCATCTGTCAGCAGCATAATGCCCGCCTGACGCCAACCCGCGAGCGGGTACTGGAGTTGATCTGGCAGTCCCACAAGCCTCTCGGTGCCTATGACGTTCTCGCTGTGCTGGCAGAAGATGGCCACAATGCCGCGCCACCCACCGTGTATCGTGCCCTGGACTTCCTCCAGCAATACGGACTGGTGCACCGCATTGCCTCGCTGAATGCCTTTACAGGCTGTACCCACGCTGGCAAGAACCACAATGGCATGTTCCTGATCTGCCGTTCCTGCGGGAACGTGCTGGAACTGACAGCGCCCGCCGTTTCCAGTGCCGTCCATACCGCCGCTGCGGAAGAAGCCTTCCGGCCGGAGGATGTCACCATTGAGGTTTCCGGCTACTGCCCGCGCTGTGCATCGGATAATGCCCATGACTGAAGCACTGGTAGAACTCCGACGGGTCACCATCAACTTCGACAACCGCCCCGTGGTGGATCAGGTGGATCTGCGGGTTCAGCGGGGAGATATCATTACGATTATCGGCCCCAACGGCGCTGGCAAGACCACACTGATCAAGGCGGTGTTGGGCATTCAACCCATCTCCGACGGCGCCCTGACCATGGCGCAGGGGCTCACCATCGGTTATGTGCCCCAGCACCTGACGCTGGAGTCCACCTTACCGCTCAGCGTAAAACGATTCATGCTGCTCAGTGGCCGCTCCCACCAGGAATGTCGGGAGGCACTGGCCAAGACAGGTGTGGATCACCTGCTTGATGCCTCTGTCCACCATCTGTCAGGTGGCGAGAAGCAGCGGTTGCTGTTGGCCCGGGCGCTGGCCCGCAGGCCGGATCTGCTGGTACTGGACGAACCCGCTCAAGGCGTTGATATAAACGGGCAGGCAGCCCTTTACGACCTGATCAGAAACCTCAGGGATGATCTGAACTGTGGCGTGATCATGATCTCCCACGATCTGCACCTGGTCATGGCGGCTACTGACAAGGTTATCTGCCTCAACCAGCACGTGTGCTGCAGTGGATACCCCGCGGACATCTCCCACGACCCGGCTTTCATTGAAACCTTCGGGCGTCCGGTAGCGGAAAGCCTGGCCGTTTACCATCACCGCCACAACCACAGCCACGACCTGCACGGCGATGTGGTCTCCGGCGACCACGATGATGCCCATGGAGAGTGCTCCCATGCCCATCATTGATGCCGTCCTCGGGGATTTTTTCTGGCGTGCACTGATCGGCGGCCTTGGCGTTGCCCTGGTGGCAGGACCGCTCGGCTGTTTCGTGGTCTGGCGGCGTATGGCCTACTTCGGCGATACCCTGGCCCATTCCGCACTGCTGGGCATTGCCCTGAGTTTTCTGATCAGCGTTCCCATCAACCTGGGGGTAATCATCACCTGCGTGGTACTGGCAGTGGCTCTGGTTCTGTTTTCCCGCAGCAAGACTCTGGCCACCGATACCCTGCTGGGAATTCTGGCCCACAGTGCACTGGCTATCGGCCTGGTGACACTGAGCTTTATGCCCGACATACGCGTGGACCTGACCGGCCTGCTGTTTGGCGACCTGCTGGCCATGAGCCGCCATGACCTGCTGTGGATCTATGGGGGTGCCTTGTTGATTCTGGGGTTGCTGACAGTGCTGTGGCGGGGACTGCTGATGAGTACGATTCACGAAGAACTGGCCAGGGTTGAAGGTGTGCCGGTAGAACGCCTGCGACTGGCACTGATGCTGATGTTTTCCATAGTTATCGCCGTAGCCATGAAAATCGTCGGGGTACTGTTGATCACTGCCTTGCTGATTATTCCTGCTGCTACTGCACGCCGCCTGGCAACCAATCCGGAGCACATGGTGGGACTGGCGATCGTCTTCGGTTTTGTGGCCGTTACCGGGGGGCTGACACTGTCCTGGCACCTTGATACTCCGGCCGGCCCTTCCGTGGTGGTCACCGCCTTTTCCGTTTTCCTACTGGTTTATGGCTCGGCGCGACAGATCCAGGCCTGACGCCGGGTACTACAGACCGGGTTTCCGGGTGCTGTGGCCACGATCCAAAGTGTAGACTAAGGTATAGGGCACGCAGTCACCCCAAAATCTCGCCCACGGTTACGGATCAACCTATGGAAAACCCCGAACTGACAGGGAAAGGACACCTTCTGGCGCTGCCACACCTGTGGGCACCACTGCTGGTCCTCGCCGCCGGCCTGGCAATTACCGGCTTCACGGCCCAGGCTCTGGGAAAGCAGGCCCGCGCCTTGGCCGAAGAGGTCTATCACCGACAGCACAACACCCTTGTTGCCCGACTGAGCGGCTACGAGGAGCTCCCTCCCTTAGCTACCGCTGGGCCTGTACCCGAGCAGCCAGTGAACGACTCGGCATCCGTCGAACTCTGGCTCGCAGCCGTGTTCAAAAACTCTGTGCCAGGCATGCTGAACCTGCGGATTGATACTCTTGAACGACATACCAAGACTCCGCTGTTTCAGACCATTCATACCGCAAACCCGGACCGATCCCGGTCACTGCGTTCGGAAATCGCCATCGGGGAACATCGCTGGCTGCTAACCACCATGCCTGATACCCGGTTCCTGGAACGCCCGGCGCGACAGTCTTTTCGATTCGTGTGGCTGGCGGGCCTGGTAACAACCCTTCTGGCAACGCTGGTTCTGGTCCTGCTGTGCCTGCGATTGCGGCGCTGGCAGACCCATTACCACACTGCCAACAAGGGGCGTGAGGAATTCCAGCAGCAAATCCACAATATGCAGGTTGAAAAATCGATTCTGCGGCAGGCGTTGAATGATAGCGAACAGCGCAGTCGCGACCTGGTAGCGCTTTCCGGGGCGACGATCTGCGAGCTGGATGAGGAAGCCAACACCGGATACATCTCCCCCCAGGTGGCTGATCTGTTGCAAATGGCACCGACTGATCTTACCGGGCGGCCCTTCGAACAACTGGTGGTCCCGGATTGCCTGAACAATTTCCGCAGGACACTCCAGGCCTCGCGGCAGGAGCAGCAGATACAGCGTATTGACCTGAAACTTCTGGATGCCGACGACCAGCGGGTTCCGGTAACCCTTCGGGTTCTGGCATTGCGGGATACGTTGCACGGTTTCAGCGGCTACCGTCTCAGCCTTCAGCCCTGTACTCAGGCAACGTAGCCTGGTTTTCAGGTGCAGGCTGACGATTGAGAGTTATCAGCGCTTCCCATCCAGAGGCCGCAATACGTCTTTAAGGCGGCCGGATTCCACCAGTTCCAGGAACTCGTCACCCAGGCGGTCGCTCTCGGCGATGGCCTTGCGCCAGGCGCGCTCGCGGCCGGCGTCGTCGCCGAGGTAACGCTCGAAATCCTTGCGGTCCGGCAGTTTTTTGTCCGGCAGCGACTCCAGGTATTCCGGTGACGGCGACACCAGCAGAACATCCTGCAACCGGGTGGCGTCGCCGCGGCGCCAGGGCAGGGTTTTGTCGAACCAGCCCGGAACCACCTTATCGGTGAAATGGGGATAGAGGATAACGCCAGGCTGTTCGTAGGGCAGATCCAGGTGGTAATCCAGCAAGCCGCCGTCGCGGTAGAGACCATCTGGAGCGCCGGGGATGTTACGCACCCCTGACATCACCATGGGAATAGAGGCGGACGCCAGCAGGGCCGGCATCAGGTTGTCGCGACTCAGGGCTACTTCGTGGCTGGGGAAATCCACCAGTTTGGCCAGCGGTGCTTTAACCCGGGCGTCGTGGATGATACCGCGCTCCATAAAGCGGCCCAGGTGGCGGCGGCTGACCATGTTGGCACTGATGGCATTCATCAGGCCCAGGCTGAGGCGCCCCCTGGTATCGTGCTCCAGCATGCCGCGGCTGCGAACAACGACAATGTTCAGGCGGTACCAGGGGTGGTTGAGGATATGGTCTTCACAGCCGGCCAGCAGCTCCTCCAGGAACAACACGCTCCTGCGGCTGACTTCTGCCATGCTGACGCCCTTGGCGAAGCGCTGGGAGGTGTACAGGTCTGCCAGACGGGCCAGCTGTTCCTTGGGGTCGTCCGTTGACGCTACCGCGGCAAACCGCCAGCTACCGATGGAGGAGCCGATCAGCGAGCGCACCTGGGGTACAGCAGGTAGAAATTCTCCGAATATGGCCTTGTCCAGGCCGGAAATACCCAGTGCCTTGGGGCCCCCTGCCGCTCCGGGAACCACATGCACATCGGCTGCGGTAAACGGCTGTTGCTGCAACCGTTCAAAAGCACGGCTGCCAGCGCGAATGGTCAGCCCTGGCGGTCGGGTGTGAACAGCGGTCATAACGGCTCCTTGCTCAGAACCCGCAAGTTTATCGAACTGCAGGCCGGGCAGCCATAGCGGTGGCGGCATTCATGTCGGCACTGAAAACCGGCTTTCTTCTCGGGAAGGTCGTGCTAGACTTCCGAAAAGCCTGGGTCAGGTGGTTTGGCCCCACCATAGACAGCCGGAGTATGCTGTGAACCCTCTTTCCGCCACAAGCAACCTGGCTTCAAATCCCACCCTTGCGGTACTTGGCTTCAAACGTCAGATCGTTTACCACCTGCACTTCTGGGCCTTTGTAGCCGTTGCTCCTCTGGTGATGGTGCAGTGGCGACAGGGCAATATTGTGCTGGCGTTACTGCTGATCCTGTTTTGCCTGAATGCGGTTGCTGTCATTGCGTTTCTGCGGTTCCGCAGTACCTATTTCCTGCAGGGGCGGCTGTTCCCCATCCTCGCGGTCATCTGCGCTGCTTATTCCACCATGATCAATGGGCATGCCGGGCTTTACTGGGCGTACCCCGCCGCTGCGGCGCTGTTTTTCCTGCTTCCTCTGAAGGAGGCCACCGTCAGCAATATTGTGTTTGTGATCAGCATGTCAGTGGTGTCATTTATTACCCTTCCGGAGGCTGATTTCTGGCGCATCACCTTTTCCCTGGGCCTGACCTGCCTTTTCGTGATGATCTTTGCCTGGCTGGTAGGGCGGCTGCAGGCAGAGCTGACTCGACTGGCCACCACCGACCCTCTTACAGGTTGTCTTAACCGGTCTCAGCTGGCAGACATCCTCAATAGCCAGATTCAGATGCGCGAACGCTATGAGCGGGTATCCAGCCTGATATTGCTGGACATGGACTATTTCAAGATTATCAACGACCGGTGGGGGCACCTGGCCGGCGACAGGGTTCTGCAGGAACTGTCTTCCAGGCTGCGCAAGCGGCTGAGGGAGAGCGACCAACTGTTCCGCATTGGCGGCGAGGAGTTCATGCTGGTGCTGCCGGAAACGCGCCAGAAAGACGCCGACAAGGTCGCCCGGGAGCTGCTTACAAACATCAGCGCCCGCCCCTTCGTTGAAGGTATCCAGGTTACCGCCAGCGCCAGCGTGGCGGAAGTGGACAAGGGCGAGACCTGGTCCGTGTGGCTTAACCGGGCAGACCAGGCACTCTATGAAGCCAAGGCCAGGGGTCGGAATCAGGTAGCCAACGCCGTCAGGCGTCAGGAAGTCACACCACCTGAAGGCGCGGATCCACAGTTAGCCGATGCCTAGTGTCCCGTCTGGCTATTTCGTTTGCCGGCAAAACTCCCGCCAGGCCCGGTAGACCTCGGCGGCACTCTCGAAATGCGGGTAGTGGCCGACATTGCGCAGGCTGACAACATCAGCATGCGGTATGAGCTCGCGATAACGCCTTGCCATTGCCGCGCCTGAAACCGGGTCCGCCACACCCGAGATCAGCCTCATCGGCTGCTTTGCATTCTGTAGCGCGCCTACCCAGCGATGGCGGTGGCAACGGCGCTCTTCCATGAAATGAATCAGTTTGTGCAGGATGCCCCGGCCATTGTTGTAGGTCAGCAGATACCAGAAATCATCCATGTCTTTCGAAACAGGCGCGTTAACCTCGCCAAACAGACGCCGGAAACTGCGCTCAAAGGTACGACGGGACAGTCCCCGGCTGATCAATCCACCCAGAGGACTGCGCAGGAGTTTCTGTATCAGTAAGGGGTTGTGTACCTCCGGGAACAGCGCCCCGTTGAGAAAACCGACGCGGGTGATGGCAAATGGCAACACACCTTCCTGGTCACGAGCCAGTATTTCCTGAGCCACACTACAGCCATAATCGTGGGCCAGGATGCTGACCTCTTTTAACCCGAGGCCGGCAATCCATCCCTCAATCATGTCTGCCTGGTCTTCAATACTGTAATCGTACAGCGCCGGCTTGTCAGAGAAGCCGAAGCCCAGCATATCCAGCGCGAATACCGCATGATGTTGAGTCAGCATTGGCCACAGCCGGTGCCAGTCCCAGCTCGCAGTGGGAAAGCCATGAAGCAGTACCAGGGCATCGCCCTGCCCTGCCATGCGGCTGAATATGGCATGCCCCCCGTAAGAGAACCATTTCCCCTCTTGCTGCCACCCTTCCAGAGTCCCTTCCCCTGCGCCGTTGCGTGGCTGGCCATGAGCTCCTGGTATCACCTGTTCCATTCCGGTTTCCTGAAACCTGCCTGAGTGTGGAACTCTAAATCAATCCACCCATCCCTTCCATATCTGGTATGGCATTTTGCGAAACGGGTCGGTCAGGGTGGTCTTTTTCAACTCGGTAGCCGTAAATCTGGAGGACATTGGCAAATTCCCTTAAGCTTTCGCCTTTGAACCGACTTTTAACTCCGGAAGCCTCTATGACCAACAAGCTTGACGACCTGGCCAGCCATTTCCAGCAGATTATCGCCGGCCTGGGTGAAGATCCCGGCCGCGAGGGCCTGCAAAACACACCGCTGAGGGCGGCAAAGGCGATGCAGTTTCTCACCCAGGGATACAGGCAAAGCCTTGCGGACCTGGTCAACGATGCCGTTTTCGAGTCCGCCATGGATGAAATGGTGGTGGTTCAGGACATCGAGCTTTACAGCATGTGCGAACACCACATGCTGCCGTTTATCGGGAAGTGCCACATTGCCTACCTGCCTCAGGGCAAGGTGCTGGGCCTGTCCAAATTCGCGCGCATTGTTGACATGTATGCCCGGCGGCTTCAGATCCAGGAGAACCTGACCCGTGAAATTGCCGAGGCCGTGGAAATGGTCACCGGTGCCAAGGGAGTCGCTGTGGTTATAGAGGCCCAGCACATGTGCATGATGATGCGTGGTGTGGAAAAGCAGAACTCCCGCATGAAGACGTCGATGATGCTGGGCCAGTTCCGGAAGTCACAGGCCACACGGACTGAATTCCTCACGCTGATTCGGGATCGCTGAACATTCCATGGGTAATCGGGAGACCAGATGACTGCAGTAACCGGAAATCACCAGGCAACCGTGCGTATAAAGGACCTGCTGCTACGCGCCTATATCGGTATCAAGGACGAGGAAATCAACAATCGGCAGGATGTACTGATCAATGTCCGGCTGACCTACAATGCCGCGGACGCCATTAACCAGAACGATATCCGTGCAGCACTGAACTACCGCACCATTACCAAGCAGATCATCAGCCATGTAGACGGCAACCGCTTTGCCCTTCTGGAGCGCCTGACCCATGAAGTGCTCAGTATTGTTATGGAGCATGAGGCAGTCCGCTGGGCGGCAGTAGAAATCGACAAGCCCCATGCGTTACGCTACGCGGAATCGGTGTCCGTCTGTCTTGAGGCGCACCGTGCCACCTGACGAACCGGTACCTCCATGTCCCGTAATAATCCCGAACAGCTACGCAGAATACTCGAAACCGTCCGCACCATTGCCCTGGTCGGCGCCAGTGACAAGTCCAACCGCCCCAGCCATGAAGTGATGGCCTATCTTCAGGGGCGCGGATACCGTGTGATCCCGGTAAATCCCAGGCTGGCGGGTAAAACAGTGCTCGGGGAAACCGTCTATCCTGATCTTGCTTCTGTTACCACACCCGTGGACATGGCGGATCTTTTTCTCGCGCCAGATCGCACCGATCCGGTCATTGATGCCGCGATCAAACAGGAGATCCCGGTGGTCTGGATGCAAATCGGTGTCCTCAATGAAGAAGGAGCGTTGCGAGCCGAAAATGCGGGCGTCATTGTTGTCATGGATAAATGCCCCAAGCAGGAAATCCCGCGCCTTGGCGTCCCTCCTGTGGCACAACCCGCCACGTGATTTCGTTGCCGCCTGGCGCCTTTAACCACGCACCTGTCCCGGACACTGGATTTCTGACATAATCGAGTCAGACAATCAGAAGACTGGCAGAGCCATGTGGTTCCGACGTAAAACCAGCAAAAAGCCTTCACGAAGGCCAACAATCCATCCCCAGCCAGGGACCCTGGCGCCTGATACCATGTCCCGCATTCAGCGGGTCAGGCTACCGGTGGATCTGCTCACCCCGGGAATGCGGGTGGTCAAACTGGATCGCCCCTGGACAGAAGTTCCCGTGTTGTTCCAGGGCTTTACCATCGAGACCCCCGACCAGGCCCGTATTCTCCGCCAGTACTGCGAATGGGTACTCGTCGAAGGCGATGACGAGATACTGTCGAGTGCACTGGACAAGGTGGCGTTGCACAAACAACGCACTTCCAGACCGATGTCTGAAACCCGGCCACTGTCGAAAGAAATACCTCGCGCCCGCAAGGCATGGAACAATACGCAAGTCTTTGTAGAGCAGGTGACCCGTAACATTGAACTGGGCAATGACCTGAACCTGCAGGATGCCCGCCCCATCATTCGTGACTGCGTTGAAAGCATCAAGGCGAACGCCAGCGCGATGTTCTGGATGAGCCGCATCAAGTCCCGGGACGCCTACACAGCCGAGCACTGCCTGCGCGTTGCCATTTTTACGGTGGCGTTTGCCCGTTTTCTGGGTATGCCGGACGAAGACCTGGAAATTGCCGGCATGTGTGGCCTGCTTCATGATCTCGGCAAACTGAAGGTGCCACCAGAGATACTCAACAAGCCGGGTGCACTTAGCCGCGAAGAATTCGCCATCATGCAGCAACACACCACCTTCGGCTATGAGCTGTTACGCGCAGACACCACGCTCGACCCGATCATTCGCGATGTCACCCGTCACCATCACGAGCGCATCGATGGTTCTGGCTACCCGCAACAACTGCAGGAGTGGCAGATCAGTCGTTTCGCCCGCCTGGTGTCGATTGTCGACGCCTTTGATGCAATGACCAGCGACCGCTGCTACCGGGATGGCATTCCCGCGTCTGACGCCATCCGCATTCTGTACCAGAACCGTGGCAGACAGTTCGATACCGACATGGTCGAAGCCTTTATCCGCATGGTCGGTATTTACCCGCCGGGAACCCTGGTAGAACTGACCACCGGAGAAGTGGCACTGATTGTTGCGGTACACCCTGGCAAGAAACTCAAACCCAGGGTCGAGGTTCTTCTCGATACCGAGAAAAGGGCGGTTACGCCGAGAACGATTGACCTGGCAAATCCGACGCCGGGAGAACAATCGGAGATTACTCGCCCACTCCCCGATGGCTCGTTCGGGATATCGTTGCAGGCACGGATCCACCAATTAGTAACAGATCATCGCGTTTATCCCTCATGATAGAATAAGCCCGGCCGATATGTTGTTCAGTAAATCAAGCAAACGGAGCACTTTGTGGACAAACCTGCCTCGGCGCTAACCCTGTTTATCAGGGGATTGCTGAACCCGGCATTTCCAGCACTGATTTTCCTGGTTTTCCTGGGAATTGCTCTGGTTTTGCAATACGGCATTGAAAAGCAGGATAGCTCCCAGATTCAGTCCAATCTGGACAGCGAAGCGCTGTCCATGGCCAGTCGCCTTGAGCGGGAATTTCTGGTTCATGTGGATGCCATTCGACGGATGGCAAAACGTCGGGAAGCCGCCCCGGACATGTCCCGTGAAACCTGGGAACGGGACGCCCGGAATTACCTGACTGATTTTGGTGTCTACCAGGCGATCGAGTGGATTGACGAAAATTTTGTTATCCGCTGGATGGAACCTTACGGGGGCAATGAAGATGCCATCGGCTACAACGTTGCCTTCTCGCCGGAGCGCCGGCAAGCACTGGAAACAGCCAGGTCAACGGGCAATATTGATGTTTCCGGCGTCATCGACCTGAAGCAGGGTGGCAGCGGGCTGGTCATCTACGCGCCCGTACTCTCCGGGGAGGACAACGAAGGTTTTATTGCCGGCGTCTTCAAAATGGAAACCCTTGCCAGGCAGCTGCTGTCCGGACGCCCGTTGGAGTCCTTCCGCATTGATATCCTGGATAACAACAGCCCTGCCTACGTCCTCGGCCAGTCGATCGACGCGGATACCTCTTTCTCCAGCAACGCCAGTGTCGAACTGCCAACTTTGGACTGGACGCTGACCGTTACCCCTTCCGCGTCCTGGGTAAAAGATCATCGCAGCAACTGGCCCTTCGTTACCTTCGTGATCATGCTGTGTATGGGGGTACTGACGAGCCTCACCACGCTGCTGGTACAGCAAATTCTCAAACGCAACCAGGCATTGCTGAAAACGCGGCGCGAGCTGGATGCAGAAATCAGTCAGCGCCAGGCTGTACAACAGGACCTGGCGCGGCTTGAGACCACTGACACCCTCACCGGCCTGGCCAACCGCCGCTTTTTCATGGAAGACCTGGTTCACACTCTGAGCATTGCGGACAGGCAGATGCGTCAGGTGGCGCTGGTGATGATAGACCTCGACCGCTTCCAGATGCTCAACGACTCTCTCGGTCACCAGTTCGGAGATGAATTGCTGATCAAGGTGTCCGAGCGCCTCAACGCACTCAGCGATGAAAGGATCATGGTTGCGTATTCCGGCGGCGACGAATTCATGATCTGCCAACAGCATGTCGAAGACATAGACGACGTCATCAATCTGCTGGGCCAAATCAAACAGTGCTTTGAAGAGCCTTATCATGTTCAGGGCGAAAAGCATGGCGTTACCGCTACCATGGGGGTCGCGGTGTATCCCCAGAGCGGTCTGGACGCCGACACACTGATGCGAAATGCAGACGTGGCGTTGTACCGGGCCAAGGAGCAGGGCCGGAATACCTACCAATTCTATACCGAAGGCATGCAGGACCGGGAAGTCATGCGCCTTGAACTGGACAAAGACCTCGACCAGGCCCTGGCCAATGACGAATTCGTGCTTTACTTTCAGCCCCAGTTGGACCTCAACGATTCCTCCATCAACAGTGTGGAAGCCCTGATCCGCTGGAAACACCCCCGCAGAGGCCTGTTACCGCCGATCGATTTCATTCCCCTGGCTGAAGAAAGCGGGCGCATTACTGATATCGGCCGCTGGGTGGTCAAGGCCGCCTGTAGGCAGCTGGCTAATTGGCAGAACGGGCCTTATGCCAACCTGCGGATCGCCGTGAACCTGTCGGGCCGCGAACTGGATGACGAAGGCATTGTTGACCATATCCAGGAGACACTGGAAGCCCATGGAGTAACCGCGGATCGCCTGGAAGTGGAGCTGACGGAAGAGATTTTCATCCAGAATATAGAGCACAACCTCAATCAGCTCTCCAAGCTCCACAAACTGGGCGTACATCTGGCCATTGATGACTTTGGTGTGGGTTATTCTTCGCTGGGTTACCTGCGGGATTTTCCGGTTGACCTGCTGAAAATCGACCGCTCCTTTATTACGGATGTCACTGAACGCCACGACGATGCAGTGATTACCCGCGCAGTCATCAATCTGGCCCATAATCTTGGCATTCAGGTGGTGGCCGAGGGCGTGGAAACCCGGGAACAGCTTAATTTTCTGAAAAATCATCGCTGCGATCTGATCCAGGGCTACTTCATCAGCCGCCCGGTTCCTGCCGCCGAACTGGAACAGGCGCTGAGTTCTGGCGTTCTGAATGTCGATACGCCGGTTGGTACCTGATTGAAATGAGCGCCGCGAATCACCACTATTCCGGTATCAGCTTTCAAGGTACCGACTTATGAGTTCAAACTATCTGACCAGGGAACAGGACGAGCGCTTGCGGCGCTGGGAAGCCTGGAACAAGCGTTATTTCATTTTTGCGTTCGTTTCGCTGATCGTGATTCTGGTTTTCAGCAGCCAGCTTGGCCTCTCCAGTGGCGACAGCTGGGGGCCTCTGGGTGTTCTTATTGCGGTGTTAATCACTCCCATCATCATCCTGCAATTGCGCCTGGAATGCCCTGCCTGTGGGCAGAAGATCGGCTGGCAGGCCAAACTGATGGCCCCGGACCAATGTAAGGCCTGTGGCACCTTCCTCCGTTCAAAAGATTCCACGTCCTGAAAAAACCTTTGACCTGTTAGTAGCTCACAGGTTTTAGGCTACCCTTAATGCAATGCTTGGTGGCATCCGCAATTGGGTGCCGTCCGTGAAGGGAAGGACGGCTTTTCCGAAACACGCTCCTTCGGCACATCCATGTGACGCTTGGGCTCCGCCATCCATGGCTCCGCACAGTTTCGGAAAAGCCGTCCTTCCCTTCACTCTATGAACATTGGGGGGGCGGTCTGCGTTATGAAAGTTAAAGAAATTGCTATGGGTGCGGGGGTTAACCCCGATACCGTCCGGTTTTATACCCGGGAAGGGTTGCTGAAGCCCACCCGGAATCCGGACAACAACTATCAGCTGTACGACGCAGAAGATTTGCGGCGATTACGGTTTGCCCGCAAAGCGCGGCAGCTTGGTTTTTCACTGCCGGAAATCCGGCAGATTCTGGAGCAGGCGGAGGATCATCATTCGCCCTGCCCCATGGTTCGGGACGTGTTTCAGCAGCGGCTGGCGGAGGTGGAGCGTGAGATTGCGGAACTGCAGCAATTGCGCGGACGAATGACGGCTGCTTTATCCGCCTGGCAGAACATGCCGGATGGCACGCCGGACGGCCATACGATTTGCCAGCTGATTGAACACTGGGACGAACCGGTCCCGGAAACCGGTAACAAGGAGTGATGCTCCATGAATGAGAAAGTCGCACTACACCCGGCGCTGTCTATTTCCGGCGCGTCCTGCCAGGGCTGTGTTCGCAAGATTCGTGAGGCGCTGGAGCCGTTGACCGGCAGTGCCGACCGGGTTGAGGTGAATCTGGAGGAGCAGACGGTTGCCCTGCCCGATGGCATTGATACTGCCGAGGCCGCCGGTATTGTCACGGAAGCCGGTTATCCCGCCTCACCTCTGGAGGCCTCCTCTGCCACTGAACCGGCGTCGGAGGATGACCATTGCCATGTCGACAGTAAACAGGCTCAATCCGAAACCCGGCAGCAGTCCGATCAGGACACGGGTAAAGGGGAGAGCGCCGGGAATGACGACCAGATCCATCTGGCGGTTACGGGTGCAACCTGTGCTTCCTGTGTGAACACCATTGAAAAGGCCCTGAAATCGGTCGATGGCATTACCGGTGCCCATATGAACCTGGCGGACAATACTGCCACGGCCACCGGATATGCGGACCCCCAGACGCTGATCAGGGCAGTAGAAAGCTCCGGCTACGGGGCCAGCGTGATCGAAGACCCGGATGCGGCAGATGACCGTAAGCAGCAAGAGGATCGCAGGCAGTACAAGACACTGCTGGTGAAGATGGCCATCAGTCTGAGCCTGGGCCTGGGCCTGATGATCTGGGGCATGGGCTTTGGCACCATGATGGTGACCGAAGACAACCAGATGACCTGGCTTACTCTGGGTATTCTGACTCTGGGTGTGATGGTTGCTACTGGTGGGCACTTTTACACCGGCGCGTGGAAAGCGTTCCGGCACCACAATGCCAATATGGACACCCTGATTGCCCTGGGTACCGGTACTGCGTGGGTCTATTCCATCGTGGTGGCCAGTGTTCCCGATGCCTTGCCGGAAATGGCGCGGCATGTGTATTTTGAAGCCTCAGCGATGATTATCGGCCTGATCAATCTGGGCCAGGCGCTGGAGCTGCGAGCCAAAGGCAAGACCTCGGAAGCCGTGCGACGGCTGCTGGATCTGCGGGCAAAAACCGCCCGTGTTATCCGTGACGGCGAGGAGCAGGATCTGCCGGTAGAGCAGGTCAGGGCCGGCGATCATATCCGTGTACGCCCCGGTGAAAGCCTGCCGGTGGACGGGGAAATCATCGAGGGCAGTACCCGCATCGATGAGAGCATGCTCACCGGTGAACCCATGCCCGTCAGCAAGCGCGAAGGTGACGAGGTGTCTGCCGGCACCCTGAATACCCACGGCTCGATTATCTACAAGGCCACCCGCGTAGGCAGCGAAACCGCCCTCGCCCAGATCATTCGCCTGGTCAAGAAGGCCCAGGGCTCCAAGCCAGCCATCGGGCGATTGGCAGACAAGATTTCCTCGGTGTTTGTGCCCAGCGTAATGCTGATTGCCGTGGTGTCCGCCCTGGTCTGGTACAACGTCGGGCCGGAACCGGCGGTGGTTCACATGATGGTAGCGGCTACCACGGTGCTGATTATTGCCTGTCCCTGTGCTCTGGGCCTGGCGACCCCCATGTCGGTCATGGTGGGTGTCGGCAAGGCCGCAGAATACGGTGCCCTGATCCGCCAGGGCGATGCTCTGCAAACCGCAGGTAAGCTGGATCTGGTGATTCTGGACAAGACCGGCACCATTACTGAAGGTCATCCGGCCGTTACCCGTTTCCATGCAACTGACAACAACACGGGCAGATTGCTGGCCCTCGCCGCTGGCCTGGAACAGCACTCGGAACACCCCCTGGCGGAAGCCATTATGGCGAAAGCCAAGGACGAAAATGCCAGCCCGGAGAACATCACTGGCTTCGAGGCCCTCAACGGTAAAGGCGTGAGGGGCGAGCTGGACGGCCAACCCGTGCGCCTTGGCAATCGCCGCTGGCTGAAAGGCGAAGGCGTTGACCTCGCAGGCTTACAAGACGAGGCAGACGCCATTACCTCTGAAGCCGGAACTCCGCTGTTCCTGGCCCTGGGTAACAAAGCTGTGGGTGTCATCGGTGTTGCCGATGCGGTCAAACAGGACTCCCGGGATGCCATCCGCCGCCTGCACGATGCCGGCATACGGGTCATGATGGTCACTGGCGACGTGGACGCCACCGCCAAAGCCATCGCGCAGAAAACCGGGATTGATGATTACCGTGCCGAGGTGTTACCGGAAGACAAGGCCACCATCGTCAGCGAAATGCGTGGCAAGGGATATACTGTGGCAATGGTTGGCGACGGCATCAACGATGCCCCGGCGCTGGCCGCTGCGGATGTCGGCTTTGCCATTGGCACCGGAACCGATGTCGCGATCGAAAGCGCAGGCATCACGCTGATGCGGGGATCGCTTCACGGCGTAGCCGATGCTATTGAGATATCACGGGCCACCGTTCGTAATATACACCAGAACCTGTTTGGTGCGTTTATATACAACTCCATGGGTATACCGGTGGCAGCCGGGCTGTTATACCCTTTGTGGGGAATGTTGATGAGCCCGATTCTGGCCGGCGCTGCCATGTCGCTGTCCTCGGTTACGGTGGTCACCAACGCCAACCGGCTGCGGTTGTTCAGAACCAGCAATAACGCCGGCAAGGAGGGGAACGAATGAGCACACTTCTGGTCAATGCGGGAGGACTGGTCCTGATGGCCGCCATCGTATGGTGGTTCTGGCTGTCGCCCTCTGAAGGTAGCAAAACGGACAACGATCATAGCCATCACCACTGAGGTAACATCATGAAAAAACACATGCTGGCCCTGGGCCTCATCGCGACCGTCGGTTTCAACGGTCAACTGCAAGCCGAAGAGGGGCTCAAAGACATTCACGTCTACAAGTCACCCACCTGTGGCTGCTGCACCGACTGGGTAGACCACATGGAGGACAATGGCTTCAAGGTGGAAGTGACCGAAACCAACGACCTGAACCCCATCAAGATCGACGCCGGCCTGACACCAGCACTGGCCAGTTGCCACACGGCATTCATTGGTGACTACGTGATCGAAGGCCATGTTCCGGCCAACGACATTCATCGACTGATTGCCGAGGCACCGAAGGCAAAAGGCCTGTCGGTACCGGGAATGCCTGCGGGATCACCGGGTATGGAAATGGGTGACCGCAAGGATCATTACCAGGTGCTGATGTTCAACGAAAGTGGCCAGACCCGCGTCTTCGCTGAACACAACTAGTCTATGCCTTGAAGTCTGCAGGTTGCCCCGCGACTATCCCGGCCGATGAATCGAGCCGGGATATTAACCACGCGTAACAGGTCTGACTCATACCGTCATAACCGGTATACTCCGCAACAACATTCAAATTTTATCCAGTCAGGTTCTGTTCATGCTCAACGCCGACGCCCTCAGCCAGTTGCGCCAGCTGAAGTCCGATATTGAAGAAAACAAGGTGGTGTTTCCCGGCACTGTCAAAGCCACCAACGGGCGTTTCGGCTTTGTAGCACTGGATGAAGGCCGGGATGTCTTCCTGCCGCCGGAAGAGATGCAGAAGGTCCTGCCGGGCGACCGGGTTACCGTTTCCGAGCAGGAAGGCGACAAGGGCAAGACCCAGGGCGTGGTGGACGAACTGCTGGAAACCAACCTGGACACCTTCGTGGGCCGCTACCTGGTGAGAGGCAAGGGGCATTTCGTGGTGCCGGAAACACCGGGCATCAACCGCTGGATTTTCATCCCGCCGAAAGAACGCCAGAACGCCGAGCCCGATGACTACATCTACTGCCGCATCCACAAACACCCGATCAAGGACGGCAAAGGCCAGGCAAAGATCCTGAAAGTGATCGGCAAGGCCGGCGAGGCCGGCATCGAGCGCTCCTTCACGGTTGCCACCTTCAACCTGCCGGATGCCTGGCCGGAAGCGGTCAGCAAACAGGCCGAGGCGCTGGACGAATCGGTCATCGAAGCCAGGGGTGAGGGCCGTGAAGACCGCACCGATCAGCCCTATGTCACCATCGACAGCCCCGGCACCCAGGACATGGACGACGCCCTGCTGGCCGAACCCAACGCTACCGGCTGGAGACTGTCTATTGCCATCGCCGACCCCACCGCGGTCGTTGAGCCAGGCAGCCCGGCGGAGCAGGAAGCCTTCCGCCGCGCCACCGCGATCTACTTCCCTGGTGAGCCGCTGCCGATGCTGCCGGACACCCTCAGCACCCGCCTTTGCTCGCTGATGCCCGAGGTAAAGCGCCTTGCCCTGGTCTGTGACCTGCAGGTGAACAACGACGGCAGCCTGGGCGAGTACAGCTTTCACCAGGCGGTGATCCGCTCCCACGGCAAGCTCAGTTACGAACTGGTATCCAACCTGATCGAGGGCCGTGAAGCCGATGACGTCAAGGCGTTACCGGACACCGTTTCCAACAGCCTTGATCAGCTCCATCAGGTCGCCATGTCCCTGCGCAAGTGGCGCAGTGAACACGCGCTGGTGAACGGCGACCGCCCGGAATTCCGCCTGCGCCTGGATGAAAACCGCCGGGTACGCCTGATTGAGCCTTCCGTACAGAACGAGGCCCATCGCCTGGTGGAAGAGTGCATGATTGCCGCCAATCGTTGCGCGGCAGACTTCCTGGGCCAGCAGGACAAGGGACTGTTCATCCAGCATCCCGGTCTGCGCGACGACCGCGCCGATAACATTCGTGCGCTGCTGGAAGGCTACGCGCCTGATCTCGCCGGGGTGGACGCCACCAGCGCCGAAGGTTTCCGCGATCTGATGAAGCAGACCGAAGGACTGGACGCGGAAGTGCCGGTCAAGGCCATCATTTCCCGCCAGCTCGCCCGTGCCGAGCTGTCGTTTACCCCCGCACCCCACCAGGGCATGGGGCTGGCCGCCTACACCACCTTTACCTCGCCGCTGCGCAAGTTCAGCGACTTTCACGTGCACCGGCTGATCAAGTCGATCCTGTGGCAGGAGCCGCTGAGCGAACTGAGCGAAGAACAACTGGCCGAACTGCAACTGACCCAGTTCCGAGCGCGGCAGGCCGCCAACAGCCTTGAAAGTTGGCTGAAGAGTGATTTTGCCCGGACCCTGGGCGAGGACGCGATGACTGGAGTCATCAGCCGCACGACCCCCTCGGGCTTTTTCGTCAGGCTCGACGCCAACGGGCTGGAAGGATTCGTCAGCTGCAAGACCCTGGAAGGCAAGTTCAGCTTCGACCCGGTCACCCTGCGGCTGGTTCACAACAAGAATGGCCGAACCTTCCAGCTTGAGCAGCCCGCGACCGTCACCTTTGCCGGTGTGGATGACGAGCGCAAACAGATCCTGTTCAATCTGGTGGAGCCGTCAGCCGACGCTTCCGCTTCAGACAGCGCGCCTGACGGCAAAGGCGACGCTTGAAAATCCGGCTCCGGAGCACCATCGTAATGGTTCAACGGGCACTTACTCGTAACGGAGGTGAATCCGGATGCCTATCAGCCCAACAGAATTCCTGAAGAAGTACGGCTTCGAAGAGGAAGACGAGGAGCGGGACCACAGCCTGCGCCACAATGCCATGGAGCACGCGAAGCATCTGAAGCGGCCCCATGCCGGTACGCCACACGACTGGGAAGAGTGGGAGCGTTACAAAAAGGAGCACCCCGATGAAGTTGAGGACGACGGCAAGAGCGACAACAACTAGCTCTGCTCAAGCATCCTCGACAGGCGTTCGTCTTTGGCCCGCCACTGTTCCGCCAGCCAGTTCTTCACGTTCTTGCGATGCTCGGCATCGGTCGCGTAATCCCGCCCCTTGAGGTGCTCGGGAATAGCGACGGTGTCAATCTCCATTTTCACTTCGCGGACCCGTCCGCACATGAAATCCCAGAAGCTGGGAGCACCGCCCGGGTAGGCAATCGTTACATCGACCAGAGTTTCAATGGTATCGCCCATGGCATCCAGCACAAAGGCTGCACCGCCGGCCTTGGGCGTCAGCAAATGGGTGTATTTTGATTTCTGCTGGTCGTGCTTGGCCTGGGTAAAGCGGGTGCCTTCCACGAAATTCATGATGCTGACCGGCGTATAGCGGAACTTCTCGCAAGCCTGGCGGGTGGCTTTCAGGTCTTCACCGCGCTTTTCGGGATGCTTGATCAGGTATTCACGGGTGTAGCGTTTCATGAACGGGAAATCCAGCCCCCACCACGCCAGGCCAATCACCGGCACCCAGATCAGCTGTTGCTTGAGGAAGAACTTGAGAAACGGCGCCCGGCGGTTGAATACCCGTTGCATGGCGAAGATGTCGACCCAGCTCTGGTGGTTGCTAAGCACCAGGTACCAGCTTTCCCGTTTGAGTTTCTCATCACCGTGCACCGTCCACTTGGTACCCTGGGTGAGCTTCATCCAGCCGGTGTTGCAGGCCACCCAGGATTCGGAAATCCAGATGATCGCCTTGGTGCAGAGCACGCGGAAGCCTTTGTGGGGGATGATGAGCTTGAAGATGGCCGGGATGTAGAGGAGCAGGCACCAGAACAGGGTGTTGAGACCAAGAAGAATGGAGCTTAGTACGCCGATGACCGGGGCTGGCAGGAAGCTGAGCATGGTTGTCCTGTTGTTGGTTTTATTGCGATGGGCGAATGATACCAATGGTTGGCGCGTTTGGGCAGTGGCGTGAAGTGACCGGTTTGCCATGGGTAATGGACGTTCTTGCCATAGTTCTGGCCCCTGCAGGTAGTCTAGTCTTATCCGACACTAGTGGCTGTGCAGGTATGAAAGCCCTTTCCCGGACCCGTTAACGACATACATTCTATGGAAACCTCTATGCCCGACCCGCTGAAATACGCCTTTCGCAATGCCTCGGGAATAACCCGCCAGACCGCACTATACGCCAGTAACGCCTTCGACCGGGTATTCCGCGCCGCCAGCCTGGTTCAGGCGGGGCAGACGCCGTTCGAGACGCTGCACACCGATGGCCTGGTGAGCCTGCGTTACTACCCGCCGCTGGCGGAAGACTTTATCGAGCTGGATGGCGAGATGATTGATGTGGAGCGTACGCCCCACAAAACACCCATCGTGATCGTGCCGCCACTGGCGGTCAACATGCTGATCTACGACCTGTTTCCCCAACGCAGTCTGGTACGTTTCCTGCGGGCGAAGGGGTTTGAGGTATACCTGATCGACTGGGGCGTGCCCACGCGGCAACACAGCCACTACAACCTTCACACCTACGTGGCAGAGTTGCTGCCAGCGTATCTGAACCGGGTGAGGGAGCACAGTGGCGAGCAGGAATTGTCGCTGCATGGTTGGAGTCTGGGCGGGATGTTTACCCTGTTCTACTCCGCCCTAAGCCGCGACCAGCACATCCGCAACGCCATCGTGCTGGGCTCCCCCATCGACAGCCACGCCTCCGGCCTGATGGGGCTGATGTACCAGCGGGTATCCGACGTTGCCGAGTTCATCCGCAAACGCACCGGCTTCCGCCTGCACGACGTCAAACCCTACTGGTTCCACACCCCCGGCTGGGCCAACACCATCGGCTTCAAACTCACCAACCCCATCGGCAGCGTGATGGGCTACTGGGAACTCATCGTCCGCCTGGGCGACCGCGAATTCGTCTCCAGCCACGCCACCACCTCCGCCTTCCTCGACCGCATGGTCGCCTACCCCGGCGGCATCGTTCAGGATGCGGTGGTGCGCCTGTGGATCGACAATGACCTCTCCCGCGGCCAGATCCAGATCGGCGAAGACGTTGCCCGCCTGGAAAACGTAAACGCCAACTTACTCGCCATCGCCGGCGACAGCGACACCCTGGCAACACCGGGTGCAGTCAAACGGATCGAAGACCACGTCAGCTCAAAAGACGTCACTTTCCGGGTCACCCCCGGCGGCCATATGGGCATTCTGGCCGGCAGCAAGGCACCGAAGGAAAGCTGGCTGGAAATGGCAGAATGGCTGGCAGAAAGATCGGATTGAATCAACCTGGCCACCTGACGAAAGGACGGCTATCACAAGAGCCGGAAGCACGGCTCGGGAAGGATTGTCCAAAACTGTGCGGCGCCATGGATGGCGGAGCCCAAGCGTCACATGGATGTGCCGAAGGAGCGTGTTTTGGACAATCCTTCCCGAGACGGGCCTCAACCAGGGTCAGAGGTTATTCAAGGTAGCAGGAAGCTCAGAGAGACTGCGAACCACCGCATTCGGCTGAATCCCCCAGTCCTCAAACACCTTCCCGGCATCCCGCTGCACCCAGATGGCCATCAACCCCGCCGCCCGGGCTCCGATCACATCCCAGGCGTTGCTCGACACCAGACACAACGGCTGATCCATCGCCCCCGTCGCCCGCCGGGCATAGGCGTAGACCGCCGGATCCGGCTTGAAACTCTTGATGTCATCCACCGACACCAGCCCATCAAACATTGCCAGCAAATCATTGTGCCCCAGCACCTTCTCCAGCGCCGGATAGGTGCCGTTTGAGAACGCATACATCAGATAATCCCCCTCCAGGGACTTCAGCGCCGGCAACGAATCGTCAAAAGCGGGCAGGGAAAGATAGGCCCCCATCAGCTCATCCTCCCGTTCCCGACTCAGCTCAAGCTCATGACTGGCCATCGCGTAGCGCAGCGCCTGGCGGGTGCAGGCTCCGAAATCCTCGTACATGCGCATCAGGCCCTTGCGAAAGGAAAACTCCAGCTGCTTTTCCCGCCACTGAGAGCTCACCGATTCCGCCGCCTCACCCGCATCCGGCGCCAGCAGTTCAGCCATACCCATCGGGTCCACCAGGGTTCCGTATACATCAAACGCCAGTATTGGTTTCATCGGGCTCTCCTTTGTTATGCCGTCCGCTTAGTCACATCCTAGACCATGCCTAAAGGAAGCCTGAATGTACATTCAATAACAACGACTCTGCGATAGCCCTATTGGGAACCCTCGGTTCTGAAGTACACTCCCATTCATGAACCCCATTGATACATTCAACCTGGACATCCGATCCCTCAGCACCTTCATTGCCGTGCTGGACGAAGGCAGTGTGTCCAGGGCAGCCGTACGCCTCGGAGTGAGCCAGTCAGCAGTCAGCCATACCCTGGACCGCTTGCGTCAGGCCCTGGGCGATGCCTTGTTCGTGAAATCCGGCCGCGGCATTGTGCCTACCCGCTACGCGGTCCAGGCCGGCCCTCACATACGCCAGATACTGGACGACCTCCATTCCCTGTCCTCTGGCCCGCCCTTCACCCCGGCCAGCGCCGAATTCACCTTCACCATTGCCGCCAACGATTACCAACGTGACCTGTTGTTGCCCGGCTTGCTGTCGGTCCTCCGGCGTGAAGCGCCCGGCATCCGCCTGCAGGTAATCCCGTCCGGCATACCCACTGCCGACATGCTGCGCAAGGACCTGTGCGACCTGATTATTTCGCCCCATGCACCGGAAGCAACAGACATTATGCAACGAGGGCTGATGGCGGATCACATGGTGGTCTTCTACGACCCGGTTCATAGGCAAGCACCTGAAACCCTGGCAGATTACCTGAAGGCGGATCACATCGGCATCCTGTTCGGCACCGGTGAGAAAACAGCGTTTGAAGACTCTCTGGCCGCCCGGGGCCTTACCCGGCGAACGGCAGTCACCGTCTCCAACTTCTCCGGCCTGCCCGGATTCCTGCACGGAACCGACATGCTCGCCACGGCGCCGAAGCGCATGAGTGAACACTTACTGCAAGATTTTGCCTCCGTACCTCTGCCCTTTGACTACAAGCCTTTTACGCTGCTGATGCTCTGGCATAAGCGCAACCAGAATGACCCTGCCCACCGGTGGATCCGCAACCACGTTAATGGCGTGGCCGCGACGATGAACAACCTGAGCACCTGACTCATCTGATTTTTTCATACGTTGTATGAAAATAGCGGCCGTTATCCTCCCTCAGTTAACGCGTAGACTTGCACCATAAATTCAGGGAGCAGCGGGTGGGCCGCCCTCCTGAAACCGTGCGGAGCCAGGGATGGCGGAGCCGAGCGTACAGGGATGTATTCACAGCGTGTTTCAGGAGGGCGGCCCACCCGCTGCGTTTCGAGAGTCAAGCAGGAACGGAAATGCTCGCACTCACCAGTGTATGGACAACGATATTATTGGCAGCCGCCGTCGCCCTCGGGCCACTGGCGATCGATATGTATCTGCCTGCACTGCCCAGTATGGGCGAATCCCTTTCAGCCGGTACCGGGCAGGTTCAACTCACGTTGAGCATCTACATGGCAGGTTTCGCCTTTGCCCAGTTGATCTGTGGCCCGCTGGCCGACCGCTTTGGCCGCAAGCCCATCATGATTGGTGGTTTTCTGCTGTTCGCAGTGGCCAGTGTTATCTGTGCCCTCGCCACCAACATTGAAACGCTGATTCTGTCCCGCTTCCTGCAGGCCCTTGGTGGCTCTGCCGGGCCTGTGCTGGGCCGTGCGGCCGTGCGGGATATCTATTCGCCGCGAGAGGCCGCAAAAATCATGGCGATCCTCGCCAGCATCATGGCCCTGGCGCCAGCCATCGCCCCGACCATTGGCGGGTTTATGGTAGTCGGGCTGGGATGGCCGTCGATTTTCCTGGCACTGGGTGGCTATGCACTGTTGATGGCGGTGGTGGTTGCCGTTGGTATTCCCGAGCCGATGCATCCGAAACACCGGCAGTCCCTGCGCATTGGCAGCCTGTTGAAGAATTACCGGGCGATTGCCTCCGATATCAGTTTCCTGGGTTACACCCTGACCAATTCCCTGGCATTCGCCGGCCTGTTTGCCTTTCTGTCAGGCTCGTCGTTTGTGCTGATCGATTTTCTGGGTGTTGAGCCCCAGTACTTTGGCCTGTTCTTCGCCTGTATCGTCGGCGGTTACATCGTCGGCAACCTGATCGCCATTCGCCTGGGCCGCCAGCTTGTACCAGACCAGATTCTGGTCAGGGGCCTGATTGTTTCTGTTGCCGGTGGTGGGCTGATGGCTGCGTTGGCGGCCGCTCAGGTCTACAGTGTCTGGGCCGTAATCCTGCCCCAGACCCTGTTCATGATCGGCGTTGGCATGGTCCTGCCCCAGACCATGGCCGGCGCCCTGGCCAATTTTCCCCACATGGCCGGCGCCGCCTCGGCACTTTTCGGCTTTACCCAGATGGCGGTGGCAGCCACTATCGGCATGCTGGTTGGGCACTTCCACGACGGCACCTCACTGGTGATGGCGACCACCATCTCTATCTGTGCCGTTGCAGCCCTGGCCAGTTACCTGCTGCTGGTACAACGGCACCCGGCTCCCGGATTCGAGCCCGCATGACACCCATTTAACCCGGCCGATGGATGAAAAAGCATCCAAAATGAACTACACAGAGTAAGTTGTTAAACACTAATCCATCAGGCCAGCAAAGGGAGTTTCAAATGAGCAACGTAACACTGGGCGGCGACCCGATTACAGTCAGCGGCACCTTCCCGCAACCGGGCGACACCGTCCCAGACTTCACCCTCACCACTCAGGGCCTGGAAGACGTCACCCTCGACAAGTGGGCTGGCAAGCGCAAGATCCTCAACATCATCCCCAGCATCGACACCCCGACCTGCGCCACTTCCACACGCAAATTCAACGAAAAAGCCAGTAACCTGGACAATACCGTGGTGCTGGTTGTCTCGGCTGACCTGCCCCCTGCAGCCAGCCGGTTCTGTGGTGCAGAAGGCCTGAAAAACGTTATCACCCTGTCCAGCTTCCGCAACTACAGCTTTCAGCAGGACTACGGCGTTGCCATTCAGGATGGGCCACTTGCCGGCCTTTGTGCCCGCGCGGTGGTGGTGCTGGATGAGGACAACAAGGTTCTCCACAGTGAGTTGGTGGATGATATCAAGCATGAGCCAGATTATGAGAAGGCGCTTTCGGTGCTTTGATTTTTTGGTCCGTTAACCATTGTTGTCGGATTACGGCTGCGCCTAATCCGACCTACCCGACCTACGGGAGATAACGGTGTTGTCGGATCGGGCCAGGGGTGGGGTGTCTTTTCTGGCGGGAAAAGGTGTCTGAGCGAAGCGAGTTCTTTTCCCATAAGAAAAGACACCCCACCCCTGGCCCAGCCACCATACCCCGCAGACTATGCGTCGGATTACGCTTCGCTAATCCGACCTACGAATGATGCTAGAATCGCCCTCCAAGCAAAAGACCAGGAACTAACGTCAATAACGTGACCAACGCCGAACCCCAAGCCAGCCTGCCGCGCCAGTTATTTACCATGACCTGGCCCATGCTTTTCGGCGTTCTTTCACTGATGACCTTCCAGCTGGTGGACAGCGCGTTTATTGGCCAGTTAGGGCGTGACCCGCTGGCAGCGCTGGGCTTTACCCTGCCTATGCAGCAGCTGATCATCGGGCTGCAAGTAGGCCTGGGCATCGCTACCACCGCCATCATCTCCCGCACCCTGGGCGCCGGCGACCAGCTCCGGGCAGAGCGACTGGGCGGCCTGGTGGTTACCGTGGGCGCCATTCTGGTGATTATCCTGTGCATCGGCCTGTGGCTATTGCAGACCCGAATCATGTCTGCGCTTGGCGCGGAACCAAGCCTGTTACCACTGATCCGAAGTTACTGGATACCCTGGCTGATGTCCGCCTGGACCGGCGCCATGCTGTATTTTGGCTACAGCGTGTGCCGCTCCCATGGCGACACCAGACTGCCAGGCTACATGATGGTAGCCACCAGCCTGCTCAACATCGCCCTGGACCCGCTCTACATCTTCGTCTTCGGCTGGGGCCTGCCCGGTGCCGCCCTGGCCACGATTACCGCCTTCGGCATCGGCTGCCTGTTTATCTACCCGAAACTGCTGCGCTGCGGCTGGTTGCGTTTTGACCTGAAGCAACTGGCTCTGGGGAGAGCACTCAAGCAGTTGAACAACATTATGGCCCCCGCCATGGTCAGCCAGTTGATGCCCCCTGTCTCGGCTATGGTGGCTACCGCACTGGTGGCCGGTTTCGGCTCGGCCGCTGTGGCCGCCTGGGGCCTGGGAACGCGCCTGGAGTTTTTCTCCATTGTGGTGGTACTGGCACTGACCATGTCCATGCCACCTATGGTGGGCCGCATGCTGGGCGCCGGCGAGCTCGGCCAGATCCGCAAACTGGTCCGGCTGGCGGTCCGGTTTGTGGTGGTGTGGCAACTGGCGATTGGCCTGATCTGGCTCATGGCCTCCGGGCTGGTGTCTGAGTTGTTCACCAGTGACCGGGAAGTCAGCGATGTCCTTGGCAGCTATCTGGTCCGGGTGCCACTCAGCTACAGCGGCCTGGGCATCTGCATGCTGATGGTGTCGGTCTGCAACGCCCTTGGGCTGGCATTACGGGCCCTGCTGGTGTCCACCCTTCGCCTGTTCCTCTGTTTTTTGCCCTTTCTCTGGATTGGTGCCCAGATTGGCGGCATCAACGGGCTGATGAGCGGTGCCTTAGCTGGTAACCTGTTGGCGGGTGTCATGGCTTATGCATTCTACCGCCAGGGCATCCGGAAACTGGCGAAGCTGCACGCCGGTTCTTGACTTATAAGAATGAAAAAGTCTCAAACATTGGCTATACATGAAGAATGCTAATAAGCTGAGTGCTTTGCAGAACTCACTCCTGACCGGCTGAATTCCGTTATGGACATTGGGCTTCTCGTCTTTTTGCCCGTACTGGGAGCCATTGCTTCGCTCCTCTCAAGGTTGAAGCGGCCCGGCCCGGATCATGTGCAGACCCACGCGCTGGTCGCACTGATCGCCCCGGCCATTTGTCTGCTGCTTTTGCTCAGTTATCTTCCCCGGATCCAGTCCGGCGAAGCCCTTGTCTATTCCCTTTCCTGGGTGCCCGAAATCGGCCTTGGCCTGGCGTTCCGGCTGGATGGCCTCAGCTGGTTATTTGCCACCCTGATTACCGGCATCGGCTGCCTCATCATTGTCTACGCCCGATACTATTTTTCCGGTAAAGACACCGCAGGGCGCTTTTTCGTTCTGATTCAGCTGTTCATGACCGCCATGCTCGGCATTGTGCTGTCCGAGAACCTGCTGTTCATGCTGGTGTTCTGGGAGCTCACCAGCCTGGTGTCCTTCCTGCTGATCGGTTTTACCTGGTCCAGTCGTAATGCCCGCCGGGGGGCGCGCATGTCGCTGGTGATTACCGGCGGGGGTGGCCTGGCCCTGCTGGGTGGCATTCTGCTTTTAGGGCAAATCGTTGGCAGCTACCAGATCAGCGATGTGCTGGCCGCCACCGACACCATCATCAGCGATGACCGCTACCCACTGACCCTGTCGCTGATTCTGCTCGGTGCCTTTACCAAGTCGGCCCAGGCGCCGTTCCATCTCTGGCTACCCCATGCCATGGCGGCGCCAACGCCGGTGTCCGCCTACCTGCACTCCGCCACCATGGTGAAAGCCGGCCTGTTCCTGATGGCACGCCTGCACCCGGCCATGGGCGACACCGAGCTATGGTTCAGCCTGATCACCATTACCGGCATGGTCACCCTGATGGTTGGCGCCTTTGTGGCCATGTTCATGCACGACATCAAGGGCCTGCTGGCCTATTCCACCATTTCCCACCTGGGACTGATCACTCTGCTGATTGGCATGGGCAGCGAAATGGCCATGGCGGCGGCGCTGTTTCATCTGACGATCCATGCCCTGTTCAAGGCCCCCCTGTTCATGATGGCGGGCATTGTCGATCAGGCTACGGGCAGCCGGGACATGCGCAATATCAATGGCCTGTGGAAAACCATGCCGGCGCTGATGCTGATTACCGCCATACCGGCGGCCGCCATGGCCGGCCTGCCCCTGATGAGCGGCTACCTGAGCAAGAAGATGCTGTTCTCGGAAAGCCTGCTGGTGACCGCACCCCACTGGGCCAATACCCTGATTCCGGTATGGGTTACCGTTGCCGGCCTGTTTTCCGTGGCCTATTCCGTGCGCATCTTCCACAACGTGTTTTTCAACGGTCAGCCGGTGGACCTGCCCCACTGGCCGCCCCGCAAAAAACCGGCCGGCATGCTGGTACCTCTGTTCATTCTTGCCGCTGCCTCATTAATGGTGGGGCTGGCACCACAAGCCATCTACGACAACGTGATTCACCTGGCGGTCATGGCTACGTCCATGACCCAGCTGCCGCTATACGACTTCTCGGCGCTGTCCGACGCCCAGGCGCCGGCCATGATGAGCATGATTGCAATGCTTGGCGGCATCGTTTTCTATCTCGCCCGCGGCCCGCTGTTTGCCATCCATCGCCAGTTACCGGACTTGGATGCCAAGAACATCTTTGAGCAGATCATGCAGCAAAGCATCCGCTTCGCCCAGTCGCTGGTCTATCGCCTGGAAAATGGCTCATTGCAACGCTACCTGGCCTTTATTCTGGTCGCCGCCATCGCACCGGCGCTGTGGATGCTCGGTGGCTACAGTGGCTGGCAAGGTCCATCGGAATTGACAGAGGTTAACCCAATGGTGGTTTTCGGTGCCGTCATCCTGTGCCTGTCGGCCATTGGCGTCGCGTTGTTTCACCATCAGCGCCTGCCGGCGCTGCTTCTTCTTTCGGTCACCGGCCTGTTCGTCACCCTCGCGTTCGCCCAGTTCTCGGCCCCTGATCTGGCACTTACCCAACTCTCCGTGGAAGTCATGGCGGTGGTCATCATGATGCTGGCACTGTCGTTCCTGCCCCAGACCTCACCCAGGGAATCCGGAGCCGGCAGGATTGTCCGCGACCTGGGCCTGGCTGGCCTGGCCGGGACCGGCGTTGCACTCTTCGCTTACGCAGTGCTGACCCGACCGGCTGAGACCATTTCCGGGTATTTCCTCGCCAACAGCGTTCCCGGTGGTGGCGGCACCAACGTAGTCAACGTCATTCTGGTGGATTTCCGTGGCTTCGACACCCTGGGGGAAATCACCGTGCTGGGTATCGCCGCCGTTGCGGTATTCGCGTTTACCCGTGACCTGCATTTGAAGGAACGGGTAGCCAGTGCCGGCACCGCAAAAGGGTATGCCGAGCCGCATCCGGTGATTCTGCAGATGGTCTCCCGCATGGCCCTGCCCATTGCCCTGCTGGTGTCCGCCTATATTTTCCTGCGGGGGCACAACATGCCGGGAGGGGGTTTCATTGCCGGGCTGGTAACTGCGGTTGCCCTCACCCTGCAGTACATGGCTGGTGGCCTGGTATGGGCGCAGGAACGGATGCTCACGCATTTCCGCCCGCTGATTGGCGCCGGTTTGCTGATTGCCACGGCCACCGGTTTGGGCAGCTGGTTTGTCGGCTACCCGTTCCTCACCTCCGCTTTCAGCCACATGGACTGGCCGCTGATCGGCGAGTTCGAGCTGGCGACGGCTTTGCTGTTTGATCTGGGGGTTTACACCACGGTGGTGGGGGCAACCCTGCTGATCCTGGCAAACCTGGGCAAACTGATGACCGTGGCCGGGCCCGGCCAGGAGGTGGGCTGATGGAGCTGGTGGTTGCCATTACCCTGGGCGTGCTGACCAGCACTGGTGTGTACCTGATGCTACGGGCCCGCACCTTCTCCGTGGTGCTGGGTCTGACGCTGTTATCACATGGCGTAAACCTGTTCCTGTTCAGCATGGGCCGGCTGACCACTGCCTCCCCGGCCGTGATCGGGCTGGTGGAGAACTATACCGATCCACTCCCCCAGGCCCTTGTACTCACCGCCATTGTGATCAGTTTTTCGATGACGGCCTTTGTGGTGGTACTGGCCCTGAAAGCGGCGGTGGAACTGCGCAGTGATCATGTGGATGGCGAAGATCCGAACGAGGACCGCCAATGAACCACCTGATGATCATGCCCATCGTGATACCCCTGCTGACGGGCGCCTTCCTGCTGGTGATGTACCGCTACAACATTGGCCGCCAACGGTCATTGAGTATCGGGTCCACCCTTTTGCTGGTGGTGTTCGCGGTGTGGGCTGTTCTCCAGGCGGGTGTCACGGATTACACCCTGTACCGTCTTGGCAACTGGCAGCCGCCCTTCGGAATTGTGCTGGTGCTGGACCGGCTCACCGCCATCATGCTGCTGCTGACGGCTCTGCTGAGCCTGTTCTGCGTTCTCTATGCCAGCCGTGGCTCGGACCGCGAGGGCTCCCACTTCCATGCCCTGCTGCAGTTTCAGCTCATGGGTATCAACGGTGCTTTCCTCACCGGGGACCTGTTCAATCTGTTCGTGTTCTTCGAGGTGCTGCTTATCGCCTCCTACGCACTACTGCTTCATGGTGGTGGGCGCGCGCGCAGCCGGGCCGGCCTGCACTACGTCATCATCAATCTGGCTGGCTCGGCGCTTTTCCTGCTGGCGCTTGGCATCCTCTATGGCATTGCCGGCACACTGAACATGGCTGACCTGGCCCATGTGATTGCCAATGCCCCGGAGGCGGACCTGCCGTTGCTGAAAGCCGCTTCGCTCCTGCTGATGGTGGTATTCGGTATCAAGGCCGCCCTGCTGCCGCTGCTGTTCTGGCTACCTCGGGCCTATTCAGCAGCCAGTGCCCCCGTCGCGGCGCTGTTCGCCATCATGACCAAAGTAGGTTTTTACGCCATGGTGCGGGTGTTTCTGGTGGTATTTGGCCTGGATGAAGCCGCACCTGCCAACGATACGGTATTGGCGTGGCTGTGGCCCATGGCCCTGGTAACGCTGGCACTGGGAGCCATTGGCGTACTGGGCGCCGCCAGCCTGCGGACTCTGACCGCCTACATGGTCATAGTTTCTGTGGGGATACTGCTGGCAACTTTGTCCCGCAACGACGAACAGCTTCTGGCCGCCAGCCTGTTCTACCTGCTGCACAGTACCTGTATGACGGCGGTGTTTTTCCTGCTGGCAGACCTGATCGGGCGTTACCGTGACAACGGTTACGACCGTTTCTCCATCATCTCGCCGCTGTCCCACCGCTGGATTCTGGGCAGTGTGTTTCTGGTTGCCGCCGTCAGTATGGCCAGTCTGCCGCCCTTCAGCGGGTTCGTCAGCAAAGCATGGATTCTGCAATCCTCCTCCCACCTGCCAGACTATCTCTGGCTGTGGGGGGCCATTCTCATTTCCGGACTGTTAATCATCGCAGCCCTGAGCAGGGCCGGGTCCGGTTGGTTCTGGCGGCCGGAGGAACACACTGGTAAAACCGTCCCGGCACTGGACAGCGCCCGCACTGCCGCCGTGTGTGTGATGGTTACCATCAGCTTCCTTCTTGCGCTTTTTGCCCAACCGGTGATGGATTACCTGGCGGCAGCCGCCGAGCTTGTTTACCAGCCGTCCGGCTACGTCGATGCGGTGTTGGGTGATTACGTCCGCCAGGGTGGGGAGGTGACCGAATGAACCGTCGCGAATTCTGGCTGCCAAGACCACTGTTCTCTCTGTTCCTGGCGCTGCTCTGGTTGTTGATGGTCAACAGTTTTTCGGTCGCCCACATGCTGCTGGGGCTGGCCCTGGGTGTTTTCATTCCTTTCGTAACCCGGTCATTCTGGCCGGAACAGGCCAAAGTGCGCTATCTGCTGCCGCTTCTTCGGTACTTCCTGGTATTGATGGTAGACATCGTTCGCTCAAACCTGATCGTGGCAAAGCGTATCCTCTGGTACCCCAACCAGTTAACGCCGGGCTTTGTCATCTTTCCCCTGGAACTGGATGACGACTTCGCCATCACCATTCTGGCCAGTACCATTTCCCTGACACCGGGCACTGTAACTGCCCACTACGACAGCGATGCCGGCACCCTGCTGATTCACGCCCTGCATGTTACTGATGAAGATGAGCTGGTGCGGCAGATCAAGGACCAGTATGAGCGGCCGTTGAAGGAGATTTTCCAGTGATTGCTACCGTGATTCCATTCGTCATCGGAGTGTTCTGCCTCGCTGTGCTGCTCAACCTTTACCGGCTGGCGATCGGGCCCGACATTGTCGACCGGATTCTTGCCCTGGACACTCTGATGATCAACAGCATTGCCCTGATTGTGCTGGCGGACATCCAGATGTCGCTGGGCATTCTGTTCGAGGCGGCCCTGCTGATCGCCCTGATGGGATTCGTCGGCACCGTGGCCATGACCAAGTACCTGCTGAGGGGGGATGTGATCGAATGAACGGTTCAGAGATGCCCCTGCTTCTGGAGCTGGCGATTACCTTCTTCCTGGTAGCGGGCGCCATTGTTGCGCTGATCGGCTCCATTGGTCTGGCGCGACTGAAGGACGTCTACATGCGACTGCATGGGCCCACCAAGGCCAGCACCCTCGGCGTGGGCTGTATCCTGGTGGCGTCCTTGCTGTATTTCAGTTTTCTGAAAGGCGGGTTGTCGGTCCAGGAGGCGCTGGTGACCCTGTTCCTGTTTGTGACGGCGCCGGTCAGCGCCCATATGATGGCGAAGGCGGCGCTGCACCGGAAGCTGAAGTGCTCCCCCCAGACCCGTAGTGGGCCGCCGGATCAGTGATCTGCAAACCGTGCCCGGAAGCTTTCGGGCATCGGCACGACGGACTTGCGCTGGTAGTTGAAGAACACAAAGCCGTATTTGGCCAGGGCCACTGGTTGCCCGCTTTCAGCCTTGGTGACCCGAAAGACGAAATCGCCACCATATTTGTTGAAGTCCATTAATCCCACTTCAAACCTGAGCATCTCCGGAAAGAAGGATTCAGACTGGTACATGGTTGCCAGGTCGGTGACGATGATGCCCATGCCGTCTTTGTCGGCCTCCTGAACGCCATAGCTCACCAGAAACTGGGCCCTGGCTTCGGACAGCATGGATACGAGCGCATCGTTGCCCAGGTGGTTGGCACCATTGATATCGGTGATACGAACCGGCATCTTGGTTTCAAAGTAAAAGGCATCATCGGGGAAAGAGAGCTTGATACGGGCCAAGGTTGAGTTCCTGTAGGGGAAGATTTTCGGAGGAAGCCAATGATACTTGGTTGTCGGCCTGCCTTCATCCCGGGACATCAAGTTCAATATTGGTTATCTTGGGTTTGTCCTCGGCGCGTTGGGGCTTGGGGGCGGCGTTGACTGGGAGAGCCTTTTCAAAACACGCTCAAGCACATCCATGTGGCGCTTGAGCTCCGCCATCCATGGCTCCGCACAGTTTTGAAAAGGCTCTCCCAGTCACCGCTTCACATTTCGGCGCGCACCAAAAAAATAAAGAGATAACGGAAATTCTATGGATATTCGCCCTGCTGCAACGCTGGTTCTGACAAAAGATACTGCCGATGGTCTGAAGGTATTGCTGCTGCAACGAACCTGGGAAGCGGTCTTTATGCCCGGATTCTTTGTCTTTCCGGGTGGCTCTGTCGACGAGCAGGACATAGAAGGACGTGCACATGCCATAGGCCGTGGCGATACAGATATCAGTCAGACCATGAGCCTGGACGAAGGCGGGGCTGACTATATGCTGGCTGCGGTCAGAGAGTGTTTTGAGGAAGCCGGTATTCTGGTGGCGCAGGACCAGGATGATGGAGACGTAGCTACCGGGCACCCGGTTCATCAGGACCGCATGGCGCTATTCAAGGGTGAATTGACGCTGTCGGAGGTTTGCCAGCGACACAAACTGACGATTCCGCTGGACCGGCTGGCCTATCTGGGGCATTGGATTACGCCACCCGGGCCGCCCCGCAGGTTTGATACCCGGTTTTTCGTGGCAGTGGCGCCGGAGAACCAAGTTGCGAGCCATGACGGGGTGGAAACGATTGATCATGTCTGGCTGAGTCCTGCGCAGGCGCTGGAGGATCACCGCTGTGGCCTTCGGTTGCTGGGCCTGCCCACCATCCGCACGCTGCGGATACTGAGCGATTTCGACACCACGGGCGAGGTGATGCGTTACGCTCATGCCAATCCGCCAGAGCCCTATCCCAGCAAGTCATGGCCGGCGGTAAAGAAGGGGAAGTCGGTGTTGCTGGAGCCTGGGGCGCCGGCGTATGACGAAGCCGCCAAGCTGGATCCAGAGGGGGAAGGCTCGACCCGTGCGGAGATAGTGCCCGGTGAACCGGTGGAAGTCGCAGCCGGTGTGGTGCGGCTGACGGCCCCGAATCCGGGGATGATGACCGGGCCGGGCACCAATACCTATTTACTGGGGCACAAACGATTCACGGTACTGGACCCGGGGCCGGAAAATGCCACCCATATTGAACGGATTCTGGAAATCACCGGCGGGGCGATCGATCAGGTGGTGGTGACCCACACCCACCAGGACCATTCCCCCGGTACCGTCGCGCTGAAAGCCAGGACCGGGTGCCGTGTTTATGGTCAGCCGGCGCCGGAAGGGGCGGCCCAGGACCAGACGTTTGCTGCGGATGAGGAACCGGTCGACGGGGACCTGATTACAACCGACGCTGGCACGCTGAAAGTGCTTCACACACCGGGCCATGCCTCCAACCACCTGTGTTACCTGCTGATGGAGCAGGAACTTCTGTTTTCCGGTGATCACGTTATGCAGGGTTCGACGGTGGTGATTAATCCCCCGGACGGCGATATGAAGGCCTACCTGGAGTCCCTGTACGATCTGCTGGACGAGCCGGTGCGCTACATTGCCCCGGCTCACGGTTTTCTGATGGGGCACCCGGAAGCGGTTATCGATTACCTGATTACCCACCGCCTGGCCCGGGAACATAAGGTGGCGCGGGTGCTGAAGAGTCTGACCAGGGCCAGCCTGAAGGCTTTGACGGCGGAAGCGTACGACGACGTGCCGGCGGCGATCCACGGGGTTGCGGCTCGTTCTGCGCTGGCACATCTGCTGAAACTGGAGACGGATGGCAGGGCGGCGAAGAAAGGCGAGATCTGGCATGCCACTTCACACACCTGAGCCACGGCCTCGCCTCATTCATCATGGCCCCGCCCCGGGGTCATGTTATTTCTTTGCGATAACCCACACCGCGTGGACAATACCCGGAATATAGCCTAGAAGGGTCAACACAATGTTGATCCAGAAGTGCTTTCCGATCCCCACTTGTAAAAACACCCCCAACGGCGGTAACAAAATCGCAATAAGAATTCGCAAAAGATCCATAGAGTGAGTTCCCTTTCAGACGTATAACGGATACAGAACCGTAACAGGCATCCTGTAGCCTCATGAATAGGCTATTTTGCGGAAATACACAAAGAGATCATGAAAGTGGCATTAAACCTTTGTCACAGCCGTATTCATAAAACTTTGGGGCCTCTATCCTTGTCCCGCCCACAAATTCCGGACACCAGGCCCCGACTGGCTGACAACCCGAGAGAAACTATGCTGTACCGCTGGCTGACACATCTGTTACGCGCTAGCCTTATTTCCACACTCTGCGGCGGCCTGGTGGCCCTGCCGGCGGCCTACGCGGAGCAAACCGGTGAATCCGACAAGCAGGAAGTCCTCGTCGCAGAGCTTGCTGAAGACGAGAACGTTGAGGATGTTGAACACTCCGACCCTCTGCACTCATCGGATCCGGAGCCTGATGTCCCGGAGCAGCCCGAACCACCGGAACAGAAGCAAGAGGCATCCAGTCTTGAGCTGCTGGGCACGGAAGTACCCCCTGGAACGGCCACCCGGCTGGCGTGGTCTCCGGCCATCCAGATCGCCGGACTGACCCAACCGACACCGGTGCTGGTGGTCAACGGCGCCAAACCCGGTCCCAACCTGTGCCTGACAGGTGCGGTGCACGGTGATGAGCTCAACGGCATAGAGATCATCCGCCGTACCATGTATGACCTGGAGCCGGACAAACTGTCAGGCCGTGTTATTGGAGTTCCCATCGTCAATCTGCCCGGTTTTCAGCGAGGCAGCCGCTACCTGCCCGACCGCCGTGACCTTAATCGGCATTTCCCCGGCAGTACCGATGGCAGCCTTGCGGACCGCATTGCCCATTCGCTGTTCGAAAGTGTGATTCGCCATTGCGACATGCTGGTGGATATCCACACCGGATCGCTCAAGCGAACCAATCTGCCCCAGTTAAGGGCTGATATGAACAATCCTGACGTGGCCGAACTGACCCGCGGGTTTGACCGCATGGCCGTGGTCCACAGCACCGGCAGTCCCGGCATGCTTCGCTATGCCGCGATTGAAGCCGGTATCCGCGCTGTCACCATGGAGGCGGGCGAATCCCTGCGGATACAGGAGCACCAGATCAAAGCCGGCGTCAACAGCCTGACCAGTCTGATGGACAAGGAAGGTATGATTTCGAGGATGTTCGTCTGGGGTGACCCGGAGCCGGTGTACTACGACTCGGAATGGGTGCGGGCGGAACACGGAGGCATCCTGTTCAGTGAGATCAAGCTCGGTGCCAAAGTTGGTGAAGGTGAGATCCTTGGTTACGTTTCAGACCCTATTACCAATGAACAACACCCCATCCGGGCCAGAATCGATGGCCGGATTATCGGAATGGCCGTGGATCAGGTTGTCATGGCAGGCTTTGCCGCCTACCACGTTGGTACGGAGGCAGAAGTGCCAGGAGAGTAGTATCCTGTCGGGTCCCTGAGTTTCATCAGGGCCAGAAATCCTGACAGGAGCCGGAGTGTCTTCAGATACCCCCAAATCGTTGTGGCTGGCCTATGTCGGCCTGGTTCTGACCCCGTTGTTCTGGGCCGGCAATGCCGTTGTCGCCAAAGGCGTGGTGGATGAGATTCCGCCCCTGTCCATGTCCTTCTGGCGCTGGGTGATCGCCCTGGTGATTCTGTTGCCGTTCGGATTGCCGGGGGTGTGGCGTCAGCGCCAGCTCATTCGCCAGCACTGGCTGTCGATACTGGCCCTGTCTACCTTCAGTGTCGCGGCGTTCAATTCACTGCTCTACTTTGCCGCGGTGACCACCAGCGCCACCAATATCGCACTGATTAACGCCACCATCCCCATCATGGTGGCATTGCTGGCCTGGGTGTTGCTGGGAGATCGCACGCGCCCGTTGCAGGCGCTGGGTATCGGGCTGGCCGTACTGGGCATTCTGGCGGTTGTCGCCAGGGGAGACCTTTCGGTGCTTACCGGCCTGCAGGCACAGCCCGGCGACCTGATCATGGTGCTGGCGGTGTTCAGTTGGGGCCTGTTCTCGGTGCTGCTTCGCCGCCAGGCCGTACCCCTGCCACCGCTGACGTTCCTGACCGTGCAGATCGCCTGCGGCACCCTGGTGATACTGCCGTTTTTCCTGGTGGATCTGGTGTTTTTCTCGGGCGGGTTTGAACTGAACCAGTCGACCGCTCTGCCGATGATGTATTTTGCCATCTTCCCCGGTATTCTGGCCTACGGGTTCTGGAACCATGCAGTACACCGGATCGGCCCGGCCAGGGCGGCCATCTTCATGTACCTTACTCCGGTGTTCGCTTCGGTCATGGCGGGAATTTTCCTCGGTGAACGGCTTGGCCTGTTCCACATTGTCGGTGGCCTGCTGATCCTCGCTGGTCTTTTCCTGGCGACCCGCACCAACGAGCTTCGCCGCAAATACCGCTGAACATGCAAACTGGAAGAGCTGAACAGGCAGGGATTCATGGATAATCGCTTGGAAAGATACTTGAAATGGACGGCCGTAATGGTTTTCACGGCAATCAGCACGGTGATTTCTGCCGCTCCCTGTGACCCGGAAAAAAACACCTGGGTCCCGAGCCGTTATTACCCTCCTGGCTCAGCCGTGTTTCACAAGGGCCAATGGTACGAATCCCGCCAACTCAACGAAGGCAAAACACCAGGGGCGGATTTCGAGTGGAAAAAGCTGGCACCAGCACCGGACTGCCGCCAAGGGGAAGACAGAGCCCATGCCGACAACATGCAGAAGGATGACCCACAACAATCGCGGGCACAGGGCCAGGATCAGCAGGAACCCGTGGTAGATGCGCGCAATAAAACCAGGCAGGCTTGTGATGAAACCGGGCCCTGGAGCTTTGGCGCCAGCTACACCGTCGGTCAGGTGGCCATCCATGAAGGCCAGGCCTATCGCGCCATTCGTCCCAGCAATGGCCAGATGCCGGGCATGAGCCAGCCTCCCCACTGGCAGCCAGTCGACCATCCCTGCAGGAACGAACCGGCTAGCGGGGATTAACCGGACACGGACGCCATCGCCTGCCGGATTTGTTCCAGGGCCCTCTGCAATACCGGCCGAGGGCAACCAATGTTCATCCGCATGAATCCACTCCCCGCTTCCCCGAAGGTAATGCCCGGGTTCATGCCGATGCCGGCCTGATGCACGAAGAACCGCTTCAGCTCCGAATCGTCCATCTCCAGAGCACGGCAATCCAGCCATAACAGGTAGGTGCCCTCCGGTTCGGTCACCTGAATGGCGGGCAAGTGCTGCTCAACGTAATCCATTACGAAGTCACGAGTGCCTTGCAGGTAGACCATGAGTTCGTCGAGCCACTGGCCTCCGTCGCGGTAACCGGCTTCGAATCCGGCGATGCTGAACGGGTTGCACTGATTCATGTGCATGGCATCGAACACATCTTTCAATGCCTTGCGATGCTCGGCATTGGCCACCACCAGTGCCGAGAGCCCCAGACCAGGCATGTTGAAGGTTTTGCTGGGCGCTACAGCGGTAACCAGGGCGTCCTCATCCCCGGCCAGGCGAGCCAGTACCTGGTGAGCGGGCTTGTCCGGATAGGTCAGGTCACAGTGAATCTCATCCGACAGCACCACCAGGTTATGCCGCCGGGCAATCGCCAGTACCGCCGTCAGCTCGCTTTCGGTCCATACACGGCCCACCGGATTATGGGGTGAACACAGCAACAGCACCCTGGCATCTTCCCGTGCCGCGCAGGCCTCCAGATGCTCAAGGTTCATTTGATAGCGGCCATCCACCTGCTCCAGCGGATTCTCGATCACAACCCGGCCAGTTTTTCGAATGGCGCTGAAAAAAGGCGGATAGACCGGCGGCTGGATAATCACGCCTTCGCCTTCCTTCGCAAACGCCAGTGCCGCCGCATGGAGGGATGGCACCACACCCGGGGCCATCAGTAACCAGTCCCGCTCGATAGTCCAGCCATGGCGGCTCCGGAACCAGTCAACAATGGATGCGTAGAGGCTTTCCGGGAACAGTGTGTAACCGTACACCGGGTGCCTCGCCCGCTCCTCCAGAGCTTGCGTGACCGCCGCCGGTGCCGCAAAATCCATATCCGCCACCCAGAGCGGTATAACATCCTCGCGGCCGAACACTGCCTTGCGGGCATCGAATTTTACCGAGCAGGTATTCTCCCGCTGAAGACGTCGGTCGAAGAAGTCAGGCACGAAAGGCCTCCGTTGTTGTGTTGTTGAGGTCAGAGTAGTCGATATCGACGTCATTCTGGGGCAGGAGCGATAATAGCCGCAACCGCCGGGTCCGTCTTTGGTCGCAAAGACACAGGTTTTGCTTGCCTGGCACCGCCAATACTTGCGAACCTAACGGATTAATTGCTCATCCCGATTTATATTCGGAGCCTTTGAATGCTTGCCCAGATCCTGTCCACGATGTTGCCGGTATTCCTGATTGCCGGCTGTGGCGCTCTTTACGGTCGTTACCGCACACCCGATATCCAGGGCTTGAACACCCTGAACATGGAGCTGTTTGTGCCCATGCTGGTGTTTGCGGTGTTGGCAGACCAGCAGGCACCGCTGCAGGAATACACCAGCCTGGCGCTGGCGGCTACGGTTGTGGTTCTGGGCTCTGGCATTGTCCTCTACCCTGTGGCCAGGGTCCTGAACCTGAATCTGAAAACCTTCCTGCCGCCGATGATGTTCAACAACTCCGGTAACATGGGGATTCCGATTCTGGTGTTAGCCTTCGGCGAGGCAGCCCTGCCGGCGGCCGTTGTGCTATTTGTTGTGGAGATGCTGCTGCACTTTACCGTGGGCATCTATATGCTCGATCCGCACACCTCCATCTTCAGAAGGCTTCGCCTGCCCGTTATTATGGCGAGTATCGCCGGCCTGGCCGTCAATTTCGGCGGTGTACCCATGCCCCAATGGTTGTTGGAAACCCTGAACATGCTTGGCGGAGTCTGTATCCCCCTGATGCTGTTTACCCTCGGCGTGCGCATGCTGGATGTGGATTTCGGCGACTGGAAACTGGGCATCCTCGGTGCCATTGCCTGCCCCGCCTCCGGGCTGATCCTGGCCTGGCCGATGATCGCGATTCTCGATCTCCCCGGCCTGCAGGTGGCCGCCCTCTGGGTCTTTGCCGCCATGCCATCCGCCGTGCTGAACTACATGCTGGCGGAACAATACCAGCAGGAGCCTGAAAAAGTTGCGTCACTGGTTCTGATCAGCAACCTCGGCAGCATTGTGGTGATGCCCATCGTGCTGGGCCTGGTGTTTGCGGCAGGCTATGTCTGAGGCTATTGCGGTCGTTCGTGCCTCCCGCCCCAACTTCCTGGTGCTCGCGCCCCTGTGCGCGGGGCTTGGCGTAGCGGTGGCCTGGCAGCAGAGCACACCGCCAGCATTAACGGATACCCTTCTGGTGCTGATAGGTGCCGTGCTGGCCCATGCTGCCGTGAATCTGCTCAACGAATATGAAGACTTTGTCTCCGGCCTCGATCTGATCACCCGGCGGACCCCTTTCTCCGGTGGCAGCGGAGCTCTGCCAGAGAGACCGTCCGCTGCCAAGCGGGTGCTGCTTGCCGCTGGCGGTACCCTGGCACTGGTGATTGGCATCGGGCTGTACTTTCTCTGGCTTCGTGGGCTACCAATGCTGGTGCTCGGCGTTGCCGGTGTTGTGCTGGTAGTGACTTACACCCGCTGGATTACCCGTTCGCCGCTCCTCTGCCTGTTGGCGCCCGGGCTGGGCTTTGGCCCGGTGATGGTTCTGGGCAGCCTGATTGCCCTCGATGCCACCCTGGACGCAGCGGCTCTCACCGTTTCGTTGATCAGCTTGCTGCTGGTCAGCGAGCTTCTGCTAATCAATCAGATTCCCGATGCCGACGCAGATCGCAAAGTCGGCCGCCGCCACCTGGTCATCACACATGGCAAGCCGGCGGCTGCCCGACTGGCTGGAATCATGTTGCTGGCGAGTTACGGCGTGCTGGCAGCGGGACTGCTGGCAGGCTGGCTGCCAACCTGGAGCGCTCTTGCCCTGGCCCCGGCACCAGCGGCCCTTTGGTTAAGCCTCCGGCTGCCAGGAGCTCTTGCCGATCCCCGGCGGCTCAATAACCTGCTTGGCACCAATATAGTCATACTGCTGGCCACGCTGACGTTACTGATCTGCGGCCTCAGTCTTTAAGCCGGAACACACTGACCCTTCCGCTCAACTGTTCCGCCAGCGTGGCAAGATCGCGGCTGGCGCCCGCCACCTGTTCGGAACCAGCGGAGGTTTCCACGGTGGAGTCGTGAATACGGCTGATGTTGCGGTTCACTTCCTCCGCTACGCTGCTCTGCTCTTCTGCTGCGCTGGCAATCTGGGCGTTCATGTCATTGATTTCACCCACTTCCTGACGGATTTTCGCCAGGGCCTGCTCCGCAGAGCGGGTTTTTTCCACCGTGGTTTTGGCGAGATCGCGGCTGGTTTCCATTACCGCCGCCGCTTCCGAGGCGCCGGTCTGGAGTTTTCCGATCATCTCCTGGATTTCACGGGTAGAATCCTGGGTGCGGGTCGCCAGTGAGCGCACTTCATCGGCCACTACCGCGAAGCCACGGCCGTGGGTGCCAGCGCGAGCGGCTTCAATGGCCGCATTCAGTGCCAGCAGATTGGTCTGTTCGGCGATGGCGTTGATCACTTCGATGATCTTTTCAATGTTGGCGCTGTCGTCGGAAACCCGGTGCACGGTTACAGCGGCTTTCTCGAGGGTGTCTGCCAGTTCACCAATGGAAACAGCCGTTTCCTGAACCACCCGATTACCGGTCTCCACTTCCAGATCCGCTTTGCCAGTGGCTGTGGCCGCATTGGACGCAAATCCCGCCACTTCATTAACTGTTGTCGCCATCTGGTTGATGGCCGTTGCCATCTGCTCCGCTTCCTCGGACTGGATGCGGATCTGGCGATTGTTGTTATCCGAGGTAGACAGCAACTCCGAGGAACTCCTGGACAGTTCCTTGGCTGACTGACGAACTTCGCGAATAATCCCGGCGAGTTGCTCCACGGTGTCCCTGAGAGCACCCATCACACTGTCCGGATACTTCGTCTGAATGTCCTGGTCGAGTATGCCATCCGAGAGCCGACGAATGGCGTCGGCGACTTCATCCGGCTCCGCGCCCAGCGTTGAACGGAGCCTGCGGATGATAAGCACCGCCACCACAATGCTCAGCAGCACCGCAATTCCGGTGACCAGGAATATGACTCTATTGAAGTTGCCCGCCGCTTCCCTCACCGCGTCCACGTTGGTGGTAATGAAGCCTTCCTGGTGGTCGATGAACGCATTGATGCGGTTCAGCCAGGTGGTATAGGCGGGGGACACTTCCTCCAGCAAAAATTCCCTGGCTTCATCGATGCGGCCGTCCTGGCGTATTTCCAGTAACTCCCCGGTCAGCGCCAGGGTGCTGCGCTCAATCTCCTTGATATCCGCCAGCAGTTGCTGCTCCCGATCTGTGGCTCCGGCTGACCGGAACAGCTGGTCCATGGGCCTGGCTGAGTCTACGTAGAAAGCCTTCAATCGTTCAATATCCTGGAGATGCATTCTCAGCGCCCGGTCTTCCCGCACCAGCACAGCATCACGGATGGCAATTGCACGGTCATGAACGCTGCCACGAAAGTTGATGGCATAGCGCTGCTTCACGGCCGCGTCATCGCCTACTTCGGTGAGGGTCCGGTCAATGAAACCAACCCGATGATTGCTGATAAGAGTGACGAGAATCATCAGGGAAAGAATAAGGCCAAAACCCAGGGTGAGTCGTTTGGCGACAGTGAATTTGTTGAACATGATCTACTCCGGCTGCTCATAACCATAAATCGAATCTATCTATTCACCGGTTTCGCAAAATCGGATCAATGGAGATGCTAGAGAAGGCGGATCTTTTACAATTATTTGCATTGCTACATAGTGTTACACTCCGTGGCAATTAGCCGCCATAACCGCCGAGTGCGCTTGCAACCACCCGGGCTTTGACCGAAGGTAAGACCATTCAGGTTGAATTTCATTTTGATACGGAGATCCGCCCATGAGTGTTCTGCTTCTCCTCCTCAGTGCACTGGTACTGATATACCTCGGCATTGGTGGCACCACTGCTGCCGCTGTTCTGGTGATAGCAACGATTGTTGGTCTGTTTCAGGATGGCTGGCACATCCTCAGTATTTTATTCGGCGGCGGCCTGCTTGCCCTGGGCCTGGTTCTGTTATTTCCGGGCGAGCTGCGTCGAGAAAAATTCAGCGCCCCGTTACTGGGCTGGGTACGGGGCCGCTTGCCCAAACTTTCGGATACCGAGGAGGAAGCACTGCACTCGGGCACGGTGGACTGGGATGGTGAGCTGTTTTCCGGCCAGCCCGAGTGGTCAAAATTACTGGATGCCAAACCCGCCCATCTCTCCAGTGAAGAGCAGGCTTTCCTGGACGGGCCGGTGGAAAAGCTCTGTGGCATGCTGGATGACTGGAAAATCACCCACGAAGAGTTCGACCTTCCCAACAAGGTCTGGAAATTCATTCGTGAGAACGGCTTCTTCGGGTTGATTATCCCCAAGGAACAAGGCGGCAAGGGCTTCTCCCATACCGCCCACTCCGAAATCGTTATGAAGATCTCCACCCGCAGCGTTTCCGCCGCTGTCACCGTGATGGTGCCCAACTCCCTGGGCCCGGGCGAGTTGCTGATGGAGTACGGCACCGATACCCAGAAAGAGTACTACCTGCCCCGGCTCGCCGGCGGCGAGGAAATTCCCTGCTTTGCCCTGACCTCCCCGGTGGCCGGCTCTGACGCAGGCGCTATCCCGGACAAGGGCATCGTCTGTAAGGGCCAATGGGATGGCAAGGAAGTGCTGGGTCTGAAAGTGACCTGGAACAAGCGCTACATCACCCTGGCCCCGGTCGCAACATTGATTGGTCTGGCCATCAAGGTGTACGACCCTGACAAGCTGCTCGGTGACTCCGATGACATCGGCGTGACCTGCGTGATGATTCCGCAGGACCTTGAAGGCGTTCACTCCGGCGCCCGTCACCTGCCAATGAACACCGTGTTTATGAACGGCCCGACCTGGGGCAATGACGTTTTCATTCCCATGGACCAGGTCATCGGCGGCCAGGACATGCTGGGTAAGGGCTGGAAGATGCTGCTGGAATGCCTGTCCATTGGCCGTTCCATCTCCCTGCCCGCGTTGGGCACCGGTGCCGGCAAGGTCGCCAGCCTGGCAACCGGTTCCTATGCCCTGACCCGGGAACAGTTCGGCCGCTCCATCAGCCAGTTTGAAGGCGTCCAGGAAGCCCTCGAACCCATCGCCGGCTACACCTACATGATGGACGCCGCGCGATTGCTGACCTCCGGTATGCTGGACCGCGGGGTACGACCATCCGTGCCTTCTGCGGTGCTCAAGTACCGCAATACCGACCTGATGCGTATTGTGATCAACCATGCCATGGACGTGGTGGCCGGCCGGGGTGTTATTACCGGACCCCGCAACTTCCTCGCCCGGGCCTACCAGGCGGTGCCCATCGGTATTACGGTTGAGGGTGCCAATATCCTCACCCGCAGCCTGATGGTGTTCGGCCAGGGAGCGATCCGCTGTCATCCGTTCATTGTGGAGGAAATTGAAGCGGCTGGTATGGAAGACAAGAAAGCGGCCGTCGAAAAATTCGATGGCATCTTCTACCGCCATATCGCCCACACCACCCGCAATGCGCTGCGATCCTTTGTGCTCGCCCTGACCGGCGGTTTGCTGGAGCCCGTACCGCGCCAGGGTAATATCCAGTCCAGCTATCGTCAGCTGGCCCGGTTCTCGGCAGCCTTCGCATTGATGACCGACGTGACCCTGCTCACGGTCGGCGGCGGCCTCAAGGCCCGCCAGCGTCTGTCCGGCCGCATGGCGGACTGCCTGGTGCACCTGTATTACGCCACCGCGGTGATCAAGCAATGGCATGAGGAAGGCTACCCGGATGACCAGCGCCCGCTGGTGGACTGGTGTCTGCAAACCAGCCTGCGGGACCTCAAGACGTGCATGCGCGAGTTGATTATCAACTTCCCGGTGCCACTGCTACGTTGGCCGTTGCGGATACTGGTGTTCCCGCTGGGTGCCACTGGCCTGAACGGACCCGACGACACACTGGGTACCGAGGTTGCCGCCAGTATCGTCACGGATACGCCGTTGCGCCAGCGCATCAGCCGTGGCAGCTACGTCAACACCGACCCGGAAGACCCGCTGGGCCGGGTGCTGAACGCCTACCGGCTGGCCAATGAAACCCGCGAAATGCGCGAGCGCCTGCACGAGGCTTTGCGTAACCGTGACGAGGATGAACTCGGGGGCATCGACCTGCTGATGGGCCACGAGCGCAAGGAACTGGTTGATTGGGCCTGTGAACAGGGCGTCGTGAAGGGTGAAGAATGTGACAAGCTGCTGGAGGCGCTGGAAGCACTCTACGATGTGATCCGGGTCGATGCCTTTGAGCCCGATGGCCTGAAAGCGCTGTCACGCTGCGCGAAGGGCAAGCGCAAGGTTGTGGAGCGCCCGCCCAGAGAAGAAGAGTAATTGCCTTCAATTCAGCGGCGCCCGATCCATTGGGTGCCGCGGTAGGCTCGCTTCAATCTGACCAACCCACCTCACTATTACCTCAACCTTGCCATGTGATTGACACATCCTATGAAAGTAGATTCAAAAAGCACTTTTTCTTATTAACTTTCAGTTATAAAATACTGAATAGATATTTCATTTAAGCATATATAGATATTCCGGTAGGCTATATGGAACTCCAGTTCAGTCAGGTAACCAAGTCATTTGGCGACCTGAACGTTATCAAGCTATTTGACACCACCATCAGGAACGGCGAAATCGTTGCCCTGGTGGGTCCGTCCGGTTGCGGCAAATCCACGCTGTTACACATGTTGGCCGGGCTTCAGCAGCCCTCTACCGGTACCTTGACTGCGGGCGGCTCCTCGGTAGCCAACCCGTCCCCTGAGCGCACCCTGGTATTCCAGGAGCACGCCCTCTACCCGTGGATGACCTTGCTGGATAACGTGGCCCTGGCGCTGGAGTTTCAGGATCAGCCCCGCAAGGCCTCCCTGGAAGAGGCCCGTAAATGGCTGTCCAGGGTCAGGCTTGTCGGTTTTGAAGGTTATTACCCCCATCAGGTTTCCGGAGGCATGCGGCAGCGTTGCGCCCTGGCCAGGGCCTTTATTGCCCGTCCCAAGGTACTACTGCTGGACGAGCCTTTCGGCGCCCTGGATGCGCTGACCCGGATGACCCTGCAAAGTGTCCTCAAAGACCTGATTGAAGAAGAGCGACCCACCGTGGTTCTGGTCACCCATGACGTGGATGAAGCCCTCTACCTGGCAGACCGCGTCATGGTTTTCAGCCAGCGGCCGGCAACGGTGTTGCGGGAGGTCGAACTGGGACACATCCCCAAGACCCATGACCTGTCTGCTTTCGCCGATGTCCGCCGGGAAGTCCTGAACCTGCTGGGCATTGACACTGACGAACACGAACCCACACATTCCGAAGGAGAAACGGCATGAACCGCTCTTTACTGACTCCCCTCTTTGCCTTCCTGCTGTCCCTGGCTATCGCCAGCCCGGCGACGGCAGCAGAAAAATTCCGTGTCGGTTATGTCCGCGTTATGGACGATGCCCAGGCCATGTTGGCCTATGAGGCCGGGCTCTATGAGAAGTATGGCCTCGACGCAGAACTGATCGAATTCACGTCCGGCACCGACCTGATCAAGGGCATCGTTGGCGGCCAGCTGGATATCGGCGTACTGGGCTTCTCCAATGCCTTTACCTGGGCGTCCAAGGGTGCAGACCTGAAAATTGTCGGCGGTGCGCAGCGCGGCTATCACTCACTGCTGGTGCGTGAAGATTCGGGCATTGAATCGGTGGAAGACCTCAAGGGTAAAAGTCTGGCGTCCCAGAAACAGGGCAGCACCGCAGACATCGTCCTCAAGGGTGTGATGCTCGACAATGCCGGGCTGACCCCGTCGGACCTGAACATCATGGGCGTAGCCCCTTCCGTGGCCGTACAGTCGCTGGTTGGTGGTCGTGTGGATGCCGCCTTCCTGTTCGAGCCGTACGACCGCATCGCGCAGCTGGTGGCCCCGGTCAAGCAGATCTATGAAATTGGCGAGGTGTGGCCATTCCCCTGCATGGTCGTGATTACCTCCGGTGAAACCCTGAAAAACCGCAAGGATGTACTCTGGGCGGCACTGGATGCCCAACGCGACGCCATTGATATGCTCGAGAGCAATCCGGCAGAAGCAGCACCCTATATCACCGACTACTTTATCCGCGAGCCGGTGGTGAAATCCCGCAACCAGGGCGACGTGCCCAGCGAGCAGGTGATCACCGAGGCCATCAAGACCAACGACTTCAGCGCCAAACTGACCGAGGACGATATCAACCGTATGAAGGAACTGGCAGCCATCATGCAGGAACAGGATATTCTTCAGGTGGAAGGCGAGTTTGATGTCGATGCCTTGCTGGACCTGTCCTGGCAGCAGGCGCGCGAGCTGTAAGCATGAGTAATACTCAGTCAACCGGCGTTGCCAGCAAACGGGCCTATGTGGCCGCTATCGCCATTATCCTGTTTTTCTGGCAGGTGGCGGCCTGGTTCCTGCCGGACTTCCTGATGCCGGATGTACCGGTGGCCCTGCAACGTTTGTGGGAAGAACTTAACAGCGGCGACTTCTACGAAGGACTCGGCAACAGCATGAGCCGCCTTGGCATCGGATACGGGGCTGCCCTGTTCTTCGGCATCATTCTGGGCCTGGTGGGTGGCACCCTGGACCTGGTGCGCAGCACCCTGAAAGCGGCCATCATCATCCTGCAGTCCATCCCGTCCATTGCCTGGGTGCCGCTGTTCCTGATCCTGATGGGCTTCGGCAATACGCCGATCATTGTCGTGGTGGCCATCGGTGCGTTCTTCCCCACCGCCCTGAGCGTGATGAACGCCACCGAGAGCGTCGAGAAAGTGCATATTTCTGCGGCCCGGGTGATGGGTGCATCCAAGTTGCAGATGCTCAAACGGGTCTACTTCCCTGCGGTTACCCCGGAACTGATCACCGGCGCCCAGCTGGCCTTCGGCAACGCCTGGCGCGCTCTGATCTCCGCCGAGATGATCGTCGGCTTCAGCGCCGGCCTGGGCAAGTCCCTGGCCTATTCCGGCGAGATTGCGGACATGACCGGTGTGATGACCAACATCCTGGTGATTGCCATCCTGGCTGCGGTGATCGATCAGGTGATCCTGGAACGCATCAAACACCGGTTGCTGCGCTACCAGTATCTGTAAAACCTGTTACCGCTTTCCGGGAGGCGATCTGCCTCCCCTCTTTTCTTGACAGACTCCACACCCTCCGACTATTACTGAACTCAGTTCAATTGGCAGTACCTACAACCTTTTCAGAAAAAAAGACTGAATAACAAATAATAACGAACCTGTGGCGCACCGGTCGCCGACTCGAACCGAAAGGGGTGTATTTCCGTGAACGACCAGGCTGCGGGCGAACAACCAACATCGTCCCCGATCATTCTTGAAACCCGTAATCTGCAGAAAGATTTCAAGGGCTTTACCGCTATCAATAACGTCAATTTGAAAGTGGAGACGGGTAGCATCCATGCCCTGATTGGTCCCAATGGGGCCGGCAAAACCACTTTTTTCAATCTGCTGACCAGGTTTCTCAAAGCCAGCGCCGGCGAGATTATCTATGACGGTAAAGACATCACCCACGCCCGGCCGGCTGCCATCGCCCAGCAAGGCCTGATTCGGTCATTCCAGATATCGGCGGTGTTTCCGCACCTGTCCGCCCGTGAAAATGTGCGCATTGCCCTGCAGCGCACACTGGGGGTGTCCTACCAGTTCTGGCGTTCCAAGCGGGTGCTGGACCAGCTGAATGAAGAAGCCCAGGCTACCCTGGAACTCGTGGAGCTTGGTCCCTTTGCCGACACCAAGGCGGTCGAGCTGCCCTACGGTCAAAAACGGGCCCTGGAAATTGCCACCACTATCGCCCTCAAGCCCAGGCTTATGCTACTGGACGAGCCCACCCAGGGCATGAGTTCCGAGGACGTCGGCACGGTCACCGATCTGATCAGACGGGTAGTCGAAGGCCGGACCATCGTGATGGTGGAACACAACCTCAACGTAGTTTCCACCCTGGCCGACACCATCACCGTACTTAACCGGGGTGAGGTCCTTGCCGAGGGCGATTACGAGACCGTTTCCACCAACCCTGCCGTGATGGAAGCCTACATGGGAACCACCGATGTCGCCTGATCAACGTCCGGAATTGCTCCGAATCGAGAACCTGCACGCCTGGTATGGCGAGTCCCACATTCTCCACGGCATGAACCTGACCCTGCACGAAGGCGAGGTGATTACACTGCTGGGCCGCAACGGATCCGGGCGCACCACTACCCTGAAGGCCATTCTTGGCCTGGTGGGTCGGCGCACCGGCTCGATCAAGATTCGCGGCACCGAAATCATCAATATGCCCACGCACCGGATTGCCCATGTCGGCAAGCTCGGTTATTGCCCGGAAGAGCGTGGCATTTTTGCTTCCCTCAATGTCGACGAAAACCTGGAGCTGCCCCCAGTGGTCGCGGAGGGCGGTCTGACGGTGGACGACATCTACACCATGTTCCCGAACCTCAAGGAACGGCGGAAAAGCCAGGGTTCCAAGCTCTCTGGAGGCGAACAGCAAATGCTCGCCATTGCCCGCATTCTGCGCACGGGCGCCAACCTGCTGTTGCTGGACGAAATTACCGAAGGGTTAGCGCCGGTGATCCTGAAATCCCTGGATCAGGTGATTCGCAAACTGCGGGAGAAGGGGTTCACCATCATCCTCGTAGAGCAGAATTTCCGGTTTGCCGCGCCTCTGGCGGACCGCCATTACGTCATTGAGCACGGCCAGGTGGTGGAACAGATTGACGCCGCTGACCTTGAGGCCAAAAAAGAGCAGCTGAACAGGCACCTGAGTGTCTGAGCCTGTGGGCCAGGTTCGCCGCAAGCGCACCGACCCTGAATCTGATAAGACCGTGAACCTAACAAGAAAAGGAATCCCACTATGTTCAAGCTCTGGAAACAAGGTCTGGCAAGCGCCATTGCAATAACCACATTGGCAATGCCGCTCACTGCAACCGCCGAACTGACAGACGGTAAGCTCAAGATTGGTGTACTCAGCGATATGTCCGGGGTTTACAAGGCCCTGGAAGGTCCCGGCGCGGTGATTGCTGCCGAAATGGCCGTCGAAGACTTTGGAGGTTCCGTCCTCGACCAGCCGGTGGAAATCATCTCCGCCGACCACCAGAACAAGCCGGACATCGGCGCCAGCACCGCCCGGGAGTGGATCGACGCCGAAGAAGTCGACATGATCACGGCCCTCGACAACTCCTCTGTCGCCCTGTCGGTGCAGGGACTGGCCAACGACAAGAAGATTATCACCATGAACACCGGGGCCGGCACCACTGCCCTTACCGAGGAACAGTGCACGCCCTATGGGATCCACTATGTCTACGACACTCACGCATTGCCTGTGGGCACAGCCACAGCCATGGTCAAGAATGGCGGCGAGAGCTGGTTCTTTATCACCGCAGACTATGCCTTTGGCCATTCCCTGCGAGACAACACCGGCGCGGTAGTGGAAAGCCTGGGTGGTGAGGTGGTTGGCAACGTCAACGCGCCGCTGTCCACCAACGATTTCTCTTCCTATCTGCTGCAGGCGCAGTCCTCCGGCGCCGACGTCATTGGTCTGGCCAACGCCGGGCAAGACACGGTGAACGCCATCAAACAGGCCAACCAGTTCCGGATCGTGCAAAGCGGGCAGAAACTGGCGGGTATGCTGGTGTTCATCACCGACGTGCATAGCATGGGCCTCGACATTGCCCAGGGGCTGCAGTTCACCACCGCCTTCGTGTGGAACCAGAACGACGAAGCCCGAGCCTGGTCAGAGCGCTTCTTTGAGCGCCACGGTGCCATGCCCACCATGGTACACGCCGGCGTTTACTCCGCCGTTACCAACTACCTGAAAGCGGTTGAAGAAACCGGTACCGACGACAGCGACACCGTTCGTGCCAAGCTGGGCGAGATGACCCTGAACGACATGTTCGTGAAGAATGGCTCTATCATGGCGAACGGTTCCATGCTGCACGATATGTACCTGGTGGAAGTGAAGAAGCCCGAGGAGTCCGAAAGCGAATGGGACCTGCTGAGAGTGGTATCGAAGATTCCGGCGGAGCAGGCGTATATTCCGCTGTCCGAATCCAAGTGTTCATTAGTTAACTAACGGTAGAACTGACCACTGCTTCCGGGGAGATAGCCAACGTGTCAATGCAGGTCATAATGGCCCAGGCGCTGCTTGGGCTGAACGTGGGTGTGTTTTATGCCATGTTGAGCCTGGGGCTTGCGGTGATATTCGGCTTGCTGAATATCATCAACTTTGCCCATGGCGCCATGTACATGCTGGGGGCGTTCATTGCCCTCATCGGCTACTCTCTCCTGGAACAATGGTTCGGCATCAGCCTTCAGATCGGTTTCTGGGCGTCACTGCTGGTGGCACCCGTTATCGTCGGCATTCTCGGAGTGCTGATTGAACGTCTGATGCTCAAACGGCTGTACGAGCTCGACCATATTTACGGTCTGCTGCTCACCTTTGGCATCACGCTCATCCTACAGGGTCTGTTCGCCAACTATTTCAATGTTTCCGGCACGCCCTACCCGGGTCAGCCAGAAGCGCTCAGTGGCGTGGTAAACCTCGGGTTCATGTACTTCCCGACCTACCGTCTGTTTGCCATCGTGTTTTCCCTGGTGGTCTGTTTCGCCACCTGGTGGGCCATCGAACACACCAAGCTCGGCTCCAGGCTGCGAGCCGGCGTGGAGAACCCTGACCTGACCCAGGCCTTCGGCCTGAATGTCCCCCTCATGGTCACCCTGACCTTCGCCTTCGGCGCCGGGCTGGCCGGCCTGGCCGGGGTGCTGGCGGCTCCCATCTACTCCGTCAGCCCGCTGATGGGGGCGGACCTGATCATCGTGGTGTTTGCCGTGGTGGTCATCGGCGGCATGGGCTCGATCATGGGCGCCATCCTCTCTGGCCTTGCCCTGGGACTGGTTGAGGGGCTGACCAAGGTGTTCTACCCACCCGCCGCCAGTACCGTAATTTTCTTCCTTATGGTGCTGGTGCTGCTGTTCCGCCCCGCCGGCCTGTTTGGTAAGGAGAAATAAGCACCATGACCAACCGCATCCTCTTTATCATCATGCTGGTGGCAGGCCTGACCGCCCCCCTGTTTGCCTACCCTGTGTTCGTCATGGACCTGCTGTGCTTTGCACTGTTCGCCTGTGCCTTCAACCTGTTACTGGGGTACGCCGGCCTGTTATCGTTCGGTCACGCCGCGTTCTTCGGCGGTGCCGCTTACATTACCGGCTACGTCACCAAGGAATGGGGCTTTAGCCCGCTGCTTGGCATACTCGCCGGCGCGGGGTTTGCCACGGTGCTCGGGGCAGCCTTCGGTTTCCTGGCCATACGCCGCCAGGGCATTTACTTCGCCATGGTTACCCTGGCACTCGCCCAGATCATTTACTTCCTGGCCCTGCAGATGCCCTTCACCGGCGGCGAAAATGGTCTGCAGGGTATTCCCCGGGGGAATCTGTTCGGCCTGATTGACCTGAACAACTCCCTCGCCATGTACTACTTCGTATTTGCCATTTTCCTTATCGGCTTCGGCATTATCTATCGAACCATCAACTCGCCGTTTGGTGAGGTGCTGCAAGCGATTCGTGAAAACGAATCCCGGGCCCTGTCCCTGGGCTACGACGTGGATCACTTCAAACTGCTGGCCTTCGTCATATCTGCCACCCTGGCCGGGCTGGCCGGTGCCACCAAAGCGATCATTTTTCAGTTTGCCGCGCTCACTAGCGCTCACTGGCAAACCTCCGGTGAGGTCATTCTGATGACACTGGTCGGCGGACTGGGCACCATCTTCGGCCCGGTCGTTGGCGCCATCACCGTGGGTGCCCTCAGCCACGAATTGTCCGCCTACGGCTCCTGGGTACAGGTGATACTCGGTACCATATTCGTGGTCTGCGTCATGGTATTCCGTCGCGGCATCATCGGTGAACTCCAGCGACTGGTCAGTCGTAAGCGGGGTTGAGGATATCAATGATTTCGCGTGTATCTTTCAAGATCGTATAAACACGATCTTCAACCTCAACTCGCTGGCGACCGCCGTCGATATTTCGAACATCACCGTAACGTAGCAACTCCCGGTCAAAATAATCACCCTTACGGTAGTTGAGTTTCCGCTCCCAGCCCGGGGGTAACGGCTCACCCCGCTCGACTTTTTTCTGCAATCCGGGTGGAAGCTCCCCACCGTGAGGTGACTCGGCCAATGCCGGCGCCGTGCCGGCTATCATACCCACAAAGACAAACATGGCTACGTACTTCATTATCAACTTGCTCCTCAAAACTGGCAACGCGAACACATTAGCTTAGAGTGGAACTCACTATGTTAACGTCGATTTATCCCCCGACGTTCCCAAAGAATCATTTTCATTCCGTTCGCAAACCACTCCTGATAGCCTCATCAACAAGCCATCGCCGCAGAATCTGAATGCCCTTCTCCCGCCGGCGACTGGTTTTCCAGGCAAAGTAGAACTTGTCACCAGTCATCACCGAATGGCAGGGCAGCCGCACAAAATCCCCCGAATCCTTCCGTGTACTGAGCATGTAATCATTGGTCAGCGCGATGCCCTGATGGTAACGCGCCGCCTCCAACGCCAGCAGCATGTGACTGAAATGCTGGATCCGCGCCGTACCGGGAATGCTCTGATCCACCCCGCGATACCAGGCTTCCCAGTCACCGGCGGCCTTATCGAAAATGCTGTGGGTGGAAAGCAGCGGGAAACGGGACACTTCCTCCGGTGACAACTCCGGCTCGTCTCTCCCCTCAACCTCCGAATCCCGCCCCAGCTCCCGCCGGATGCGCTGCCAGTAATCCTGGCTGCACACCGGGAACAGCCGTTCGATGTACAACAACTCGTAGCTGAACGCCGACGATGCCGGCTTTATGGTAATAAAACAGTCCGCCACCCGGTCCGACAACACCGGATTCTCACTGCTCATCTCCAGCGACAACTCCAGCTGCGGATACTCCCGCTGCAAATCCGGCAACCGCGGCACCAGCCAGCGCACCGCAAACGAACTGAACACCGACAGTCGCAACCGCGACTCCTCATGCCCAAGTAACTGCTCACTCACCCGCTCAATCTGCAACAGCGCCGACCCGACTCCATCCAGATACTGCCGCCCCTCGTCCGTCAGCGCGAGCGTTCGCCCACTACGCCAGAACAGCTTCTCACCCAGATAGGCCTCCAGCTGCTTGATCTGATGACTGACCGCACTCTGACTCACAGCCAGTTCCTCGGCGGCCAGCGAAAAGCTGTTCAACCGGGCAACGGCTTCGAAAACGGGCAGTGATTTCAGGGGTGGCAGCTTCATTATCTATTTTGCTAATACCTATGGCGCAAAGATCATTTTATCGGATATTAGCACACCGATAGAATGCCATCACAAAGTTCAGGTAGAGAAACGAAAAGACCGTTTTAAAACACCGAGAGCCATCGCTGGAGTATGGGAGCCAGCGGGTAAGGCCTTTTCGAAAGCGTGCGGAGCCATGGATGGCGGAGCTCGAGCGTACAGGGATGTATTTACAGCGTATTTCGAAAAGGCCTTACCCGCTGGCTCAAACTCCCAAATTTCGAGCAAGACCAGAAATAGGAGTTCCCATGTCAGGCAAAACCGTAAACAGCGCAATCCTTCTGCTGGTGATCGGCAACGCCATGGCCATCATATCCGACGTATTCATCAAGCTGATGGAGCCCGGTGCGCCGATTTTCCAGTTCGCGTTCCTGCGCTGCGTCATCACCCTGCTGCTGTTACTGCCCCTGGCAGGACAGCTCAACAGGAAACACCTGTTCACCGGCTTCAAGGTCCATGCGGTGCGGGCACACATACACCTGGCGGGCCTGCTGTGCATGGTCATTGCTCTTGGCAACCTGCCGCTGGCCACCGCCAATGCCGTCTTTTACGCTGCCCCTATCCTGGTCATGGTGCTATCCACCATCGTATTCCGGGAAAAACTCACCCCACTGAGCGTCATCGCCGTATTCAGCGGCTTCGCCGGCATCGTCGTTATCCTGCGGCCGGTAGAGTTCAACTGGGCCGCCATCGCCGCTCTGGCAGCTGCGCTTACTCTTTCCATCAACGCCGTCATGGTACGCAAGCTGCCCAAAGAGCAGACAACGGTTCACAAGCTGCTGCTCAACTACCTGCTGATCCTGCCCGCCAGTTTTGTTCTGATGCTGGCAGAAGGGGCGGCCTGGGACCCATCAATACTGTTCAGCGCTCTGGGCTCGGCGCTTTTTATTCTAGGTTACAACATCACCGTGCTGCTGGCTTACCGCCAGGTAGACGCCAATCAAGTCACAAGCGCGGAATACACGGGCCTGATCTGGGCGGTGCTGATTGGCTGGATAGGTTTCAATGAGATGCCCGATCTCTGGTTCGCCGTGGGCAGTGCCATGATCGTGGTACCGCTGATTCTGGTGGGGTTGCGTTCGCGTCAGCTGAGCCACAGGGTGCTCCCTGCTTACCCAGCGAATAGTTGAGACCCTGGGCCAGCGACGATGCAAAGGGACTGACCACCAAAAAGGTCGCTGCAAAGTCAGTCGCCACAGGGTTTTGCCCAGGTCCACCTAGTGTCACTGCGACGTCCTGCCCCTACCTCAGAATTTCGGTCCATTTAAAACTGGAAAAATCCGGCTCCTAAGCGTATCAGGTCACACCAAAACTGAATGTGGCGTGCCAAAGGTTGATTGGCGGATGCACAAAACTGAAGCTACGGCGCAAAGCGAACATTCATATTTGTTTTAAAGGATGCACTCGATAAAGACCAGCAGATGACTATGGTTTCACGAGAATTCAGCGGCGGCGAAAGCCGCCTGCTGTAACCGGTTGTGAGCCGCCGAGCTCAGAGCAACATCAGTCATCTAGTCGACCGGCGAATACCAGATCGGCGAAGTGTAGACTCGCTCCTGCTGTTTGCGGAGTGCCTCTTTCGGCGCCTGCGTTCCGAACATCTTCTCGTCATAGGCGATCCAGCTCGGTGTCGGGATTTCCAGCACGCGCACGTAATAGAAGGCCCGCTGTTTCGGGTCGAAAGTGAAGTCCTCCCAGTAGCCCCCCAGGAGTGCGTCGCCAATGGTGTTGGTGAAGGACGCGTTCGCGACGTCAACCGTGTCACCGACCGGCGTCTTGCTGCGACCATTCTCATCGATCTTGCGGCCGTCCGACACGGCGACATCGAAGATGCGTTCATGCGACTTGCCGGCGGCATCGACCCAGCCCTTGATGATCTGGATGCGATCGAGATTGGCCCCGTCTGGATCGCGCAGGGCGCGAACCATGAAACGTGGCTTGGCCCCATCTGGCGCCGCGCTCAGATCACCGCCCATAGGCACGCCACGCTGGTATCCCTGCGACGCGAAGTCGGGACGATGGACCTCGTCCGGCTTGAAATCCCAGCCGGCGAAGACCCGCACGATCATCCTGGTTCCGGTCGTCGCGTAGACCTCCTTGCGCGCCATCGCGTCCCACAGCGCCTCGCGCGTGTTCTCGCGGGCCCATACCCCCGCGAGCCCGGAGGCGAGCGATTCCCAGTGATAGACGTTCAGGCTTCCGTCCCCGTTCTCACGCAGGTCCTGCGAGACCAAGTCGTCGAATCGATGTTTCGACCCGGGCTCGGCACCGGCGAACTTGCCGAAATAGTTCTCTTCTCGCGTCGTGGCCAGCGAGGTGTGGCTGTCGGTGGCGCCGATCATCCCGAACTTGAACGGATTGGCTCCGAGCTTCTGCTCCTGCTCCAGCCCGATCCCGAGCGCGCTTCGCGCGTACTCGTGCGGCAACATTTCCGGTTTCTTTGGATTGAGGCCGAAGTCGCCCTTGTCCCACTGGTAGTAGTCAGCAAACTCGTCATTGAGTGATAGCCTGGGATGTACCTCCCCATCTCCTTTGATCTGTGTCACCTCGTACAGCGGCTCCCAACGCATCCTCCGTTTGGCGTACGCGGCATCGAGCGGCTGACCGGACATCGTCTCCACCGCGAACATCAAACCCTGGGACAGGTTGCCGCCGTGCGGGATGGCAAGTGCCCTGCCTCCGGTCTTCTTCTCATAGGCCTCCATGAAATCCCAGAGATCCTCCGGATCGACACTGTCAAAGATGCTTAGCGGCAAGACCTGCCTGGCCTCCTCTGCACCATCCCGGAAGATGACGTTGCGATGCAGGTTGCGCAGGTCTGGCGTCGAGGTCCATTCGAAGCCATGAAAGGCAGTGAACACACCCGGCTCGTTGTAATTGTCGACCGCGTCGATGATCCGCTCCCAAGCCGAACGCTGAAGGCTCGGATTAGGCATGGAATCTTCCCGCTCCGCTCCGCTTTTCTTCCATAGTTGGTAGGCCTCCCAGCCTTCCCCTGACTTCACGAGGTCGTGGTACTTCTTGCCCATTGGATCTCTCAGTAGCTCCGGATTCGATTCCTCGATCATCGGCGCGAGGCCCAAGTTCTCGGCGTGGTCGGCGATGACTAGAAAATCGAGGGGCCTGATCAGGCGCGCCGGCACCCCGGAGGAGGAGATGGCCTGCTCGCCTCGGGCGAAACGTAAGGCTTCTTCCGGTCCGAGGGTGTCGCCCACCATGCCTGCATCAGTAGAGAAGGAGGTGTGGAGATGGGTGTCGCCCCAGAAGACACGATTGGGGTAGGCCTGGTGGAGATAGGGCGAGTATTCCTTCTTGCCCGCCTTGATCTCGTCCTTGGTGATTGCAAAGTCTTGGGCCCCTGCCACGCCGATAGCACACAGCAAGGCGATGGCGATACCTATGAGCCTTTGCACATTTACTGGAGCGTTAAACGATCGTGATTCCAAATTCATGATTTATTCCCTATCCCTGGGCAGTTCGGCTAACGCTTTGGCTTTGCGGAGCACCGGATCGCCAGCCGAGGTAGGTCCGATAGCAGCCACTTATTAGGCTTTTCGCGGGCTTAAAATGCAAAACACTGCAAGCTGAATAATGCCAAATGCGAAGAAAAATGCCGACAATGCAGCTAGCTGCCAAGTGGCCTTGATAAAGTGCGCAGCGATGTACAAATTAAACTATAACAATTTTTTTATAGGCCGTTTTTCGTTATTTGTCCATAAATTCTACTGGCATCTTTGCAAAAAAAATGGCCTCACAAAAACTCATGTTCGGACGAATTCCAGAGCTCCAGCAAGGATAAATTTCTTAGGTTTGAGGCAGGAAAACGGGTTCGGACTGAGTGAGGGGTGAATGTTTGCTTTTGTTTAGTGAGCAACACGCGGACAGACTTTAGGATCCGGACGAGGGCCTTAGCCAAATTTTAGAGCAATACCGATTTTTGGCCCCCGCTCACCGAACAGCGGCTCTTCGATACCGCCTCTTGACCTAAGTTCTGAAACTACCTCAGGCATAAATCCGCGGCTTCGTCCGTTAGAAAATAGGCTTTTATCCACACTGTCTACATTGTCGATTCGTTGGATTACGATGCTTCCTGATTCGAATCCTTCACTAATTGTTCGACTCAAGACGTCCGTGATCTTGTAAAAGCCAACATACTCAAATGGGCGAAAAGCCAGAACGGTCAACCGAGGGTACGCGGCCGGTCTTTTTGCGAGCAGGTCAGCGGGTCTCGATTTCGCGACCTGGTTTAACACGGTGCAGCAAGGATTGTCCGTTTCGTGCGACCTAATCAGGTCGCACGAGCGGGACTAATTGGTAGGTCGGAGCGAGCATCTCAATCTTAAGGAGGGTGTCCTAATTAGATTCTGAGATGGGTGTCCAATTTAGTACTCCACTGATCTAGCTCGATTCGCGTTACGCCCGGGCACTGACTATGATTCTGGTCAGGCTGACCTATCCGTGATGTCCTCTCGTCCAGTCGTATCCCTCAACTGCCAATAGGGAATGTGCAATGGGATAGTCAGACCAATGCCCTCCATTGAGCCGTTGGGGCGCTAATACGAATGGAAAGGGAGGTTGACCATGAGTTGGTTCAGCAAGCTTTTCGCGGGTGGTGTCGGCGATGTGATCGAGAAGGTGGGGAGCACCATCGACCGGTTTAATCTTTCCAGAGAAGAAAAGCAGGCTTTCAAGCTGGAACTGCAACAGGTGCTCATGGAGCGGGAGTCTGAGATCGAGCAGACTATCCGCAAGAACTTGGAGGCTGAGGAGCGGATCCTGCTCGCCGAGTTGCAGCAGGGAGACACCTACACCAAACGGGCCCGCCCCTCCGTGGTCTATTTCGGCCTTATCATGATCGCCCTCAACTACTTTGTGCTGCCCCTCAGCCTTTTGGTGTCCGGCAACGCTGATCAGCTCAAGCAATGCACCACGGAAGAGACGAAGTCGGGGGGGGTTATTAAGAATTGCGAAGACCGAACCATGTTCCCGCTGCCCGGCGAGTTCTGGGTCGCCTGGGGCGGAATTGTTGCAACCTGGGCCATCGGGCGCAGTTTTGAAAAAGCCAACTCCAGCAACAAATTCAGTCGCCTGGTGACCGGCAACAAACAGCGTCCGACACTGCTCGATGACGATGGGGCCGTTGGCTGATTGGAGGGCTTGCCCATGAAGATCGAGAATCACTGGCTGAGTGACGATGGGAACGTCAATTTTGAGTTCGAAACCCCCAATACCGGCGGCGAGTTCCCAGCCGGACGGCCAGATACCCTAGTCATTCATTTCACCGGGGGCAGCAGCGCCGAAAGTTCCGCGCGCCACCTCTGCAAGCCGTCAAGCCGGGCCTCGGCTCACGCCGTGATTGGCCGCGACGGACTCATCTACCAACTGGCGCCGTTCAATACGATCACCTGGCACGCCGGCCGCAGTACCTGGAAAGACCGGTCCGGCCTGAATCACTACGCGATCGGCATCGAGCTGGATAACGCGGGCCAGCTGGAGCCCAATGGAAATGGTCAATACAGCGCTTGGTTCGGACGGAAGTTCACGCAAGAAGACGTCTTTTTTGGCGTCCATCGCAACCAGAGTGCCCCCACGGCCTGGCATGCCTACAGCGAAACGCAGATTCAGCGGGTCTTGGATCTGTGTGCTCTGCTGATCGAGTATTACGGCATCCGCGACATTCTGGGCCACGAAGAAATCGCGCCCCTGCGCAAAGTAGACCCGGGGCCCGCCTTTCCTTTGGACCGCTTGCGCGCTCGCTTTTTCGGCGAAACCCGCGATCTGGACGGCGAGGCCGAATGGGGCAGCCCTCGGGATCGCGCCATTGTCGATACGGAGCGGCTTAACATCCGCAGCGGACCGGGGGTCAGCTACCCCACGGTATCCGAGCCCATCCTGCGCGGAGCCACTGTGAGGACCCTGGAAAACCGCAATGGATGGGCAGAGGTGGAGTGCGTCACTCGGGGCTGGGTAAGCAGCCAATACCTCAAATATCCGGATTAGACCGTATATCTCCAGTAGCCTATAAAGGGGCAGATCGATTTAATGCAATTTCGTGGAATAATCCGTGCACTCCCAAGTCCCGAGAAGTCCATTGAGATTTTCCCGGGCAAAAAAGCATTCAAGAAACATCTGACGACGTTTTGACAACTCGCGAATGAGTCATGCTTCTTTCGGACAGGTTTGACTTGAAAAGCCGACCTGTCGGCGTAGGGACGAGCTCCAGTCTTACTTGATGCAGGATCTCTTAATCCGTATCGCTGAGTAACAGCGCGCATGCATGCTCGGTGTTATGCGCCGTTTTGAGGCTTTCAGCGGTCAGCCCAGTCGCATGCAGAATGTTCGTCCCGCTCATCTCCGCCCCGTCCAGAACAGCACCCGAAAACTCGGCACAGACCAGACTACAGCGTGAAAAATCTACGTCGCGAAACGTCCCGCCGTGAGCTTTCGCGCGGTCGAAATTCAGATCGCTCAGGTTGACCGGCACCCGTGCATCCTCCAACAACCGGCCCAATATGTCGATGGCCAGCTGGCTTTCCATCTCGAGCGGCTCAAGGAGCAAAGGCGGAGCAACAACAAGCAAACCGGTATCGTTCGGGACGTCGAAACCGGCATCAAGATACATCGGATGAACAGAAAGCGCGCGCCAGTTCCGTAGGGCTAACGCCAGTTGATCAATCGTCGGCACCACAAGGCCGGGATGAGCGACGGCCAGATCTTCAAGCTCGTGCAGGGCCTTCACGCGCAGGGCGGTGTCGTCCTGACCCAACTGCGCAACAGCAGCGTCAAACCGGGACGCCCGATATCAAGGCGCTTGTCCCGCTCAAGCTGCTCTTTAGCGCGTTTTTCAGCAGACATCTGAACAAGTTTGACCAGACCGACAAGGATCGTCGCAAAAGATGCCAAACCGCCGATGACGAGGATTAACATCTGGCGCGTCTCGCTTTCCCATTTCGCAAAGTCATCCACGTCGCTCTCCGGCGGCTCGGGCAGGACAAGACCCGGATTAATCAGTATGGCTCCCGCCGCAACGATCGTAAGTGCCACGGCCAGAATTACCAGGACGTCTGTTTTCATGGCGGTATTTCTGACCTCTGTGTTGGGTCTTTTTCGGGATCACTGCAACGGAACGACCACAACGGCGGCGAAAGTGAAAACTGCTCTTCTGCAAAGCCATTGCTGTGTCCGCTTCCGCTGAGGATGACATGGCCAGGGTGCGGGACGTCAAAATATCTGCCCAGGCTTTTCCCTAAGCTGTAGATGTTTTTTCCTCTCAGTCGAGTATAGGCAAGCCGGATTTTTCTGACAATGAGCGGTACTGAAACGGGGTCAGGGTCAGCCATCGATGGCTCAAACTCCCAAATTTCGAGCAAGACCAGAAATAGGAGTTCCCATGTCAGGCAAAACCGTAAACAGCGCAATCCTTCTGCTGGGGATCGGCAACGCCATAGCCATCATATCCGACGTATTCATCAAGCTGCTCGAACCCGGTGCCCCGATCTTTCAGTTTGCCTTCCTGCGCTGCGTCATCACCCTGCTGCTGTTACTGCCCCTGGCAGGACAGCTCAACAGGAAGCACCTGTTCTCCGGCTTCAAGATCCACGCCGTGCGGGCTCATATACACCTTGCAGGCATCCTCTGCATGGTCGTTGCCCTGGCAAATCTGCCGCTGGCCACCGCCAACGCCGTGTTCTATTCGGCCCCCATACTGGTTATGGTGCTGTCCGTCTTCCTGTTCCGGGAAAAGCTCACCCTGCTGAGCGTATTCGCCGTGTTCAGTGGGTTCGGCGGCATCATCGTTATCCTGCCGGCCGCCGGTGCTCTGGCACTCTGGGAAGGCGCCGCTCAAGGGCGCCGGCCAGAGGCTTTAATCCGGATACTCAGCGGGTAACATCGATAAGCAGCTGAGCGCCCTCTAAAACCTGGCGCTCTGCCGGATGAGAGCCGCTGTTGTAGCGAAACCGGTAACGGGTGCCATGATCATAGTGGCGGTCGTACCGGCTGTTGTTCCAGTGGCGTTTGTGGCCATGGTAGCCGTGTTTGCGCTGCTGGTATTTCTTGTGCTTCCAGCCGTGATGACGCTTGCTGTGCTTTTTGTGTTTCCAGCCGTGCTTGCGGTCCCGGTAGCCATGGTCGGCGTACCTGTCACGGTGCTGGGACGTCAAAAACTTCTTGTGGTGGGGCGCGCCCGTTCCGTGGTCCACCCTCTGATGGTATCCCGCCTTGTGATCTTCACGTTTGTAAGAGTCCGCCATGGCAGGAGCGGTGGCCATCATCAGGCCGATAAGACAACTTCCGATCAGAAACTTTTTCATCGTTCATCTCCCGATCTTTTCAGATCCCGGATACCAGCACTCACCGACACGATGTGTGTGCTCCCTGAGTTCAGGTTACGGAATTACCGGGTAATGTCAGGCGATCAGGAGCCGCTTTGCACTTCTTTTACGTTGACGCTGACAGTCTTTACAGTTGCTGCCGCCGGTTGACGCGCATACTGGATCAAATCAGGTGAGATTCCAGTTCAAATACGTGTGGGTCGTGATCTCCGAGGGCTCTGAGCGCGTCAGCCAGTTTCAACAGATATTCACTGTTGGGGCCGCTGGGGCCCGACGAACGTGCAATCTGGCGGGCGATGTCCAGGACAGGGGCTGGCCCCAGGAACGCGGCATTGTCTTCGGTGGCGATGTACACCAGGCCTTCTGCGCTGCTGCCATCGTCAAACGCCATGGGGGTGCTGAAACGCAGGTAGCCATTTTTCTCGCGTACGTCCAGATGTTCGAACACCTCCGGTGACACCCGATAGGCCATGCCCTTGCACATTGCGCCAGACTGCTCAATCAACGTGGCCACCCGGCCCGGGGCTTCCGGCGTACCCCGGTGATCGTGGGAGCCCTGCCAGAAACGCCTGGCCCAACCCTCAATGGTTGCGGGGCGCTGCTCAAGGAACGGAAAATCCACCTTGTAGATCAGAGAACCATACCCAAACAGCCATACGGAAGACACCCCGTCGAACTGCTGGCGGCTGCGGTTATGCTCTACGGTATCAAATGACATTGTGGTACTGCCCCTTTCTCACGAACGCTGGTTGAGACCCTCAGGTGGCCGCCGTCGACGCGATAAATCCGGCGATGCCCGTCAGTACAATTTCTGCCGCCATGGCGGACAGGATCAGCCCGCTTATCTTGGAGAGTATGTTCAGCCCGGTTTTGCCCAGAACCTTTTCAAGGTAACCGGACAGGTGCAGCAATACTCCCAATATGACCAACCCTGACACCAGCCCCAGCAGACCGCCTGTTACTTCCGGAACGCTGCTCAGCTCGGCACCATAAACCAGTATGGCACCAATGGTGGCCGGGCCGATCATCACCGGAATGGCCAGGGGAACCACGGCGATGTCGTCACGGTCCTCATCCGGCAGACCGGTGGCGTGGTTGCGGGTGCCACTGGTGACCAGGCTGATAGCGGTGAGAAACAGCAGACTGCCGGCGCCAATCCGGAACGAGTTCAGGGTAATACCGATGGCGCTGAACAGCAGCGGGCCGGCAAAGAACAGTATCAGCCCCAGGATCAGCGCCGACACGGTCGAGCGGCGGATAATCGAACTCTTTTCCGCCGCCGGCAAGCCCCGGGTAAGCGCCAGGAACATGGTTACCACAAAGAACGGGGCCAGCAGGAACAGAAATCGAATCGTGCTGCTGATGTAGGTACTGACAAACGCTTCAAACATTCAGAATATCCGGCCAGAAGTGAAAACGGTATAGCATAACGGCAGTGGTGCCTGAGTGCCGTACGGAAGTGAACCTACTCTACCGTTTAACAATGGATTTCCGGGGTTTACGTGGCTTCACCGGTTTTGCGGGTTTTCCCGGCCGCGGGGGTTTACCGCGTTTTCCGGCCGGTTTCCCAGGCGGTTTTCCGGGCAACCCGCCTTTTGCATTCTTACCGCGAGCGCCCTGGGGCGGTTTGCCGGCCTTTTTGCCCGGCTTTTTCCCCGCCGGCTTCTTCGTTTCGCTGCGACTGTCCGGGCTGACCTCCGACGACGAATCCCGGATCATGTCAAAAAGTCCCTTCAACTCCCTCTCACCCAAGTCACGCCACTCGCCAACCGGCAATCCCTTCAGACTGATGTTCATGATGCGCACCCGCTCGAGCCTGGTGACATCGTAATCAAAGAACTCACACATGCGGCGGATTTGCCGGTTCAGGCCCTGCACCAGGACGATTCGGAACACGAACCGGGACACTTTTTCTACCTTGCAGCGCTTGGTGACCGTGCCCAGGATCGGCACGCCGGCACTCATGCACTGCACAAACTCCGCAGTCACCGGCTTGTTGACGGTCACCAGGTATTCTTTCTCGTGGTTGTTACCGGCCCGCAGGATCTTGTTGACCAGGTCGCCGTTACTGGTAAGAAAGATCAGCCCCTGGGAGTCCTTGTCGAGGCGGCCGATGGGAAATATCCGCTCGCCATGGCCCACATGATTGACGATGTTCCTGGGCTCCGCCGGATCGGTGGTGCTGACCACGCCTACGGGTTTGTTCAGGGCGATAAAGATCAGGTCTTCTTCGTCACGGGGTTCGATCAGCTGGCCGTTGACCGTGACCTTGTCCCCGGGCAGGACCTGATCCCCCACCTGGGCGGCCTTGCCATTGATGGCGACGTTGCCGTTCTCGATGTAGCGGTCTGCCTCCCGCCGGGAACACATGCCACTCTCACTGATGTATTTGTTGAGGCGGGTCGAGTGTTTACCGGGCATGAAGTTCCTATAAAGAGTCTGGTCAGGGTCGTTTACGGTCTACGCTGCATGTGGGGATACATAGCTGAAACGCTTGCGATAGTGCTCCATGGTACAACCTACCGTGCGTTTGAACAGCCTTCGGAACGAACTGGCGTCTTCGTAACCCACGCTCCAGATAATGCGAGCCGTCTGTTCCCGGCTGGATTCCAGCAAATGTTTCGCAGCCTCAATGCGCAGATGCTGCAGGTAGCCGAGGGGGGTTTCCCCGGTGGCTTCCTTGAACCGGCGCTTGAAGGTTCGGGTGCCAAGGCCGGCTACAGCAGCCACCTCATCGATGGTCAGCGCGTCTGCGTAATGCTGTTCAAGCCATCCTTGGGCCTTGCGGATAGCGTCATCCTGGTGGGCTTTCTGGCTGTAGAACGCCATGTAGGGTGTCTGCTCCGTGCGGCGGCCATCCAGTACCAGCATCTTGCTGCAGGCCAGGGCAACAGCGGGTGACGCGAAACGCTCCACCAGGTAAATGCACATGTCCACAAACGCGGTGGCACCGCCGGCACAGATGATCTGGCCGTTATCCACCAGCAGTTGATCCTCTTCCAGACGCAGATGGGGGTAGCGGCTGCGGAAAAGCGGGGCGGCCCGCCAGTGGGTGGTGGCCACCTGGTCATCCAGCAGCCCCGCTTCCGCCAGCACAAAACTGCCGGTACAGACACTGGCCAGCACCGCGCCCCGCTCCAAAGCGCCCTGCAGCCAGCCAAACAGGGGTTTTGACGGGGCCAGGGTTTGCTCAAGGCGTTCCACACCAACGGCGGCTTCAACGGCAGACCCGACCACGATCAGATCCGCCTGGAAGCGTCCCCGTTCAATGGTCGGTGTGACCAAGGCACCGCTGTAACCACGCACGGGTTCGTCGTCCACCGTTACCACCTGGCAGTTGAACAACGGCTCGCTGTGGCCGGCGGGGGCGCGGCCACAGTAATTGGCAACGGTAAAGAAATCCATCACACCGTGCACGCCGGAGGCATGGCAGTTGGGCAAGGCAACGATGGCAATGTTGAACATGGATTGGCCCTTTTCGCACTTTATATGTCAAATATGACACTCCTGCTGACAAGCTGCAAGCCCTAACCTGAACCTGTCATTCACCAACGCAGGAAGAAGGACTTTCACCATGACCTCACAACTGAACACCCAATCAGAGATCTTTCAACGCCCGGCGATCCAGAAGGCTCCGCGCGATTCCGGGTTCTCCGCCACCCGGCTGGCCCTGCAGCTGTATGGCAAGGTTTCACCGCAGAAAGCCGGTCGGCTGGTAAACCGCATGGCCTTCAGGCCCTCCCGCCTGCCTGTGCCGATCCGCTATGAATACCTGCTGGACAACGCCGATAGCTATACCCAACTCCAGCACGGCGCCCGCACCATACCCGTGTACTCCTGGGGCCAGGGCCCGGTGGTTCTTGGCGTTCACGGCTGGGCCGGGGCCGGCATCCAGTTTGGCGCCTGGGTGACTCCGCTGGTGGAAGCCGGCTATCGCGTGGTGCTGTTCGATGCCCCGGCCCACGGCCGCGCCCAGGGCGAAAGCACCGACCTGCTCGAAATGGCTGAAGTCACCGCCAGGGTAGCGGCCAGTGTTGGTCGGGTTCATGGCATTCTGGCGCACTCCATTGGCAGCATCGCAGTGGCCAAAGCCATCGCAGACGGGCTTCAGGCCAACTATCTGGTGATGCTGGCACCCCCGGTCAGTCTTACCGCTGTAATGAACAACCTGGGAAGGCAACTGGGGTTGAGCCAGGAAGTTCTGGCGGTTCACCTTCAGCTGATGGAGGAGCGTTTTGGCAAATCCATCTGGGAGCAGTTGGACCTGAAAAACCTGTCCCGGTCATTCACCCAAAGGGGCCTGATCGTGATCGATGACGAAGACAACTCCATTTCGCCAGCAGAAAGCGAGCGTATTTCCAATAACTGGAAAAACGCCAACGTGTTACGCACCCGGGGACTTGGCCACCATCGCCTGCTATGGAGCCCAATGGTTGTTGAAACCGTACTGCGGGATCTGGGCCGACCGGTGGACACCGTCTGATTGCACCCCTGCGCCAAGCCGTTTATGGTTTTGAGCCAGACGTTAACGAACACGGAGTCCCGCAATGCAATTGTCCGACCCGAGACAGCAACAAACGCCCCGGGGCCGCTTCGCCTGGCGGGAAGGCGGCAGCCCCGAGGGTCAGCCACTGGTGATGATCCACGGCTGGCCGGAGAGCTCCTACTGCTGGGAGCACGTGGCCGCACACCTGAAACCGGGGTTTCGTATCATTGCCCCGGATCTGCGGGGGCTGGGCGACAGTGAACGCACCCCTGGAGTCGAACACTACCGCAAACAGGAAATGGCGCAGGATGTAATCAGCCTGCTCGACAGCCTGGGTATCAGGGACTTCCAGCTTGTGGGCCATGACTGGGGCGGCATTGTGGCCCAGGAAGTGGCCCTGGCCATCCCCGATCGCGTGCAGCGAATGGTGATCATGAACATTGCCATCATCAACAATCTCAAGGGCAATCAGGAAGTCATCGAAAAGGTCCGCTCCGGCAGTGGTGCCGCCTACTGGTACCAGCACTTCATGCAAACGCCGGGGCTGCCCGAGGCCATGATCCCTGGCGCGGAAGAGACCTGGCTGAAGCATTTCCTGCGCACCTGGAATGGTGAGCCCTTTCCACAGGACGCGTTCGACGAATACCTGCGCAGCTTCCGGATTCCGGGCACCCCCGGCACCAGCTCCAATTACTACCGAACCTTTCACGATGATGCCAAACGCTGGGCCACCACGGCAGGCCATCGCTGGCCGATGCCCTCCCTGTATATCTATGGCAACAAGGACAAGGTAATTATTCCGGAATACCTCAATCACATTGAGGAGTGCTTCGAGTCACTACAAGTAGAGCAGGTAGAGGCCGGGCATTTCCTGCAGGAAGAGCAGCCGGCTGCGGTGGCGGGCTACCTCAACGATTTCCTGGATAACGATTGAACGGCTAACGGGAGGGGCTGACGAACACCCAGTTGGTACCCACGTTGTCGCACACAACGATGTCGCGGTTGATCACCGTGCACAGGGAGAGGTCCTGCGGCAACTCATCGTGATAACGGGCTTTTACCGCCAGGCTTTTCTTGTCCTGTTTGAGCAGCGCGAATGTCTGCTCCATGCGCCGGGCAAAGTCGACCCCGCCTTCTTCCATGGTATGAAAGGCATTGTGGAACGCGGTAAAACTCATGGTGTTGGCGCCCAGGCCAATGTCCACCATTTTGGGAATGTAGCGGTCATAGGCGTCTGACAGGTAACGCCGGACCTCCTCCTCGTCATTCCGGTTGTCCTTGAACGAGCTCAGCCCCAGGCGATTATCCGGCTCAAGCACATCCTCCGCCAGCTTGCTGTTGGGTTGGTTTGCAACAAGCTCGAAACGGCGTTGTGGGCAGGTAATGCGCTTGCCTTCCAGGCGGCACTCAGTCAACCGGCCTGTTGGACCAGGATCGTCTTCCGTTTCGGCAGGTGCGGGTTCTGGTTTTGCGTGTGGCGGCTGCGACTTCGCCGAGGTACCACTGACCTGCGGCACCTCCAGACCCAGGCGACCGGCAGGGCGACGCAGCAACAGTGCCTGAACGCCCGGATCGTTGCGTTTGAAATCCGTTGGCGACGGTAAGCCGGCGCCCTGTCCTTCGCTGACGACGGTGCAGTACAGCTCTTCCAGTTCGGTTTTCGCGCCGTCCATGCAGGCATCATCGGCAGGGGCGGCCAGAGTGGAGCCAACGCAGGCGCCAAGCACGACCAGGGCCAGCCATCTAGTTGTCATCACGCTGCCCCAATGCCAGGCGTGCCATCAGGTCTTCAACCCGGCGGATGGTCTCGGCATCGCCCTTCTTGCCTGTGAGCACCACCTGCGATCCGATGGTGGCCACATACATCAGCAATGACAGGTCCCGTATGCGCTGGGGATCGCTGCTCAGGCGTTCATAAAGCTCGCAGTTCTGGTTGATCCGTGCTTCGTCCACCTCGGTCACCAGCTCCGCTGCGTAGTCGTTGCGGCGGGCAAAATCCCGCACCGCCAGCTCCACCTGAAGGCGGCGGATATTGCGGGAGGCGTCGGTGAGCAGCAGTTCCAGGATCTGCCGCAGTTCCGTTTCCACATCGCCCCCCTTCGGCTTCCAGTACTGGAGCTCGTGGAGCCGCCGATCCCGCCAACGGTCGAGAAAGCTGACCACCAGATCCTCATGATCCTTGAAGTGCCAATAGAAACTGCCCCGGGTGACACCGAGTTTTTTGGCAAGTGTCAGCACCCGCAAGTGGCCGAAACCGCCAGCGGCCACTTCCCCGGCGGCGGCGTCCAGCCAGTCGTCACGGGTCAATTGTGCTTTTTCCGACGTCTTGCGTCGGGTTGGTCTGGCGTCAGTCATTCGGTGTCCGGATCCTGCTGCTGGCGGTTTGGGAAACCTGCGGGTGCATTCTACATGAACAGGCTCAACAAATTTGAAACCGTTGACCCTGCCCAAAACATACATTAGTGTATGGAACAACAATACACCAGTGTATGGAGAATTCAACAAAGGTCTTCATACCACCGATTAACCCGATTCCAGTACCAGGGAGCTGCCCAATGAGTACCGCCCATTACGATTTAAACGGCGCCATTGCCGTTATCCGACTCGACAATCCACCGGTTAACGGTCTGGGCCTGGCTCTGCGCCAGGGCATTGTGAATGGCATCCGCCAGGCGGAAGCTGATGATGCAGTCAAGGCCGTTGTCCTGATTGGCTCCGACCGCGCTTTCTCCGGTGGTGCCGACATCAGTGAATTCGGAACCGGAAAAGCCACCGCCGAACCCAACCTGAACACGGTGATCCATTACGTCGAGACCAGCCGCAAACCGGTCATTGCAGCGATCAGCGGTGCCTGCATGGGCGGCGGGCTGGAACTGGCCCTGGGTTGTAATTACCGTATCGCCAAACCCGATGCCCAGATCGCCCTGCCGGAAGTAAAGCTCGGCCTGCTGCCCGGCGCCGGTGGCACCCAGCGCCTGCCCCGGGTAATTGGTGCCGAACACGCCCTGAACATGATCGTGTCCGGCAGCGTGGTACCTGCGAAGCAGTTCAAGGGCAGCGCCCTGTTTGACGAGATTGTCGATGGTGAACTGCGGGACGCCGCCATTGCCTACGCCACCAAGGTGGTCAGCGAAAACCTGCCGCTGAAGAAAGTGCGTGACCTGAAAGCCAAGCACCCCAATCCCGAAGGCTTCTTTATGTTCACCCGCAATACCGTGGGTGCCATGGCCAAGAACTACCCGGCGCCGCTGAAGTGCGTGGACGCAGTCGAAGCGGCGGTGACCAAGCCCTTCGAGCAGGGCATGAAGATCGAGCGTGAAGCCTTTGTAAACCTGATGCAGACGCCCGAATCCCGCGCCCTGCGTCATGCCTTCTTCTCCGAGCGCCTGACCAGCAAAATTGCCGATGTTCCCTCCGACACTCCGGTTCGCGACATCAAATCCGTGGGCGTGATCGGTGGCGGCACCATGGGCACCGGCATCAGCATCAACTTCCTCAACGCCGGCATTCCGGTGACCCTGGTGGAAATGAAGCAGGAAGGCCTGGACCGTGGTGTTGAGGCTATCCGTAAAGTCTACGAAGGCCGCGTAAAGAAAGGCCGCATGAGCGAGGATGATGCCAAGGCCAAGATGGCGCTGCTCACGCCATCGCTAACCTATGACGACCTGAGCAACGCGGACCTGGTGATCGAAGCCGTGTTCGAAGAAATGGGCGTGAAGCAGTCCGTGTTCGAGAAGCTGGATGAAGTGTGCAAGCAAGGCGCCATCCTGGCCTCCAACACCTCCACCCTGGATCTCAACAAGATCGCCAGCTTCACCAAACGCCCGGAAGACGTCATCGGCCTGCACTTCTTCAGTCCGGCCAACATCATGAAGCTGCTGGAAGTGGTACGTGGCGAGAAAACCGCCAAGGACGTTCTGGCCACTGCCATGAAACTGGCCAAGACCATCAAGAAGACCGCCGTGGTCTCCGGAGTCTGCGACGGCTTTATCGGCAACCGCATGATCAACCAGTACCAGCGCGAAGCCCTGCTGATGCTGGAAGAAGGCGCCAGCGTGCAGCAGATCGACAAGGCTATCGAGAAATTCGGCTTTGCCATGGGCCCGCTGCGCATGGCCGACCTGGCCGGCGGCGACATCGGCTGGGCCATCCGCAAACGCCAGTATGAAGAAAACCCGGACATGGTGAAGATGGTTGTGGCCGACCGCCTCTGTGAAATGGGCCGCTACGGCCAGAAGACCGGCGCCGGTTTCTATCGCTACGAGCCGGGCAACCGTAACGCCCTGCACGATCCGGAAGTGGACAAGGTGGTGGACGAGGTTCGCGCCGAGCTTGGCATTACCCCGCGCAAGATCAGCAACCAGGAAATTATCGAACGCTGTGTTTATGCCCTGGTTAACGAAGGCGCGCAGATTCTCGACGAAGGCATCGCCCAGCGCGCTTCCGATATCGACATGGTGTACCTGACCGGTTACGGCTTTCCCGTGTTCCGCGGCGGCCCCATGCATTACGCCGAAGAAGTCGGGCTGCCCAACGTGGTTCGCGCCATGCAGGCCTTCACCGAAGACCGCCACACTCAGCCAGGCTTCTGGGAGCCGGCGGCGCTGCTGGCAAAGCGCGCCGAGGAAGGCAAAGGTTTCGATAGCAAATAACCGGTAAACCATTTTATTCGGGGCGCCCAGAGCATCGGCGCTTCGAGCTGAGGAGAATTGTTATGTCCAATGATGTTGTCATCGTATCCACCGCCCGCACGCCACTGGCAAAATCCTGGCGCGGCGGCCTGAACATGACCCACGGTGCCACACTGGCCGGCCATGCCATCCAGCATGCCGTCGAGCGCTCAAAAGTCGACCCTAACGAAATTGAAGACGTGCTGATGGGCTGCGGCCTGCCAGAAGGTTCCACCGGTAACGACGTTGCCCGCATGGGGGCGATCCGCGCCGGCCTGCCAGTATCCGTCGCAGGCGCCACCATCAACCGCTTCTGTTCTTCCGGCCTGCAGGCCATCGCCATGGCAGCTCACCACATTGCCGTGGACCGGGTGCCGGTGATGGTCGCCGGTGGTGTCGAATCCATTTCCACGGTTCAGGCCAACGTCAACCAGAACTATTTCATGGAACCCTGGCTGGCTGAGCACAAGCCGGAGCTCTACTGGTCCATGCTGGACACCGCCGAAACTGTCGCCAAACGTTACGACATCAAGAAAGAAGACATGGACGAATACGGCGTACGCAGCCAGCAGCTGGCCGCCAAATCCCGTGACGAAGGCAAATTCGACGACGAAATCGTGCCCATCACCACCACCATGGGCGTTGCCGACAAGGCCACCGGCCAGCTCAGCACCCGGGAAGTGACCGTCAGCCAGGATGAAGGCATCCGCCCGGACACCAACCTGGAAGGCGTCAGCAAAATCCGCTCTGCCAAAGAAGGTGGCGTGGTCACCGCAGGCAACGCCAGCCAGTTCTCTGATGGTGCCTCTGCGTGTGTCCTGATGGACAGCAAAATCGCCGAACAGCGAGGCGTCGCGCCCCTGGGGATCTTCCGTGGATTTGCGGTAGCCGGCTGTGAACCCGACGAAATGGGCATCGGCCCAGTGTACGCCGTTCCCAAACTGCTCAAGCGTGCCGGTCTGACGGTCGACGATATTGGCCTGTGGGAACTCAACGAAGCCTTTGCCGTTCAGCTGCTTTACTGCCAGCGCAAACTGGGCATCCCGATGGACCGCCTGAACGTCAACGGCGGCGCCATTGCCATCGGCCACCCCTACGGCACCACCGGTTCCCGCCTGGTCGGCCACGCCCTGATCGAAGGCAAGCGCCGGGGCGTTAAGTACATCGTCGTTACTATGTGCGTCGGTACGGGTATGGGTGCTGCCGGTTTGTTTGAGGTTGCCTAAAACCTGAGGGGAAGCGGCTGGCCGATAGGGGTGTCCAAAACGCGCTCCTTCGGCACGTCCATGTGCCGAAGGAGCGTGTTTTGAAAGGGGATACCCATTCGGCGCCGCCCCAGAGCTAATAGGCCGGGCAGTAAAAACCAGCAGGCCACGAACAAGCTAAAACCATCAACCTCAGCCAACGGACAAAGAGGTAAAACATGGACCTGAATTACACCCCAGAACAAGAGGCGTTCCGCGCTGAAGTGCGCCAGTTTCTTGAAGACAACCTGCCGGACGACATCCGCGAACGGGTACAGAAACGCCTGCGCCCGGACAAAGCAATGACCGAGCGCTGGCAGAAGATTCTGTTTGATAAGGGCTGGGGTGCATCCACATGGCCAAAAGAGTTTGGCGGTACCGGATGGGACCCGATTCAGCAGATCATCTTCGAGGAAGAGTGTGCCCTTGCCGGTGCGCCCCGCCAGCTGGATTTCGGGCTGCGCATGGTCGCACCGGTGATCATGACATTCGGGAACGATGAGCAAAAGCAGCGCTTCCTGCCGGGCATTGTCAGTGGTGAAGACTGGTGGTGTCAGGGTTACTCCGAGCCGGGCGCCGGTTCCGACCTTGCCTCGCTGCGCACGTCCGCCAAACGCGAAGGCGACCATTACATCGTCAATGGCCAGAAAACCTGGACCACCCTCGGCCAACATGCCGACTGGATTTTCTGTCTGGTACGGACCAGCAATGAAGGCAAGCCGCAACAGGGCATTTCGTTCCTGCTGATTGATATGAACACCCCCGGCATCGAGGTTCGGCCCATCATCATGCTGGACGGTGAGCATGAGATTAACGAGGTCTACTTCGACAACGTGAAGGTGCCGGCCGAGAATCTGATTGGTGAGGAGAACCAGGGCTGGACCTACGCCAAGTTCCTGCTGGGTCACGAGCGTACCGGGCTGGCCAACGTGGGACAGTGGAAAGCCATGATGAAGCGGCTCAAGGAAGTGGCGCGCCAGGAACAGGATGGCCAGCGGCCGTTGATCGAGAACACCCGCTTCCGCGACCGGCTGGCGCAGCTGGATGCCGAGCTGCGCGCTCTTGAGCTGACCGTGTTGCGGGTGTTGACCGACAAGCGTGGCCCCGGCCCCCAAGCATCGATTCTTAAAATTCGTGGCACCGAAATCGGCCAGCAACTGTTTGAAATGCTGATGGAGGCGGGCGGCCAGGATGCCAGTGCCCATATTTCGGAGGCGCTGGAGCTGGACTACAACGGTCCACGGGCGGGCTCAATGGAGGCCACGCCCTCTGCCGGCGATTACTTCAACATGCGCAAGCTGTCGATCTTTGGTGGGTCCAACGAGATCCAGCGCAATATCATTTCCCAACTCGTGCTAGGTCTTTAAGGAGGCGCTATGAATTTTGATCTGAGCGAAGAACAGCAAATGCTGAACGATTCTCTGCGCCGCTTTGTGACCAACGAATACGGCTTCGAAAAGCGCGGGGAAATAATCAGCTCCGGAACCGGCATTAACCGGGCCACCTGGTCGAACTTCGCCGAGATGGGACTGCTTGGCTTCACCTTCCCGGAAGACTATGACGGGCTGGGTGGCAACGCCATCGACACCATGGTGGTGATGGAAAACTTTGGCCGTGGCCTGGTGGTGGAACCCTATCTGGCCACAGTGGTGCTGGCCGGCGGGCTGATCCGTGATGCCGGGAACGATGCCCAGAAAGCGGACATCCTTCCCGGCATTGCCAGCGGCGAAAGGCTTCTGGCACTGGCTCACTACGAACCGGGTGCCCGCTACAACCTGAGCCATGTGCAGACGACCGCCCGCAAGGATGGCGACCATTTCCTGATCAGCGGGCAGAAAACCGCCGTGCTTCATGGTGGCCAGGCCAACCAGCTGATTGTATCCGCACGCACCAGTGGTGGCGTGAATGATGAATCCGGGCTGTCCCTGTTTCTGGTGGATAGCAGCGCCAAAGGCGTGAAAGTGGACGACTTCGCCACCCACGATGGCCACCGTACCGCCGAGATCAGTTTCAGCAATGTCACCGTCAGTGCCGACAACCTGATTGGTGCCATTGACGAGGCTTTCCCGGCCATCGAAAAAGCCGTGGATCTGGGCATTGCCGCCCTGTGCGCGGAAGCGGTTGGTGCCATGGAAGCCATGAACGCTGCTACCCTTGAGTACATCAAGACCCGCAAGCAGTTCGGGGTACCCATCGGCAAATTCCAGGTACTGCAGCACCGCATGGCAGACATGTTCATCCAGACCGAACAGGCGAAAACCATGGCCATTCTTGCGGCCAGCGAAGCGGGCTCCGACGACCTGGCCAGCCGCCGCGAAGCCATCTCCATGGCCAAGACCCTGGTCGGCCAGGCCGCGCGTTATGTGGGGCAGCAAGGGGTGCAACTGCATGGCGGTATGGGCGTGACCGACGAAATGTTCGCCGCCCACCTGTTCAAGCGCCTTACCCTGATCAACCTGCTGTTCGGCGATGCCGATCACCACCTGGCACAGGTCAGCGACGGCCTGCTGACAACGACTGCCTGAACCCTCAAGGAGAGCACCATGAGCGTAAAACAACTACTGGATCTGACCGGCAAGGTCGCTTTCATCACCGGCGGCTCCCGGGGCCTGGGCCTGCAGATGGCCGAGGCAGCTGGGCGAGCTGGGTGCCAGAATTGCCATCAGCGCCCGCAAGCAGCATGAACTGGACGACGCTAAAGCCCACCTCGAAAGCCAGGGGGTTGAGGTGGTAACGATCGCCGCAGATCTGTCCAACCTGGAGGGCATTCCCGCCGTAGTGGATCAGGTGGTCAGCCAGCTTGGCGATATCGATATCCTGGTCAACAACGCCGGTGCCACCTGGGGTGCGCCAGCGGAAGACTACCCGGCGGAAGGCTGGATGAAGGTGATGAACCTGAACGTCAACGCCGCATTCTTCCTCACCCAGACGGTGGGAAAGCGCTGCATGATTCCCCGCAACACCGGCAAGGTGATCACCATCGCCTCCATCGCGGGCCTGTCCGGTAACCCGGAAGGCATGAAAACCATCGCCTACAACACCAGCAAGGGCGCCATGGTGAATTTCACCCGTGCGCTGGCATCCGAGTGGGGCCACTACAACATCAACGTGAACGCCCTCTGCCCGGGCTTTTTCCCGTCGAAAATGTCCCAGGGACTGCTGGATGCCCAGGGTGACAAGATGCTGGAGCGTATTCCGCTGAATCGCTTTGGTGGCGAGGAAGATCTCAAGGGCGCCGCCGTACTGCTGGCCTCCGAGGCCGGGCGGCATATTACCGGTCAATGCCTGGCTGTGGATGGCGGCACACTGGTCAGCTAAGCGTGCACCAATAATCGGTCACAGGCACTGACTGACCTGTTCCGGATCCAGATTGCCGCCAGTAATGATCAGAACCGTGTTCTTCTCTGGAGCAGGCAGAACCTGGTTTTCCAGTAACGCTGCCAGGCCCACGCTGGCGCCGGGCTCGACATAGAGCCTGGCCTCGGTCAGCAGGCGCCGGGTGGCTTCCCGAATACCTGCCTCGGAAACAGTCACAATACGGTCCACCACCTGTCGGGAGGCGGCGTAGGTGCAATCCCCGACTACTGCCGGGGCCAGGCTGGCGGCCCAGGTATTCACCGAATCGAGGCTGGCACTGGCATCCTGCTTTTGCCAGGCATTGAACATAGTGGCTGCGCCTTCCGGCTCCACACCGATCAGTTCCACTTCCGGCCGCTGCGCCTTGATAGCCAGACCCAGTCCGGAAATCAGTCCACCACCGCCAATAGGGCACAACACTCGATCCACATCCGGCCGTTGGCGCAGCAATTCCAACCCGACGGTACCCTGCCCGGCCATAATGCGAACATCGTTATAGGGGTGAACCAGGGTCAGCCCCTTCTCATCCCGCAATTCGTGGCACCGGGCCACCGCCTGCTGGATAGTGCCCTGAACAATGACCTCAGCACCCAGTGCCCGGGTGCGACTGATCTTCAGGGGGCTGGAACCTTCAGGCATCACCACAGTGAGCGGCACATCCTGCATGGCCGCCGCCCATGCCAGGGCAATGGCGTGATTCCCGGCAGACACCGTCACCAGGCCGGCCGTGAGTTCGTCTTCACTGGCAGTCAGCAGCCAGTTCAGGGCGCCACGGGCCTTGAAGCTTCCGGTGCGCTGAAGGCTCTCGCACTTCAGCGCAATTGACTGGCCCATGGCGGCATCCAGATCCGGCACAGTCAGAAGCGGCGTTTCGCTCAGTTGTGCCCCTATGCGCTGCTCCGCCTCCAGAATTCGCGAGATGTCAGGAAGGGTAGGTTTGGTCATGTCGCGCTCCTGTTGCTCCTTACCCAAACCATGGCCCCATCCGAGCCGACGATCAAGTCGCCGGCGCGGCTTCGCCCACCGCAACAGCCTCCGGCTCACACACATACTGCCCCGCATCAAACCGCCGCGTCTGCTGCCGGAACTGCCAGGTGAACCCCGGCCAAAGCGTGGTGTTCTTACCGTTCTCATTCACATACCAACTCTTGCACCCGGTCTGCCAGACAGAGTCGCCGAGTTTGGCGTGAATTGAGGCGTTGTATTTGCTCAGGGCGTCTTCCTTTACTTCCACGCTCTTCCAGCCATGCTTCTGCATCTTCTTGAGCGCGTCCAGCACGTACTGAATCTGGCTTTCGATCATGTACACCATGGAGCTGTGGCCCAGGCCGGTGTTGGGGCCCATCAGCATGAAGAAGTTGGGGAAGCCAGCAATGGTGCTGCCCTTGTAGGCTTCGGCGCCGTCTTTCCAGGCATCCAGCAGGTCCTGGCCATTACGACCGCGCACCATACCGGCGGGGATCGGATCCTGGGCCCTGAAACCGGTGCCGTAGATGATGCAGTCCACTTCCCGCTCACTGCCGTTATTATCCACGACGATATTGCCACGTACCTCGCGGATGCCGTCGGTCAGCACGTCGACGTTGTCCTGGGCCAGGGCCGGATAATAGTTATTGGAAATCAGCACCCGCTTGCAGCCGAAGTGGAAATCCGGGGTGACTTTCCTGCGCAGTTCCTTGTCCTTGATCTGGTTGCGGATATGGCGGCGGGCCTGCAGTTCACCGATCTTGAGAATGCGTGGGTTGCCCACAAAGCCCAGCACCCGGGCTTCCAGCATCCAGTAGATGCTCTGGCGGAAGGCATTCAGGGTCTGTGGGAACTTGCGGAACATCATCCGTTCCAGCGGGCGGATCTCGCGGTCCGGCTTGGGCACGATCCACGGTGGAGTGCGCTGGTACAGGTCCAGGTGGGCGGCGTCTTTGGCCACTTCCGGGACGAACTGGATGGCCGAGGCGCCGGTGCCGATCACCGCAACGCGCTTACCCTTGAAATCGTAGCTGTGGTCCCAGTCCTGGGAATGGAAGCTTTTGCCGGTGAAGGTCTCAATGCCCTTGATATTGGGGTAGGCCGGAGTGCTTAGGCCGCCCATGCCGGAAACAACGACATCCGCCTTGAAGGAGCTGAACTCGGGCAGATCCTTGTCCTTACGGTCCAGTTTGTCGCCGGGGTTCAGGCCTTTTTTCTGCATGTAGGCCCAGAGTTCGGGGCTGTCACAGGTCTCTACGGTCCAGCTTTGGGTCTGTTCATCGAATCGGGCGCCGGCCACGTGGGTATTCAGGCGCACGTGTTTCATCAGGTCGTATTTTTCAGCGCAGCCCCGCAGGTAGGCCTGGATTTCTTTCTGCTGGGCGAACATGCGGGTCCAGCTGGGGTTCTGTTCGAACGAGAAGGAGTAGAGTGCAGACTGGACGTCACAGGCGCAGCCGGGGTAATGGTTCTCGTGCCAGGTACCGCCGACATCGTCGCTCTGTTCGAGGATGACGAAGTTATCGTACCCCGCTTCTTTGAGTTTGATGCCCATACCCAGGCCGGAGAATCCGGTGCCGATTATGGCGATTTGTGCTGTGTTGCTCATGCTGCTACCTCGTTGTTCGCTGGCCATCCGGCCTTGCCTGTTATTGTGTGTTTCGCCATGATGTCTGGCGGTATACACATGTATACCCAACGAAGTAGACAGCTGTATACTTCGCTCCAGATTAAAATGGCTGATTGGCCTGGCTGGATAAGTAACTGTCCCTTGTGTCCAACATTGGGGAATGGGGCAGTTGGGAAGGCTTTTCCGAAACTGTGCGGAGCCATGGATGGCGGAGCTCAAGCGCCACATGGATGTGCTTGAGCGTGTTTCGGAAAAGCCTTCCCAACTGCCCCTATGAACTTCGGTGATATTTCATGAAAGCTTTGACTGGCGGGAAACTAAAGCTGATACAGGCTGCCCTGAGGCTGATAACCCAAAGCAGCAGTCTCTCTTCGTTAGGGCTGCGGGAACTTGCCCGTGAGGCCGGGCTGAACCCGAATACCTTTTACCGCCACTTCAAGAACCTGGACGAGTTCGGGCTGCAGGTGCTGGGATACATCGCCGAAGACATGAAGTCAGGGGTGCGCGAGTTGCGGCGGATGGCGGAATCGTCTGAGCAGGCGTCCCATGACACAGTCACCTTCGTGTATCACTACTTCCTGGCCAACCCCGCGGCGACCACTGTGGCGGTGAGGGAACTGCATGGGCCTTCACCCTTGTTACGAAGAGCGCTTGAGTCTCAGCTCGATGCCAGTGCGAAGGAGATGGCGGAGGATATTATTGAGCGGCAACTGGTCAGTGCCGTGCCGCCGGAGACGATTCACGAAATTTCCCGCATGACTATCCGCTACATCCTGTTCCGGGCCATGGATTACATCGAGAAACCCGCTCAGCGCAAAACAATCCAACAGGAAACAGAGCGCTTTATTAACCGGCAGTTTCGGGGTGCAATGCTGGATCATCTGTCCCAGACCGACGTCGAGGGCCTTGCGCAGAAAAACGCCTGAAACCCCTTCCCCCCCTCCTCTTCGGACTAAACCGAGCAAATCTGGCAACTTGCACTAGTATGTAGTTATCCAGACAACTGGTTCATCGGGCAATCCGGAGGACGCACCAACAATGAAAATCGGTATCCCCAGGGAAATTTTCAAGGATGAACGGCGTGTGGCGGCTACGCCTCCTTCCGTTCATAAACTCATTGGCCTTGGTTACGAGGTCGTTGTTGAAGGCGGCGCCGGCGAGGCTGCAAATTACTCGGATGCGGCTTACGAGAAAGTGGGCGCGTCAATAGCGGCCGATACCACCTCGCTGTGGCAGGAAGCGGACTTTATCCTTAAAGTTCGTGCCCCCATGGAAAATCCTGCCCTCGGCAAACACGAAGTGGATCTGATGAAGGACGGGGCCTTTCTGGTCAGCTATATCTGGCCGGCGCAGAACCCCGAGTTGCTGGAGAAACTGGCGGCAAAGAAGATTACGTCGTTCGCCATCGACAGCCTTCCCCGCATCAGCCGTGCCCAGAAGATGGATGCGCTCAGCGCCATGGCCAATATTGCCGGCTACCGGGCAGTAATTGAGGCGGCCAACAACTTCGGGCGTTTCTTTACCGGGCAGGTGACGGCGGCTGGCAAGGTACCGCCAGCCAAGGTCATGGTGATTGGTGCCGGGGTGGCGGGCCTGGCAGCCATTGGCGCTGCCAACAGCATGGGCGCCATCGTGCGGGCCTTTGATACCCGTCTGGAAGTAAAAGAACAGGTTGAAAGCATGGGCGCCGAATTCCTGGAGCTGGATTTCGGTGACGAGGAAGGCAGCGGTGGCGGCGGCTACGCCAAGCAGATGAGCGATGAGTTCATCAAGGCGGAAATGGCGCTGTTTGCGGAGCAGGCCGAGGAGGTGGACATCATCATCACCACCGCGCTGATTCCCGGCAAGCCAGCGCCGAAACTGATCACGGCTGACATGGTGAAATCCATGAAGCCTGGCAGTGTGATTGTCGACCTGGCGTCCGAGCGTGGCGGCAACTGTGAGCTTACCGAACCGGGCAAGGTGGCCCACCACCACGGCGTAACACTGATTGGCTACACCGACCTGCCCAGCCGTATGGCCAAGGTAGCCAGTGATCTCTACGCCACCAACCTGATGCACTTGCTCACTGAACTGACCCCAGAGAAAGACGGGCAGCCACTGGTCAACATGGAAGACGATGTCATCCGTGGCCTGACCGTTGTGCGGGAGAGCGACGTTACCTGGCCACCACCCCAGCCGGAAGCGCCGGTGAGCCCCAAACCGGCACCCGGTACAGAGGAACCGTCGGCGGCAGACAAGGCCGCTGCGAAGAAAGACGCCGACCGCCGCAGCCTGATTGGCAAGGGTGCACTGCTGATCGTGACAGCACTGGCACTCTACGGCGTCGGTGCCCACGCACCGGAAAGCTTCCTGCAACACTTTACGGTATTTGTGCTGGCCTGCTTTATCGGCTGGCAGGTGATCTGGAACGTAACGCCTTCCCTGCACACCCCTCTGATGAGCGTGACCAATGCCATCAGCGGCATCATCGTGATCGGTGCCATTTTACACCTGGCCCAGGCGGAGAACCTTGCCGTCGGCATCATGGCCTTTGTCGCGGTGCTGATTGCCAGCATCAACGTGGGGGGCGGCTTCCGGGTCACCCATCGTATGCTCAAAATGTTCCGCAGGTAGGAGACGCCCGATATGAGTACAGGACTGGTGAGCGTGGCCTACGTGGTCGCAAGTATCTGCTTTATTCTCAGCCTGGGTGGCCTCAGCCACCAGGAGTCGGCGCGGCGCGGCAACCTCTATGGCGTGGCCGGCATCATCATCGCGGTGGGGGCGACCCTTGCCAGCGTGGACGGCGGCGTCACTGCTATTGTGATTGCGGTGCTTCTCGGCGCCGGCATCGGCATTCCCATCGCCAACAAGGTGGAAATGACCCAGATGCCGCAACTGGTCGCCCTGCTCCACAGCTTTGTGGGCCTGGCGGCGGTGTTGGTTGGCTTCTCCGGCTACATCGAACCACTGATTGCAACTGCCGGAGCGGAACACACCATCAAACTGGTGGAAGTGTTTGTAGGCATCTTTATCGGTGCGGTGACCTTTACCGGGTCGCTGGTGGCCTGCGGCAAACTGGACGGACGCATCGACAGCAAGGCCCTGACCCTGCCCGGCCGGCACCTGATGAACCTGGTGGCGATCATTGCCTGTGTATTCCTGGGTGCCTGGTTCCTGGGCACCGACAGCATGGCGCTGGGCATCATTGCCCTCGTGCTGATGACAGTCATTGCCTCGGTCCTCGGCGTTCACCTGATCATGGCGATCGGCGGCGCCGATATGCCGGTAGTGGTGTCGATGCTCAACAGCTATTCCGGGTGGGCTGCGGCCTCCATCGGGTTCATGCTGGGCAATGACCTGTTGATTGTCGTTGGTGCCCTGGTGGGCAGCAGCGGTGCCATCCTCAGTTACATCATGTGCAAAGCCATGAACCGGTCGTTCATCAGCGTCATTCTTGGCGGCTTTGGTCAGACAACCAGCAGCGCCAGTGCCACTGATTCCGACCAGACGGTGCACGAATCCAGCGTCGACGATGTGTGTGAAGAATTGCGCAATGCCGACTCGGTGATCATTGTCCCCGGTTACGGCATGGCAGTGGCCCAGGCCCAGAATGGCGTCAGTGATATGACGAAGATACTGCGGGAGCGGGGCGTGAACGTACGTTTCGGCATCCATCCGGTGGCCGGCCGCCTGCCCGGGCACATGAACGTACTGTTGGCAGAAGCCCACGTACCCTACGACATCGTGCTGGAAATGGACGAGATCAACGCCGACTTCCCGGAAACCGACGTGGTCCTGGTGATTGGTGCCAACGACACGGTGAACCCGGCTGCTGCCGAAGACCCCGGCAGCCCCATCGCCGGTATGCCGGTACTGGAGGTATGGAAGGCCAGGCAAGTGGTTGTCCTCAAGCGGGGCATGGCTACCGGTTATTCCGGTGTCGAAAACCCGCTGTTCTTCAAGGACAACACCCGCATGCTGTTTGGTGATGCCAAGGAGAGCATCGACAAGGTGGTGAGCGGGTTAAGGGATTGATGCTAGCGGGGCCTGATAGCTCAGGCCTCTTTTGCGAAGAACCGCTCGATCTGCCGGGCATGGCTCTGGCCATCCCGGTAGCCCAGTTCGATCAAATCACGACAGAAACGCTTGTCGAACAGCAGGAAACTGGCCAGGTTGGCGCTGGAAACCGGCGCCGAATCCGACGCGCCGGTAAGCCGGCGAAGCACCAGCGGCATCGCATCGATGTACTTCATCGCAAGGTCGTTGATGGGTTCGGACGGTGAAATTTCCAGGATATCCACCGGACTCAGGTCAAGCCCGGATTCCTTCAGCCGTTCCTCTGGTATCAGCTCCAGTAACTGGTTGATCACCCGCGAGCGGTCGATGTCGTAATCCAGCGTATCCAGGAACATGCCGTTGAACACCTGAGCCAGCACCTGGGTCAGCGTTGGCATGCCGGGCTTTTCCGGCCGTTTTGACGGGCACATGGCGTTGGCACTGACGCCAATGACCAGTACCTTGCGGGCCCCCAGACGCAATACCGGGCTGATGTGAGCCATCTGCCGGGTAACGCCGTCGCCAAAAAACTCACGGTTGATCTTTACCGGACTGAACAGCGTGGGAATCGCAGAGGACGCCATAATATGGTCTATCGTCAGCTCTGTGCGGGCACCGCCACGCTGGCCCACTGACCAGCCCTCAAGCCCGTCAGCACCCTCGAAGAAACAGATATTCTGGCCAGAGGCATAACCGCAGGCATTGAGACCCACAGCGTCGATATGGCCTTCCCGGATGGTGTTGCGGATGCTTTGAAAGTCAATTTCCAGCTCAAGCATCTGTCGCAACGGCGCGTTATCCAGGAATGACACTGGCCCACCCCCGACCGGTTGGCTGATCATTTTGCGGGCAACGTTGCTGAAGCTGCGCATCAGGCTGATGGTATCGGCCCGGAAAACCCGGTCCATGGTCAATTCCGACCACATCTTTTCCAGGTGATCGATGTTGTGGCGAAAGAGCCCGCGATTACCCGCCAGTGCCATGGCATTAATGGCACCGGCGGACGTACCGATAATGACACTGAACGGGTAACTCCAGTCCGGATACATATCGGCGATGGCCCGCAGTACACCGACCTGATAGGCCGCCCGCGCGCCACCGCCGGTCAGTACCACACCGGCTTTGCTCATGATGTTGCCCCGTCCGTAGGCCTGCTGTCAGTCACGCCTGCCTGGTCCGCCTGCGCTTTCTGGCAAACGGATTATTGAAGCTGGAGTCATGCCCCTGCAATCTGGCTTCGGGGTGATTCTTTGTCATCAGCTCCTTGACCTTGGGAATATGCTCCTTCGGCGCATCCACCATGATCAGGTACTTACCTGCTTCTATGTCCTGGTGAAACGGCTCGATACGGTAGTTTTCATTCTGTATACCGCCAAAACCACCGACCCAGCCTCCTGCAACAACGACAAAGATGAACAGGGCAATCCAGGCAGCAGCCGGCATTTGCAGCACATCCAGCAGTGCCATCGGAACCAGAAAAGCGAGCGCCAGTACAAAACCGGCTATGGCACCGCGCTCCACATATCTGGGCAGATCCGTGCGGTCCAGGATGGACGCTGTGTGTAGCTGGTGGGTATACAGGCCGGCCTCGTCCTTGCTGACAATGTGGAAACGCCAGTCGGTGACACCATGCTCATGAAGGTCGTCGGAAATTTCCTTTGCACTGTCAATCGAAGATACCAGATAGAATAAACGTATCATGGTCTTGCTCCTTCTCCGCCAATCAATAAGGCGTTCTTCTTATGACAATCTAGTTCAAAATCTCCGGTTTTACGTAATCTGGATCAGCATGACCGGGCCCGCGAGTGCAATTCCCCAGGCAAACAGGGCAATAAATCCATCCTTCGAAATCATCGCGAGACCAAAAGTCATCAGTGCCAGGCCGGCAATACTGGCACTAAACGGAACAATCTCGGTTGCTGGCAAAGCCACCGAAATGAACATGCAGGCCAGCGCCATCACATACAGCCCGAGCCCCCTGACCAACGGGGTCAAGCGCGGGCGAATCAAGCGGTCAATGCGCCGGGCAGGCGGGCGCAGCAGTTCCAGCCCCTGCACAAGTTTCTTGCGGGGAATTTCCCGCTGCGCCAGCCAACCGGGCAGCCAGAAGTGCTTTCGCCCCATCAGAACCTGGCTCAGGGTCAACAGGGTAAGCAGCCCCATCAGCGTCGGCATCCCCGGCATTCCGCTCAGCGGTGTTACCAGAATCAGCCCCACCAGGAGCACCACCGGGCCAAAACTTCTGCGACCCACCGAGTCCATCATTTCTCCGATGGAAACGTGAGACCGGTTGGCCGCTCCGGCTTCTATCCGGTCCAGTAGCTCCTCGATATCAGCAGGATCGCCGTGAGAGTCCATGGCCACTGTCTCCGGATAGTCCAGCATTTACTCGGTGGTGTTATACACGTAGGAAGACACGGTTCCATCCTGATTGAAGCGTACCACCAGGTCCGTGGTTTCAGCATCACCAAAGGCGGACCAGCGGTATTTGCCATAAGTCCAGGTGCGCTTGCCGTCTTCAACACCCGTGCGCCAGGGTTCGCCGAACATCTCCTGAATCTCCGAACGGGTGGTTTCCCCGATTTCAATCTGGTCCACGTTGTGGGTGGCGAAGTCCTGGCCCACTGTGGCGCACCCGGCAAGGGCTAACGACAAGGCAAGCAGGACGATGGCAGAAAATGATGTAACAGACTTCATGATGTATCCCTTCTGTTGTTAATCAGTACATCAATCATACGGGTTTTGGCCGAACGATAAATTACAGCACGGACAGACAAAAAAAGCCCCGGCGGTTGGCCGGGGCTCATCGTCAACGCATGGTGTATTCAGTAAAGCTTCGCCAGCGACTTCTTTGCAAAGGGCGCCACCTCACCGATGCGGCCTTCCTTTAATTTCACCAGCCATTCCGGGTCCTGCAGCAGGGCGCGGCCCACGGCGATGAGCTCGAACTCGTTGTTGTTCATACGATCAACCAGTTCGTCGATGCCGGACTGCTCCACCGCTTCCTTCTTGCTGGCAAAGGTGCCGCTGATGAAGTCTTCGGTCAGTCCCACGCTGCCCACTGACATGGTCGGCTTACCGGACAGTTTCTGGGTCCAGCCCGCCAGGTTCAGGTTGGAACCTTCAAATTCCGGCTCCCAGAAACGGCGTGTCGAGGCGTGGAAAATATCAACGCCGGCTTCAACCAATGGCTTCAGAAACTGCTCGAGCTCTTCCGGGCTATTCACCAACTTCGCGTCATAGTCCTGCTGCTTCCACTGGGAAAAACGCAGCATGATCGGAAAATCCGGGCCCACGCGGTAGCGTACGGCTTCGATGATTTCCACCACAAAGCGCAGACGGTTTTCCATGCTGCCACCGTACTCATCGTCACGCTGGTTAGTGCCTTCCCACAGAAACTGGTCCAACAGGTAGCCGTGGGCGCCGTGAATCTCCACGCCATCGAATCCCAACGCCTTGGCATCCTGAGCGGCGTCGGCGAAGGCATTGATAACATCGTCAATATCTTCCTTGCTCATGGCCTTGCCATTGGGCTTACCCGGCGCGAAAAGACCGGAAGGGCTGTAGCCGGGCACTGTCGGGTCCGGCTCGGTTCCTTCCTTTCGTACCGCGCCTACATGCCACAGCTGGGGGAAGATAGCGCCACCGGCTTCGTGAACCGCGTCCGCCACGTCCTTCCAGCCGGAAAGTGCTGTGTCACCGTGGAAAAACGGCACGTTCGGGTAACCATTGGCGCCGGGATGATTCACCGTGGTGCCCTCGGTAATCAGCAGCCCGACCCCGCCTTCCGCGCGGCGGCGGTAATAGTCCACCACCTCCTGGTTCGGCGCATTGCCCGGCGAGAAGTTGCGGGTCATCGGAGCCATGGCAACGCGGTTGCGCAGGGTCAGGTTATGGATTTCGAAAGGCTCAAACAGGGGACCAAGGTTCATGCTCATGATAGATCGCAACCTCACTAATCTGGTTTCTTTAAGCAACCTTATTCAATCTGGTTTTAAAATGCAACCCTATTAGGTACACTGCCAGACATGGCCAGAAAACGTTTTGATGATTCCAGTTGCTCCGTCGCCCGTGCCCTGAATGAAGTAGGGGACTGGTGGTCACTGCTCGTGGTGCTGCACGCCATGTATGGCACGCGCCGCTTTGTGGACTTCCAGCAGGAACTGGGCATCGCCCGCAATATTCTTTGCGACCGTCTGGCACGGCTGGTGGACAACGAGGTGCTCAAAAAGGTGGAAGTGGGCGAGCATGGCTCACGCTTCGAGTACCGCCTGACCGAGAAAGGCCGTGACCTCTTTCCCATCGTGATTGCCCTGCGCCAGTGGGGCGACAAGTGGAACCCGGCGCCGGACCAGGCACCTCTGGACCTGCGGGATCGTGACACCGGGCGAACCATTCGCCAGGTGGAAGTTCAGGATGCCGACGGTCACCCGCTTACGGTTCGTGATGTGTTTGTGCCGGAAAGCAGAAAGAAAGTCGGCTGACAAGCCGTGGAACTACCCCCTTCTTTCAATTTCTTGAGTTGAATCAATCTCCCGGTGAACTCGGCCTGCCGGGCCCATCGCACTTGCGCTAAATCAAGTTTCGAGTCTCCGCAGTCATTAACCTGTAGTCATCGATTATTCAGGTTCAAGGAGATGACAATGTCCCGTACTTTCACCCTCAGCGTTCTGGCTGCAGGTATCCTGGCTGCTGCCCCTTTTGCGCAAGCCTATGAAGCCGGTGATTTCATGTTGCGTGTCGGGCCCGCACATGTCGCCCCGGATGATTCCAGTAGCGACCTGGCGTTCTCGGGCAGAGGCCCGCTGGCCGGTCAGAATCTGGCGCTGCCCGGCACGGGTGTGGCTGTCGATTCCAACACCCAGTTTGGGATCACCGCTACCTATATGATCACATCCAACATTGGCGTTGGTATTCTGGCGGCTACTCCGTTCAAACATGATATCAACGGAGCTGACAGCCTGAGCGGCTTTGGCAAGTTCGCCGAAACCAAACACCTGCCGCCAACGCTGACTCTCCAGTACTACCCCATGGAAAGTGCATCCCGCTTCCAGCCCTATGCAGGCCTGGGCGTCAACTACACGACGTTCTTTGAGGAAAAGACCACCGGCCGGCTGAATGCCGTTATTGATTCCGTCGCACAGGCAAATTTCGGCACCGATCCGGGCACTGTTGATGGCTCGAAACTGGATCTGGATGACAGTGTGGGCGTGGCCCTGGAGTTGGGCGCGGACTACATGTTGAGCGAGAATTTTGGTCTGAATGCGGCTGTCTGGTGGATTGATCTTGATACCGACGCCACCATTACGGCGCTGTCCGGTAATACCGAAGTGGGGGAAATCACCACGGACGTGGATATCGATCCGCTGGTTTATATGGTGGGTTTCACCTTAAAGTTCTAATTTACACACCCGCCGGAAACCTCACGATCTGAGGGTTTCCGGAAGGTACGTCCTCCAGTGCGGGGCCTGCGGGCCCCGCTTTTTTATGGAGAAAACCGAATCAGGCAGTTTCGCGCTGGGGCGAGCGCCTTGCCTGGCCACCGCTGCCATTCTGGCTACGGCCACCACTGCGACCGCCTGGCTTGCCGCCAAAGCTGCGACCATTGCCCGCTGGTTTACCGTTGCCACCACCGTTACCGGTGCGACCACGGGCGCGGCTGGGATCCGGCTTACCCTTGGGTTTCAGCGGCAGGTTGTTGGTCGGCTCAAAGCCTTCCACCGATTTACGCGGCAGCTGCTTCTTGAGCAGCCTTTCGATACCCGCCAGCATCGAACCCTCATCAGCACTGACCAGCGACAATGCGTGGCCGCTCTCACCAGCACGGCCGGTACGGCCAATACGGTGAACATAATCTTCCGGCACATTGGGCAGCTCGAAGTTGACTACCTGGGGCAACTGTTTGATGTCCAGGCCACGGGCCGCAATATCGGTTGCTACCAGAACGCGCACTTCGCCCTGCTTGAAGTCGGCCAGGGCACGGGTACGGGCACCCTGTGACTTGTTGCCGTGGATCGCAGCCGCGGTAATACCGTCGCGCTCCAGCTTCTGGGTCAGGCGATTGGCGCCATGCTTGGTGCGGGTAAACACCAGCACCTGCTCCCAGGCGTTATCACGCACCAGTTTGCTCAACAGGGCGGTTTTCTGGCTCTGGTCTACCGGGTAGACAGACTGAATGATGCTCTCGGCAGCCGTATTACGGGCCGCTACTTCCACCTGAACCGGGTTATCCAGCAAGCCCTCTGCCAGCGTACGGATTTCTTTGGAGAAGGTGGCTGAGAACAGCAAATTCTGACGCTTGGCCGGCAACAGCGCAAGAATCTTGCGGATGTCGCGAATAAAGCCCATGTCCAGCATGCGGTCGGCTTCGTCCAGAACCAGGATTTCCACTTCGTTGAAGCGAACAGCGTTTTGCTGGTACAGGTCCATCAGACGACCGGGTGTTGCCACCAGCACGTCCAGGCCCTTGCGCAGCTTCATCATCTGCGGATTGATTTTTACGCCACCGAAGACCACGGCGGATTTGGTGGGCATGTACTTGCTGTACAGGGCCACACTGTCGTGTACCTGGGCCGCCAGCTCGCGGGTGGGCGCCAGAATCAGTACGCGCGGGCCCTTGCCGGTGCGGGGGTTCTCAGCCAGGCGCTGCAACAACGGCAGGGTAAACCCTGCGGTTTTACCGGTGCCCGTCTGGGCGGCTGCCATTACGTCCCTGCCGGAAAGTACGGCGGGGATGGCCTTGGCCTGAATAGGAGACGGGGTTTCATAACCCTGGTCGGTAGTGGCACGGACCAGTTGCTCGGACAGACCGAGTGAAGAAAAACTCATATTGGATAACTCTTGATTAGTCTGCCTCCACGAACACCACTCTGGGCGAATGCGGGCAGATGCCATGAAGATTCATGGAATAAAAAACGACTACGGCCACACTCCGTTAACGGGGCGACGTCCTCTGACAGGTCGTATGGATGGTTCGCACGGGGCTTAATGCCTTGAACTGCGGAAATCCCTAGAGGCAGGATGGAAAGCACGGTAACAGAGGGTTCGGGAAATAGCCATAGGTGGTTTTGAGTAGGATGCTTTTTATTTTCAACGAAGGAAAGATGGAACTCCCATCCCTATTACGGGTCACTAGGCGCCGTACCCTAAACAAAACCCCCGATGACCGGAGAAGTCATGCTCAGTGTAGGCGTTGGTCCCTTCAGCCTTTCCATCGGACATCTGTTGCTGGTGCTGGCTTTTATCATTGCCCTGATTGTAGGGGCATTGGCCGGCCGCAAGGAAAACCTTCCGATATCCGGCGCCCTGGCTGATATTTTCCTCGCAGCCATGTTGGGCGCGCGGATCGGCTTTGTAGTCCGGTACCTTGAGCACTACCAGGACGACTGGCTGGGCATCATCGACATTCGCGATGGCGGCTTCGACGTGGTGTCTGGCCTGGCAGTGGCACTGGTGTTCACCGGCTACCTGCTCTGGCGGCGCACCAACATCCGACGCCCACTGGGGTTTGCCGTGGCCGCTGGCCTGATGACCTGGGGTTTCACCACCGGCGTGATTGCCATGATCGACAATCAGACCCAGGGTCTGCCCGACGTCGCCCTGACCGACCTGAACGAGCAACCGGTCAATCTGGACGCCCTTACCCGGGGGAAGCCCACGGTGGTCAACCTCTGGGCCACCTGGTGCCCGCCCTGCATTCGCGAAATGCCGGTGCTGGAGCAAGCCCAGGACCACTACCCCGGGATCAACTTTGTCTTTGCCAACCAGGGCGAGCCCCCCGAAACCATCAGCCAGTTTCTCAGCGAGCAAAACCTGACGCTCGACCATGTGCTCAGCGATCGGCAGGGTGACTTCGGCCGCGCCATCGGCAGTCAGGGCCTGCCAACCACCCTGTTCTATAACGCCAAGGGCAAGCTGGTAGACAGCCACATGGGTGAACTCTCCAAAGCCAGTCTGGCGCGGGGCCTTGAACGCTTCGACGCCAGCCATCTCGAACCATCACCGTCGAAGGAGACCGCATCACGATGACCCCACTGCAACGTTTAGTGCACGGCGCCCTGCTATCAACAGCTGTTATTACAACCAGTGTCCAGGCCGAGGAGAACCCACCGGCGATCCAGCAACTGGAGCAACAGGGTGTCGAGGTTCTAGAGAGTTTTGACGCCCCCGGTGGAATGACCGGCTATGTCGGAGAAATGCGGGGCCGTTCCCTGGCCTTCTATCTGACGCCCGATGGCGATCATGTGATCGTGGGCACAATGCTGGACAAGGACGGCAATAACCTGAGCGAGGCCAGCATCCAGGAACTTGTCGTGGGCCCGAAGTTCGAAAGCGCCTGGCCGGAACTGGAGGACAGCCACTGGGTACGGGACGGTGACAAAAACGCCGACACCGTCATTTACACCTTCACCGATCCCAATTGCCCCTATTGCTATCGCTTCCGCCAGCAGGCCGAGCCCTGGATCGAAGCCGGCAAGGTCCAGTTACGCCACATCATGGTGGGCATACTCAAAGAAGACAGCCTGACCAAAGCCGCCACCATTCTCGGCAGCGAGAACCCCGAAGCGGCAATGCATGAGCATCAGACGTCCTTCGAGCAGGGTGGTATAGAGGTGGACCGCAAGCGCGTGAGCGCGGCTCATCTGAAGGTAAAAGCCAACAACAGCCTGATGCAGGAAATGGGCTTACAGGCCACACCCAGCACCCTCTACCAGGGAAAGGATGGAAAAATCACCATGGTACAGGGCCTTCCCAATCCACAGGCACTCAAACGCATGATGGGCCCTCGCCCCTGATTCCACCGGATGATGTCCCGCCAACCAGTACGGCGGGACTCACTCCGTGGCAGCTTTGGCAAAGCCGGCAAGCGCTCCCTTCACTTTCTCGATAACCCCATCACAACCCTCAATGTTGTGGCGTTGCTTGAGGTACTCAGGGTCGTTATAGCCAAGCCAGACAACGCCCTCACTGTCTTCCCATATCAGCGCTTTCTGTGGCAAATCAATGGCCACACTCTGGGCGCACTGCATCAGCGGTGTGCCTACCTTCGGATTGCCGAAGATCACCACTTCCGTGGGTCGCAATTCCAGGCCAGCCTTGTCGGCTCCGGCAGTGTGGTTGATACGGTTCATCACCGTCATACCCTTTTCTTCAAGCACGGCCTCCAGCTTGTCGGCGGTGGCGTCGGCGCTGTGGTTGCTTTTAACGGTCACCATACCCTCTGCAGCCAACACCGAGAGGGGAAGTGCCAGCATGACAATGCCTGCCAGGCGCCTGAAGATGGAAAACATCGGTGTCTCCTCTTGTTTGAAACCGTGCCTACAGCATAGGCCAGTCTGCAATGCACTGCCCGCATCAGTTATGGACTATAGTGATACATACTGGTTAAAGGCCCGTAATGAAGAAGTGAATCCAGATTTAAGAGGTCCTTGATGACTCCGAAGCTTATTGGTGCGCTGATTCCTTTTTTGTTCGTTATCGCTGGTTGCAGCCAGGGTGACGCAAAACCCATGAACAACGACGAAGCAGCAGAAGCACTCGCACCGCCGGAAGAAACCGGAGTGCTGGAAGTTGCAACCCGCAATGGCTCCACCACTTACTATCTGGACCGTCATGAAAATCCTTCCGGCCCTGAATACAGCCTGATTACACGATTTGCACAGAGCAAGGGCTGGGAGGTCAACTGGACAATGCACGAGTCCACCTCGGCTGTGCTCGACGCATTGGAGTCAGGAAACACCCACATTGCCGCAGCCGGGCTGACCCACCTGCCCTCCAGAACCGAGAACTTCGTTCGCGGCCCGGCCCATACTGAAATAATCGAGCAACTGGTCTGCCACCGGGACATGCGGCCCATGCCACGCACCCCCGATGCCATGGCTGGTGTCGGCATTACCGTCACCGCGGAGGCCAGTTACGTGGAAACACTGGACCGGCTAGCCAGTGAGCATGAGGGAATTGAGTTCAGTGAGGACAAAAACCGGACGACAGAGATCCTGCTGGCTGCAGTAGCCGAACAGTCCATTGACTGTACGGTGGCCGACTCGAACATTGTCCAGGTAATGCGCCGCCACTTCCCACACCTGGAAGTGGCGATGAACCTGAACACCGGAAACAATCTCGGGTGGTATCTTCCGGCTGGTTCTGAAAGTCTGGCCGGCACTGCCCGCGAGTGGATGAACAGCACCGCCGGCGATGAGGCCATCGGCTACATGGAAAGCCGGTACTACGCTTACATCGGTGAATTTGACTTCGTCGACCTGAGAGCACTGAACCGCCGCATTGATGACCGGTTGCCGAACTTCATCAAGCGATTTACTGACGCCGAAGCCAACACTGGCATGCCCGCTGATCTCCTGGCGGCGCTCTCTTACCAGGAATCCCACTGGGACCCGGCAGCGGTGTCACCCACTGGCGTACGCGGCATCATGATGCTCACCCGGAACACGGCAGAATCCCTGGGCGTCACCAATCGCCTGGACCCGGCGGCCGCCATTGATGGCGGAGCACGCTACCTGGCCGATCGCCATCGCCGGTTACCAGACACCATTCCCGAGCCGGACCGCACCTTCCTGGCACTGGCGAGCTACAACATCGGCCGCGGCCACCTGCTGGACGCCCGCCAACTGGCGCGGGAACTGGGCAAGAACCCCGATTCCTGGGACGACATGAAGGAAGTTCTGCCGCTGAAAGCCGACAAGCGCTACTACCCGAGCACCCGTTACGGTTATGCTCGCGGCTATGAGCCGGTGCACTATGTGCAACGCATCCGTAACTACCGGGATGTGATCAGCGCGTCTTTTGAGTAACCGTTGCCTCAGTAGACCTTTTCTGCGCCTTCGGGACGGGTCTTGAAGCGTTTATGCAACCACAGATACTGGTCTGGCTGTTCGCGAATGGTGTCTTCAATGTAGCGACTCCAGGCCTCGGTGTCGCTCTGTTTGTCCGTGCCAAACGCCTCCTGGATCGCTGAAAAGATGACCCGATAGCGCCCGTCCGGCATCCGCAGATGGCTTACACAGATAACCGACGCACCGGATACCCTGGCAATATAGCTCGGAGAGGTAATACACCCGGCCTCAGTGCCGAAGAACGGCACGAAAAGCTCGGTCTTCTTGCCGAAATCCTGGTCGCAGGCAAACCAGACTTCGCCGCCTTTTTTCAGGAACGACACAAGCGGTCGCAACTCACGCTTGGTGAAAGGCCGGATATCGAAATGGCGCTGACGGCCGTTTTCGATCATGCGGTCAATCACCGGGTTGTTGTTTGGGCGGTACATATACCCCGGTTTTTTCAGGTGACAGGCGATCAACGGCAACGCAAAATCGAAAATGCTGTAGTGCCCGCCAATCAGCAGCACCCCTTTGCCCCTGGCCTGAGCTTCCCTCAGGTGCTCCAGGCCATGGACTTCAGCGTCTTCACAATACTCCGACATATCCCGCCACCAGGCGTGGATGCTCTCCAGAAAACCACGGGTGCAGGCAACGAAATTGTCCTGCACCAGCTGTTCGCGGGCCGCGTCATCAAGCTCGGGAAAGCAGGTGGCGATGTTGGTGTTGGCCACTCTGGCCCGGGATTTCAGCTTGCCTTCCAGAAAACAGCCCAGCCGACGGCCGAGGCGCTGTTTGGCCGTCATCGGTACCAGGGAAAGCAGATACAGCGTGAATACCAGAAGCCATGAGGGCCAGAATGCAGGGTGCCACAAGGGCCTTTTGCTCTTGGTCTTACTGCTGGACATACATCGTTGCCTGTTCGAATACGAGCAACGAGCCTGCCATAGAAAGCGGGCAAAGTGTACTTCCAAATGTGACCGAGCGTCGCTAGCCCGGGCCTCAGGAACCAAACAGGGCGGATTTCAGCGGCCGCAGCAAACCGCTCCGGGGCGCTGTGTTTTCCACTGGACGAATACCATCGAATTCCAGGTAACCGTCTTCAATCGGACCAAACCTCAGGGTTTTTACGTCTGCCACATAGTCCTGGGTAACCTTCCAGGGCCCATGGGAACCCTGACGTGGCAAGCGATCATCCGCACGGCGAATGTACCCTGAATCCAGCCCGCCCATCACTGTGCCTTCGCCACGGCTGTCGCCGGTATCCCTGGCCACACAGACGCGATTGCCATGGGCATCCATGTAGTTCAACAGCCGACACAGGTATTCCGCGGCAATATCCACCTTCAGGGTCCAGGAAATATTGGTGTAACCGAAAATCATGCCAGCGTTGGGCACGCCCTCTACCATCACATTCTTGTAGATAATCTTGTCCCGCAAAACCACAGGCTGACCATCAACCACCAGATCCATGCCCCCCAGCATCTGGATATCCAGCCCCGTGGCCGGAATGATGATATCGGCCGCCAGTTCCTCGCCGGATTTCAGGCGGATACCCTGCTCTGTAAAGCTCTCAATATGATCCGTCACCACCGACGCCTTACCAGAGCGGATAGCCCCGAACAGATCACCATCCTTGACCACGCACAGCCGCTGGTCCCAGGGATTGTAGCTGGGCGAAAAGTGACTCATATCAGCCTTGCCATCCAGTTGCCGACGCACCAGGCCCAGCATCAGCCGCCGCATGATTCCCGGATTCTTGCGGGAGCGGTTATAAAGAATACGGGCAACCGCCACATTCCGCGCCCGGGTCAGGCGATAGGCGGATTTCGCAGGCAGCATTCGCTGGAAGAACATCGCCAACTTGTCGTTTGACGGCAGCGGCATCAGATAGGAGGGCGAGCGCTGCAGCATGGTGACGTGTTCGGCTTCTTCCGCCATGGTGGGTACCAGGGTTATGGCCGTGGCGCCGCTGCCAATAACCACCACGCGCTTACCGGCGTAATCCAGGTGCTCCGGCCAGTGCTGGGGATGCACAATCTGGCCCTTGAAACTGTCCTCACCAGGGAAGTCCGGCTTGTAACCGGCGTCATAGTTGTAATAACCCGTGCAGCCAATCATGAAACTGGCGGTGAAGGTGAGTATTTCACCGGTGGCCTCTTCCACCGCCGTCAGTGTCCAGCACTTGTCAGTGCCGGACCATTGCGCGCGTGTCACCGCCACCCCGTACCGAATATGTTTTTCGATGTCGTTTTCCGCAGCGGTGTCACTCACGTACCGCTTGATGGATGGGCCATCCGCGAGAACCTTACCACTGGTCCAGGGGCGGAAATTATAGCCAAAGGTGTACATGTCTGAATCGGAACGGATGCCAGGATAACGGAAAAGGTCCCAGGTACCGCCCAGGGATTCCCGGCGCTCAAGAATGGTGAAAGACTTGCCCGGACATTCCCGCTTGAGGTGACAGGCCATACCAATGCCGGATACACCGGCCCCGATGATCAGTACGTCTACATGCTGCTTACTCATAGCCACCCTTGCCCCGACTGTTGTTGTTTTTATCAATATTTCAACGTGGTGGCCCACGCCAACCGTTTGAGGATAGCCCAGGAAAACAAAAGGGGAAATTGGCCCGATGCAGGGAATCCGGCGCCGTTTCGGTCAGTGTGAGCGCTCGGTTATATGAAACTTAAAGTTCCACACCATAGTGGCGCAGAGCAACCACCATTAACCAGTAGCAGATCGCGGTGATGCCAATGGACATGGCAAGGCTGAGGTAGAAATTGACCCCATGTGTCAGCAGGACCGGCAGCGCAACAAACAGTGCCAGTGATGGCAGAACCAGCCAGAACACGCTGCCTGCAAGCTCGCTGACTTTGCCAATGTCTCCGGTATCTATGTAGAGCCAGAGCATCGCCAGAACTGAGGTCAGTGGCACTGACGCCAGCACCGCCCCGATAAAGGAGCTGCGTTTGGAGATTTCGGAAATCAGGACAACCAGGACAGCGGTAACGGCGACTTTTGTAATGTAATAAGTCAATTGTCTCTACCTCTTGCCGTGGTAGTTCCTCAAAGATCCGAACTCACATGAACTCTGCTCGTTCATCAAGACATTCATCGGAACCCATTTCAAATTCCCGACAGATCCAGGGGCGATTCTCATAAATTGTACACATGAAGGTATCCCGATCGATCGCCGAGCACCAGCCATCCGCCAACCGCAACATGGTTTCACCGCCCCATTCATCGACAGCAATATGTCGCTCTGGAACGCCGGTGTCAGAAATTATCATGACTTCCAGACGGCAGCAGCAAGCCTGACAATTTGAGCAAGAGATTTCTGGGTCAGTAATATTTTTAACGGGAATAGTCATGGATCTGTACTGCCAGCTGAAGGCAGGTTGCCTCCCAGCATGTTTTCAACCACTGCCGCATTATAGAAGGCTTCAACTTTCTGTATCTTGTCGTTCTGGACACGAAACCAGACGGCAAGCCGTACATCTCCGATCGGTTCATAGTTGGTCAGGTAATCCAGAATTGCGAACACGTGCTCACCTTCGGCGCTGAGCTGACGGAGGACCAGGTCTTTCTGAATGGCAACCATACCGAACTGGTAAGACAGCATGTCATCCCGACTAAGGAAGCGCATATTCGGCCCTACATATTCAAACCCCTCAGCAACCAGCAAGGACTTTGCCTCATCAAAACGCTGGGCACTGATATCGGCGATGAACTGCGCCACGATGTCTTTTGGCTGCATTGATAGACTCCACTTCTACGATGGGGACGATTTGGATACCCGGATTCGCGTACATGCCATAAAAAAGTGGTGTACCGATCCCACTGATATACCAAATAGCAGGCTATGACAAATGAGTTTGTGGGAAATCCAGAATGGACTTGATCGCAATGTTATTGGCCAGGAGCACAACACCCTGACCCTTGCTGAATTGGCGGACACGGTACCGTGCCATAGGAACAAAAGACACAGCAGTCTCCCTGCTTCGGCTTCAGTAAACTACGACAAGATTCACACTCGTAAAAGTACTGGCAGGAGTCGGTAGGCATGGCTTCCGTTTTCTGATGGCCACAGTTTGGGCATTTGATTGTCGATTCCAGAACTATATCGACCATAACCATGCTCTCCTAAAAGGGTGAATTTTCGCCCAAACCAATTTGAATTAAGCCCGAAACAGGCATTGGCCAGGTCAATAACGCGTGGCTTTGCGGCGAGCCGGAGCGCAGCGTAGGTGCGTCCGACAACAGCCACTGGTTATGTGATTGTAGCTCAAGCTGGCAGTCCCTCGAACTTTGGCACCTCCCCTAACCCCTCATCCCAGGCAGCTTTGCTGGATGAGAAGATATGCGCAGTTGGCAACATAGTGATTTCAGTGTCCAAACACCCGGCGGGAACGACGAGCAAACCTGCGACCTGAGTGTTTGGCAATGCTGAACCACACAACTTACAAAAGCTTTTGTTATGACGAGTGCCGGGGAGCGTAAAGGAAGTCACAGCATCTGCACCCGACTGCCAGACCAATTTAGCTGAACTTGAGAATAGATTTGCCGAATGAGCCGAACCTGTATCCTTTTGGCAATGCTGACAATGGCACAGGTAAAAACTGTCGAAATCACCTTTTACCTCAAAACTCACGGTGCCGCAGAGACAAGAACCGAAATAATCAGTCATTAGAACTCCTTCCCTTGCCTGGTTAGGCTTCCTCATCCTTCCTTCGGACCAACCCAAAAGAGGGAGTTTCACCAGTTTCGCACCTGCTCATAGAAGCGTACCGACACTTCCAGATCACTGACGCCCAGCGTAATCATGCTGATCCTTGGCTTCATTCAGAATCCTCCTTTGAGGTATAACCCCAGCAGGCACCACGGAATCAATCGATGGGCGTCCCGGGGATGTTTTCCAGAAGCTCGGCATTTGTGGGGCACTTCTCAAGCAGCTCAACCAGCTTTTTGGTGCCCTCTAGCGGTTTGAGACCGCTAAGCGCCCGGCGCAACGCTCTTATTTTGTCTAAATCTTTCGGATCCAACAGCAGCTCTTCACGGCGTGTACTGCTTTTCGAAATGTCCAGCGCGGGGAAGATTCGCTGATTCGCAACGTCTCTTGATAAAACCAGCTCCATGTTCCCCGTGCCTTTAAATTCCTCAAAGATAACCTGGTCCATACGGCTGCCGGTATCCACCAAAACGGTTGCCAAAATGGTAAGCGAGCCGCCATTCTCAAGGTTTCGTGCAGAGCCAAACAACCTCCGCGGGATCTCCATCGCTCGAGCATCAACCCCGCCAGACATAGTCCGACCGCTGCTCTTTCGCTCCGCATTGTGCACACGCGCAAGCCTCGTGAGAGAATCAATCACAATCATGACGTTGTGACCCTCGCCCGCTTGTTGGCGAGCGATATCAAGAAGCTCATCGGCAACGCGAGCGTGATGAGCATAGCTTTCATCCGAAGAAGAAGCGTGTACCTCAGCCGGGACGCTACGCCTGAAATCAGTGACCTCTTCGGGTCGCTCATCTATCAATAACGCGTAAAGTTTAATGTCGGGATACGCCTTTCCCACCGCCTGGCAAATATCTTTTAAAATCGTCGACTTTCCAGACCCCGGCGGTGCAACTATCAAACCTCGCTGCCCCATTCCAATCGGCGTGATCAAGTCCATCGCGCGTACCGTGAGTTTTTCTGAACCTGACTCCAGGCGAATCCCCGGCGTTGGATTGATAGCCACACCGTTTAAAAAACGTTTTTGTGGATCAGCCTCATCTTCAACCATAGCTTCGGCTTCCTTAGCCACGGGTTTGGCGTCTTTATTTGGTTTCCGGGTTAAGCCTAATGTCATTCTCGTCATAGCTGTTTGATAGCTCTCGTTTGATAGATATTTTTTGAAATGGGCTGATAACGCCAAAAAACAGAAGCCCTAACAGATTGCTGAAGACCATTTTCGACAAAGCCAGCCCAAGGCAAAAAACCAGTGTGTACAAAATAAGTCCCGGTTTTTCGGTTTTTACGATGTAAGAAAAGAAACCTAAGCTGTCTAGCTTGTCGATATCGTGTGTCATTAACACTCTGCTCAGTGGCCCCAGCGAGCCCGATGTCCTCTGACATCGATATGCACAAATGGCCCGTGAGCTGAATTACTCCGATACAGCCCAAGACCTCCCCGGAACGGCTCGTAGAATGTTTGACCGTAGAGCTTCTCGACAAAATCGTAGAGCCATCGGGAGTCGCCTACATTGATTTTCCCGTCGCCGTTGAGGTCGTCCATCATGCCGTCCTTTGGCGAGTCATCAATGTAGATGTCGGCGGCACCGCCCCATACGTGGCGGCTGAATGGTACATTGCCAATCGCCGCGTTGTAGAAGGGGGTTCGATAACCACTCATGATCACAAATCCTTTAACGGGCTTACCACTGAGATTAAGCTCTTCAAGCAACAGCTCCAGCTTGAGAACCAGCCTCTCCCGCACAATCAGATATTTTGGGTAACCGGACGCCTGCTTACTGGGAAACTGGGCCAGCGTAAAGTGCGGTGAGAGCTGCGTTGATCCATTGTCCTCGGTCAATTTAATAAAGCCACGAGGCTTGGGGTAGAGCGCTGCCTTCTTACCGGTTGCTTGAGGGTAGTCGCCAATTCGGTAACCGTTCAGCCGGCCTTTGACCACGCGGGAGGCAGGCTGCATCACGAACAGATTCAGCTTCATCGTGTGGCCGTCAGCCGCACGCTCCAGCCGCAATGGATAGGTGCCTGGTAATGCCGGGAGTTTTACACCAAATGGTTTTCCAGCCGTCACTGTCTGAATGCTCTCACCGAAACGGTACTGGAATTTAGCACCACTCGTTGTATCCCGGATGGTGAGTTCCAGCGTTTCACCAGGCAGGCCAGACAGCGCAAACACCGAATAGGGAATCACCAACCCTTTCGCGGAAAGCTGAAAGTCGGCGCGACCGGTTTCGTAGGCGTTGACCTGAGTCACAGCCAGCGTCAGTCCGCCGAGCAGGATTATCGCAAAGCGCAGGTATGTTTTCAGAGGTCACTCCGGCTCATCTTTGGTGGTGGAAGCTGCAAAGCAGACTGCAAGCGGGCGTCACGGCCGTAAATATCGCGACGGAAATGCACTTGGCCATTTTCATCGACCCAGGCTGTCCAGTAAAGCAGATGGACCTGAACCGGGTTCTTCAACTTAACCGTTGTGATTTTCTTGCCAGCAATTTCCCGGTCAATTCGGCCACGATCCCAATTGGGAGTTCCTTCCAGTACCCAAGATGACAGCTCGAGCGGTTGCTCCAGTCGAATGCAGCCAGAACTGAAATCCCGCTTTGCTTTGGCAAACAGGTTTCGAGCGGGCGTGTCATGCAGGTACACCGCATGGACATTTGGAAACATCAGTTTGACGCGTCCAAGTGCATTGTTTTCGCCCGGCAACTGGCGAAAACGATAGGGCAAACTGCGCTCTGTCATGCTGCTCCACAGCACTGAGGATGGGTCCACCTGAATCTCATCGGCTCCCCAGCCTCTGAGCACCTGCATGTTCATTCTGGAAAGATAGCCCGGGTCAGCCTGAATCTGTTTCAACAGGTCTTTTCGGGCGATTGACGATGGCACTTCCCAGGTCGGGTTGAAAACAAGGTAAGTCATCTCACCCGAAAATACCGGCGTACGACGGTAGTCCCTCCCGACCACAACCGACTGCGACGCAACACGCTGGCCACCCTCCCAGGCTTCCAGTTCAAAACTGGCAATATTCACGCGAATGTGCCGCTCGCCCAGGGATTCTGGCAACCAGCGCCACCGTTCCATGTTCATGGCAATGGTCTGTGCTCGGGAAGCAGCCGACTGATTCAACTCCGCGAGCGTCTCCCGGCCCACGGCACCATCGACCTCCAGACCGTGCCGGCGCTGAAAGACCTTGACCGCCGACTCCAGCTCGGCATCGTAGACGGTGCCTACCTCCTCCGGCACAGGAATGCCTAGGCGGGTTCTGAGCAGCAGCACACGCGGGTCATCCATGCCCCGCTTGAGGGTGCCGCCAGCTGGAATTCCTGGCCAGCCGCCTGAAGCGGCAATGCGGCGGTAATCAGCCAGTGCCTGCTTGAGTGTCAGGTAACCGGGTTGTAAGGGTTGCAGGGCCGCCAGGCGGGCGGCAACTTTGCCATCCTCCGCCACCTTCGAGAGCAGAATTGTCAGGTCGGTATCGCGGTGACTGGACGACCATTCCGGGTCGATAGAGGTCGGATTGATGCGTCCCTTTAAGCTGTGAGCAGCAAAACTCAGGAACATATCGGAGAGGGCCAGTTCAAGATCGACCTGTTGGGATACCGTCATTACTTGGCTTTGGCCCGCCAACTGGGCGCTCACCGCGGCCAGATGATAGTCCTCCGGCCTCATGGCGTCCAAGGCTGCTTCGCCCACTGTATCCACGAGGCGATAAGCTTTGGGCAACGCGCCCTCGTCCGTTATCCAGATAGGCTTAAAAGCCCGAGACTCGTACTCCGACATCATCAATGCCCGATTGTACAGCGGCTCGGACAGAGCCATAGGCTCGCCTGGCGCTTCGAGTCTCTGCCGGATCAACTCCGAGGCAGTGGGGGCTGCGCTTAGCCCTGAAGCCAGAACGCAGAACATCAGCAGGCAGAAACTCCTGGCCAGGGCCCGGGATGTGAACTGTTTGCAAACAACCATCATATCATTCCGGTGTTAGTGAAAAGGATCGACGCTTTTAGGTCCATCACCACATTGCCGGAGCGGGTGTAGGTGGTGAGATCAAGGTCCCTACATTCATAACAGCGTATTATAGGAACGCGTTCGCATACCACCAATTCGTATAACTCCCATTTCAGCCGCTCCTCTGATTCCAGAAAATCTTTTTAAAACCAGAAACTAAGCCTGAATCACTCCGGGTACCGGTACATCCAGGGGCGTAGCCACGGGGAGGAGCCGGGCAGATGGAATAGTGGGTAGGATTGGCTGATCTTTCAGTTAAGGCTCCGGACCCATGAAAAAACCCATACTGATCATCGGGGGTGTCTCCGTGGACACCGTGATCCAGCTTGATGTGCTGCCACAGCCTGTTCCGCAGACCATCTGGCCAAACGAAAGCTACAGAACCCTGGGCAGTACCGGCGCCGGCAAGGCACTGAATCTGTCAGCTCTGGGGCGTCCCGTCATACTGCACTCCCTCCTGGGACGGGACCAGGAGGCGGGCTTTGCCGGGAGTGCCCTGGGCCTGCCGGGAATTGAGTTGTTGGTAGAAACAACCGATGCACCTACCGAGCAGCACGTGAATCTGATGGACCCGCACGGCGGGCGGGTGTCCCTGTTTGTCCAGCCACCCGCCGAACCGGCATCAGTGGATTGGGCCCCGGTGTGCTCTGCCATGGAACACTGTGAGCTGGTGGTGGTCAACATCCTGGGCTACGCCAGGCCTGCTCTGGCACTGGCCAGAAACGCGGGCAAGCCGGTATGGACTGACCTGCACGATTACGATGGCCACAACTCCCATCACCAGCCGTTTATTGATGCCGCCAGCGTTATTTTCCTGTCCAGTGACAACCTGGCGGGCTATCGCGCGTTTATGGAAAAGATGATCGATGGGGGCAAGGAGCTGGTGGTGTGCACCCATGGCGCTGACGGCGCCACCCTGCTCGACCGGAACGGGGACTGGCTGGAACAGCCGGCATTTCCGGTCGAAGAGGTGCGCGACACCAATGGGGCCGGTGATGCCTTCTTCAGTGGTTTTCTGGCCGGCTACCTGGAAGGGCAAAGCCTGCAGACCTGCCTGAAGCTCGGTGCCGCGTGTGGCGCACTCTGCGTTACGTCACGCTCACTGGCAGCACAGAACCTGAGCCTCCAGCGGCTTTACGACCATTTACGGGCGGGTGGCTGGTAGTTTTTCAGGGCGGATATCAACGCTTCCGGCTGTTGTTCCACAATCACCATATCCGCGTATTCGGGCTTGAGAAATCCGGCACCGGACATCTTGCGGATGAAGGCCAGCAGCTCATCGTAATAGCCATCCACATTATAGAAGGCACAGGGCTTGTTGTGATAGCCGAGCTGGCCCCAGGTCCAGGCTTCGAAGATTTCGTCCATGGTGCCCGGGCCGCCGGGCAAAGCCACGAAGGCGTCGGCCATGTCCGCCATCAGCGCCTTGCGCTCGTGCATGGAGGCCACCACGTCCAGCCTGGTCAGGCCCTGGTGGGCCAGTTCCCGGTCCCGCAGCGATTCGGGGATAACGCCATACACCTCGCGGCCGCCGGCCAGCACGGCATCGGCAACCACCCCCATCAGGCCTACATTGCCGCCCCCGAAAACCAGGTCAATGCCCTGGCTTGCCATATAACCGGCAAACTCAGCGGCGGCTTCGGCAAACCGTTCGTCGTTGCCCCGGCTGGAACCACAAAAGACAGCGATTTTCATGACCGATTCCTGTGAATGGATTCATTGTTTGGTATGTTGATCAGCAGAGTGTCAGGCACCGATCAGCAACTCTGGCTGCCGGGCTTACCGAGATCAACACGGGCTATCTTCCCATGAAAACTGTTTTTTCACCGTTGCACAACCGCCGCACGGCCACAACAGAACTCGACGGCGGTATCCTGATCGCGCCCCATGAGAAGCCGTCACGTGCCGAGACCATACTGGGCCGGGTAAAACAGGAGCAGCTGGGAGAGGTTCTGCCACCCCGGGAGTACGGACTGGGGCCGGTGCTCCGCGTACATACCCAGGACTACGTGGACTTCCTCAGGGTCAGCTGGGCAGACTGGATCGCCGAAGGCAAACCCGGAGAAGCTATTTCCGCCGTCTGGCCCGGACGCGGCATGCGGCACCGGGTACCGAAAGACATTGATGGCCGCCTGGGCTATTACAGCTTTGGCGCCGAAACCTCCATTACCGAAGGCACCTGGGATGCCGTCTGTGCCTCTGCCGATGTCGCGCTGACCGCACAGGCACTGGTGGCCAACGGCGAATCTGCCGCCTTCGCGCTGTGCCGCCCACCCGGTCACCACGCCCACGCTGACCTGTTCGGCGGTTACTGTTTCTTCAACAACGCTGCCATATCCGCCCAGGCCTTCCGGGATCAGGGCGCCAAACGGGTGGCGGTGCTGGATGTGGATTTCCACCACGGCAATGGCACCCAGAGCATTTTCTACCAGCGTGATGATGTGATGACCATCAGCCTGCACGGCGACCCGGACCTGGTGTTTCCTCATTTTCTGGGGTTTGAAGATGAAACCGGCGAAGGTCCTGGCGAGGGCTTCAACCTCAACCTTGTCTACCCGCCCGGCACGCCCTTCAGCGTCTGGCTAGATGGGCTGGAAACCGCCTGCGCCAGGATCGCAGCCTGGCAGCCAGACGCCCTGGTGATTGCCCTGGGCGTGGACACCTTCGAGGATGACCCGATTTCTTTCTTCAAATTGAGGTCTGCAGACTACCTGTTGATGGGGGAGCGGCTGGGCAAACTGAACCTGCCAACGCTGTTCACCATGGAAGGCGGTTACGATGTGGATGCCATTGGTGTGAATGTGGTGAACGTGCTGAAAGGGTTCGAACAAGCCCGGCTATGAACCGGGCTCCTTCAGATTTTCAAACGCTTCCGGATACCGGCGTTTCATCCGGGCAAGGCGGCCGATGGTAATGAAATTGGTCACTACCACCATGCCCTCCGCCAGGGTGCCGCCCACAGAGCCGATGACGATATTATTCAGCATCCAGGCAATGGCGGCAGCCATCAGCATCAACCGCATGGGAATGCCCCGGAGCATGAACATGCCCACGGTACCGAAGATGGCAGCGGCAATGGCGAAGTAATCCACCGGGCTGCGCCAGGTCAGTGCCGCCGCCACCAGGTTCACCGCCAGCACCGCCAGCATCACCTTCCAACTGCCCAGGTACTTCCGGGCCAGCATGATACGGCCAATCACCAGCAAACTCAGTACCGCCGCCGTCCAGCTGCCGAACAGCGCGAACTGCAGCGCAAAGGCCACGTTCGCGGAGATCAGCAGCACCATCAGGCGGTCGTCCCGCTTGCTGGCGAAGCCGACAATGCAGAACCCCAGTGCAATCAGGCTGACGACCTGGCCCGCCAGGTCGGTATAGCTCATCCCCTCAAGCATGGGGATCCATCAGCAACAACAGGGAGTGGCTTTGCCGGGCCCGGATCACCTTCTGCGATAATCCGGGTCCGTCCAGCAAAGCGGCAGGGATTCTCCGGACGGGAAGTTCAGGCCGGCTTTTTCAAAGCTCTCCGGGTCCTGGGCCTCCTCACCGAAGTGCAGGCTGCCCTTCACCGTCGATTCATGGGGATCAAACAGCGCCTGGGTGTCCAGCACTTCTATCATGTGACCGGTCGATTTTTCGGCGAGAAACATAAATCCCTCCCGGATTTCCCTGATGGTGTGTGAAACGATCTAGCTCGCTAACTCAATCTTCCTGAAGTCGAGTGTATTCTCTTTGGGCGAGGCTTCAATGCCCATCACCTCGAAGCGCCGCTTCATTACAATGTAGACGAAGCAGCTGAAGTACAACGCAATCACCAGGGCGCCGACCCATTGGATGCGCAGGAAATCAAGCTGGAACAGCAGTGTCAGGCCACACATGGCGACCAGGTTCCCCAGATAGTACTTGCCCTGGCCCAGCCGCTTTGCCGTCAGGTTCAGGTTGTCGGTATAAAGCCGGATCAACGAATCCAGTGAGTTGATTACCATCAGGATACCGACGGTGATCATCGCGATGTTGATAAACGCGGCAATGTTCAGGCCCTCGGCGTGATAGTGGTACAGCACCGAAAACCAGGTGCCGATGGCAATGGACGGAAACACCAGCATGGCGATCATCAGCTGCCAGGTGCGCAGGCCGCTGACAAAACGGGCGGTGAACTGGCCGATCATGATGCTCCAGGAGAACCACCAGAGCAGGTAAAACTCATGGTAGTCGTTCAGCGGCAGCATGAACTGGTGCAGGTTGGTGAAGTACTCGCCAATCAGACCCGCGGTGCTGAAGAAGTCCCCCACGCTGCCGTTGCCGGTGAGAAACGCACGGCCCCACATCGCCGCAATCAGGGCGATAAACAGCCAGCTGGAACCCAGGCTGAGGATGCGCACGTACTTGATTTTACTGCTGGAATGTACGGCCGCCGCAATCGCCACGAAGACAATCAGGTAGAAGATGGGCACCACGGTTTCCCCGTCGCCGATTTCCGGCAGGTACCAGGGCAGGTTGATCAGCAGCAGGAAGGCGGTGAACGCGCAGGTGCCAATGATCACCACGTTGTTGACCACTTTTACCAGCGGTATGTCGAAGAATTTCACCCGCGGCTCAATCACGCAGAAGTAAAAGCAGGTCAGGAAGTAAAAGCCCCAGATCAGGAAGGCCCAGAAACCGAACTCAATGGCCAGCGGGTTGGCAAACCCGTACTCAGGGCTTGTCCCGAGGTCGCCGTAACCGGCGAATTCTGTCAACGGGAACATGATCAGGCCCACATCGAGGCCGGAGGTAAACAGGATGGCGATAAACGTGAACGTACGTACCGGCGTAACGCCGATGACTTTCAGGTCCCACCATTTGAACAGGATCAACGCGATGGCCGCGAAGGTGAAAATCAGGCCTGTGGATAACCAGAGTGTCATACACACCTCCGGGTACAGGAAATCGCTATTTTATCGGACAACATGGGTGTTCCTCCTCTACTTTGAAGCAATGGTTCATTCGAATCGGACACAAACCCCCGCGTTGACGGGTCAACACTTAACTATCGCGCGCTCAGGACGGCGCGAACTTCGCAGCCGCAGCGACGATAGGTAAGTCCTGATGGTTTGCATAAAAAACCGGCAGCCATTGCGCCGCCGGGATACGGTCAGGCGATCGCGCGTCTGGCGCCCCCCGGGCGCTGACGGTCTCGCCATTGCTCGTCCATTGCCACGGGGGCATCGGACGGATTCAGTGGCTCAACGCCACGAATAAGGTCAGCAGCACGCTCCGCCACCATGATGGTTGGCGCATTGAGGTTACCGTTGGGGATAGTCGGAAAGATGGACGAATCAACCACCCGCAATCCGCTCAGGCCGTGCACCCGGGTATCCGGGCCCACCACGGCCTGGTGGTCCACACCCATCTTGCAGGTACAGGAGGGGTGATAGGCGCTTTCCACCGCCTGGCGGACAAAGGCATCGATTTCCTCGTCGCTCTGTACGTCGATGCCCGGCTGAATTTCCGGGCCCCGGTAGACGTCCATTGCCGGCTGGCTGACGATTTCGCGAGTCAGGCGCACGCAATCACGGAAGCCCTCTCGGTCATCCTCATGCTGAAGATAGTTGAAGAGGATACGCGGTGCCTGCCTGGGGTCGGCCGACTGCACGTACACCGAACCACGGCTCTTGGGCTTGTTGTGGCCGACATGCAGTTGGAAGCCGTCGCCATTGAAGGCTTCCTTACCGTCGTAGCGCATGGCCGCCGGCAAAAAGTGGTATTGCAGGTCCGGCCACTCGACACCCGCTTTGGAGCGGATAAAGCCGCAGGATTCAAAGTGGTTGGTGGCACCCAAGCCATCCTTCTTCAGTAGCCAGCGAACACCGATCTTGAGCTTGTTCCACCAGTCGAGCTTGCCATTAAGAGAGACCGGTTCTTTGCAGCGAAACTGGAAGTAGAACTCCAGGTGATCCTGCAGGTTGCCGCCTACACCAGGCAACTCGTGATTGACGGGGATGTCCGCCTGCTCCAGGACCTCACGGTTACCAATACCCGAGAGCTGCAACAGATGGGGTGACCCAATGGAACCCGCAGAGAGGATCACTTCCTCAGAAGCGGCCACATCCACCAGCTTGCCGGCTTTCTCATAGCGCACGCCGGTGGCCCGCTTGCCATCCAGCAGCACCTTGTGAACCAGCGCATGGGTGACGACGTTCAGGTTGTCCCGCGCCATCGCCGGGCGCAGGTAGGCGTTGGCGGTGGACCAGCGGCGGCCATTCTTGACCGTCATGTGCATGGCACCAAAGCCTTCCTGGCGGGCACCGTTGTAATCATCCGTGGCGAAGTAACCGGCATCCACGCCCGCGTCCACAAAGGCCTTGTAGAGGGGGTTCTGCATATTGTTGCCGTTGTTCACGCCCAGCGGGCCCTGATCGCCCCGGTACTCATCCCCGCCAAACGCCCAGGTTTCCGCCTTCTTGAAATAGGGCAGGCAGTGGCGATAGTCCCAGCCATCGGCGCCCTGTTCCTGCCATTCGTCAAAGTCACGGGCATGGCCACGCACGTAGACCATACCGTTGATGGAGGACGAACCGCCCAGCACCTTGCCCCGGGGGCAGTGCATGCGGCGGTTATCCAGATAGGGTTCCGGCTCGGTCTCGAACTGCCAGGCGTATTTTTTGGTGTTCATGGGGATGGACAGTGCCGTGGGCATCTGGATGAAGATGCTCTTGTCGCTGCCACCGGTCTCCAGCAGCAGCACCCGGTAGCGGCTATCCTCGGTAAGCCGGTTGGCCAGCACACAACCGGCAGACCCCGCTCCTACAATGATGTAATCGTAATTCGCTTCTTTCATACGCAACTCCCGGCAGCCAACTCAGAAAGGGCTGTCTATATCTTCCATTCCCACATACACCGCCTTCAGCTGGGTGTACTGGTCGAGCGTGACACGGCCGTTCTCACGGCCCACGCCGGAGAGTTTGTAGCCCCCCACCGGCATTTCGGCCGGCGACGCCCCGTAACTGTTGATCCAGCAGATGCCAGCCTGGATGCGATGAATCACCCGGTGGGCGCGGCGGATATCACTGGTGAACACTCCGGCGGCAAGGCCGGTGTCGGTATTGTTGGCCCGATTGATCACCTCTTCTTCATCGGAAAATGTCAGTACCGACATCACCGGCCCGAAGATTTCCTCGCGGCAGATGGTCATGTCGTCGGTGCAGTCGGTGAAAATGGTGGGCTCCACGAAGTAACCACCGGGGGCGGATGCCGGTTTTGCGGCCTTGCCACCGTGGCTGAGGGTGGCGCCTTCGGCAATGCCCTTGTCGATATAATCCAGTACCAGCTGCTGGTGTTTACTGGAGATCAGGGCCCCGAAATTGGTTTCCGGGTCAGTCGGGTCGCCGATGCGGATGTTGTTCAGCGTGCGCTCCAACAGCCGGTCCATGAATTGCGAATAGATCGCCTCGTGCACGAATACCCGGGTACCGTTGGTGCAGACTTCGCCCTGGGTATAGAAGTTACCCAGCATCGCCGCCGAAACGGCGTTTTCAACATCTGCGTCTTCGAAAATAATCAGTGGTGATTTGCCACCCAGCTCCATGGTCACGTCTTTCAGGGTAGAGGCCGCTGCGGTCATCACCTTTTTGCCGGTTCCGACTTCACCGGTGAACGATACCTTGGCAATGTCCGGATGATGCGTCAGCCAGGCGCCGACATCTCCCGCACCCTGCACCACGTTGAACACGCCGGCGGGAACGCCGGCCTCTGTAAAGATCTCCGCCAGCTTCAGGGCCCCCATCGGGGTTTCCTCAGAGGGTTTGAAGATCATGCTGTTGCCGGTTGCCAGCGCCGGCGCAGACTTCCAGCAGGCAATCTGCAGCGGGTAGTTCCAGGCACCGATACCGGCACACACGCCCAGGGGTTCGCGACGGGTGTAGTAAAAATCGCCGCCCAGATCCTGCTGGTTACCCTCAACCGAGGCAGCCAGGCCGGCAAAATATTCGAGGGTGTCGGCGCCGGTCACCACGTCCACGACTTCGGCTTCCTGCCATGGTTTACCGGTGTCTTTCACTTCCAGGGCGGCCAATTCGTCGTTGTGCTCCCGCAGCAAAGCCACGGCGCGGTGAAGAATACGGCCGCGCTGGGCACCGGTCATGGCGGACCAGACTTTGAAACCGGCCTGCGCACTTTCGATCGCGGCCTTCTGGATAGCCTCATCGGCGATTTCCATTTCATAGATCACTTCACCCGTGGCCGGGTTGACCACAGGAAAGGTTTCACCGGAGCTGTTGGCCATCGGCTGGCCATTGATGAAGTTCTGATAACGGGGCAATGCAGTCATGGGGTTCAAACCTGGGCTGGTGAATTGGTAGACGGGTTGAGCGCAGTCAATGCAAACCGCTTACACAGCGTTTCCGCTGCGGCGAAACCTTCCTGGGGGTCCGTGCTCAGGGCACTGCGCAGCCAGAAGCCGTCAATCATTGCAGCCATCTGGCGGGCCGCTTCGGTGGCGGCCTGTTTGGGCAAACGCTGGGCGAAGGAATACCGAAGATTGCTGTACAGCCTGGCATTATTGATCTGCTGCAGGCGCTGCAGGCCGGGTTCGTGCATGGAGCGGGCCCAGAAGCTGAGCCAGGTCTTCGCCGCCAGGTCAGAGCGCTGGAACTCGGAAAAGTTGGCTTCCACGATGCACTGCAGGCGCTGCTCCGGAGAGCCGTCCGTACGGGACATCCGTTCCAGCAGTTCCTTGCCAAGCTGGTCCAGCAGGTAGCGCAGTGCCGCTTCGATCAGCCCCTGCTTGCCGCCGAAATAGTGACTGATAATGCCGGATGACATACCGGCACGGCGGCTGATGGAAATGATGGTGGTGTTCTGCAGGCCCAGCTCAGCAATGGATGCCATGGTGGCATCTATCAACTGCTGCTTTCGGGTGTCTTTTACTCCGACAATCGGCATCGTGTTTCGACCTGACTTTTATTAATTGAACGTTCAATTAAAATAAAGTGTACAGAAAGCAACCTGCCAGCACAACCCGAAGCAAGTGCCATAAAAAAAGCCCCGTTATCCGGAAACCGGACAACGGGGCTTGAAACACGAACTGTCAGTTAGGGGTCAGCCGTGTGTGAACCTGTTTTCAGGCGGTGATTCAGGCCGCCTCTTCGTCACTCTCATCAGCGGAGTTACGGATCAGGAAGTCGAAGGCGCTCAGGGCGGCCTTGGAACCGTCACCCATGGAAATCACGATCTGTTTGTACGGCACCGTGGTGGCGTCACCAGCGGCAAACACGCCCGGTGTCGAGGTTTCGCCACGGGCATCGACGATGATCTCGCCATGCTGGCTCAGCTCAATGTCGCCTTTCAGCCAATCGGTGTTGGGGATCAGGCCGATCTGGACAAACACACCTTCCAGGGTAACGTGATGCTCTTCGCCGCTGTCCCTGTCCTTGTAGTTCAGGCCACTGACCTTGCCGTTCTCGCCCACGACTTCGGTGGTCTGCGCTGACGTCAGGATTTCCACATTCTTCAGGCTGCGCAGTTTTTTCTGGAGTACATCGTCTGCCTTCAATTCTGAAGCAAACTCCAGCAAGGTCACGTGGCCGACGATACCGGCCAGGTCGATGGCCGCTTCCACGCCGGAGTTACCACCGCCAATCACCGCTACGCGCTTGCCCTTGAACAATGGGCCGTCACAGTGCGGACAATAGGCCACGCCCTTATTGCGGTATTCCTCTTCGCCGGGCACACCCAGCTGGCGCCAGCGGGCGCCGGTGGACAGCACCAGAGTGCGGGACTTCAGTGACGCGCCGTTGGCCAGGCGTACCTCATGAAGGCCACCCTTGCTGGCTGCAGGAATCAACTTCTCGGCACGCTGCAGGTTCATGATGTCCACGTCGTAGTCTTTAACGTGCTGCTCCATGGCCGCCACCAGTTTGGGGCCTTCGGTATAAGGCACGGAAATCAGGTTTTCGATACCCATGGTATCGGCCACCTGGCCACCAAAACGTTCGGCTACAATGCCCGTGGAAATTCCCTTACGTGCCGCATAGATAGCGGCGGAGGAACCGGCGGGGCCGCCACCGACCACCAGTACTTCGAACGGGTCCTTGTGCTTCAGCTTCTCGGCTTCGCGGGCTTCGGCACCGGTATCCACCTTGGCGATGATCTGCTCCAGGGTCATGCGGCCCTGGCCGAACGGCTTGCCGTTGAGGTAGACGCTGGGCACGGCCATGACTTCACGTTGCTCCACTTCGTCCTGGAACAGGGCGCCGTCAATAGCGGTGTGCCTGATTTTCGGGTTCAGCACACTCATCAGGTTCAACGCCTGAACCACGTCCGGACAGTTCTGGCACGACAGGGAGAAATAGGTTTCGAACTCGAATTCGCCGTCCAGATCTTTTACCTGCTCGATAACCTCATCGCTGGCCTTGGGCGGGTGGCCCCCGACCTGCAACAGTGCCAACACCAGGGAGGTGAACTCATGGCCCATCGGAATACCGGCGAAGCGAACGCCAATGTCACTGCCAATCCGGTTGATGGCAAAGGAGGGACGACGCACATCGTCGGATTCTTCTGTGCGCTGGCTGATTTTGTCTGACATCGGCTCGATTTCATCCAGCAGCTGCTTCAGCTCCTGGGATTTCGGGCTGTCATCGTAAGCGGCAACCAGCTCGATCGGCTGCTGCAGCTTTTCCATGTAGGCTTTCAACTGCTCCTTGATACTGGCATCCAACATGTTCTCTGTTCCCCTTCGGATATCGTAAAACTGAATGTGCGAACTCAGGTTGAGTCGTGAATCGAATCTGTGCGTACGATACGGTCCAGCCAGGTAGAGCTCAAATTAATTGATCCAAAGTATTTGATAGGCCTTTGCTATTCGACTCAGAAAATCAACCAGATAGAAACAAAGAAGGCCCGCAAAGCGGGCCCTCTTACTGGTTTCACTGTTGCTGAAACCTTAGATTTTGCCAACCAGGTCCAGTGACGGAGACAGAGTCGCTTCGCCTTCTTTCCACTTGGCCGGGCAAACTTCGCCGGGATGGTTACGAACGTACTGGGCTGCTTTTACCTTGCGCAGCAGGTCGTCTGCATCGCGGCCGATACCTTCAGCAGTGATTTCCATCGCCTGGATAACGCCATCCGGGTCGATCAGGAAGGTAGCGCGGTCTGCCAGGCCCTGGCCTTCACGCATGACACCGAAGTTGTTGGTGATGGTGCCGGTCTGGTCGCCTACCATGAAGTAGTTGATCTTGCCGATGGTCTCGGAGCTGTCGTGCCAAGCTTTGTGGGTGAAGTGGGTGTCGGTAGACACGGAGAATACTTCCACGCCCAGCTTCTGCAGCTCTTCATACTTGTCTGCCACGTCGCCCAGCTCGGTCGGGCATACGAACGTGAAGTCGGCCGGGTAGAAGAAAAATACCGACCACTTACCTTTTACATCGGCTTCAGAAATTTCAACGAACTCGCCCTGTTTGAAAGCGGTAGCGTTGAACGGCTGAATTTCGCTGTTAATCATACCCATAAGAATTGTCTCCATTTGGTTCATTGAGGCATTGGCTAACTTGAGCGGCACAATGTATTGGTCCGATCAAAAACATTCAAATTGATTGTTTTTAGTTGTTCGATAGGTAAATGCTATTTTGTTCTTAGGCGGGTAATAGCAAAGAACTAATTCGTATTATCGGGTTGAAAGGCACCCTTGTGGAATTCGGTTGCGGCCTCCACTTCCTCTACACCGCAGTCTTTGGGCTCCACCACCACGCCGCCAGCCAGCGCCTTGAGCACCGCGTGTACGCCATAAGACAATGATTCGGTATTGTAACCGCCCTCAAGGATCATGGCCAACCGGCCATTACAGTGCTTGTCTGCAATTTGCTGGACAACTCCGGTCATGGCGGCGAAACCCTCGTAGGACACGTTGAGTGCCAGGTCGAACCAGTGGGCATCGAAGCCGGCGGATACCAGCACCAGGTCCGGTTTGAAGAAGTCCGCAGCCGGCACCAGGATGTCGCGCATAGCCTTCAGATAGGCAACATCGCCCGCGCCACCCGGCATGGGTACATTTACGGTGGTACCCTCTCCGCGTCCTGCACCGACATCCGTCAGCGACCCGGTGCCCGGATAGAATGGTGCGGCGCGGTGCATATCGAAAAACATGACGTCCGGGTCGGCCCAGAAGATATCCTGGGTACCATTGCCATGGTGCGCATCCCAGTCGACAATCAACACCCGCTTACAGCCCAGAGCGGCATGTGCATGGGCTGCGGCAACAGCCACATTGTTGAACAGACAAAAGCCCCTCGCTCGCGCCGGGTCGGCATGGTGGCCGGGTGGCCGTACTACCGCAAACGCACTGCCGGTGCGGCCTTCAACAACCGCTTCCACGGCCGCAATTGCCGTGCCGGCGGCCACTTCGGCAGCCTGGACACTGCCCGGTGAAACAGCCGTGGTATCCACATCCAGCCAGGCGCTTTCATTTCGCAGGGAAAATATGTCATCTAGGAAGGAGCGGGTATGAACCCGACTCAACTCATCCTTGGTCGCCGCCTTGCCAGGCTCGATTCTCACACCGGGGATCGGTTCCCGCGCCAGCAGCTCCATGATTGCCGTTATGCGGCCGGGGTGCTCCGGGTACTTCCATTGCACATCGAGGTCCGAAAGAATGGTGCGAATCCGCTTGTCCAGCCGGCCGGGCAAAAAATCCACATTGGTGTCCGGGGCATGAGCCAGTACTCGCTCATCGTAAAATACAGTGACGTCCTTTTGCTGTACCAAAGCTGTGCCCTCCCTGTTAGAGCTGTCCGACCATCATAGCCCTATCGGGGTAAATCACAATAATTCCAGGAAGTAACTGTATAACCCTATACCAATCAACACGTTGAATGGGAAAGTCACACCGAGCGAGGCCAGCATGGCCAGCCCGATATCCGCCTCGGGAATTGCGTGTCTTACCGCCACTGGCGCTGCGATATAAGAGGCACTGGCGGTAAGGGCGCCAAGGATGACAATAGTGCCGGGTTCGAGCCCCAGCCACACGCCGGTTACCAACCCCGGCAGGGACAGGATTGGCGGCATGCACAGGGCAAAGACAATCAGCCGCCAGTGGCGGAGCTGAATCTTGCGCAGGGTTTCAGCGGCCACCAGCCCCATCTCCAGCAAGAACAGCGACAGCACCAGTGAGAAAGCACCCGTCAGCGGTGCGGTGACCCCGTCACCCTGGTCCGGCCCGTAGAGGATGCCGATAACCACACCGCCAACCAGCAATACCACGCTCCGGTTGGTCAAGGTTTCCTGCCACAGGGGTGTGCCGCTGGTGTTTGTCTGGGCCGTGCCCCGGGTATAGCGTCGATACAGCCACAAGCCGGTAAGAATGGCCGGTAACTCCAATAGCACCAGGTACAGGGTAACCTGCCCACCCGTGGCCATTCCCCGGGACTCCACCCAGGCCAGGGCAACGGCGAAGGTACCCGCACTGACCGATCCGTAGTGAGCACAAAAGCTGGCAGCATCCGCCACGTTCAATTTAACCAGGTGCCGGAGCATCGGAAACAGCACCAGGGGAATGACAAAGCCCAGTGCCATGATCGCCAGCACTTGCGTGACCAGTCCCCAGTGAAGATTGCCATGCAGGGCCATACCGCCCTTGAGGCCGATAGTCAGCATCAGCAGCAGGCTGAGGATGTCGTAAGCGGCTTTGGGGATTGTCAGGTCTGAGCGAAGGGTTCCTGCGATCACTCCAAGCAGGAAGAACATCACGATGATGTCTGGCATGAATCAGAAACTCCGATAAAACAAAGGGCCCCGCAGGGCCCTGGATATAACAAGTGCCAGTCAGGCGGTTCCCACCTGTTGCGAGGCAGACCTGAAAAGCGTCGGGCTTGCCTGCTGGTGTGATGCCGCCACCTTATCTGCCGGTGCCACGTCTACTGCAAATATATGATAGGCCTCCGGGCCGAACGGGTCGAGTGCGGTATCCAGATGCTGGTAACTGGTTGGAACCGGGTCGCCTGAATACACCACGACAAACTGCCGTTCTACAACCGGAATGGCAACGTTCAGTGGTTGTTCCACCCACAGATAGACACCCTTCTGGGGAACAACATATTCGCAACGTACCACGCGGTAACCTTCCCGCAGCTTCAGCGTATTGGGCTCTTTGCCGCATTCGAGACGGAACTTGTGAATGGTTTTCATGGCCGGTTCTCCTTCTGTGGGACACAATGCCATCATCCACAAACCATAAATCGAAAGGAACATGGTTTTTTCTGGTTTATTGTTCGATTTTTTCGATCTTGTCATCCAGCTCCGGGCGCTCCCGCAGTAACTCCGTCACCGCTGCATTATGGCTTCCCCGGGCCCGTGTCACCGCATACAGTGTGTCACGGACCTCCTGGATACTGGCCACATGCACCACCTGGTACTGGCGACAGACCTCGTCCCGGATGGCGGTGGGTGCCGCAAAATACCCCAGGCCTTCCCGGCCGAATACCTTGATCAGGGCACTGTCGTCCACTTCGGCAACCACTTTTACCCGGATATCCTGGCTGGAAAACCAGTTCATCAGGGCGCTGATATAGGGAGCATCAAGAGAGGTTGCCAAGAATGGCTGCCGGTCGAGACTGGCAGGAAAATCCGCAGACAGCGTTTCCGCCAGCTCCGGCGCCGCAAACAACGACATTGAAGAGCTCGCCAGCCGATGGCTGCGGAACTGGCCAGCCTCACCTGACGCAGGCTGGCGGTCAGTCAGCACGATGTCCAGTTCTCGCTGGACAAGCCGCTTCAACAATTCAGTGGTATCCCCGGTACGACAATTCAATCGCACCTCGCGGGACAGGGACAATGCCGGTGCAGTCAGATGGTAGGCAATCAGCTTGTGAATCGAGGCGGCAATGCCCACTGACAGGCTCAGGGGCCTGTTTTCCGGCGGCTGCCGAAGCACATCCGTCAGCGCCTGGGCGGTCTGGAACATGTCGTCTGCGTAACCGAATACCGTCTGCCCGAAATCGGTCAGTTGCAGGGCCCGGTTGGCTCGGCGGAACAGAGCGTTACCCAGAGCGGATTCAAAAGTCGCCAGTTGGCCGCTCAGGGTCTGCGGGGTCAGCTCAAGGCTTTCCGCCGCCCGGACAATGGACCCCTCACGGGCAATTACCCAGAAATAATGGAGGTGGCGAAGGTTCAGGTTATCCATCTCTGACATCACTCTTGGTTTATTATTGATCCCAGGATTTATTCGCCAGTCTTCGGAGGCGACCACAGCGGAACGTCTTCCTTACTTGGAGGCTGCCAGTCCTGCTGCATGACGTGACCAAGGGTCTCTTCCAGTTTCATGAAAAGTTCGCCGTAACGGGGACTGAAACGGATACCCTCTTCAATGTCCTTCCAGGCATCGAACAAATCATCCTCGTGGGCCTTTTCATTATTAATAAAAGCCCAGGTCATCTGCCGTGCCCGCAATGGGTGTACGCCGAACGCGGTCAGGGCATGGCCACCCAGTTCCAGGGCGGAGTGATAGGTTTCGCTGACCACATCATCGGCGCCGGCCTGGCGCAACTGATAGCCATGGCCTCTGTCAAAGGCCCGGGCCAGCACCCAGACACCGGGGTAGTGTTGCTTGACGTGCTGAACAAGTGCCACTGCCCGATCCCGGTCGTCAATGGCCACGACCAGCAGGCGCGCGTTGGCAATGCCCGCGGTCTCAAGCAGGCCCATTCGGCTGGCGTCACCGAAGTAACTCTTGATGTGAATACGGCGCAGGTTTTCAATCTGGTCGAGGGCCAGGTCCAGAGCCACGATGGGCACCTTACTGGCACGCAACAACCGGCATACGATCTGGCCGAAACGCCCAACACCGGCGATGATTACCGGGGCCTGTTCCTCGATGGTATCCGCTTCCCGCTGGTCATTCCGGGCATCACGGTATCGCGGCAAAACCAGCGTGTCGTAGGCGATGAACAATAGCGGCGTGAGGAACATGGACAGCGCCACCACCAGGGCCAGTATCTGGGCGATATCCGCCGGGATAACCCGGTTCTGCATACTGTAGGTCAGCAGCACAAAACCGAATTCGCCGGCCTGGGCAAGGCCCAGGGTAAACAGCCAGCCATCCCGGCCGCGTAGCCCAAACAGCAGCGCCAGAATCAACAGCACGGAGGCCTTCACCACGATCACCACCAGCGCGAGGGTCAGAACCGTGCCCCACTGCGCCGCCAACACCTCGAAATTGATGCCGGCACCCACAGTGATAAAGAACAACCCCAGCAACAGTCCCTTGAAGGGCTCGATATTGGCCTCCAGCTCGTGGCGGAATTCGCTGTTAGCCAGCACCACACCTGCCAGGAAAGCGCCGAGGGCCGGCGACAGGTTGACAACGCTCATCAACGCAGCGATGCCAATTATCAGCATCAGTGCAGTGGCGGTAAATACCTCACGCATACCGGACTTCACCACATAACGGAACAGTGGCCGACTCAGGTAGTGACCACCAACAATCACCGTGGCCACTGCGCTGATCACCACCAACGCATGAGCCCAGCCCGGCAGGTCCGCCACCAGGCTGAAAGCGCTGTGAGAATCCGCTTCAGACGCGCCAACAGCCGCAAGGCCGGTCACCGTTAGCAGAGGAATGACAGCGAGCATGGGAATAACGGCGATGTCCTGGAACAACAGCACCGAGAAGGCACCACGACCTCCCTCTGTCTTGCTGAGCCCTTTCTCGTTGAGGGTTTGCAGGACAATAGCGGTGGAAGACAGGGAAAAGATCAGCCCCACTGCAATGGTAGTTTGCCAGGGCAACCCCAACCACCAGGCGATGACCATACCGGCGCCAGAAGTCAGCACCACTTGCAGGCCACCAAGCCCGAGCAATCGGACACGCATGGCCCAGAGAGATTTCGGGTCCAGCTCCATACCCACCAGGAACAGCATCATCACCACGCCAAACTCGGCGAAGTGCTGAATGGTGGCGGTTTCCTGTCCCACCAGCCCTGTCACAGGCCCAATCACCACACCGGCGACCAGATAGCCAAGCACAGACCCGAGCCCCAGACGTTTTGCCATCGGCACTGCAATAACCGCAGCGGTCAGATAGATAAACGCCTGGATAAAGTATTCAGTCATCTCGCTTCGTCCTTATGCATGATCAATGTGAGTCCCGCCAGGCGTTCATTGCTTCCAGCCTGCTGCGCATACGCCGGACGTGACTGCCTTCCCAGTAAAGCTGACGACAGGTGACACACGCCCATACCGTATCATTGCTTACCCCACCCGGTCCCGGGTGAAAGAGCTGCTTCTCCCGCTCGCTGGCTGTGTGCAGTGGGGTATTGCAGTTTTTGCAGCGGCTGAACGGGGCCAGGCACCAATCCAGGTCCAGCCGGAGAGTCAGCTCCCTCAGCCGGGCCTGGTCATCCCGACCCGACAGAAACAGCACATAGAAAGGCGCGCAGGCAAACTCCAGCAGGTCCGCATCCGCGGTAACCAGCCATCGCTGCTCCGCGCGGGAGCAATCCACCAGTTGCCTGTCTGGCGAGCCCGGGGCAGGCAAGGAGGTATCGTACCCGGCCACCCGCAGCCACTGCGCCACGTTGATCAACATCTCGTCGCACAGAAAGCGCAGCGGCGCCAGTGGACACAGGCTGCCTTCAATCAACTTCATACCATTCTGACCGGAACCTGTCCGGCTACCACTCCAGTTGTGCCCCGGTCTGGTACTCGATCACCCGGGTTTCAAAAAAGTTCTTCTCCTTACGCATGGTAGCCTGCTCATCCAGCCAGGGCGACACGTTCTTCGCCCCCGGGAACGGCTCTTCCAGGCCCACGGTTCTGGCACGACGATTAGCCACAAAGCGGAATTGTTCGCTGTGGTACTCGGCGGAGTAGCCGAGGATGGGGTCGCGCAGAATGTAGTTGGCGTAGGCGGTTTCGGCGGCCTCGGACTCGTCCCACATGTCTCTGACGGCTTTCGGATCGAGGGTGATGTTTTCCTCTTCGAGGATCTGGTTGACCACTTTCAGGCCGAAGGAGAAGTGCATGGCCTCGTCTCGCAGGATGTACTGCAGCTGCTCACCGGTACCCCGCATCAGCCCGCGGCGCTGCAGCGCAAAGATGGGGCTGAAGCCGTTGTAGAACCAGGCGCCCTCGAAGACCGCTGCGAAGAACAGATAGGACATGATGAATTCCTGCAGGTCGTCCCGGTTGCGCAGGTTCAGGTCGGAGCGCATGGCGGCGTCCAGGCGCCGGTTGGCCATCTGGATCTTGCCGTTGATGGCGGGCACCACGCGGTAGCGGTTGTAGATTTCGCTCTGGTCGAGGTTGAGAGTTTCGATGCAGTGCTGGTAGGCCCAGGTATGCATGGCTTCCTCGTACACCTGCCGGGCCTGGTAGATCTGCAACTCAGGCGCGCTCATTTTCTCCATCACCGCCAGGCCGATGTTGCGCATGGCGAGGATGTCGGAGGTGGTGAGGTAGGCCAGCACGTTCTCATAAACGTGTTTTTCAGGCGCGGACAGGCGGTGGTGATAGTCGTGAACGTCCTGAGCCATGTTGACGTCCAGCGGCGTCCAGTGGTTCTTGTTGGCGTTCATGAAGTACTCCCAGGCCCAGGGGTACTTGAACGGGGCGAGCTGGTTGATATCGGTCTCGCCGTTGACCACTCGTTTGTCGTCGGCATTGACGGGGGCCGGGCCTTGGGGGGTGGTTTGGGTGGTTGGTTCGTCGTCCCAGTTGAGCATGTGTCTTACCTCTGAATTTGTTTTTCGTAGGTCGGATTACGCTTCGCTAATCCGACCTACATTTACTGGAGAACTACTGGCAGGCTTCGCAATCCGGCTCGTCAATACTGCACACCTGCGGCTGCGGCGCCGCTACCGGGGCGGTCTTTTCTGCACCGGTGGCGCCCAACGAGCGCAGGTAATAGGTGGTCTTCAGGCCCCGTTCCCAGGCCAGCTGATACAGCGCATCCAGCTTCCTGCCACTGGGTTCGGCCATGTACAGATTCAGGCTCTGGGCCTGGTCGAGCCATTTCTGGCGTCTTGCGGCGGCTTCCACCAGCCATCGGGGGTCGATTTCGAACGCGGTGGCGTAGCGGGCTTTCAGTTCATCGGGAATGCGGTCGATCTGCTGCACGCTGCCGTCGAAGTATTTGAGGTCGTTGACCATCACGTTGTCCCATAGGCCTTCGGCCTTGAGGTCACGCACCAGGGAAGGGTTCACCACGGTGAACTCGCCGGAGAGGTTCGATTTCACGAACAGGTTCTGGTACGCCGGTTCGATCGACTGGGACACCCCCACGATGTTGGAGATGGTCGCCGTCGGTGCAATGGCCATGACATTGCTGTTGCGCATGCCGTTCCTGGCAATCAGCTCCCGCACCGGGGCCCAGTCCAGGCGGCTGTCGGTGTTAAGACTCAGATCCCCGTCACGGCGGTTTTTTTTCAGCAGGTTAATGGAATCGATGGGCAGGATGCCTTGTTGCCAGAGGGAGCCTTCATAGGTCTCATAGGCACCACGTTCGCCAGCCAGGGTTGCGGAGGCGCGAATGGCGAAGTAACTGATCTGTTCCATGGCCACGTCGGCAAATTCCACCGCTTCCGGGCTGGTGTAGGGCAGGTTGAGCTGATAAAGCGCGTCCTGGAAGCCCATCAGCCCCAGGCCCACCGGGCGGTGCTTGAGGTTGGAGTTCCTGGCCTGGGGTACGGCGTAGTAGTTGATATCAACAACGTTGTCGAGCATGCGCACCGCGGTGTTCACCGTGCGTTCCAGGCGCTGCAGGTCCAGCCCGCCATCACGGATATGGGCGGCGAGGTTGACGGAGCCCAGATTGCACACGGCGATTTCGTCGGCGCTGGTGTTCAGGGTGATTTCGGTACACAGGTTCGAGCTGTGCACCACGCCCCGGTGCTGCTGGGGTGAGCGCAGGTTGCAGGGGTCTTTGAAGGTGATCCAGGGATGGCCGGTCTCGAACAGCACCGTCAGCATCTTGCGCCAGAGCTGTTTGGCGGGGATCTTCTTTGACAGCGTGATTTTACCCTGCTCCGCCAGCGCCTCGTAGTGCTCGTAGCACTCACGGAAAGCATTGCCATAGAGATCGTGAAGATCCGGTACGTCGTTCGGGGAGAACAGGGTCCAGTCTTTGTCTTCGCGCATGCGCTCGATGAGCAGATCCGGCACCCAGTTGGCGGTGTTCATATCGTGAGTGCGGCGGCGTTCGTCGCCGGTGTTCTTGCGCAGTTCCAGGAATTCCTCGATATCCAGGTGCCAGCTTTCCAGATAGGCGCACACCGCGCCCTTGCGTTTGCCGCCCTGGTTGACCGCCACGGCAGTGTCGTTCACCACTTTCAGGAACGGCACCACGCCCTGGCTGCTGCCGTTGGTGCCTTTGATGTGGGAGCCCATGGCGCGAACCGGCGTCCAGTCGTTGCCCAGTCCGCCAGCCCATTTCGACAGCATGGCGTTGTCGCGGATGCTGCCGTAGATACCTTCCAGATCGTCCTGCACGGTGGTGAGATAACAGGAGGACAGCTGGGAATGCTGTGTGCCGCTGTTAAACAGGGTTGGCGTGGAAGCCATGTAATCAAAGGAAGACAACAGGTCATAGAAGTCGATGGCGCGGGCGTTTGGATCGTCCTCCTTCAGGGCCAGGCCCATGGCGACGCGCATGAAAAATACCTGGGGCAGTTCCAGCCGGGCATCGTTCCGTTTCACGAAGTAGCGGTCGTAGAGGGTCTGCAGGCCAAGGAAACCGAACTGGTAGTCCCGCTCCGGCTTCAGGGCAGCGCCCAGTTGTTCCAGATCAAACGTCGCCATGGCCTCATCCAGCAATTCATCGCGGATGCCCTGGTCAATAAACGCGCTCAGGGCCTGTGGATAAATCTCTGCCAGCGGCCGACTGGCAGGCAGATCCAGGGCGCTGGCAGTTTCCAGCCGTAGTTGTTCCAGCAACAGGCGAGCGGTCACCGCGCTGTAATCCGGCTCCTGCTCAATGCGGCCGCGGGCGGTCATGATCAGGGCGGAGATGACTTCTTTCTCGGCAATGCCGTCGTACAGGTTCCGCAGCGCTCCTGCCACCAGGGATTCGCCGTTAATACCCTCCAATCCCCGACTGGCGTGTTCCACCTGGACTTTCATCAGCCCCAGGTCCAGCGGTGCCACTTCACCGTTGGCTTTTTTTACCGTCAGCGTGGGGTGGGCTTCCACCGGTGCCAGGCTGGCACGCTCCTGGGCATGGGCTTCGCGGTAGAGTACGTAGGCGCGGGCAACTTTCTGTTCCTCCGCCCGCATCAACGCCAGTTCTACCTGGTCCTGGATGTCTTCGATGTGTACCTTGCCACCCGCTTTCAGGCGGCGGCTGATGGCCTGGATGACCTGCCGGGTGACACGCTCCACAGCATCGTGAATGCGGGCTGAGCCGGCGGCTTCGTCACCTTCCACGGCAAGGAAAGCCTTGGTGACGGCCACGCTGATTTTGGCAGGATCAAATCCAACCAGGGTTCCGTTGCGTTTAATAACCTGCAGGGAGGCGGTGCTGGATGTGGCTGATTGGCCGGGCTCGGCCAGGGAGGTGGACATGTCGGTTCTCCTGAATACGCGTTGTTTCCATGTCCTTCGCGCAGGCAGAGAGAATCGGAGGGCATATCACCGTATAAACGGGGTAAACGTCGGTACACGTAGGTCGGATTAGCGAAGCGTAATCCGACATTGGTGCCCGCATAAACCATGTTTGTCGGATTACGCTTCGCTAATCCGACCTACGGTTTTACGATTCTGCTCACCCTATACGCGAAGGTGCAGTTGTATCCCTGGCAGGTCTTCGGACTCAGGGGCGTGAACCGTGTGGTTCGACCTTGCGTGGCGACTTCCCGGTGTTAACCAGTGTCTGTGTGCCACGCTTGTTCCCCAATACCGCTGCGCGTCAGTTCCGGATTCTCACCGGATTCCCGGTACCATATCTGGTACTTAACCAAGGAAAAAAACACTATATACAGTAATATCAATGACGACAAGGCACTTTTAAACCGGTTGCCGGTCAGTAATCGGAACCTCGGGAGGGCACCATGAACCACGCATGCAGATACTTACTGGCATCCCTGATCCTGTCCATGTCACTGGCGCAGGTGCACGCAGACAACGCGGACAACTCGCTGATAACACCATTTTCTGAGATGACGTCTCTGGAGGATGGCTGGGAGCCGCTGGAATTTCCCAATATCGACCGCCATAGCCGCTACCAGCTGGTTGACGACAACGGCGAACAGGTTGTCGAAGCTACCACTGACGACAGCGCCTCCGGGCTCATTGCTCGCGTATCGGTGGAACCCGGGGACTCGCTGATCCTGCGCTGGCGCTGGAAGGTGTCGAATGTGTTTGAACAGGGCGACGCCCGCAGAAAGGACGGTGATGACTACCCCGCCCGCATCTACGTGGCGTTTGAATTCGAGCCCGAAGAAGCCGGCTTTTTTGAGCGCGCCAGGCGCAAGGCGGTGGAGGTGGTGTTCGGTGAGGAACTACCGGGTAACGCCCTGAACTATATCTGGGCCAATCAGTTGCCGGTGGGAGAAATGGTCGCCAATCCCTTCACCGATACCACGATGATGGTGGCGGTGAATTCCGGGGCGGACACGACCGGCAGCTGGGTTACCGTGGAGCGGGATATTGTGGCGGATTATAAAGAGGCCTTTGGCCGCAAACCACCCAAGCTGGCGGGGGTTGCCATCATGTCGGATTCCGACAACACCGGGGAATCCGCTACTGCCTGGTACGGCGACGTTCAGTTGATCAGGCCCTGAAGCAGATCGGCCAATCCCGGAAGCTGAAATCCTCCGTTCAAAACCCTGGGTTTCGGAACCTCCCCGCGTTCGGCAAGACGCAGGTAGGCATCATCAAACTCGTTCCGCAACTGAGCGCTTCTCGGATTAGCCAGCGAGAACACCCAGGCAGCATTCCGGGTGCGCACGGGGTACTCGCGAATACCGCGGATCGGAAATTCCTCCAGCACGGCGTTTACCGGGTCCTGATAATCCAGCAGATAGTCGCCCCGCCCTCGGTTCAGCATTGCCACGGCCGCCTGGTGGTTGGGCGCTTCGGTGATCGATATGCCAGGGGTGCGTGCCAGATGGTCAGCCATGCCACCATAGGTGTAGCCGGAAATAAGAATCAGGGTTTTGTCCTTCAGATCGTCGAAGTGCGAAACCGGCGGCATATTCTCCATTCCCCAGACACTGAGCGTGAATGGCAGCGGGCTTACAAAAGTCTCCAGAACTTCGCCTTCAAGGGCAGGTACGTCGGTAACACCGGGCCATATGTCGATGCCGCCCGTGCGAAGGTAATAATAGGCACGACTCACAGGAAGGTAACGGAAATTCACATCGTATCCTGCTTCGTTCGCCACGCGGCGAGTCAGATCGATAAACACGCCCTCGGCACGGCCATCGATACCCTCATAAGTCAGGGGAGGTACATCCACATAACCCACTATCAGGGTGTCGCGGGTCGGCTGGGCCTGAGCAGGGCCGGCAAGAACAGCGAGGCAAAGGGAAACCAATAATGCAAAGGCCAATGGGCGGGTAATCGAATCCCACCCGCAATACAGGAAATCGCAAGAAAGCTTGGTCCGGATTCGGGCTGTTATTATCATCGTTGCCGCTGGCCATTGTCTTGTTACCACTCCAAAAAGAGTAACAGACCTGCACAGGAATGCACTGTCCGCAAGGCAACAATTTCCGATAGCACGAGCTGCTGCTGGCTCTAAACCAGGTTGATGACGCTGAACAGGCCTACAGCACCCATCACGATCGTGTAGGGAAATGCCATGATCACCATACGTCCGTAGGATAAACGCACCAAGGGCGCAATGGCAGACGTCAGCAGGAACAGGAACGCCGCCTGTCCGTTCGGCGTGGCGACACTGGGCAGGTTGGTACCCGTGTTAATAGCAATGGCCAGTTCCTGGAAGTGATCGTAGTCGATACTGCCGGCATCCAGTGCCTGTTTGATTTCGCTGATGTACACCGTAGCCACAAAAACGTTATCGCTGATCATCGACAGCAGTCCGTTGGCGATAAAGAACATGCCCGGCTGCTGGTCCTTTGGCAGGCTGAGCACAAAATCGATGATCGGCTTGAACAGGTGCTGTTCGTGAATGACGGCGACGATGGCAAAGAACACCACCAGCAGCGAGGTAAAGGGCAGGGATTCCTGGAATGCCTTGCCGATCTGATGCTCGTCGGTAACGCCGGTGAACGAGGTGATAAGGATGATCACCAGAAGACCAATCAGCCCCACCTCCGCCAGGTGGAAGGCCAGGCCGACAACCAGAATCAGTGCAGCCATTGCCTGCACCCACAATGCAGCCTGGTCGGCCTTGGTCCGCTTGGTACGTTCGTTGTCGGCAAATTCCTCCAGCACCTGGCGCACCGGTTTCGGCAGGCGGGCGCCATAGCCAAACCAGCGCAGCTTTTCCAGCGCCCAGCAAGTAGTCAGACCTGCAGCCAGCACCGGCAGGCTGACCGGCGCCATATGCAAAAAGAAGCTGGCAAAGTCCCAGCCCACTACCTTGGCGATCAACAGGTTCTGGGGCTCGCCCACCATGGTGGCCACCCCGCCCAGCGCGGTTCCAATGGCACCGTGCATCAGCAGACTGCGCAGGAATGCCCGGAACCTGTCCAGGTCTTCGCGATGCAGCTCAATCACCTGTTCATCGCTGTTGGCGTTATGGTCCTTGTGTTGGTAGCCCTTGCCCGATGCCACCTTGTGGTACACCGAATAGAAGCCCACGGCGACGCTGATGATCACGGCGGTAACGGTCAGCGCGTCCAGGAACGCCGAAAGCAGGGCAGCAGCGGCACAGAACAGCAATGAAAGCGCAGATTTCGAGCGCACGCCCACCAATATCTGGGTAAAGGTCACCAGCAGCAGCTCTTTCATGAAGTAGATACCCGCCACCATGAACATCAGCAGCAGGATAACCGGGAAGTTCACCAGTACTTCGTGGTACACCGCGTCCGCCGTGGTCATACCGATCAGCAGGGCTTCGGTCGCCAGCAGGCCACCCGGTAACAGGGGATAGCACTTCAGCGCCATGGCCAGAGTAAATATGAATTCGCCCACCAGAACCCAGCCAGCTACAGCTGGCCCAAGAGTCCATAGAATCAAAGGATTGGCAATCAGGAAAAGGATGATGACCTGTTTGTACCAGGCCGGTGCATTACCCAGGAAGTTGTGGGTAAAACCAGAGAGAACGGTAGTGGGCATTACAGGATTCTTCTGAGTAAACGGACGAGTGACAGTATGTGGTAACCGGCCCTTATCTTCCTTGATATTTACGTACCCGGTAATCCCTCTAAGGTACCGGGTAGGTGACTATTTGGTCTTACACGCGACAAGGAAGAGCAGCCGAACGACCACCCCAAAAAGATTCGTAATATTACTTAAAGACAGCGCCTTGAGCGACTTTATTTTCCAGTAACGGCTTCAGCCAGCATCTCGGCTGTAATCGCCGAGAGGGTCCAACCCAGATGGCCGTGTCCGGTGTTATAGAATACCGTCGGCAACCGGCCTGGCCCGACCCGTGGCATCATGTTGGGAAGCATGGGTCGCAACCCCGCCCAGGGCACCACGCGCCGGGTACAGACGCCGGGGAAACACTGCTCTACCCAGCGGGTGAGCGGCCGAATCCGGTCATCCCGGATATCGCGATTATAACCACTGAATTCTGCCGTACCCGCGACACGAAAACGGTCATCACCCAGCCGGCTGGTTACGATCTTGGTGGCGTCATCCAGCAGACTGACGGTCGGTGCCGCAGCCTGGGAGGCTTCGTCGTCCAGCTCAACGGTAATGGAATAGCCTTTGACCGGGTAAATATTGACCCGGTCGCCCAGCTTCGCCGCCAGCGCCCGACTGCCCACACCGGCACAGATCACCACGCCATCGTAGGTGTCACGGGTTTGCTGTTCGCCGTCATGGGAGGTTACCCAGGCACTGGATTGATCGGCACTGAGTTCGGTCACGGAGTGCCCATAGAAGGTCTTGACCCCGAGGCGCTGGATCGCATCTGCCAGCCCGTTGGTAAACTTGTGGATATCACCGGTTGAATCGCTCTCGGTAAAAAAACCACCGTAATAGCGGCCCGCCAGCGTGGGTTCGATCGAGCTCATCTCATCAGGAGTGACCGCCCGGCGTTCAAGGCCGCCGGCGGCCAGCAGTTTCGAGACATTGGCAGCGTGGTCGAAGCCGGCCTTGTCGCGATAGATATGCAGGATTCCCTGCTTTTTCAGGTCAAAGTCGATACCTTCCTCTTGCGCCCATGCAAACAGGTACTCACGGGCGGCGATCGCCATGCGCGCCGTTTCAGTGGTGTTCTTCTCGTACTGGGGAATCGCGGCAATAAACTCGGCAAACCAGCTCAGTTTGTGCCAGGAAGGTTTGGGGTTCACCAATAGCGGCGCATCACGGCGGAACATCCACTTCATACCCTTGATCAGGGTCTGCCAGTTGTTCCACACCTCGGCATTGGAGGCCGACAGCTGGCCACCGTTAGCGAAGGAGGTCTCCATCGCTGCATAACGGTGTTTTTCGTAAACGGTGACATCCAGGCCACGCTTGGCCAGAGTGTAAGCGGTTGTGATACCGGTGATACCACCGCCAATAACAGCAATTCGCTTCATAGCGATCTCCAGGGGCGTCCAGGGTTTCCTTTCTACACAGAATGATAGAAAGCACCCCTTCCGTCTCTGGACCTGAGAGATTCACGCGCCGTTTCAGCGAAATCGGCCGCTTGCTCCTTCGGTGTGCCAACGGACGCAGTCGTCGACAGCTCTTCGGAAAGTCTTCATGTTAGCGGTCCTTTTGCCTGAGAGTTTCCGGGGCAGTTGCTCCTTCGGCGCCGAGCACACTGTGATGTGGCTCAGTCTCTCCCGCTAACACCTCTGTTTTACAATCAATGCGAGTCTGCTACAGAAAATAGCAAAACTCCGGCGGTTTGAACACTCTTACCCGGTCCAGCTACTCGACTGTGACACTTTTCGCCAGGTTGCGGGGCTGATCCACGTCGGTGCCTTTCAATACCGCCACGTGATATGACAGCAGCTGCAGCGGCACCGTATAGACAATTGGAGAGGTGATCGGGTGCACCGACGGCAGCAACATCACGTGGATGCCGTCCTGGGCTTTGACGTCCGCCCCCTGGTCGGCAAATACAAACAACTCGCCACCCCTGGCACGGACCTCTTCGAGATTGGACTTCAGCTTTTCCAGCAATTCATTGTTGGGAGCCACCGTAACGACCGGCATATCCCCGTCCACCAGGGCGAGCGGGCCATGCTTGAGCTCACCGGCCGGATAGGCTTCCGCATGAATGTAGGAGATTTCCTTGAGCTTCAGGGCGCCCTCGAGGGCCACGGGGAACATGGCACCACGGCCCAGGAACAGGCTGTGGAACTTGTCCATGAACGATTTTGACAGCTCGACGATCTCGGCATCCAGGGCCAGCACCTGTTCCACCTGCCCGGGAATCAGACGGATGGCTTCAACAATTTCGGCCTCCCGCGCTTCTTCAAGGCCGTTATGACGTGCCAGTGCCAGCGTAAAGATCAGCAGGGCGGTCAACTGGGTGGTAAACGCCTTGGTGGAAGCCACACCGATTTCAGGGCCGGCCTGGGTCATGATTACCAGATCGGATTCCCGCACCAGGGAACTGCCGGGCACGTTGCAGATGGCCATGGCAGCACGGAAACCGGCCTTCTTGGCCTGCCGCAGCGCCGCCAGGGTGTCAGCCGTTTCACCGGACTGGGAGATGCACAGGAACAGGGTATCGGGCTGGATAACGTGCTTCCGGTAACGGAATTCGGAGGCCACTTCCACGGAGCAGGGCACGCCTGCCAGATCTTCTATCCAGTAGCGCGCCACCATGCCGGCATGATAACTGGTACCACAGGCGATAATCTGGACATGCCGTACATTTTCCAGCAGATTGCCGGCCTGGGTACCAAGAGCCTGCTCCAGCACGCGGGTGTTGGTTACCCGGCCTTCGGTGGTGGCACGGATGACCCGTGGCTGCTCGTGGATCTCTTTGAGCATGAAGTGACGGTACTCGCCTTTTTCGGCGGCGTCCGAGCTGTGCTCGAAACGGGTGATCGCCCGCTCCACCAGTTGCTTGTCGCGGTCGTGAATCTCGATGCGGTCACGGCTGATGTCGGCTATGTCGCCTTCTTCCAGGAACATGAAGCGATCGGTCACCGGCAGCAGTGCCAACTGGTCAGAGGCAATGAAGTTTTCGCCAATGCCCACGCCGACTACCAGCGGGCTGCCCTCACGACAAACCACCATGTGATCCGGCTCGTCAGCATGGATCACCGCCAGGGCGAAGGCGCCGCGTAGATGCTCGATGGCGGAGCTGACAGCCTGGTAAAGACTGCTGCTGATGCGGTACTGTTTTTCGATCAGGTGGGCGACCACTTCGGTATCGGTCTGGGACGTGAACTCAAAGCCTTCGGCTTTGAGTTCTTCTCGCAGCTCCTGGTAGTTCTCGATAATACCGTTGTGGACGATGGCCAACCGCTCGCCAGACATGTGCGGGTGGGCATTGACCTGTGACGGCTCACCATGGGTGGCCCAACGGGTATGGGCAATGCCGGCAACCCCTTCCAAGCCCTCGCCGGTAATTACGTCGGCCAGTGCGGCAACCTTGCCCACTTCCCGCGCCCGGTTAATGGCGTGATTGCTGTCAATAACGGCCATCCCCGCTGAATCATAACCCCGGTACTCCAGGCGGCGCAGTCCTTCCAGCAAAATACCCTGAACGTCCCTTTCCGATACTGCACCTACAATTCCACACATATACCTGTCACCTGTTCCGAATGTACCGAAGCCTGTTGCGGCTTTTGAATCAGTCTTTTTTGACCGGGCGTTCCCAGTTATCGATATTCCGCTGACGTCCGCGGGCGACGGCGAGCTCGCCTGCCTCCACGTTGCGGGTAATGGTGGAGCCGGCACCAATGGTGACATTGTCCGCCAATGACACGGGTGCTACCAGGGAGGTATTGGAGCCCACGAAAACACCATCGCCCAACACCGTTTTGTACTTGTTCACCCCATCATAATTGCACGTAATGGTTCCTGCACCCACATTCACATTACGTCCCAGTATGGCATCGCCCACATAGCTGAGGTGATTGATCTTGCTGCCCTCGCCAACGTCGGCCTTCTTGGTTTCCACAAAGTTGCCCACCTTGGTGCTGTCCGCCAGCTTTGTACCAGGCCGCAACCGCGCAAATGGGCCAACCTGGGCGCCGCGACCGATATCCGCGCCATCAATAACCGAATTGGCCTCGATACGCGTCCCCTCGCCAATCGTGGCGTCGCGAATCACACAGTTGGGACCAATGCTGACATCGTTGGCGAGGGAAACATTGCCTTCAAACACTGCATTGATATCAATCAGCACATCCTGGCCTACCGACAGATTGCCCCGTACGTCGATCCTGGAAGGATCTGCCAGGGTGGCACCCTCGGTCATCAGCCGATTCGCCTCCTGAAGCTGGTACCACCGCTCCAGTTCCGCCAGTTGCAGACGGTTATTCACACCCTGTACTTCGTATTCGTTGGCAGGCTGCGCCACTGAAATGCGTACGCCCTTGTCGGCCGCCATGGCAATGATATCAGTCAGGTAGTATTCACCCTGAGCATTACTGTTGGACAGCTGTGGTAACCAGTCTTTGAGGTGGCGTGCAGAAACCGCAAGGATTCCGGTATTCACTTCCTTGACTGCTTTCTGGGCATCGGTGGCGTCTTTCTGCTCTACAATGGCGGTCACATCCCCGGCATCATTGCGGAGGATGCGGCCGTATCCATCCGGGTTATCCAGGGTCACCGTTAACAGGCCGAGTGAATACTCACTTACCTGTGAAGTCAGTGCTTCTAGGGTTTCCGGCCGCGTCAGCGGAACATCGCCATAGAGAATCAGCACCCGTGCATCGTCCGGCAATGCCGGCAGTGCCTGAGCCACGGCGTGGCCGGTGCCCAGTTGCTGTTCCTGCAACGCCCATTGCACGTCTTCAGCCGGGGTGATGGCTTTTACCTGCTCCGCACCGTGTCCGATAACGCCATGGATACCAGCGGCACCCAGTTTTCGGGCCGTGTCCATGACATGGTGAAGCATGGGTTTGCCGGCAATGCGGTGGAGAACCTTCGGCAGGGCGGATTTCATGCGCGAGCCCTGGCCCGCGGCCAGAATTACAACGTGCAGGGATGTCATAGGTTTACCACACTCCGGGATGATGGCGAGTTTGGGTGTATTGAACAAAAAAAGCCGCGTCCCTGGCAAATGACGTTCCGGAAACATTCCGGTGGGTCATCCGTTTCAGGATGCGGCTCTTGTCAGACGAACGGCTGCCGATACGCAGGTTCCGGAGATTCCGGCCTCAGCGAACGTTTTTGCGCAGCTTCTGAATCGTGCGCAACTGGGCGGCAGCTTCTGCCAGCTCGGCTGCGGCACGAGAGTATTCAAACTCGCCTGTCTTGTTTGCCAGTGCCTTTTCAGCTTCTTTCTGTGCTTCCAGTGCCGCTGCTTCGTCCACATCCTTGGCGCGGATAGCCGTATCAGCCATCAGGGTCACGAGGTTGGGCTGTACTTCCAGGTAACCACCTGAAACGTAGAGAATTTCCTCTTTCCCATCCTGCTTGATGATCCGCACTGAACCGGGCTTGAGCTCGGTCAGCAGCGGAGCATGGCCCAGCTGGATACCCATCTCACCCTCGGTACCGGTAGCGATAAGCATCTCTACCAGTCCGGAGTAGATTTTTTCCTCGGCACTTACGACGTCACAATGTACTGTCATAGCCATTTCTGATGCCTCTTGGGTCTGAAAGTGAAGGAAGTCTTACTTCTTGCTTTCCTTCTCTTTCATTGCCTTCGCCTTCTCGATCACTTCCTCAATGCCACCGCACATGTAGAAAGCCTGCTCAGGCATATCGTCGTACTCACCGTTCAGGATACCTTCAAAGCTGGCGATGGTCTCTTTCAGAGACACATACTTACCGGGGGAACCGGTAAATACCTCGGCAACGTGGAACGGCTGTGACAGGAAACGCTCGATTTTACGGGCGCGCGATACTGTCAGCTTGTCTTCTTCCGACAGTTCGTCCATGCCCAGAATGGCGATGATGTCTTTCAGCTCTTTGTAGCGTTGCAGAACGTTCTGTACGCCACGGGCCACATCATAGTGCTGCTCACCGATCACCAGCGGATCCAGCTGACGTGAAGTGGAGTCAAGCGGGTCGATCGCCGGGTAGATACCCTTGGAAGCGATGTCACGGCTCAGTACCACGGTCGCGTCAAGGTGCGAGAAGGTGGTGGCCGGTGACGGGTCCGTCAGGTCGTCCGCCGGTACGTAGACCGCCTGGATAGACGTGATGGAACCGGTCTTGGTGGAGGTGATTCGCTCCTGCAGCTCGCCCATTTCCTGGGCCAGTGTGGGCTGATAACCTACCGCCGACGGCATCCGACCAAGCAGGGCCGATACTTCTGTACCCGCCAGGGTGTACCGGTAGATATTGTCGATGAACAGCAGTACGTCGCGGCCTTCCTCACGGAAATTCTCCGCGATGGTGAGACCGGTCAGGGCCACACGCAAACGGTTTCCGGGAGGCTCGTTCATCTGGCCGTAGACCATCGCTACCTTATCAAGGACGTTGGAGTCCTTCATTTCGTAGTAGAAGTCGTTACCTTCCCGGGTCCGCTCACCAACACCGGCGAACACGGACAGACCAGAGTGCTCTTTGGCGATGTTGTTGATAAGTTCCATCATGTTAACGGTCTTACCAACGCCGGCACCGCCGAACAGACCGACTTTACCGCCCTTGGCGAACGGGCAGATCAGGTCGATAACCTTGATGCCGGTTTCCAGCAGGTCGGCAGAGGCTGCCTGATCGGCATATCCCGGTGCCTTGCGGTGGATAGCCCAGCGCTCTTCTTCACCGATCTCGCCCTGTTCGTCGATGGGGCGACCCAGTACGTCCATGATACGACCCAGAGTCTGGGTGCCCACAGGTACCGAAATCGGCTTGCCCGTGTTGTCTGCTTTCAGGCCACGCTTGAGGCCTTCGGTGCTGCCCATTGCGATGGTACGTACAATGCCGTCGCCCAGCTGTTGCTGAACTTCCAGAGTTGTCTCACCACCTTCAAGCAGCAGTGCGTCGTAAACGCCCGGAACGGAGTCACGTGGAAATTCCACGTCGATAACCGCGCCTATGATCTGAACGATATGTCCGCTACTCATGCTCGGTTCCTCGTTATCTTGATAGTCAATAAAACCAGTAGGACTGTGGGCAGGCTCAGACCGAAGCCGCGCCGCTCACAATCTCCGAAATTTCTTGCGTAATGGCTGCCTGACGAGCCTTGTTGTACGCCAGCTGGAGTTCGTTAATGATTTCGCCGGCGTTATCTGTCGCGCTCTTCATGGCAATCATCCGAGCAGCCTGCTCGCAGGCCAGATTCTCTACCACTCCCTGATACACTTGGGATTCGATATAGCGTGGCAGCAGCCCATCCAGGATGGGGCGTGAATCCGGCTCGTAGATGTAATCCCACTGGTGACCGATGTCCTCATCCTTGCCTTCCGGCAAGGGCAGAAGCTGCTCTGCAATAGGCGCCTGGGTCATGGTGTTCACGAACTCGTTGTAGATGACATAGAGGCGATCAATCCTGCCTTCCTCAAACGAATCAAGCATGACCTTGACGTTACCAATCAGCTTCTCTGCACTCGGGCTGTCACCGATGTGAGTAAGCGCTGCGACCACGTTGCCGCCATAACTGCGGAAAAACGACGCGCCCTTTTGCCCAATGGCGCAGATATCGGTCTCTACACCTTTTTCTTTCCATGCACGCATCTCACGAACGAGCAGCTTGAACGCGTTGTTGTTCAGTCCACCACAAAGCCCTCGATCCGAGGACACCACGATGTAACCGACACGCTTGACGTCACGCTCTTTCATGAACGGATGCACGTAATCCTTGTTGGATTTGGCAATATGTCCGATTGCCTGCCGCATCTTTTCCGCATAGGGCCGCGTGGCCCGCATGCGTTCCTGAGCCTTACGCATCTTACTCGCAGCCACCATTTCCATGGCGCTGGTAATCTTCTGCGTGCTCTTGATGCTTCCGATCTGGTTACGTATTTCTTTTCCGACGGCCATAAGTCACTGCCTTTTCAAGTTAGACACTCATGTGGACCAACGGGCCCGCCGCAGCGGGCCACGGGCTTACCAGCTTTGAGTGGTCTTGAATTTCTCCAGAGCAGCTTTCAGGCTGGCGGCAACGTCGTCATCAAACTTGCCTTCTTCACCGATCTTGTCGAGCACGTCTTTCTGTTCGGCACGCATCCAGTCAAGCAATTGCGCTTCGAATTTCACCACGTTATTGACTTCGACATCGTCCAGGAAGCCTTCGTTAGCTGCAAACAACACAGTACCCATTTCCGCAACGGTCATGGGGCTGTACTGGTTCTGTTTCATCAGCTCGGTAACGCGCTGACCGTGCTCCAGCTGGTTCCGGGTGGCTTCGTCCAGGTCCGATGCAAACTGGGCGAACGCCGCCAGTTCACGGTACTGGGCGAGTGCCAGACGGATATTACCGCCAAGTTTCTTCATGATCTTGGTCTGGGCAGAACCACCAACCCGGGATACAGAGATACCGGCGTTCATTGCCGGTCGAATACCGGAGTTGAACAGGTTGGTTTCCAGGAAGATCTGACCATCGGTAATGGAGATTACGTTGGTCGGTACGAAAGCGGACACGTCACCGGCCTGGGTTTCAATGATCGGCAGTGCGGTCAACGAACCGGTCTTGCCTTTCACTTCACCGTTGGTCAGCTTTTCAACCTCGTCGGCATTGATCCGGGAGGCACGTTCCAGCAGGCGGGAGTGCAGGTAGAATACATCACCCGGATAGGCTTCACGGCCCGGCGGACGGCGCAGCAGCAGGGAAATCTGGCGATAGGCCACTGCCTGCTTGGACAGATCATCATAGATGATCAGCGCGTCTTCGCCACGGTCACGGAAGTACTCACCCATGGAGGTACCGGAATAAGGTGCCAGGAACTGCATCGCAGCAGGATCGGCAGCACCGGCAGCGACCACGATGGTGTGGTCCATGGCGCCGTGCTCTTCCAGCTTGCGAACAACCGCTGCAATGGAAGACTGCTTCTGACCAACGGCCACGTAGATACACTTGATGCCGGTGTTCTTCTGGTTGATGATCGCGTCGATGGCAACCGCGGTCTTACCGATCTGACGGTCACCGATGATCAGCTCACGCTGGCCACGGCCGATCGGCACCATAGTGTCGATCGCTTTCAGACCAGTCTGTACCGGCTCATCAACGGATTGACGGGCAATAACACCGGGAGCGACTTTCTCTACCGGTGAAGTCAATGTGTTGCCCAGTTCGCCCTTGGCGTCGATCGGGTTACCCAGACCGTCAACAACACGGCCCAGCAGTTCCGGACCCACCGGAACTTCCAGGATACGACCGGTGCAACGAACCTTCTGGCCTTCAGCCAGGTCTTCGTAGTCACCCAGTACCACGGCACCAACGGAGTCACGCTCCAGGTTCAGCGCCATACCGAAAATACCGTTGGCGAATTCTATCATCTCACCGTACATAACGTCGGCAAGACCATGAATCAGTACGATACCGTCAGAAACGGAGAGGATCGTACCTTCGTTCTTTGCTTCCGAAGAGATATCGAGCTTTTCGATTCTCTTCTTGATGATGTCACTGATCTCGGATGGATTCAGTTGCTGCATGCCTTTGTCCTCAAACCTTGTGCTGAAATCAGGAGCCCACGGCGCTGGCCATTCTGGCCAGTTTGCCGCGAACCGAAGCGTCGATAACCAGGTCGCCTGTGCGTACAACCACCCCACCGATCAGTGTCTGATCAACCGAGGATTCAAGCTCGACCTTGCGCTCCAGTTTCCTGGACAGGGCGTCGATCATCTTCTGCTGCTGTTCGGCGGTCATTTCAAATGCCGTACTGATATTGATCTTCACCGTGCGCTCAAGATCGGCGCGGTGGAGACTGAACAGCTCCGAAATCGCTGGCAGCAGTGCCAGACGCTTGTTTTCAGCAAGAATCAACAGGAAATTTCTGAGTGCCTCAGGCAGCTGCTCTTCAAAACAGTCAGCGAAGAGTTCCGCCTTGCGTTGCTCAGACAGGCCCGGGTTGGCCAGGATGATCTTTACCTCTTGGTCAGCCGCAACCTGTGCGGCGAAAGCCAGCGCCTGATCCCACAGATCAACGGCGTTCTGGTCCTGCGCAGCATCAAAAACGGCTTTCGCGTAGGGTCGGGCTAACGTAGTCAGTTCTGCCATGATGACCCTCTTTTAGAGTTCTGCGGCCAGCTTGTCCAGCATCTCGCTGTGAGCTTTGGCGTCGACAGAGGTTTCCAGGATCTTCTCGGCACCGGCAATGGCAATGGCTGCCACTTCTGCCCTGAGTGCGTCACGAGCCTGAACACGCTCCTGTTGAATTTCCGCCCTGGCCTGCTCGATGAGTTTCTCGCCTTCTTTGCGAGCGTCATCCTTGGAGGCCTCAACGATCTGGGCGGCACGCTTGTTAGCCTGGTCAATCAGAGCTGCGGACTCTTCCTTCGCCTTTTGCAGTTCCTTGGAGGCTTTTTCCTGCGCAAGTTCCAGATCGAGGGAAGCCCGATCTGCGGCAGAGAGGCCGTCGGCAATTTTCTTCTGGCGCGCACTCATGGCATCGGTAATCGGAGGCCATACATATTTGACGCAGAACCAGACGAAAATAGCGAAGGCGATCGTTTGCCCTATTAACGTAAGGTTTATATTCACGGCGGTGTACCTCTTGCTATTCGTTGCGTCCCGGTGTCCGTTAGAGCGGGGCGCCGCTTCAATTTAACAGAGCAGCGCCCGACAACCCTTCCGGCTGATTAACCAGCTACAACGAAGATCAGGTACATAGCGATACCAACACCGATCATGGGAACAGCGTCCAGAAGACCGGCCATGATGAAGGCCTTGGTCTGAAGCTGGTTGCCAAGCTCTGGCTGGCGAGCGGTAGACTCAAGCAGCTTGCCACCGAGCAGACCGAAACCAATGCCAGCGCCCAGGGCGCCCAGTCCGATGATCAGTGCTGCTGCAATAAATACCATTTCCATTGAAGACTCCTCAGTTTTCTCAGATAGTTAAGGGTTAATTTACGGGTATCAGTGATCTTCGTGCGCGGCGCTGAGGTAAACCACAGCCAGCGTTGTAAAGATAAAGGCCTGCAGCGTAATTACCAGAAGGTGGAAGATGGCCCAGGGTACGTTCAGGGACCACTGAATCCACAATGGTAACAGCGCAATCAGGATAAATATGACCTCGCCAGCGTACATGTTACCGAACAGACGCAGTGCCAGACTGATCGGTTTGATAATCAGCGCCAGCAGCTCAAGCACCAGGTTGAAGGGTATCAGAGACCAGTGATTGAAGGGTGTAAATGACAGCTCTTTGGCGAAACCACCCGCGCCCTTAACCTTGAAGCTGTAAAAAAGAATAAGTAGGAAAACGCCCAGAGCAATACCGAAAGTACCATTGGGATCAGTGGTGGGGACGATCTTGAAGTATTCCAGCCCCATTGCATGGGCAATCGAAGGTATGTAATCCACCGGAATCAGCTTCAGGCTGTTCATCAGGAAAATCCAGACGAACAGGGTCAGGGCCAGTGGCGCAATGAGCGGGTTCCTGCCATGGAAAACGTCGCGCACGATGTTCTGTATGAATTCGACCGTCATTTCGACAAAGTTCTGCAGGCCAGAGGGCGTATCCGTTGTAGCCCTTTTAGCCACATAGCGGAACAGGCCAAGGAACAACAGACCCATGGCGATGGACCAGCCCATGGAATCCACATGGACCGCCATGAAGCCCATATCCGCCGCTTCCTGCCCGGTACGGGCCATGGTCCAGGTGGCTTCCTCAACGACGGTGCCGTCTGCACGCTCGTAGCCTTCCGGCAACTTGCCATAGGTCAGGTTGGTGAGGTGGTGCTTTATATACTCTACTGGGGTACCAGCTGCCATACTGTTCTCGTCCAGTCATCGCTGTGGTTGTGGCCGGATGAACCAACGCAGAAGCGGGCTCAACGCAACCATCACAGCAAAAGTGAATAACAGAGCCGGCACATGTACAGGCTCCATTAAGATGAAAACGGCCGCGAAAAAGACGGCGGTCAGGGCCAGCTTGACGGTCTCAGCCCTGAACATGTTGCCCACCACCAGGTGCGCGTGCTGCGCTCCCTCAAACCGGTACATCCGGTGGGCAAAATACGCGTTTGGTATGACATAAATAAGACCGCCGACAAAAGCGGAATAACCTGCCAAACGACTTTCTGTAAACCAGACAAGACTCAATACGATAATGAGCCCGCCCTCGATTGCCAGCCACTGCAAAAATGGCAACCGGTTAATACGCTTTCTGGTCGGGGACATGGAACCAGCCTGAAAAATGTACCTGAGTACGTGAAACCTGCTTCCTGTCACACCCTGTCCGGAGTTAATGCAAGCGCGCGAAATTATATGTGTTAACCGGTAGGTGTTCAACAGAAGCGGCGGGAAAATTTGATGGAAAAATAGCCAGTTTTCACGGCATATCCCATCAATATCACACAAGTTGTGTTGTTAAACAATTCGGATCACGACATGTGGTGTTTTAGGGCCGTGTCAGTACTTTCGCACTATCGACTAATGACACTACTTGATGTGGCCCAGGATACCATCCAGCTCGTCCAGTGAGGTATATTCAATCACCAGCTTGCCTTTTCCACGCTGACCATGGTCGATAGACACCCGTGCCCCCAGGCGTTCAGCAAGGTCATCCTGCAGTGCACGGATATTGGGGTCCACCTCTCCCTTGGCCTTTTTACGGCCCGGGATTTCCTGCTGCACCCGGCGAACCAGGGCTTCGGTCTGGCGAACAGACAGGGATTTGGCCACCACCTGTTTCGCCACCTGCATCTGCTGTTCCGGCTGCAGTGTCAGCATGGCGCGGCCATGGCCCATTTCCAGGTCGCCGTGTTCCAGCATTACCCGCACATCTTCGGACAAGCTGATCAGCCGCAGCAGGTTGGTGATGGTGGTTCTGGACTTGCCAACCGCCTCCGCCACCTGGGCCTGGGTCAGCCCGAATTCGTCCTGCAGGCGCTGCAGTGCAAAAGCTTCTTCGATGGGATTGAGATTCTCGCGCTGGATGTTCTCGATCAGCGCCATGGCGATGGCGGCATCATCCGGTACGTCACGAATGATGGCGGGGATGCTGTCGAGTTCGGCCATCTGGGTAGCGCGCCAGCGGCGTTCGCCGGCGATCAGCTCGAACCGGCCTTCGGCGATCGGGCGCACGACGACCGGTTGCATCACGCCCTGTTGACGAATGGAATCCGCCAGTTCCTGCAGGGCCGCCGGGTCCATATCCCGGCGGGGCTGAAACCGGCCACGCTGGATCAGGTCAATCGGGACGTCCCGCAGCTCGCCGTCGTGGTCCTTCAGCTCCTGGTCCAGATTGACCTTGGAGCCCTGCAACAGGGCGCCTAGTCCGCGCTCACCCAGTCCTCGTTTCTTCGCCGCCATGGTATTTGTCATTCTTCCCGATGAAACATCTGTGTGCAAAGGAGGGGTAGTTTACACGGCAACGGCCGCGGATGTCTTTTGTGAACCATGCCTGCGAACCATTTCCCCGGCAAGGGCGAGATAAGCTATCGCGCCCTTGGAGGTGCGGTCGTATTTCAGCGCCGGCAGGCCGTAACTGGGTGCTTCTGCCAGCCGTACGTTGCGGGGAATCACGGCCTTGTAGACCTTGTCGCCGAAAAACTCGCTGAGCTGGCCGGAGACGTCCAGAGTCAGGCTGTTACGCGGGTCATACATGGTCCGCAATATGCCTTCCACCTGCAGGTCCGGATTAACGGTTTCCTGAATCTGTTCAACCGTGTTCATCAACGCCGCCAGGCCTTCCAGAGCATAGTACTCACACTGCATGGGGATCAGCACGGTGTCTGCCGCCGAGAGCGCGTTAACGGTCAGCAGGCTGAGGGAAGGCGGGCAATCAATAAGGATGTAATCGTAATTCTCCCGCACCTTGTTCAGAGCCAGACGCAGACGGTGTTCGCGGCCGATTTCGTTCATCAGCTCCACCTCTGCGGCAGTGAGATCACCGTTGGCGGGGAGGATATCAAAACCAGAGGCTTCCGCCCGGAAAATCACCTCGGCGGCGGTGGCCCGCTTGGTGAGCATGTCATAACCGGAGCGCTCCAGGGCATTCTTGTCCACACCGCTGCCCATGGTGGCATTGCCCTGGGGATCCATATCCACCAGCAACACGCGGCGCTTGGTTGCGGCCAGGGAGGCAGCCAGGTTGACGCAGGTGGTGGTTTTCCCAACACCGCCTTTCTGATTGGTCACTGCAATCACACGCGCCATGACTAGCCTCCTGTCTTGAAATTCTTGTGGCCGGAATCCCGCCCGATCACCAGCAGGTGCCGGTCTCCGTCCGAGCCGGGTACCGATAACGAGTGCCGGGACTTTACCTGCCAACCCGATGGCAGTGCAGCCACCTCATCATCCGGAAACTGGCCTTTCATGGCAAGGAACTCGCCCTCATCCGCCAGCAAATGACCGCACCAGTCGACCAGGTTGTCCAGTGCCGTGAACGCCCGGCTGCTGATCTGCCGGTACTGAATGGCGGGATCACAGCTTTCTGCCCGACCATGAATAATATCCACGTTCTTCAGGCCCAGTTCCAGAACGCACTGGGTCAGGAACCGGGTTTTCTTGCTGTTACTGTCCAGCAGGGTAAAGCGCTTTTGGGGCAAGGCAATGGCCAGGGGAATGCCCGGCAGCCCGCCACCGGCGCCCACATCCAGCAGGTGATCGGCGGTGACGAAAGGCAGGATGCTCAGGCTGTCCAGCAACTGGCGCGACACCATCTCCCGCGGCTCCCGCACCGCGGTCAGGTTGTAAGCGCGGTTCCACTTGTTCAGCAAAGCCAGAAACGCCAGCAGCTGTTGCTGGCAGGCGTCATCAAGCTCCAGTTCAAGATCTGCCAGGCCCTGGGCAAGCTGGCGTTGCCAGAGTGCATCGATCATGGTCGCACTCAGGCGGATTGCTTGCGCAGAAGATCACGCTTCTTGAGATGAACCAGAACCTGGGAAATCGCCGCCGGGGTCACACCCTGGATGCGTGAAGCCTGCGCCACGGTTTCCGGCCGGACTTCCTTGAGCTTCTGTCTTATCTCATTGGACAGGCCGCCGATAGCGTCAAAATCGATGTCGTCCGGCAGGCGGGTGTTTTCATTCCTGCGCAGGCGCTCGATTTCATCGGTCTGACGGGAGATGTAACCCTCGTACTTGATCTCGATTTCCACCTGGTCCGCAACAACGGGATCGTCGGCAATGCCATCTGCCATCCGGGCAATATGGCTGTAGTTGATTTCCGGGCGACGCAGCAGTTCCGCCAGGGTCTGGTCCCGGTTCATGGGCTGGCGCAGATGGTTGTTGGCTGCATCGCCACCCGGGGTACCCGGATGGATTCGCGTGGTTTCCAGGCGATTGCGTTCGGCGGCAATGGCGTCGCGTTTGGTATTGAAAGCCTGCCAGCGATGCTCATCCACCAGCCCCAGCTTGTGGCCGGTTTCGGTCAGACGCAGATCGGCGTTGTCTTCCCGCAGGATCAGCCGGTATTCAGCACGGCTGGTAAACATGCGGTAGGGCTCGGAGGTACCCATGGTGATCAGGTCATCGACCAGTACACCCAGATAGGCCTCGTCACGACGGGGATACCATTCGTCCCGCTCCTGGGCACGCAGTGCCGCGTTGATACCCGCCAGCAGGCCCTGGGCACCGGCTTCTTCGTAGCCGGTGGTGCCGTTGATCTGGCCGGCAAAGTACAGCCCCTGTATGAACTTGGTTTCCAGGGTATGGCGCAGGTCCTGCGGGTTCAGGAAATCGTACTCAATGGCATAACCGGGCCGGGTAATGTGGGCATTCTCGAAACCGGGAATGGTACGCACGGCCGCCAGCTGGATATCAAACGGCAGGCTGGTGGAGATACCGTTGGGGTACAGCTCGTTGGTGGTCAGCCCTTCCGGCTCCACGAATATCTGGTGCGAGTCCTTGTCGGCAAAGCGGTTGACCTTGTCTTCGATGGACGGGCAGTAACGGGGCCCGATGCCTTCGATGTTGCCGGCAAACATGGGCGAGCGGTCAAAGCCGCTGCGGATGATGTCGTGAGTCTGCTCGGTGGTTCGGGTGACATAGCAGCACACCTGCTCGGGGTGCTGCTCGCGGGAACCCAGGAATGACATCACCGGTGCCGGGTCATCGCCCCATTGCTCCTGCATCACGGAAAAATCCACACTGCGGGCGTCGATACGGGGCGGGGTACCGGTTTTCAGGCGCCCGACATTGAATGGCAGCTCACGCAGGCGCTGGGCGAGGGCGTTGGCAGGCGCATCGCCGGCGCGACCACCGGAGTGTTGCTGCATACCGATGTGGATAACGCCACCGAGGAAGGTACCGGTGGTCAGCACCACGGTCGGCGCACGGAAACGGATACCGGACTGGGTCACCACGCCGGTGATGCGTTCACCCTCAACAATCAGGTCATCGGCAGCCTGCTGGAACAGGGTCAGGTTGGGCTGGTTCTCCAGGATTTCTCGAATGGCCGCCTTGTACAGCACCCGGTCCGCCTGGGCACGGGTAGCTCGAACCGCCGGGCCCTTGCGGGAATTGAGCACGCGGAACTGGATACCGGCCTTGTCGGTGGCCATCGCCATGGCGCCACCAAGCGCATCGATTTCTTTCACCAGGTGGCTTTTGCCAATACCACCAATCGCCGGGTTACAGGACATCTGGCCCAGGGTTTCAATGTTATGGGTCAGCAGCAGGGTTCGGGAACCCATGCGTGCAGCCGCCAGCGCGGCTTCAGTGCCGGCATGGCCACCACCAATGACAATTACATCGAATCGGGTCGGATAATCCACAACATCACCTCGGCAAACGGGGTATCAAAAAATTCGGGGTATAAAAAACAGCCTGAAAATCAGGGCGGGGAGTATAACGCCTCACCCGGCAAATTGCAGTCAGAATGTGCAAATTTTAACCAGACTGGATGGCAGGGAAAACCCTGACCCGCCCCCTCAGATAGGTTCGAGGGTTCCACGTCACGTTTCACAGATGGGGGAAAATACGAAATCCGAAAAATTTCAGCGGCTTGTAGAACTCTTCTCAGAAAACTTTTCAAGAAAGTTATCCACATTCCCAGAGTGCCGTCAGAGGGCCTGAAACACCAATTAAGCGCTTGTTTTTAAAAGAGTGTTATAGTTTTAACCAGAGCTTATCCGAAGGTTATCCAATAATTTATCCACAACCTGTCCCGCTTCAGGCCCTGCACATTCAGAATTTATCCATCTCCTTTGATTGCGGCGCGGCAGCTACCCCGCGGCCGCCGGCGGAATGACTGGCCTGTTTCTCGAGTTCAAGCTCAACGGCATTGGTGGACTTGGCGAACCGTGCCAACAAGTTATAGAGCACGGGAATAATGAACAGGGTCAGGGTGGTGGCAAAGATCAGCCCGCCAAGGATGACAATGCCGATGGACGCGCGGCTTTCAGCGCCTGCACCGGTTGCCAGCACAAGCGGCACCGCCCCGAAGACGGTGGAAATCGTCGTCATCAATACCGGACGGAAGCGCAGTATTGCACCTTCCAGGATGGCCTCACGCACTTCGTAACCTTTATCCCGCAGCTGGTTGGCAAACTCCACAATCAGTATCCCGTTCTTGGCCATCAGCCCCAGCAACATGATGATACCTATCTGGCTGTAGATATTCAGAGTAATGCCGGAGAAAAACAGCGCATAGAGCGCGCCGGTCACCGCCAGCGGCACCGAGAGCATGATGATAATCGGGTGAATCCAGCTTTCGAACTGCGCTGCCAGCACCAGGAAGACAATCACGAAAGCCAGCCCGAAAGTAACGTAGATCGCCGCCGAGGAATCCTGGAACTCCCGGCTCAGGCCTTTGTAACTGACCCGTGCCTCAGGCGGCAGGTTATCCACCGCCAGGTTGTTGAGGTAGGTCAGCGCCGAGCCCAGATCATAGCCGTCTGCAAGGGAGCCGCTGATAACCACCGCAGGCAAACGGTCAATCCGCCGCAGATCAGGATTTGCCCCCACTTCTTCAATGGTTACCAGTGCTTCCAGGGGAATCAGGTCGCCACCCTGTCGTGGTCGCACAAATACGCGCCCGAGATCGTTGGGTGTGGCCCGGTCGATTTCCGACGCCTGCACGATAACATCGTACTCCCGGCCACGATCCAGATAGGTCGTTACCTGCCGTGAAGCCAGCATGGTTTGCAGGGTCAGACCCACGTCTTCCACCGTTACGTCAAGATCCGCAGCCCGCTCCCGATCAATGGTGACATTCAGTTCCGGGCGGGTGAGCTCGAAGTCGGTTTCCAGGCTTAGGAGGTTGGGATTTTCCTTCGCCCGTTCAACGATCTCCTCACTCCAGGCCTGCACTGATTCGTAATCCGAGCCACCAATGACAAACTCCACCGGTTGATTGAAGCCGCGCTGGCCCAGGCCCGGGGGATTGACCGCCACGGACCGCACGCCGGGAATACTCTCCAGTTTTCCGCGCAACTCGCTGGTGATTTCCTGCTGCTTGATCTCCCGCTCGTCCCAGGGCGCCAGGCCCATGATCATGAAGGCATTGTCCGCTTCGTTGCGGAACCCGACGATGGAGAGCAGCCGGTTGGCACTGCCGTCCTCCAGGTAGGGCAGCAACAGCTTTTCGGCCTTGAGGACATGGTGGTCGGTGTATTGCACCGTGGAACCCCGAGGTGCGCTGGTAGGCATGATGATGATACCGCGGTCTTCGGTAGGAGCCAGTTCCTGAGGTAGTTTCGGGAATACCACCACCGCCATGATCAGCCCCACCGTACCAAGGCCCAGCAACAGTCCCGGCTGGCGCAGGGAGAACCGCAGGATTCGGGCATAGCCATTGGTAAGCCCGTTAAGGGCTCGCTCGCTGGCAGCCCACAGGCGATGACCTTCTTCGGTTTCGGGACTGTGTTTCAGCCACTTGGAACACAGCATTGGCGTCAGGGTAAGCGCCACGATGCTGGACACCACCACGGCCGCCGCCAGAGTGAAGCCGAATTCGGCAAACAGACGGCCAACGTTGCCCCCCATGAAAGAGATAGGCACGAACACGGCAATCAGCGTCAGGGTGGTGGCAATAACCGCAAACGCCACCTGACGCGCACCACGATAGGCCGCCAACAGGGGCGGTTCACCGTCGTCTATGCGCCGCTGGATGTTCTCAAGCATAACGATGGCATCGTCCACCACCAGGCCGATGGCAAGAATCACCGCCAGCAGGGTCAGCACGTTGATGGAGAACCCGAGCGCGCCCAGACCGATAAACGCCCCGATGACAGCAACCGGTATGGTCACCGCCGGAATCAGTGTCGCTCGCCAGGAACGCAGGAACATGAAGATAACGAGGATGACCAGAGACACTGCAATGGCCAGGGTGACGATAACCTCCTTGATTGAGGCGCGGATAAAGATGGATTCGTCATAGCTTTCAGCGATGGTAACCTCAGGAGGGAGGGTATCGCGGATCCGGTCCAGTTCCGCCCTGACCAAATCCGACACCGCCACGGTGTTGGACTTGGACTGGCGAATGACACCCATACCAATGGCGGTCTGACCGTTGGCCCGCAAGCGGCTGGTGTCAGACTCAACGCCCATCTGCACATTGGCCACCTCGCCGAGTCGCAGCAGATCGTTGCCGTCACGACGAATCACCAGATTGCGGAATTCCTCCACCTCCGACAGGCGTCCCTTGGCGCGCACCGTGAAGTCGCGGGTGGCGGATTCCACCGAGCCGGCGGGCAGTTCCACGTTGTTTGATCGCAGCGCCTGCTCCACTTCCGAGACGGTTATGTCCCGTGCCGCCAGACGCTCCCGGTCCAGCCACACCCGGATGGCATAACGGCGCTCACCGCCAATACGAACATCGGCCACGCCATCAAGTACGGAAAGCCGGTCCGCCAGCACCCGGTCGGCGAAATCGCTGAGCTCGGCACTGTCCCAGACATCACTGCGCAGGGTGATCCACATCATCGGGCGGGCATCGGAATCCGCTTTACTCACCACCGGTGGATCTGCTTCCTCGGGCAGGTCACTGGCCACCCGGGCAACCGCATCCCGGACATCATTGGCAGCAATATCCACATTGCGAGAGGTATTGAATTCGATGGAGGTACGGGACTCACCCTGTTCGGTGCTGGATTCGATGGAGCGAATGCCCTCAATGCCACTGATAGCACCCTCAACCACCTGGGTGATCTGGGTATCCACCACTTCTGCCGCCGCGCCAATGTAATCGGTAGAAATGGAAACCACCGGCGGATCAATGTCTGGGTATTCGCGCACCGGCAGGCCCCGCAGGGCGGCAAGACCGAAAACCAGGATCAAGAGGCTGATAACGGTGGCGAAAACCGGCCGTTTGATGGAAATGTCCGAGAGAATCATGGATCAGGACTCCCGGGACCTGGCAAATCGGTTTTCCGGAATCGCCTTGTCGTCATCCACCACATCAATACGCTCGCCACTGCTGAGGCGGTCCTGGCCGGTGATTATCACCCGGTCCTCCCGGGACAGTCCCGCGGACACTTCCACCCAGCCCGGGGACCTCGAGCCCAGGGCGACTGAGACCCGGCGGGCAACACCATCCTCTGCAATAAAGACATACTTGTCGGCACCGCGAATCATCACCGCCTGCTCGGGGATCACCAGCGCTTCCCGTTCCCGCAGGGTCAGGTTAGCGCCCATGAACTGCCCCGGGCGCAGTTTGCCATCGGGATTGTCGATCACCGCCCGCACCGGTAACGTTCGGCTGAGTTCGTTGATCCGCGTGCCCAGTTCCACCAGTTCACCCTTGAAACTCTCATCGGGATAAGCCGGCGAGGTTCCACGAACCCTCTGCCCGATCTGTATCTGGCCGAGAAAGCGCTCGGGTATGGAAAAGCCCAGCTCCATGCGATCTGTTGAATCGAGGGTGGCAACCGAGGTTCCGGCAGCAAGATAGGTACCGAGGCTGATATCGCTGAGACCGATCACACCCTCAAAAGGCGCTTCAATCCGGTGGTTGTCGAGACGGATCCGGGCTGATTCCCGCTGGGCCTCAGCCACATCCATGGCCGTGCGGAGCTCATCCACCTGGGACCGGGAAATACTGTTGTTGGCCTGCAGCCGTTGTGCCCGTTCAAACTGACGCCGGGCATCCGCCAGGGTGGCTTCCGCCACCTGCAGATCGGCCCTGGCCTGACGATCATCAAGGCGAAGCAACAACTGGCCGCGACTGACCCGCTTGCTGCTGTCGAGGTTCATTTCCACCACGCGGCCGCTAACCTCGGTAGTCAGTTCAACCTGCTCAAGGGCCCGCAGGTTACCGACGGCGTTTACGGAATCCCGTACCAGCTCCATGCCGGGGCTGATCGCGTTCACCTTGCTTGCGCGGCGTTCCGTCTGTGCACTCTCAGAGTCTTCCTGGGCCAAGTAGTGCCAGGAAAAAGCGCCTCCAGCGGCCAGGACTACCAGTACCAGGGCGATCAGCCATTGCTTAACCATAATCGTCTCATTCAGAGTGTTGTTACTTCCTGCTGATCACCAGCACAATTTCGCCCACTTCGATTCCCCACTTACTCATGGTGGTCTGGTTAATCAATGTGTCGGGTGTGATCAGGTACATCCAGTCATCCATGCGGACGTCAATGGTGCCGTCACCGTATGACACCCGCAGGACATAATTCATATTGATGGCGTTACCCTGCCATCGCATGGTGCCTGGCTCCACCACATCCCCGGCATCAGCGTGCAGGGCACCGTTGTCCGGTGTCAGCGTCCAGACCCGGGTCTGCACCTCGCCATCGTCAAAGCGGAATTCTTCATCCAGCGTGCCAACACCGTTGCTGTCCCAGCTGGCGGAAATATCCGCATCAAACGTACGGATCACCTCGCCTGAGAAATTCTTGACCACCCCCCGGGCGTAAAGTTCGCCGGTGAAGAATTCCTGGGGCGTCAGTACCGGCTCACGATCCTTGTAGTCTTCCAGCGCTGGCCCGGCACAGCCAACGAGCAGGGCTGTGGATAACAATAACCACAGACAGCGGGGCAAACCAGTAATGGCCATCAATCCGGCTGAACTTTGCATGACTTTTACACTCCTGGACGGTTCGGAATCGGTTACGGGCTCCACAAATACGCCAGCCGCATCGTTATCGATCATTACCGAACCCGCCCTGACCAGCTCCGTCATTTCAGCCAATTGTCCATTCTGACACCGGCAATAGCGATTTCCGTCAATGGCAGGTTGCCGGCAATGCCGTAAAACATAAAGCAACGGAAGGCTGATGACCTTCGCCAACGCTGCAAACAGAACCACAGAGGTATTGCCATGCCGGTTTACAAGGCGCCCCTGCGCGACATGAAATTTCTGCTCAACGAGGTGTTCGACTACCCCGGACACTATACCCGGCTCCAGAGCGGCGAAAACGCCACCCCCGATATCGTTGACGCCATACTCAACGAGTGCGGCCGGTTTTGTGAAGAGGTGCTGAGCCCGCTCTACCAGAGCGGTGACGAAGAAGGCTGTAACCTGGAAAATGGTGAAGTTACCACCCCGAAGGGCTATCCCGAGGCCTATCAGCAATACGCCATGGGCGGGTGGCAGGGTCTCTCAGCACCGGAGGAATATGGTGGTCAGGGTCTCCCCGCTTCCATGGGACTGTTAAAACAGGAAATGATGGGAACCGCCAACTGGCCTTTCTCCATGTACCCCGGCCTGTCCATGGGCGCCATGAACACCATTTTCCTCCACGGCAGTGAGGAACAGAAACAGGCTTACCTGACACCGCTTACCGAAGGCCGCTGGGGTGGCACCATGTGCCTCACGGAACCCCAGTGCGGCACGGATCTCGGACAGATCAGAACCAGAGCGCAGCCTCAGAAAGATGGCAGCTACAAGCTTTCCGGTACCAAGATTTTTATTTCGTCCGGTGACCATGACCTGACCGAAAACATTGTCCACATTGTGCTGGCGCGTTTACCCGACGCTCCCAAGGGCACCCGGGGTATCAGCCTGTTTATCGTGCCCAAATTCCTGCCGGACGGTGACGGTGATGTTGGCGAGCGCAACGGTGTGACCTGCGCCAGTCTGGAAAAGAAAATGGGCATCAAGGCGTCGGCCACCTGTGTACTGAATTTCGACGACGCCACCGGCTTTCTGATCGGCCCGGAGAACGAAGGCCTGAACTGCATGTTCACCTTTATGAACACCGCCCGTATCGGTACCGCCATCCAGGGTGTGGGGCCGGCGGAGCTGTCTTACCAGTGGGCTCTGGCCTACGCCAAAGAGCGCCGCTCCATGCGGGCGCTGTCTGGCAAAAAAGAACCGGACCAACCAGCAGATGCGCTTATTCACCACGCCGACGTTCGCCGTATGTTGCTGACCCAGAAAGCCATCGCCGAGGGAGGCCGAGCGATGCTGTATTACGCCGCCCGCCTGGCGGACCATATGGTGGAAGGCCACACCACCGGCGACGACAAAAAGGCCGAGGCCTACGACGACAAGCTGGGCTTCCTTACCCCGATATTGAAAGGCTTCTTGACCGAACTGGGTAATGAAGCCGCCAACCTGGGCGTACAGGTTTTCGGCGGCCACGGTTACATCCGTGAACACGGTATGGAGCAGATTGTCCGGGACACCCGTATTGCCACACTTTATGAGGGCACCACCGGTATCCAGGCACTGGACCTGTTGGGCCGTAAGGTATTGCTGATGACCCGGGGCGGGGCAGTCAGGGAGTTCACCCTCAGGGTTGCCAACTTTGCCCGCAAGACCCTGACTGATAAACGGGTGCGTCCTTTCGCCGTAGAGTTGCTCAAACTGACCGCCCAGTGGAATCTGTTGACGGTTCGCCTGATGCTGGCCGCCCGCAAGGACCGCGACATGGTCAGCTCGGCCGCCAATGACTTCCTGATGTACAGCGGTTACGTCACCATGGCTTACATGTGGGCTCGCATGGCCGCCGTCGCCTCCGACAAACTCGACAAGGGCGGGGCCGACTCGGAAGAGTTCTATCGCGCCAAGCTGGCGACGGCGGAATTCTACTATGAGCGTCTGTTGCCCAGAGCCCAGGCCCATGCCACCAGCATGCTCAGCCCCAGCAAAAACCTGATGCAGCTGGGTGCGGAGGATATGAGTTTTATCGGCTAAACGTTCTGGGCATGCCGAAATAATCTCCCTGAGAAAAGTCGATGCCCAAATCGCATACCCGCTCCTGAACGGCCTCATTGTGGACAAATTCAGCCACCGTGCGGATGTTGAGGCTGCGGGCAAACTGGACAATGCCGCTGGTCACAAGAAACGCGGTGTGATCCTCATGAAGGTTGCAGATCAGGCTGCCGTCGATTTTTATGTAGTCGACGTTCAGGCTCAGCAAGTGGGAAAAATTGGAGTAGCCGGTGCCAAAATCATCAATGGCAATGTGACAGCCGAAAGGCTTTACCTGTTCGATAAAGTGACGGATTTCATCGTAATTGGTAATACCGTCGGATTCCAGAATCTCGAATATCACCCGGTTGCCGATGCCGTAATGGTCCAGTGCCTCCAGTATCCGGCTCACAGTTTCTGAATCGGTGATGTCGCCGTATGAGAGATTGATAGAAAACTCCTCATCCCGATGGGAAAAACACGCGAAACACTTCTCGATCATTAACACCGTGATTCTGCGATTCAGACGCAAACGATCGGCAATTTTCACGAACTGGCCAGCACTGATCACACGTCCGTCCGGCTCCACCATCCGCACCAGACATTCGTATTTGGTCACACGCTGCTGCTGATTGTCGTGAATTGGCTGGAACCAGGGCACCAGGCGGTCATCGTCAATAGCCGCTTTCAGCCGGTTGGCCCAGTAGAGGTTGGCCTCGTAATTCTCTTCAACTCCCACCGACGGGTCGTATAGCAGATGATGGCGGTTCTGCTCCCGGGCCTGCAGCACCGCCACCTTGGCCTGGCTGACCAGTTGGTCGGCGGCATCCCCACTCTTCCGGTTTCTTCTGACGGCCATTCCGATCGTGACGTCCAGGGTCAGTGGCTGCTGCTGCCAATATATCCGCTCTCCATTAACCAGGTGGCGTAGTTGCCCGGCCAACTCGTGGATGGGTTGCTCTTCAAGCAACGGAACGAGAATTGCGAACTCGTCACCCGGTAGCCGGTAAACCCGCAACACATCCCGTGCCTGCTCATGATTGAAAGCCGTCAAACGCGTGGCAATTGCCAGCAATACATGGTCACCACAGACATTACCGAACAGGCTGTTGATTTCGTTAAAACGGTCCAGATTGATGATCAACAGTGAGACACCACCACGGGTCTGCAAATCCCGTAACAGGCGTACCCGATTGGGCAATCCGGTAAGCTCGTCGGTGTAGGATGCCTGCAGTTCCCGGATCAGCTGGATAATCCGGTACAGCAGGTACAGGCTCAGAAGCAGCATCGCTGAAACGGTACCGACGAGAATACGCTGGTTGGTCCGCTCCATGGGCCGCAGTACTGCATTGATCTCATCCACTGGCACGCCGGCGCCGTAGACCATGCCACCGGCCGTGGCGGCATAATACAGCTCGTAGGCATCATCACCCACCGTGAGCTTGCGGGTGGTAAGGGCTCTGGCTCCAAAATCGGTATCGCCTGCCAGTTCAAGCGCAAGAATGGCATCAATCAGAGCCTGCTCCTCCCGGGTATCCTCACCTTTGCTGAGGCTCGACAGATTGCGGTTGTTCCTGTCGTTGAGAAAAGTAAAGCTGTGCTCGGTGACGGTGATGCGACTGACAACCTCTATGATCTGTTCAGCTGTCCAGGCCGTTGTTGCCAAACCCAGCAGATTGCTCCGCGGGTCGTACATCGGGCTTGCCAGGGTCAGTACTACGCGTTCGGTGTTGAGATCGTAATAGATCGCGGACCAGTATACTTCGCCTGCGTTGTCCGGAGTCGATGCCCATTCTGACCCGAGGGTGCGACTGAACCAGGCTGCATTACGGTAGTTCCGGAGCCGGCTTTCCATATCCAGCCGTTTCAGCGCCGGGTCATCAGCGTTCCGGATAAAGTACGGCATATAACCCTCGCCGGGGCCAGAAAAGACACCGGGTTCAAACCACACGCCGCCGCCGGCGGCCCCCTCAAAATCCTGCAAATGGTCTCTGAGGGCGTTTTCCAGACGGGCCCGGAGAATGGAACGGTCAGTCTCGGACAGATCGCTCTCTGCCAGTGAATGAAAGCTCTCTCCGACATTTGCCAGAGTCGTTGTATAACCGGCCAGTGCTGACTGACGTGCGTTGATGCGCATCAGACCGGCACTGACGACTTCATGAATCTGCTGACGCCGGAGCTCGGACAGCGCTTCCTGAGAGTAATTGAGGTTCAGGCGGGACAGCAACATCATGCCGGCCACAAAGACCAGTATCAACAGGCCCAATAACCACATGACCGACTGTCGGGAAGACGGGTTTTTCCAGTAAGGCGGGCGGCGGGGAAACGTTCCCGGCATGAAAAGATATCCTTCGGCGGAGAATCAGGTACCGTCGGCGGGTGTTTGTTCCCGGTAACGCTCAAGCGCTAGGCGGGCGTCCTTATGCCCCAGGTCAGCTGCCTTGTCATACCAGTATACGGCCTGCTCCGGATTTTGCTCGACTCCACGTCCGGACGCATACATCTGGCCCAGAAGATAGGATGCCGGGCCCGATACCAGCGCCGCTTTTTGCGCCCATTCCAGGGCACCGGCGTAATCTTCAAAGGCGTGGGCAATCATTGCCATATTTGCCTGGGAGCGTGGATCTCCGTTCTCGGCAAATTCGCGGCAGGCTACCTTCGCAGCACTGAAGTTGCGAATGGTGGTCAGCAGGTAACAGTCACTGAGTGACTGTTCGCGTACTTTTTCGGGCTGGGGGTCGGGCCTGGAGCTTTCTTCGTTGTCATCGGCAACAGCCACCGTTGGCGGTGGTTCGTTTTGCTGATTCTGCTTTACCCGCTCGGCAAACGCATTCACGTCGGCCGGGCAGGAATAGTTATATCCGGCACGGTAGCGGGAAAGTGTCTGTTCTGTCGCTGGTTCACCGGCATAATCTTCGGCAATAACCTGGCAGCGGCGATCCCGTTCATGCCGGATTTGCGTGATCACTGGTTCATGATCGGCGTTATCACCATGCGCTTTCAGGTAATCCGTAAGCGGGTCGATATAGGGCTGGGCAAACAGTGCCTGACGCTGACGCTCGTAAGGTTCTTCTTCAGGTTGGGTAACGATCGTCTCTACCGGTTCCTCGGCCCGGGTCTGATCATCCGGCCACGCTTCGAACAAACGTTCGCTATCGATGCCAGCGCATCCCGACAGGATCAATATGGTCAGAACAGAAATATACCAACGATGCATTGAAACCTTTTAGCCGTTTTCGGCAATGGAGCGTCCAGTCTCATGTGGAGGAGCACTGACTCAAAGGTTTCCCTGTGCTTATTTACCTATACAAAAGCTACTGAAGATCTTACCAAGCAACTCATCCGGTGTCATCGCACCGGTAATTTCTCCCAGGGCATCCTGGGCGGCCCGCAGGTCCTCTGCCAGCAGCTCGCCGGCGCCGAAGCCCTGCAACTGCGCTTCGCCCTGGCGCATGAAGTCCTGTGCCCGTTCCAACGCATCCAGATGACGGCGCCGGGCAATAAAGCCCCCCTCCGTGGTACTGGCAAACCCCATACACTGCTTCAGATGGTCCCGCAAAACCTCAAGTCCATCGGCGGATCGGGCGGCGATGCGGATAACGGGTGCCGCCTCCGCATCTGGCTGCTCAAAACCGACAGATTCACCTGTCAGATCCACCTTGTTCCGGATCACCGTCAGGGGAGCACTCTGAGGCAGCTGGTCAATGAAGTCCGGCCATAACCGGTGAGGCTCGGTTTCCGGTGTGGTGGTGGCATCCACCATCAGCAGTATGCGGTCGGCCTGGCGGATTTCTTCCCAGGCCCGGGCAATACCGATCTGTTCCACTTCATCAGGGCTGTCCCGCAGGCCAGCGGTATCAATAATGTGCAGGGGCATGCCATCGATATGAATGTGTTCCCGCAGAACATCCCGGGTTGTGCCCTCCACCGCCGTAACAATGGCCGCTTCTCGCCCTGCCAGGGCATTAAGCAGGCTGGATTTACCGGCGTTGGGGCGGCCGGCAATCACCACTTTCATGCCATCCCTGAGAATCGTGCCTTGCTGGGCTTCCGCCAGAATAACCTGTAAATCCTGAATAATCGTCTGCAGATCCTTGGCGACCTTGCCATCGGCCAGGAAATCGATTTCCTCTTCGGGAAAATCAATGGCGGCTTCAACGTAGATACGGAGGTGAGTAACCGCTTCCACCAGGGCGTCGATGCGGCGGGAAAACACGCCCTGTAATGACCGGACAGCGCAGCGCGCCGCCTGTTCGGAACTGCTTTCGATCAGGTCGGCGATGGCTTCTGCCTGAGTCAGGTCGAGTTTGTCGTTGAGGAAGGCCCTTTCGGAAAACTCACCGGGCCGGGCGAGGCGGGCTCCCAGTTCACAGACGGTTCTCAATAGCAGGTCCAGGATAACGGTACCGCCGTGTCCCTGGAGCTCAAACACATCCTCGCCGGTAAACGAATGCGGGTTGGGGAAAAACAGTCCTATACCCTCATCAATCAGCTCACCATCGGAATCCAGGAACGGCCCGTAGTGGGCATAGCGGGGCTTCGGCTTGAAACCCAGCATTTGGCGGGCAATGGCCGCTGCCTCCGGACCGGACACACGCACAATTCCCACACCGGACTGGCCCGGCGCAGTGGCAATGGCGGCAATGGTATCGGTGGCATTGAACATCTTGTTGTCCCCTGAAACAACAGAGGCCCCTTGAAGGAGCCTCTGTGATTACTGGTCTGGATTGCGCCTGATCAGCTCTTCTTGGTGGCCATTTCCGCTTCAATCTTGCGGGTAATGTACCACTGCTGGCTGATGGAGAGGATGTTGTTAACGAGCCAGTACAGTACCAGACCTGCCGGGAACCACAGGAAGAAGACCGTAAAGACCAGCGGCATCATCTTCATGATCTTGGCCTGCATCGGGTCCGGCGGTGTCGGGTTCAGGCTCATCTGCAGCATCATGCTGGCACCCATCAGGATCGGCAGGATGAAGTAGGGGTCCATCACTGACAGATCGTGAATCCACAGCATAAAGGGCGCGTGGCGCAGTTGCACGCTCTCGAACAGAACCCAGTACAGGGAAATGAACACCGGCATCTGTACCAGTATCGGCAGGCAGCCGCCAAGGGGGTTTATCTTTTCCCTTTTGTACAGAGCCATCATTTCCTGGGACATCCGTTGCCGGTCGTCACCGTAGAGTTCTTTCAATCGGGTCAGCTGTGGAGCGACTGCCCGCATTCTTGCCATCGAGCGATAGCTGGTGGCCGAGAGTTTGAAGAACACCGCCTTGACCAGAACTGTCAGCAGTATGATCGCAACACCCCAGTTGCCCACCAGGCCATAGAACCAGTCAAGAATGATGAACAGTGGTAATGCGATGAAGAACAGGAAACCGAAATCGACCGTGCGGTCCAGGTTCGGAGCCACGTTCTCCAGTCGTTCAATGATCTTGGGTCCGACATAGGCGCGGGCAGATACCTCCGCGGTTTCTCCAGGCTCGACCTGTGTGGCGGGATAGACAAACCCCATTACATGAAGTTGCCCGCGCTGCGTGGACTGGAACTGTGCGGGTTGATCCCGTTCCGGTATCCAGGCGGCCAGAAAGTAGTGCTGGAGGAACGCCAGCCAGCCATTGGTGACTGACTGATTAACCGGTTCTTCTGTCAGATCATCAAAATCGTACTTCTCATAGGGGTCTTCCGGGGTGCTGACAACCATACCCAGAAACGCCCTGATACCCAGGCTGTTCTGTGCTGTCGGATCCGGAGCCTGATCCCTGACGATCTTGCCGGTCATGTTGGCTTTCCAGACATCGTCTGACTGGTTATTGATCAGATAGCGTACATCGATCTCATAGCTGTCACGGGCAAACCGGTACTGTTTGGTAATTTCCACATTGTTATCGGTGGAGTAGGTCAGATCTACCGTCAGCGAGTCTTCGCCATCCTGGAGCTGGTATTCGGTTGCAGAGACATCGTAGACCGGTGCACCACCGTTACGTTTGCTGTCGATGCCATCGCGGCCAATGAGACCGCTTTCCATGATGTAGGTGCGTCTATTGGTATTGGTCAGGATCCGCAGGGACTCTTTGCTGTCCAGAGAACGGTCATACTGGAGCAGGGAACTCTCGATCAGGTTACCGCCCACCCGGTCTATCTTCAGTTCATAGACGTCGGTGCGAACCGTAATCAGTTGGTCACTGACATCAACCGAACCATTGTCGGTTGCTGCAATAGCCTGGCTCTCACCTTCCGGTGTCGTGAACTCTTCACCGGAGACGCCAGAGCCGCTTGCCGCTTCTGCCGGCAGTGTCATGTCTTCGCCATCACCGGATAGGGTGCCGGCACTGGTCTGTTCGGCAACCTGCTCTGTTTGCGGCTGGTTATAGTCTTCGTTCCAGGCAAGCACCATCATATAACTGACAATGGCAAGGCCGGCAAATAATACAACGCGTTGAATATCCATAAACTTACTGTTTGGTCTGGTTAGTGTTATGGGTTTGGCTGGCCGGCCCGCAGCAGGTGGTAGGCATTACCTCGCTGCAGACTTCAGTGCCCGGAACGGGATCATACCCGCCTTTTGCCCACGGATGACACCTCAGAAGGCGTTTCACGGAAAGAAAAAGGCCTTTAACAGCGCCATGGGCGGTTATGGCTTCGACAGCATATTGCGAACAGGTTGGATAGTGACGGCAGTGGCTGGCCATCATCGGGCTGATTGCGTACTGGTAGACTCGGATGGGCAGGAGCAACAGTTTGCGCATTAACCCGTTCCTTTTCTTCTGAGACGCGACCAGAGCTCCGTCAGGATAGCATTGAGCGTTGCGTTATCCAGCTCTGCCAGCCCTCGCCGCCCCAGTACTACGATGTCCATCGCAGGGTAGTCAGTCTGGTGCCTGAAGGTTTCCCGAACCCGGCGCTTAACGCGATTGCGCTGCACAGCGAGTTTAAGATTCTTCTTTGAAAACACCAGGCCGATCCTGGCGTGTCCCAGAGTATTGGGTGTCGCCAGGATCAGAAAATTCCGATGCGGAACCCTGATTTGAACGTCATCGAAGACTTTGCCGTAATCACCTGGTTTGAGCAGCCGGGACGATTTTGGAAAGGTCAAAGCCTTCATCAGGCGGTCAATGTCTTACGCAGACAGACGGGCACGGCCCTTTGCACGGCGACGGGAGATAACCTTGCGGCCGTTGGCAGTCGCCATGCGGGCACGGAAACCGTGAACGCGCTTACGCTTCAGTACGCTTGGTTGAAACGTTCTTTTCATGGTGTCGATCTCACATTACGGGGTATTGGAAATTCAATGATTGACTGGAAAATGATCAGCCAAAACAGGAGCGGCATTCTATGCAATGTGGGAGAGGAATTCAATGCTTATCGAATGCGCCATTCGCTTATCCGGATTGGGGTCGAGCGGGGCGGTCGTGTAATAGATTCAGTAGGTCTTTTTTAATCTCTTTAAGGATTATTATTACTGTTATTACACAAGCTGTTTTCTGTGGACAAGGCCGGAAATGTTAGCGGTAATAGTCAATTGGGCGATTCACAAGACGGTTGACAAGTACCACTGAACCCTGTGGATAAGCGTGGCAGGAAATGTGGGTAAGATCGGTGCCTGTCATGCGGGTGAGTTATCCACTGTCTGATTGGGGGTTGTGCACAGGGTTGGGGCCGGTTTGCGAACAGGGGGCTGTGGGTAACTTTCGGTGCATTGTTTTCTGTACACAAGCCTGTAGGTAAGTCTGTAAAAAATTGAAAATAAACAATTTAAATTTCCACAGGCTGTTTATTAAATTGTTTTGACCCTTTCACTTGAGGGGGGCTCAGGTTAGAATCTTCGGTCATCTCTCTCATCGGGTCCTGGAGATCCGTTACGAGTAATTTCTGAGGCATCGGAGGCAATGCTGTCGTGCCGAATAATATCTGGCATCAGTGTCTGGAAGTACTCCGGGACGAGTTTCCCGCTCAGCAATTCAACACCTGGCTCAGGCCCTTGCAGTCTGATCACCGCGAGGGCCAGTTGATGCTGTTTGCGCCAAACCGCTTTGTGATGGACTGGGTTAACGAGAAATACCTCAGACGAATTGAAGAAGTATTGAAAGATCTTCACGGAGGCCAGGCCCCGTTGGTGAATATGAAAGTGGGTTCGGCACCTAAAATGGCGGACCTGGTGGTTCGTTCGGAAACAGCGGCTAGCGGGGCGGCGTCCGAACAGGAAGGCTCCAGTACGGTGACGGAAGAGGAAAGGGGCATTGCGGCCACGGCAAACCCACGGTCTGCAAAGCTAAAAAGCGGGGATAATCGCCGCTCGGTGCAGGTGGAAGGGGATATCAAGCACCAGAGCTTTCTCAATGAAGGCTTTACCTTTGATACCTTCGTGGAGGGCAAATCCAACCAGCTTGCCAGGGCGGCATCCATGCAGGTTGCGGAAAATCCCGGTGGCGCCTATAACCCGTTGTTTCTCTATGGTGGCGTGGGCCTCGGTAAAACCCACCTGATGCATGCCATTGGCAACGATATCGTGCGTCGCAATCCCAGGGCAAAGGTAGCGTATCTGCGTTCGGAGCGGTTTGTGGCGGATATGGTCAAGGCGCTGCAGCTTAACGCGATCAATGAGTTCAAGCGGTATTACCGGTCTGTGGATGCCCTGCTGATTGATGACATCCAGTTTTTTGCCCGCAAGGAACGTTCCCAGGAAGAATTTTTCCATACCTTCAATGCGTTGCTTGAAGGCGGGCAGCAAGTCATCGTTACCTGTGACCGTTTTCCGAAAGAAATTGTGGATATGGAAGAGCGGCTCAAGTCCCGATTTGGCTGGGGCCTCACGGTAATGGTCGAGCCGCCGGAACTGGAAACCCGGGTTGCGATACTGATGAAAAAGGCTGAGCAGGTAAACGTGAAACTCAGTAGCGAAGCGGCCTTTTTTATTGCCCAGAAGATCCGGTCAAATGTCCGGGAGCTAGAAGGGGCGCTACGTCTGGTGATAGCGAATGCTCACTTCACCGGTTCGGAAATTACTCCACCGTTTATTCGTGAGAGCCTCAAGGACTTGCTGGCGCTGCACGAAAAACAGGTGAGTATCGATAATATTCAACGCACGGTGGCAGAGTACTACAAGATCAAGGTGTCCGATCTGTTGTCGAAACGACGCACTCGTACGATCACCCGCCCACGGCAGGTTGCCATGTCTCTTTCCAAAGAGCTCACCAATCACAGCCTGCCGGAAATAGGTGATGCGTTTGGTGGCCGTGATCACACCACGGTGCTGCACGCTTGCAAGAAGATTGTGGAACTCCAGGAGACAGATCCCGGTATCCGCGAGGATTATCAGAACTTTATGCGGTTGCTTACAACCTGACCGGTTCTGTGAACAACCAATAAACATTCACCTTCCAATAAAAGAATGCTGAGTGCCATGAAACTGACGATCAGCCGAGAATCCCTGCTTACCCCGCTGCAGTCCATAGCTGGTGTGGTGGAACGAAAACAGACAATGCCGGTACTGTCCAACGTGTTGCTGGTGGCGGAAGACAATTCCCTGACCCTTACCGGAACCAATATGGAAGTGGAACTGGTGGGACGTGTGTCCCCGGTGCATGTGGACCAGCCGGGGCGTATAACTGTTCCGGCGCGGAAGTTGTCCGATATCTGCCGAGCGCTGGGCGAGGAGTCTCCCATCGAACTGGCTCTGGAAGGCGATCGGTTGCACCTGCGATGTGGCGCCAGCCACTTCACCCTGTCGACGCTGCCTGCAGAGCATTTTCCCAATGTCGAGGACGAAGCGGAAAGCTTCCGGCTTGAGCTCCCCCAGAAGGAACTCAGCCGAATGTTCGATGCTACGGCCTTTGCCATGGCGCAACAGGATGTCCGTTACTATCTCAACGGCCTGTTGCTGGAAGTGGACAAGGATCATGTCCGCACGGTGGCGACAGATGGCCATCGCCTTGCCATGGCGCATTTCGATCTGCCCACCGGGTGCCCCGAGCCCAGGCAGGTGATCGTGCCCCGTAAGGGTGTGCTGGAGCTCTCCCGACTGCTGGACGATGTGGAAACGCCGGTTACCCTGGTGATCGGGGATAACCATCTGCGAGCGACGGTCGGCTCCTACACGTTTACCTCCAAGCTGATCGAGGGCAAATTTCCCGACTACAACCGGGTCATTCCCCGTGGTGGCGACAAGGTCGTATTGGCGGATCGGGCCACGCTCAAGAATACCCTGCAGCGCGCCGGGATTCTTTCCCATGAAAATATCCGCGGTGTGCGGCTGAACCTTGCGCCCAATGAGTTGCAGGTGTTCGCCAACAACCCGGATCAGGAACAGGCCGAAGATGCATTGCCGGTGGAGTATCAGGGCGAATCACTGCAGATCGGATTTAATGTAGGCTACCTGGTGGATGTTATGAACGCGCTGGAGGAAGACCAGGTGAAGATTACCCTGGCAAACCCCAACAGCAGCGCGTTGATAGAAGCGCAGAATGACAACCGCTGCCTTTACGTTGTGATGCCGATGCGGCTCTAGCAGACAATGTTTACGGAATAAGGAAGAAAACATGGGAACGGTGACGAACAGTCTCAAGGGTGCCTTTCGAATCGGTCAGACTATGTCCGTACTCGGGCGAGCCGGTGCGAATTGGGTTCGTGGCGACCGTCCGCCTGCTCCGCGGTTACTCAGGCAGACGTTTGAATCTCTGGGAGCGACCTATATCAAACTGGGTCAGTTCATTGCCAGTTCACCCACCTTCTTTCCCAAGGAATACGTTGAGGAATTCCAGCATTGCCTGGACCGCACGCCTAATCTGCCGTTCAGCGTGATCAGGAAGATCATCCGGGATGAACTCGGGCGTCCCCTTGAAGAGGTGTATTCCGATATTGATCCGGTGGCGCTGGCCTCGGCTTCCATCGCGCAGGTTCACGCTGCAAAGCTGGTTACCGGCGAAGACGTGGTGATCAAGGTACAGAAACCCGGTGTGGAAAATATTCTGCTCACGGATCTGAATTTCCTGTACCTGTCCGCGAGGATTCTGGAAACGCTGGCTCCCAAACTGTCCTGGACGTCGTTGTCCGGCATCGTCGAGGAAATCCAGCGCACCATGATGGAAGAGTGTGACTTCATCAAGGAAGCCAATAATCTCAAGGTGTTCCGGGAATTCCTGCTCAACACCCACAACGAGGACGCCACTGTTCCGGTGGTGTATGAAAGCTGTAGCACCCGACGGATCCTCACCATGGAGCGGTTCCATGGTGTTCCGCTGACCGACCTGGAAAGTATCCGGGGTTACGCGCGGGATCCGGAGCGAACTCTGATCACCGCCATGAATACCTGGTTCTCAAGCCTGACCCAATGTGAGTTTTTTCACGCCGATGTCCATGCCGGCAACCTGATGGTATTGAAGGATGGCAGAGTCGGCTTTATCGACTTCGGCATTGTTGGCCGGATCCGTCCGGATACCTGGCAGGCCGTCAGCGATTTTATTTCATCTGTGATGGTCGGAAACTTTGATGGCATGGCAGACGCCATGATCCGTATCGGTATTACTCATCAGAAGGTTCAGGCCAGTGAATTGGCTAACGACCTTCGTCGCCTCTACCAGCAAATGGACACGATGGTGCCGGACGAAGTGCCGTATCAGCCTGATCAGGCCGAAGACGACGTCAACAATATCCTGATGGATATGGTGCGGATCGGCGAGGGTCACGGGCTGCATTTCCCACGGGAATTCGCCTTGCTGCTTAAACAGTTCCTGTACTTCGACCGTTACGTTCACATACTGGCGCCGGAAATGGACGTCTTCATGGACGAGCGGCTGACGATGTTGCATTAATCGCGTTCATCAACAAGGTTTTGTACACTGGGGCAGCGTCGCCGAATGGCACGCTGCCTTTTTTGTTCCGTCTCCAGGCTGATAACTTATCGTGACTTATGGCGCTCGTTAAACTGCAAACGGAACATTTCCGCAACCTCTCTCCCGCACCGGTCAGCTTCTCTCCTTCGATCAATCTTCTGTACGGTGAAAACGGCAGTGGAAAAACCAGTGTGCTGGAGGCCATTGGTTATCTTGGTCTTGGGCGATCATTTCGTGTGGGCCGGCACCAGGCGGTGGTCAGTCATGGTCAGCAGAAGCTCACGGTTTTCGGTGGCCTGGATATGGGAATGGCGGACGGCGGTCGCTCGGTGCCCGGCGAGCTCAGCCATCGCGTAGGCATCTCCCGGGATGTGTTGGCAAAGGAGACAACGCTTCGTGTGGATGGTGAGGCGGTGAGGAATCTTTCATCGCTGGCATTGCACCTTCCGGTGTCGGTGATCGATCCAGGTGTATTCGATATTGTGGCAGGTGGGCCCGGCAAACGACGACAGTTTCTTGATTGGGCGGTGTTCCACGTGGAACATTCCTTTGCGTCGGTCTGGCAACAGTGTCAAAGAGTCACATCACAGCGGAATCAAATCCTCAGAACTGGTAGAATAGACGATGCTCTGATGAAGGTCTGGGACTCACAGTACACGGAGTTGGCAGAGCGTCTGACAAAAGCACGGAAAGAAACCTTTCGTCTGTTCACAACGGCCTTTGATAGCTTGCTCGGCGAGATAGACGCGCCGTGGGTAGATGGGCTTAAGCTCGACTTTTATGCGGGCTGGGATTCATCGAAATCCCTGTTTGATGTGTTAAAGGCCCATCGCGAACAGGAACGGAAAATGGGTCATACGTTGTATGGTCCCAATCGTGCCGATATACGGTTGCGATTCCAGGGTCGCCCGGTGTCAGAAACCTTCTCCAGGGGTCAACAAAAGACTCTGGTCATATTGATGAAGATTGCTCAGGGCATGGTACTGAGCAATCTCGGTAAACAGGTCACATTTCTGCTGGACGACATCAATGCAGAACTGGATGTGGGGCACCGGGCCATGCTTGCCCAGAAGCTCTACGAATTACGATGTCAGGTTTTTCTGACATCGATAGAGCCGCCCCGACCTGAAGAGCTATGGCAGAACACCATGCCGGAATACCGATTGTTCCACGTGGAACATGGAAAATTGACGGAAGAATAGAATAAGGCCCGGATGATCCATCTTCATGCCTCTGAATCAGAGGCAATGGCTTCAGCCCGGGAAATCACCCTTCAGGAGTGCCCTAATGAGCGAATCGATTTACAATTCCTCCAGTATCAAGGTATTGAAAGGACTGGACGCGGTGCGGAAACGGCCCGGCATGTACATTGGTGATACCGATGACGGTACCGGACTGCACCACATGGTCTTTGAGTTGGTGGATAACTCCATTGACGAAGCGCTGGCCGGGCACTGTTCTGAAATCGGAGTGATCATTCATCCGGACGAGTCAGTCACGGTGAAGGATAACGGCCGTGGTATTCCTGTTGACCTTCACGAGGAAGAGGGAGTGTCGGCAGCGGAAGTAATCATGACCGTTCTCCATGCCGGCGGTAAGTTCGACGACAACAGCTATAAGGTCTCCGGCGGCCTGCACGGTGTTGGTGTCTCCGTGGTAAACGCCCTGTCCTCTTCGCTTACCCTCACCATCCGTCGTGACGGCAAGGTGTATGAGCAGGTCTACAACGGCGGCGTTCCGAAGGCGCCTCTGGGTGTGGTGGGTGATACTGATGCCAGTGGCACCAAGGTTCACTTCATTCCCTCGCCTGAAACCTTCACCAGCATCGAATTTCATTGGGATATCCTGGCCAAACGTTTGCGGGAATTGGCGTTTCTGAACAGTGGCGTGCGTATCCGCCTGCAGGATGAACGTTCCGGTAAAGAGGAAGTGTTCGAATATGAGGGTGGCCTGCGGGCGTTTGTTGAGCACCTGAACTCAAACAAGACGCCAATCAACCGGGTGTTCCATTTTATCAAGGAGCGCGAAGACGGCATCGTTGTTGAAGTTGCCATGCAGTGGAACGACGCCTTCCAGGAGAACATCTACACGTTCACCAACAATATCCCCCAACGGGACGGTGGTACTCACCTGGCGGGCTTCCGTGCTGCCCTGACCCGTTCGCTGAATAATTACATCGAGCATGAAGGCCTGGGCAAGAAGGCCAAGGTCAGCACCTCCGGTGACGATGCCCGGGAAGGCCTGACCGCGATTATCAGCGTAAAGGTGCCGGACCCCAAGTTCTCCTCGCAGACCAAGGACAAACTGGTCTCTTCCGAGGTCAAAACGGCAGTCGAGCAGGAGCTATACCAGTCGTTTGCAGAATATCTGCAGGAGCAGCCTAACGAAGCCAGGCTGATCGTCAACAAGATGATCGACGCTGCCCGTGCTCGTGAAGCCGCGCGCAAGGCACGGGACATGACCCGTCGCAAGGGCGCCCTGGACATCGCTGGGCTGCCTGGCAAGCTGGCAGACTGTCAGGAAAAAGACCCGGCTCTCTCCGAACTGTTCATTGTGGAGGGTGACTCTGCCGGCGGCAGTGCCAAGCAGGGTCGTGACCGCAAAACCCAGGCTATCCTGCCGCTCAAAGGCAAAATCCTGAACGTCGAGAAAGCACGCTTTGACAAGATGCTGTCATCCGTGGAGGTGGGTACACTGATCACCGCGCTGGGCTGTGGTATCGGCCGGGAAGAGTTCAACCCGGAGAAACTTCGCTATCACTCCCTGATTATCATGACCGATGCGGACGTGGATGGCTCTCACATCCGTACGCTGCTGCTCACCTTCCTGTTTCGCCAGATGCGGGAAATCATCGAGCGTGGCCACGTATTTATTGCCATGCCGCCGCTTTACAAGGTCAAGCGGGGCAAGCAGGAACAGTATCTGAAGGATGAAAAGGCCAAGGAAGCCTACCTGACCCAGACAGCACTGGAAGGCGCCCAGCTTTATGTGAACCCGGAAGCACCGGCGCTAAAGGATTCCGCACTGGAAACCATGGTCAAGGATTACCAGGCCGTGATGGCGATGATTGATCGCCTGTCCCGGGCGTATCCTGCCAAAGTGCTTCAGCAGATGCTGGATAACGTCACCCTGAAGCCGGAAGACCTGAAGAGCGAAGAAGCGGTTGCCCGCTGGGTCGGCCGCCTGGGAGATGGCCTGCAGCTGGATACCCGCACGGGTACCAAGTACACCTTCTCGGTGGAAAAGGATCCCGAACGGAATCTCTACCTGCCGAAAGTGGTTATCTATGTGCATGGTATTCCCCATAACCACGTCTTCAGCCATGACTTCTTCGAGTCTTCCTCCTATGGCGCCATCGCGCGGATGGGCGAAACGCTTGATGGCCTGATCGAAGAAGGTGCCTATATCCAGCGTGGCGAGCGCAAACAGGCGGTATTGTCCTTCGCCGGTGCCCTGGAGTGGTTGATGAAGGAAGCCCAGCGCGGCCTGAACATCCAGCGCTACAAGGGATTGGGCGAGATGAACCCGGAGCAGTTGTGGGAGACCACCATGGACCCGGAAACACGTCGCATGATGAAGGTAACCATCGAGGATGCCATTGCCGCAGACCAGATTTTCACAACCCTTATGGGCGACGATGTGGAGCCGCGACGGTTGTTCATCCAGAACAACGCACTGGAAGTGACCAACCTGGATATCTGATGCTACAAAGCCAGGATATCAAGGTACCCTGAGCTTTGGTCAGGGTTACAAAAAAGGCGGCCAGTTGGCCGCCTTTTTTATTGAAATCAATAAGTTGTAGATCGTGCGCTAATTGTTATGGATCTTGACGACCGGATGCAGAATCCGAGGATTTGCTGTCATGCTGAGCCGCTAGATGCGGCGCCATGACTTCTTCAAGGGTATAGCCGGTGAGCCGGCGAATGGAGCGCCACAGATAATAGAAAATGGCGATCATCATAATCATCGACGGAATGGCAATCATCGGATAACTCACCAGCGTCATACGCCCCAGTTCTTCGTTGAAGGCCTGAGTGCCGGAGGGGCTGGTCACTATCCACTTGGCCAGTACGAAGTTCATGATCGACGAAAACAGAAACGTCAGGCTGAAGAAGTAGCTGGCCTTGAGCAACCGTGCTTCGAACTCGGCCTCGCTTCCCCTCTCCTTCAGCACTGCCTGAATCTTTTCGACGTCCAGTACGGTGGGGTTGTACAGCAGTGTTTTCACCAGCGGGTATTTGGTGCGGGTGGAGACGAGTACCGCAATACCGATCACCGCAGGAACAGCGGCTTCCTTGATAGCCAGCCAGCCGGCATCCAGTTCCATCAGCCCGATACCGCCGGTGAGGCCAACACTGATAACGCCCAGCACCGCGATAAAGTTGTACTTGCGGTAGCGCACCAGCTCGAACAGGCCCCAGCCCAGCGGAAACGCAAGCCCGATCACCAGTGCCATGACACTTCCCAGGTATTCATCACCGCTCAACTTCATAAGAATGACAGAGGGAATGATGATACTGACAAGCAGGTCTACCCAGGGCCTGGGTTTGTGTGTCGGTTTTGACGGGTTTGCCGGGGAGTTCATAGATCAGCCTGATGGTTCGGGAGAGTGATGCCGGTAAGAATCCAGCATACCGAAAAAGTGTTCAGGCAGTATACGATGAAACCGCCACTAACCGAAGGCCAGTCGAACCAGCCAGGGGGAGGAGTTGCAACGTTTATGTGGCGCATGGTGGTGTGTCATGTAACTGCAACACGCTTTCTGACGGGATCGGTTAAGCTGACAGCCGTTGCCCCGTCGGGCTTCAGGGACAGACTTAAGGAGGGAGCATGAAGATCATTGCATTTTACAGCTTGAAAGGCGGCGTCGGTAAAACCGCGGCGGCTGTAAACATTGCTTACCTGGCCAGTCAGGCCGGTATCCCCACTCTGTTGTGGGACCTGGACCCCCAGGGTGCCGCAAGCTGGTACCTGGCCGGTAGCAACGAGATCAAGGGCCGGAAACTGGCCGCACTGATGGACGGCAAAACCCCGATTGGCAAGTTCATTCGCGAGAGTGCCTATCCTGACCTGGACTTTATTCCCGCCCACAACAGTTTCCGCAACCTGGATGTCCGTCTGGACAAGGATGACACCAACAATACCCTGAAGAACTGGCTGGCACCGCTGTCGGAGGAAACCAGCCTGGTGGTGCTGGACTGTCCACCCTCCATGTCGCGGTTATCCGAGCAGGTGTTGAAGACCGCGGACGGCGTATTTGTACCGGTAGTGCCCACCTGGCTTGCGCTGAACAGCTGGCACCAGCTTCAGGCCTTCGCGAAGGACAAGAAACTCAAACCCGGCCGTTTGCATCCGTTCTTCTCCATGGTGGACCGGCGCAAGAACCTGCACCGGGAAATGGTCATCAATCGCAAAAAGCATCTTGAAGGCGGGATGAATACCCTCATTCCCAATGCCAGTGTGGTGGAGAAAATGGGCGAAAGCGGCCAGCCGGTTGAACTGATGGACCGGTCCTCGGCTGCCGCTGACGCCTATCGTCGGCTTTGGAAGGAAATCCGTAAGCTACTTTAGCCTATTTCTTTCAACGCCTGCTCAACGATCCCCAGGCCTTCCTCGAGAATGTTGTCCTCGATGGTTACCGGCATCAGGAAGCGGATGGTATTACCGTACATTCCGCAACTGAGCAGGATCAGGCCATTTTCCTTGGCTTTCTTGGTCACCGCTGCCGCGAAGTCCGCTCTTGGTTCCTTGCTGGTCTTGTCTGTCACCAGCTCAATAGCGGCCATGGGACCGAGGTTGCGGACGTTGTCCACATGCGGGAACTGCTCCTGCCACTGGTCAAAACGCTTGCGCAGCGTGTCACCCAGGCGCTGGCTCTTGCCCAGGATGTCCTCTTCCTTGAACACGTCAAGTACGGCCAGGGCGGCTGCACAGGCAGTGGGGCTGCCGGTGTAAGTGCCACCGAGGGAGTTCGGGCCAGAGGCGTCCATGTGCTTGTCGGTGCCCACAATGGCGGAGATCGGCATGCCGTCGGCCATGCTCTTGGCCATGGTCATCATGTCCGGCTCAATACCGCTGTGTTCAATGGCAAACATCTTGCCCGTGCGTCCGAAGCCACTCTGGACTTCGTCAACAATCATCAGGATGCCGTGCTCGTCGCAGATCTCGCGAATGGCCTTCAGGAAGCTTGGCGGTGCGGCGTAGAAACCGCCCTCGCCCAGCACCGGCTCAATAATGATCGCAGCCGTGTCCTTGCCCGGAGAATCCGCTTTCATGGTCATCTTGAGGCCGCGAAGCGCTTCGTCTTCACTGACACCGTGGTACGGCACCGGGTAAGGCGCGCGGAAGACGGTACCCGGCATCGGGCCGAAATCTGTCTGATAGGGCGCTGCCTTGCCGTTCATGGCCATGGTGTAGAGGGTGCGGCCGTGGTAACCGCCATCGAAACAGATCACGTTACTGCGACCCGTAGCGGCACGGGCGATTTTTACGGCGTTCTCGAGCGCCTCGGCGCCACTGTTGGCCAGCATGACCTTGGCGTGGCCACGGACCGGCGCAATGCCGCTCAGCTTCTCAGCGAGCCTGACATAGCCCTCATAGGGCATCACGGTCTGGCAGGTGTGCATCAGCTTGTCCAGCTGCCCTTTCACTGCCTCAACCACTTTGGGGTGACGATGGCCGATATTCAATACACCAATGCCGCCAGCGAAGTCGATCATCCGCTTGCCATCAGCATCCCAGAGCTCGGCATTGGTCGCATGGTCGGCAAACTGCTCATTGGGGCTGGCAGCACCGGCCGCGACATAACGTTCTTTGAGTGCCTGCAATTCTTTGTTCGTCACTTTGCTCTCCTCGAATTCGGTTTAGTTCTGTCAGCATACACGAAATGATGGCCCGGTTTGAAAACCCGACCCTGATGTTTCTACGTACTCCAGCTCCCCATGTCTTCCCGGAACTGAAGTTCCGCCAGGCGCCGATACAGGGGATTGCGTGCCACCAGGTCGTCGTGTTTGCCGATATCCTGAAGAATGCCGGCTTCCAGGACAATGATACGATCGGCGTGTCTCACGGTCGCCAGCCGGTGCGCAATGACCAGTGTTGTGCGGTCAGACATCAACCCCGGCATTGCCTGCTGAATCAGGTGTTCGCTTTCAGCATCCAGTGCGCTGGTGGCCTCATCCAATAATAGTATAGGCGCATCCGCGAGCAATGCCCTGGCAATCGCAAGCCGCTGTTTCTGCCCGCCGGAGAGCCCCAGCCCGGTGTCTCCCAGGGCTGTTTCGTATCCTTGGGGGAGTTTGCGAATGAATTCATCGGCATGGGCAATACGGGCGGCTTCCACCATGGCATCGTCGCTGGCATCGGGGCGGGCGTAGCGAATGTTGTCGGCAATGGTGCCGTGGAACAGTGCCGGGTTCTGGGGCACCAGGGCAAAGCATCGTCGCAGGTCATCAAGCGCTACCTGGCGGCTGTCGGTATCGTCGATCAGGATCTGCCCCGTGTCGGGATCGTAGAACCGCAACAACAGGTCAAACAGCGTCGACTTGCCCGCCCCTGACGGACCGACCAGCGCAACGGTTTCCCCGGCGCGGATGCTGAGCGAGAGATCCTTCAGAACCTGGATATCGGGCCGGGAGGGATAGGAAAAACTCAGATTGTTGAATTCGATGTCGCCACGAATCTTTTCGGGCAACGCCCGGGATGCGGTGATTTGCATGGGGATCTCACTGGGCGTCTGTAACAGTTCAAAGATCCGCGCCGCCGCCCCGGCCGCTCGCTGCAACTCGCCAATCACCTCGCTGATCGCTCCTGCCGCCAGCCCCACCAGCAGGCTGTAGAACACAAACGCCGCCAGTTCCCCGGGGCTGGTACGCCCGGAAATCACATCCAGCCCGCCAATCCAGATCACCACCCCGATGGCGCCCATCACCAGGGTAATGGCAATAGTTGTCAACCAGGCCCGCTGGCGAATCCGCACCCGTGCAATGTCGAAGGCATTCTCCGCCACACGGGCAAAGAACCGGCGGTCATGGGGTTGATGATTGAACGCCTGCACCGTCTTGATCTGGGTAAGGTTTTCACCCACGTAACTGCCCACTTCCGCAACCCGGTCCTGGCTCAGCCTGGAAAGCTGCCTGACACGACGCCCGTAGACCAGGATCGGAATGATCACCAGCGGAAAGCCCAGGATGATAATGCTGGCCAGCTTGGCATTGGTGACAAACAGCAGAATCAGCCCACCTACCAGCATCAGCGTGTTGCGCAAGGCAATGGATACCGTGGAGCCGATCACGGACTGCAGCACGGTGGTATCGGCCGTAAACCGAGACTGAATCTCCAGGCTGCGGTTTTTCTCATAGAAGCCTGGGTGAAGGTCAATCAGGTGATTGAACACCTGCTTGCGAATATCGGCCACTACCCGTTCGCCGATCCAGGACACGAGGTAGAATCGAGCGAAGGACCCGATTGCCAGCCCGATCACCAGTACAAAAAATAGCCCTACAGCTCTGGACAACATGGCTGGAGACTGCGTGGCAAGGCCCTGGTCCACAAGAATCCGCAGCCCCTGGCCAAGGCCAAGCGTGATTCCAGCCGTAATTACCAGGGCTATGAGGGCACCTGCAACGGCCCTGCGGTAGGGACTGATGAAATTGACGACCAGTTTCAGGGCCTTGCGATGACGGGTGTTGATGATGTGCCTCCAGTTTGGCAGTACTGTAAACTTCGACAACTCCCAATTCTGACAGGAAAACCAATTGCGCGCCTACGCCGATAACGACTACCCCGCAGACCATAAACCGGACTGGAAAGTCATTTCTGGCCTCTGGCCTTATCTGGCGGAATTCCGTGGCCGTGTGCTGCTGGCTTTGGGGTTTCTGATAATTTCCAAGCTGGCGACGGTCGCCACACCGGTTGCCCTGAAATACATCGTCGACTACCTGGACCAGAATAAAGGTGGCGAGATACTGCTGTGGATTCCGGTTTTACTGGTGGTGGCCTACGGCCTGCTCCGTTTTGGCAGCACCCTCTTCAGTGAACTGCGGGATGCGGTGTTCGCGCGAGTGGCGGAACGTGCCATGCGGCGAGTGTCCCTGCGGGTTTTCGAACACCTGCATAACCGGGAACTGGCGTTTCATCTGGACCGGAAAACCGGTGGCCTGGCCCGGGATATTGAGCGGGGCACCAATGGCATCAGCTTCCTGCTGCGTTTTACCCTCTTCAACATCGTGCCCACGCTGCTGGAAATCCTGCTGGTCGCCGGCATCCTGTTTGTGGTGTTCAACGTCGGTTATGTACTGGCGATCCTGGTGGCCGTGGTGGTGTATGTGGTGTTTTCCATCAAAGTCACCGAATGGCGTACCAAGTATGTCCGTGAGGCCAATGCCCGCGATAACCAGTCCAACTCCCGGGCGATAGACAGCCTGCTCAACTACGAGACGGTCAAGTACTTCAACAACGAGAAGTTCGAAGCCAGGCTGTACGACGAGGATCTGCACGACTGGGAGCAGGCCCGCTTGAAAAACCGGTTGTCCCTGGCGGCCCTGAACGCGGGCCAGGCCTTTATCATTGGCCTGGCGATGATTGTCATCATGGCCATGGCAGTTCGGGAAGTGGCCAGTGGTGAGATTACCCTGGGTGATTTCACCATGATCAACGCCTACCTGTTGCAGCTCTTTATCCCCCTGAACGCGCTGGGCTTTGTGTATCGGGAGATCCGTCAGGCGCTGGTGAACGTGGAGCGGCTGTTCGGACTGCTGGGTGACGAACCGGTGATTGAGGATGCGCCCGACGCCAGAGCCCTGGTGGTGGATAAAGGCGAGGTTCGTTTTGACCATGTGCACTTTGCCTATCGACAGGATCGTCAGATCCTCCAGGATGTGAGTTTTTCGATCCCGGCCGGGCACACGGTAGCGGTGGTGGGTGCCAGTGGCGCGGGCAAGTCCACGCTCGCCCGCCTGTTGTTCCGATTCTACGATGTCGATCAGGGCAGTATCTCCATCGATGGCCAGGATATTCGCAGCGTTACTCAGGATAGCCTGCGCGCCGCCATAGGCGTGGTGCCCCAGGACACGGTACTGTTCAACGATACCCTATACCGCAACCTGGCCTATGGCCGGCCCGAGGCCAGTGAAGAAGACGTTTACCGGGCCGCTCGCATGGCGCATCTGGACGGCTTTATCGACAGCCTGCCGGATGGCTATCAAACCCAGGTCGGTGAGCGTGGGCTGAAACTTTCCGGCGGTGAGAAACAACGGGTAGCGATTGCCCGGGTGATCCTCAAGAACCCGCCGGTGCTGATTCTGGACGAGGCCACGTCGTCGCTGGACTCGCTGTCTGAGCAGGCCATCCTGGGAGCGTTGAAGGAAGTCAGCCGTCAGCGCACGTCGCTGGTGATTGCCCACCGTTTGTCCACCACCCGTGATGCCGACACCATTCTGGTGATGGACGGTGGCCGCATTGTTGAAAGTGGGCACCACAACGACCTGCTTGCCCGCAATGGCCACTACGCCCATCTATGGGCGCAGCAACATCGAAGCGGCGACGATGACCATGAAGCCTGACCGCTGACTCAACCCTGATGTACCGGAGCTCCAGAAAGAATCTGCTATGCCCAGACGTCCGTATTGTCTAAAATATGATCAATAAGGGGGTGCTGCCATGGGCAATAACCGCTTGGGCATCAGCAAGAGAGTCACCGCCATGCTGCTGGCCAGCCTGGCTCTGGTGATACTTTGGTCATCGCAGCCCCTGGCCGGTGATACCGATGAGGAGATTCAGGACACCATACTCCGCCAGATCGAAGCCTTCGCCAACAACGATCAGGAACAGGCCTGGGCCCATGCTTCCGAGGGGATCAAGCGCCGCTTCAAATCTTCCCAGGTGTTTATTGACATGGTCCGGGAAGCCTATCCCGCCGTGCACAGCGCTACCGCGATAGAATTTACCAAGCGTGTACCTCACGGCAGCTTTGAAATTCAGGTGGTGAAATTGCAGGGGCCTGAGGGTAAACGCTGGGATGCGTACTACCGCATGGTGATGACGGAGGGCGCCTGGAAGATTGCAGGTGTTCGCCTGGAACCCGCAGAACTCAGTATCTGAGTCAGTCTGGCCAGCGGAGTCCGCATGGTCAGGCCTGGGGTTGTTTCCGTAACGACGATTCCAGGTTCTTGGTTTCGGTAATATCCACCAGGGTGATGACCACGCCATCAATCATATTGTCCACCCTGCGGTAGGGTATGATCCTGACCGAAAACCAGCGGTCGTCGTTGGTGGTAATCTGCTTTTCGCTGACCGCCAGGGTATCCAGGGTCTGCCGGGCGTCTTCCCGCAGGTCCGGATACCGGAGACTGGTGGTCAGGTCGCCGATCGGGCGGCCTATGTCGCTTTCGCGCAGGTTGACGATGGCTGCAGTCCGCTCGGTATAGCGCCGTACGTTCAGGTCCTGATCCAGGAACAGAACCGCAATTTCGATGCTGTTGAGCACGTTCTGCATATCGCTTTGTGCAAGCGCGAGGTCGTCCAGCTTGGTTTGCAGTTCTGTATTAATGGTTTGCAGTTCTTCGTTCATCGACTGCATTTCTTCCTTGGACGTTGTCAGCTCTTCATTGGCAGACTGCAACTCTTCGTTGGTGGACTGAAGCTCTTCGTTGGACGCCTGCAGTTCTTCCCGGGTCTGTTTTGCCTGCTTCCGCAGACTTTCAATTTCCTTTTGATACCGCTGGGTTTCCGCAGCGTAGTCCGATTCGGCGGCCGAGGCAGATTTGCGGCGCCGTGAGGGCGGGGGTGTGGGTGCGTCGCGGAATACTACCATGGTCATGCCCTTCAGGGCGTCAGGTTCACGGAGGGCCTGAATGGTCACGTCAACGGCCTGTGTGCCGGAGCCGGTCTGTACCACTACCCCGCTGAGCTCAAGCGGTTCCGCCTGATCCGATGCCTGTTGCAGGGCGTTATAAAGGTGTTCGCGCAGACCTTCCCGGGCCATGGCATGGATGTTCCAGTTGGCCTTTCCGGCAGCAGGTTCCAGATACTTGCCGGTACGGCCGCTGATATAAACAATATCCGCTTCTGCGTTGAGCACGACAGCAGCCGGTGCATAGACCTGTAGCAGCACATGATCCGCGGCGGATTGCAGGTTGTTGGTAGCCTCCTGAGGGAGGTCCTGGTTGGATCGCACGGAGTGCTCCTTGTCAAAGGTGGACATCGGTGGGAACGATTTTAGCAAGAAGTTATAGTGCCGAAAGGAGTTGAAAGGTTTGCATCGGTACAGGCGCATTTTAGGCTTCAGCGGTGCAAACAGATGATTCAGCCGGCCGATGGTTTCCGAACTGCCCAGCATCAACAATCCGTTCGGGCGGAGGCTGTAGTGGAACAAGGGCAGTATCCGCCGTTGCAGCGACGCGTCGAAATAAATCAGCAGGTTGCGGCAGGTAATCATATCCAGCTTGGTAAATGGCGGATCAAGGATGACATCGTGCGGGGCAAACAATACCTTGTCACGTATCGACGGGCTTATCTGGTAATAGTTGCTGTGCCTGGTGAAAAAACGCGTCAGTCGGTCTTCCGATACAGTGTCTTGAATACTCAGTGGATACTGCCCCTGTCGCGCCTGGGCAATGGCTTCAGGACTGATATCGGAGGCAAAAATCTGCAGGTTCTGCGTTCGCCTCGGTTCAATGCGGTCCAGCACCTCGGTGAACGCCATGGCCAGCGAATAAGCCTCTTCCCCGGTTGAGCAGCCCACCACCCAGGCTCTCAGCGTCTGGTCCGGGGGTTGCGCAGTGATCAGTTCTGGCAGGCCGGTTTCTATCAGGTAGTCCCAGGTTTCCGGATCCCGGAAAAACTGGGTAACGCCGATCAACAGTTCCCGGAATAACAGCTGAACTTCCTGTTTGTTATCGGCAAGAAAGTGGCTGTAATCGGCCAGATCCGCAATCCCATGGATGGCCATGCGGCGCTCGATCCGACGGTGAAGGGTCGAGGGTTTGTAGAGCGAAAAGTCATGCCGGGTGTGCTTTTGCAGCACGCGGATGATCGGGTCCAGTTGTGTCAGAGATCTGAGGCCCCGTTGGTCAGCAGGATGGGGGCCTTTACCGGGTTCGGGCACACGCCGGACATACGCCAGGATACGATCCGGTAATTCGTCAGCCGGTGCCACAATATCGGCACAGTCCGCGGCTATCGCACTCTTGGGCATGGCATCGAACTGGGCCGTGTCGGGACTCTCAACCACGGTCAGCCCGCCGGTGGCCTTTATGGCCTGCAGCCCCAGGGTGCCGTCTGAGCCCATGCCGGAAAGCACAACGGCAATGGCCCGCTCGCTGTGGGCGCTGGCCAGCGATGAAAACAGCACATTGATGGGCAGGCGCATTCCCCGGGATTCCTCTGGCTGCTCCAGCTTCAGGGTTTCATCAAGCACCCGGAGTTCCCGATTCGGCGGGATGACATAAATTGAATCGGCGCGAATGGGCATGTTCTGCTGCGCTTCATGCACCGGCATTTCGGTATAGCGTTGCAGCAGTTCCGGCAGCAGTGCTTTCTGGGTCGGGTCCAGGTGTTGCACGACCAGAAATGCCATGCCGGTATCGCAAGGCGTATTGCGGAAAAAGTCTTCGAATGACGCCAGGCCACCAGCGGAGGCGCCGATACCTACGATACGCATCAGAACCTGTCAGAGTTATTCGTGGCTTCAGTCAGGATCATCAGAATGCTGTCACCATCAGCCGCAGGCTTTGCGCTGATTGTCACGTGCCTGTGGTCCGGGAGTTCAACCGTTGCATTCGCTGAGCTCTGTTCCCAGGGATTCCTGAACAGTGGGTTCACAACAGCTTCCTGGCCGGGTGCCAGAAGTGCGCTCAGGGCCATACCGGCAAGATTCGTGGTGGAATCGCCGAAAAGCACGCCGGCAGCCTCGTTGACTTCAATGATGGCACCGTCGTTGGCCAGAATCAGATAGGCGGCCGGTGCCTGTTCATAGAGTGACCGGTAATGGCCCCGCTCCTCTCTGAGTTCATGTTCATTGGCCTCAATCTGTTCGTAGAGAAGATCAAGCTCCACCTGATACGTCTGCAGCTCATGGAGTAACTTGACGGCGTCGGCGGCCGCTTCGGGGTTGCTGGCACGCTCGTACAGCAGTTTCAGTGCATCCACACCCAGTGTGCCGCCTCGGCTGGGTGGCGGTACTCCGTGGTCGAGCAGGTCCTTGGCGCTGCGTCGCAGCCGATCATGGCTTGCGGCATTCGGGTATTTGTGTGTGTCTTCCATCTGGCCTCCTTGTAGATGCCTCTCAAAATGCGCATCAAAAACTGGCGCCTGAGGTACGTCAATCAAGTCTACGCCACCTTGAGGTAGCGGGATAGCTAGCGTCGAGTGTATACCCAAAGATGCTCATATTGTGTGCGTTAGCGAACGGACTGTAGTCGTGTCAGGCCTCAATGCTAAATAGTGTAAATACAAGGAATCAAACTATGACAACGCACTTGATCCGGCGGGCCACTGAACATGGTCAGTGAGGCGATTGCCAATGCCGAACTGGAAGAGGCAAACCGTCATCTGGCCATGTACCGGATCAAGGAACTGATCCAGAAGCCTGTCGACCGTCTCAGTAGTTGGAGTAGCCTGAAGCCAGGCGGTCAGTTTCCCGCTTGACCACGGCGTAACATTCGCAGGACAGTGCCTCGAGCCCTGGCCGGTCAGTCACGTTTATATGGCCGCGACGATATTGGATAATCCCCAGGTCCTGCAGTTTGCCAGCCGCTTCGGTGACGCCCTCACGGCGGACACCCAGCATGTTGGCGATGAGTTCCTGGGTCATTGTCAACTGGTTATCCGGGAGGCGATCCAGGGATAACAGCAGCCAGCGACACAGTTGCTGGTCAATTGAGTGGTGACGATTACACACAGCCGTCTGGGACATCTGGGTGATCAGCGACTGGGTGTAGCGCAGGGTAAGCACCCGTACCTCGGGGCTGAAGTCAAACTCATTCTTGAGTTCCTGAGCGGGCATTCGGTAAGCGTAGCCCTTGCTTTGTACAACCGTTCGGCTGGGGGTACTGTCTCCGCCCATAAATACGGCAATGCCTGCCATTCCCTCTTTCCCGACCACCGAAATTTCGGCGGACGAGCCGTTCATCATGACGTAAAGCAGCGAAATAATGCAGTTGGTCGGAAAATAGACAAATTCAATGGCCTGGCCGGATTCGTAAATGACGTCACCCAGTTTCATTTCAACCAGTTTGAGTTTGGGGAAAATCCGCTTTTTGGCGGTGTCCGGCAAGGCGGACAGCAATTGATTCTGTTCGTGGAAGACAGATGATTCGGACATACCACCTCCCTGGCGGAGCCATCATGAATAGTTACATCACGCTAACACGAAACACACATCCAGACTGAAAGAATATCAGATTCGAGCAGCATCTCCTGATGGTAAACCATCCATCAGCGCCCGGTGTCCCCTAGGAATCGGGACTGTTGGCTCGAGTACTCCAGGTAAAGTGGCTTGCCCATTCCAGCGCTTTTTCCAGCGGCATCGGCCTGCTGTAGAAAAAGCCCTGCCCCAGCTCGCACCCCAGCTCCATCAATTTAGCTTCCACCGGAGCGGATTCAATGCCTTCCGCGACGAGGCGGCGCTGGAAACTCTGGGACAAACTGACAATGGCGCTGACAATCATAAAGTTATCATTGTTATCCAGCATATCCATGACAAAGGACCTGTCGATCTTGATTTCCTGTGCAGGCAGACGGCGGAAGAGATCCAGCGAGGAGTAACCGGTGCCGAAATCATCAAGTGACATGTCCACGCCCAGGTCACGGCAGGCCTGCAGATTCTCCAGTACCCTGTGGGTATCGTCCAGGGCGGTGGTTTCGAGAATTTCGAGAATCAGGTTGGAGCGGATGTCGTGGGGGCAATCGCCAAGGGCGCTGGCAAGGTCATCACGGAAATCCGGGCCCAGAAAATGGGAGGGGCTGAGGTTAACACTCACAGTATACGGAAGCCGGCTGTCCGCAAATTCCTGTAAGCGTGTGATAGCTTCGCGAATAACAAAGTTACCGACACTGCGGGCGTATTCCGTGTATTCAATGTGTTCGAGGAAGTAATCAGGACTCAGCAGCCCTTGCACAGGGTGGTTCCAGCGTATCAGTGCCTCGAAACCCTCAAGGCAGTGTCTGGTGAAACTGACCTTGGGCTGATAGTAGAGTTCGAGCTGGCCGAGCCTGATGGCATCGCCGATCTGCTCGATGACTTTTACCCGTTCCTTGCGGGAAAAGTGGGAGTCCAGATCGAACAGGGTGTAAGTGTTCTTGCCGGCTTCCTTGGCGGCATACATGGCCTGGTCAGCATGGCGTATCAGCAGGTCGGCGTCGGCGTCATCATCCGGGTAGATGGTCACACCCATACTGGCTGAAAGGTTCAGTATATGATGGCGGTAGTTGATCGGCCGCCTGATGGCCTCCAGCAGCCGGGCATAAACCCGCGCATCATCGACATCCCGAAGTATGGCCACAAACTCGTCACCTCCCAGACGGGCAACGATATCGTGGGCGCGAATGCTCGATAACAGCCTCTGGGCGATGGATTTAAGTACCGCATCACCCACGGCGTGGCCGTGCAGGTCGTTGATTTCCTTGAAACCGTCGAGATCAATAAAACAGACAGACACCAGGCCCTCTCGCTGTTTGGCCTCAAACAGCTCCTGCTCAAACAGGGCTGTCAGTCTGCGCCGGTTTGGCAGCCCGGTAAGTGCGTCAAAGTTGGCAGCCTGCTCGAGACTCTTCTGGTGTTCGCGTTTCTCCTGGTAGAGCCGCTTGCGCTCGATCAGGTTGCCTACGGTTTGCAGCAGAGGTTCAAGCTCTTCGGCGAGCCTGGCGGTGTAACCGCCCAGGCGGTTGGCAAGACCAATGAGGCCGATCTGTCTGTCCCCGGAAAACACCGGGATGCCAATATACGCTGTGATGGGTGGATGGCCGCTGGGCAAGCCTCCCCGGCGGGGATCGGTTTCAAGGTCGTTGGAGACGATGACTTCCCCGGTCACCATGGGTTTGCCCAGAATATTGTCGAGACGATCGAAAATCAGCCCTCGTCGCTCCACTTCCTGATACAGCGCCTGCGTTTCCGGGCTCCAGGCGATATTGGTAATGGCCCCGATCTTCAGATAGGGGATCTGATTGTCATGGCGGAGCACTTCGCCGATGAAGCCGAACTGGCTGCCGGTCAAGGACAGCAGGTCGCTCAGCATTTGTTCGAACGCCGCCCGCTCATTGTCGCTGGTCAGAAAAACGTTCTGCGCCCGGTGGATGGCCCGGCTGAGGTGCGACACATGGACATAGTCATGATCGGTGGTTGCCAGGTAGGCTCGCTCCAGTTCGTCCTCGACAATGCTGGCAAGGCTTCGCAGCACATCCAGGTCAACCTCGTTGAGCTGCCGGGGCTTGTCGTCAATGATACAGAGAGTGCCGATTTTGAAACCGCCGGGCTCGCGCACGGGCATCCCGGCGTAGAAGCGGATGAATGGCTCGCCGGTAACCAGTGGATTCTTGCTGAAGCGGGGGTCTTCGGCAGCGTCTGCTACCAGCAGGATTTTGTCCTGTTGTATGGCGTAGTCACAGAACGCCACCGATCGCGGCGTTTCCGGGGTATCCAGACCCTGCCGGGATTTGAACCACTGGCGCTCATTGTCGACGATCGTAAAAAGCGCGATCTTCACCTGATAGTACTGCCGCGCAATTCGCGTCAGCCGCTCGAAACGTTCTTCCGGCGGCGTGTCAAGAATACCCAGGCGATTCAGGGCTGCGAGCCTGCGTTTTTCAATGTTCGAGGAGGTCATCAACCAGTCTCCGCAAAAGGCCGCGTTACCTGATGTTCGGATGTGTTTTGGAATATCACTCACTATTGTCCTGAACTAGACTGAATGCAAAACAATAAACGGGAAATGTCCATGACAATACGCAATTTCTGGGGTTGGGGTAACGAGGAAAGCGCATTTGATGACCAGCAGATTGGCCAGCTTCGCCATCTGGTCGGTAGGCAGTTTGGAGGCGTGGAACTGACCTGCCAGGCCCCACCGACGTTGGCCGACCTGGCTATGCCGGAACCCCGGTTGCAGCCTCCGCAATCATTGTTGCCCATTATTTCCACGGACCGCCGGGATCGGGCCAGCCACACCTACGGCAAATCCTTCCGGGACATTGTGCGGGGCCTGGAGGGGGATTACCGCTGCGCGCCGGACCTCATTGCCCGCCCGTCCACCGAACAGGAACTGCTGGACGTGCTGGACTACGCCAGCCGCTGCGGTGCTGCCGTAATTCCCTACGGCGGCGGCTCCAGTGTGGTGGGTGGAACCGAGCCCCGCTACGAGGGTGACTGGGCGGGTACCATTACCGTCGACATGGAGAGCTTCAGCCGCATCCTCGAGGTGGACCGGACGTCCCGGGCAGCCCATATAGAGGGTGGCATCTACGGGCCCGCCCTCGAGGACGGTTTGCGTCCCCATGGTTTTACCCTGCGGCATTTCCCTCAGTCTTTCGAGTTCTCGACCCTGGGTGGCTGGATCGCCACCCGCTCTGGCGGCCACTTCGCCACGCTCTATACCCACATTGACGACCTGGTGGAAGCCACCCGTGTGGTAACACCCAGGGGATCGCTGGAAACCAGGAGACTGCCGGGCTCGGGCGCCGGCCCTTCGCCGGACCGACTGTTTCTGGGCTCCGAAGGCATTCTCGGCTTCGTGACATCGGCGTGGATGCGCTTGCAGGCCAGGCCGGAGTTCAGGGCCACCCGAACAGTGCATTTCGGAGACTTTTTCCAGGGCGCGGAAGCGGTTCGCCGGTTGTCCCAGTCCGGCCTTTACCCCACCAATTGCCGGCTAATCGATGCCCGTGAAGCCCTGATCAACGGTATCGGTAATGGTAGTAAGCACTTACTTATTATCGGCTTCGAATCTGCTGACCATCCGGTGGATGCTTGGTTGGAGCGGGCCCTGGAAATTGTCGCCGACGCTGGCGGATCGGTTCAGGCCAGCCGGGAGCAGACGCCTGATAAAGGTCAGGCCGGTGACTGGCGCCAGCAATTTATCCGCGCGCCCTACATGCGGGATGCACTGATTCGCCTGGGGCTGGTGGCGGAAACCTTCGAAACCGCGATTACCTGGGACAGGTTCGAAGCCTTCCACCAGGGCGTCAGCGAGACTGTGAACCGGGTTACCCGTGAGGTTTGCGGCAAGGCGTTTGTCACCTGCCGTTTCACCCACGTCTATCCCGACGGCCCCGCGCCCTACTACACCGTGATTGCCCCGGGCCGGCGTGGTGACCAGGTAAAACAGTGGGACGAGATCAAGCTGGCGGTGATGGAAACCCTGATCGACCTGGGTGGCACCATTACCCATCACCATGCTGTGGGCCGTGATCACCGGCCCGGCTATGATCGCCAGCGGCCGGAGCTGTTTGCTGATGTGCTGCGTTCAGCCAAACAGACGTTGGACCCTGATGGTCTGTTGAACCCGGGGGTGCTGATATAGTCCTCAGGCTTCCGGGTAGGCAACCCGGCCTTCAAGCCATGTTGACGTGGCCCTGGGGATTTACCGCGCCGGAGTCCGGAGATTAAACGGTCGCAATCCTCGGCCAGGCGCGAATCGGCACTAATCAAACCGCTGCGGACTGAAGGGCTTCAGGGGCACGGCCGTCTTTTCGCCATCGATCAGTTGGGCTGTCAGTTGCGCCGCGGCGGCAGAGAAGGTCCAGCCGAAGGTGCCATGACCAGTGTTGAGGTAAAGGTTCCGCTCCCGGCCGGCGCCGATTATCGGCGGGCCATCGGGGGTCATGGGCCGAAACCCCGTCCAGGCCTCGGCCGATTTCAGGTCGGCGGCGCCGGGGAAGCGCGAGTCGATGGCCTTGCGCAGAGTCGCGAGCCGGCGTTCGGGGATCTGCCGGTTGTAGCCGGCCAGCTCGACAAAGCCGGTCACCCGCATACGGGTCCCCAAACGGGTGGCGGCGACCTTGTACAGGTCGTCGACAAGGGTCGACCGTGGGGCCCGTTCAGGGTCGATCAGGGGCGCGGTCAACGAATAGCCTTTGACCGGATAGCTGGGCACGCGTAAGCGAAAGTGGCTGGCGAACTCGTTGGAATCGGTCCCCGCACAGAGGACAAAGGCATCCGCAGCTAAAGACTCTCTGGGCGCACCGCTGGCGTTGGCGGCAAGAGTCAGTGCGCACAGCCGGCCCTGTTCACGGACAACACCAGTCACTTCTGTCTCATAAAGAAAGCGAACGCCCTCGGCTTCGCAGGCTTTCGCGATACCTTGGGTGAAGCGGTGGCAATCGCCAGTACCGTCTTCGGTCACCTGCAAGGCACCTTTGAGCGGTCCGCTGCGGGCCAGCCCAGGCTCGCACTCATAGGTTTCCTCAGGGTCGAGCAGTTGATGGGCAATGCCCATCTCATGGAGCAAGGCGGCCTTGGCCTGCAAGCCCTGTAAGCTCTCCTCACTGCTCGCTAGCTCAATCAGACCGCCGCGGTCGCCATCAAAGTCCAGCTCCAAGTTTTCCTCCAAAGACTGGAAACACTCGCGGCTGTAGGCGCCAAGTCTGAGCATTGCCCTTTTATTGGCATCGAAGAGGCCTGGAGTCATGGCGTAGCGCCAGGTCGCCACCAGAAAGCGCAGGGTCGCCAGGGACGGCGGTATGTGCATCTTCAGCGGGCCATCCCGCTGCATCAGCCACGGCAGTGCCTTCTTAATCATGGCCGGCGAGGCCCAGGGGTATACGGAGCCATAGCTACGCTGTCCGGCGTTGGCCCGGCTGGTTTCCAGTCCCGCTTGACCCAGGCGTTCAATGACGGTGACTTTATGGCCACGCAGGCTAAGGGCTTGGGCGGTTGTGGCACCCACAACACCTGCGCCAATGACTGCTATGTGCATCGCGCTTGCTCCCGAATCACCATCACGAGTCGCCACCCAGGCTTTGCCACACCTGGATAGCGGCTGCCAGATCTTCCAGTGAAGCACCGACGGATTTGAACACGGTGATCGCCTCGTCGCTGCTGCGTCCTGCACGCTCACCGCGCAGTAGCTGCGACATGTCGGCTCGAATATCGGAAAAATCGAATGCACCTTCGTCCACGGCCTGGAGAATGTCCCCAGCCTCGCCTTTAGCGCCGGCATGGGTGTCGACAAAGACCTCGCCCCGGCGCAGGCAAGTCGCATCCGCTTCGCGCATGTTCGGCTTGAAGGCACCGACCAGATCGAGATGGCTGCCGGTCTTGAGCCAGGCGCCTTTGATAAGCGGGATGGAGGAAAGGGTGGCGCAACTGATGATGTCAGCCTGGGACGAAGCGGTTGCCAGGTCGGTTACTACCTGGGTGTCGAAACGGTCGGCATAGTGCTCAGCCAAGGCTCGGGCCTTATCCGGGTTGCGTCCCCATATTCTGACCCGAGTGATCGGCCGGACGGCAGCATGGGCCTCGATCAGCATGGGCGCAAGCTTCCCGGTGCCGACCATAAGCAGGCTGGAGGCTTCTTTCCGGGCCAACTCCCTGCAGGCTAATGCCGAGGCTGCCGCTGTGCGCCGCCGGGTCAGCTCGCTGCCGTCCATGCAGGCCAGAGGCCGACCATGTGCGCCCTCGCTGAGCAGATAGACGCCAGAAATCGCAGGCAAACCATGGGCCGAATTCTGGGGAAATACATTGACCATTTTCACGCCGATGTAACCGCGCGCCTGCCAAGCCGGCATCAGCAGCATGGTTGCCTCGCCATCCTCCCGATTCATGCTGTGGTGATGGCGCGGCGGTGCCTCCACACCGTCGCGAAAAGCCTCACCGATGCTGTCGATCAGTGCCGGCCACGACAACGCTTGGGCAACCTGTTCGGCGCTAATAACACGCATCTCAAGTCTCCTGTAAGGCGGCGATCACCATGATCTCGACCTTCCATTCCGGCTTCGCCAGTTTGGATTCCACACAGGCGCGCACGGGAGGGCGGCCATCCACTACCCAGGCATCCCATGCGGCGTTCATTTCAGCGAACTCGGCCATGTCGGTTACCCATATGGTGGCCGACAGTAGGTGGGATTTGTCGGTGCCGGCCTTGGCCAGCATCTGGTCAATGCCCTGCAAAATCTGTTCAGTCTGGCCGCGCATGCCAGCGCTGGCATCCGCGGCTACCTGGCCAGCCAGATAGACAGTATTCCCATGCACGACGGCCTGGCTCATTCGTTGGTTGCTGTCAATGTAACGATCGGTCATAAATTTCACCCTATTGGTTCGGAAAAAGACATTGAGGTGGTTAACCCCATTGAAAGCCCTTTAAAAAAGCGGCCAGATTATCACTGAGACTGTCGGTCGGGTATCCGCCCTCCTGAACAATCACTTTTGGACCTTTTACCTGGGCCAGGCGTTGCCCAATGCGGTAAAAGTCTTCGGTTTCCAGGGTCATTCCGGCCAGGGGGTCGTCCTTGTGAGCATCGAGCCCGAGCGCGATGACAATAGCCTGGGGTTTGAACTCAGCCAGAGCAGACAACAGCTGTGACAGCGCCTGCAGGAACGCAATGCCATCTGCACCCAGAGGCAGCGGCATGTTGCAGTTATAGCCCTTGCCTTCGCCCGCCCCTACCTCTTGTGCTGCGCCCCAGTAAAATGGGTAGAAATCGGCAGGGTTGACATGCACCGAGCCCGTCCATACATCGTCTCTTTCCCAGAAGATGTCCTGGGTGCCATTACCATGGTGCAAGTCGACATCGACGATGGCCACGCGATCGTAACGTTCACGCAAGACAGTTGCTGCCAATGCCGTATTATTCAAAAAACAGAAGCCTCCTGCCCGTTCCGGCCCGGCATGGTGGCCCGGTGGTCGGCACAAGGCGTAACTGACCGACTCGCCTTGGAGCACGGCATCAGCCGCGGCCTGAGCCGTCGTGGCGCTGGCGAGAATACCGGAGTAGCTACCTTCGTCCATCGGGCAGGCCATGTCGTGCATGTGCCAACCTGCCTGGCCCACGATATGCCGCGGGTAGAAACTGGCATGACCACAGGGGTGCACGTTGGGTGCAACGACATCGGAGGCTGCGGGCAAGGCTCGCCAGCGTTCGACGACGCCCTCCAGGAAAACAAGGTATCGGGTGGTATGAATGCGCTCGAGTCTGTCGAGCAACAGCGGATCACTGGCAAGCGGTGGCAGCAGACTCAGGCTGGCGCCCGCAGCTTCAACCGCTTCTTTCAGTCGCTCGGCGCGCACCGGTTGCTCTGGCGACGGGGCGGGTTGTCCACGCAGAAAAAAAAGTTTGGGGGCATGGTTATTTTGTGTCTCATGATAAAAGCATTTCACAGAGCACCGCCTAGTGGTTATTGCCGAGGTGTTTTTGCAGGAAGTTGCGCGTGCGTTCCTGGTCCGGGTTACTGAACAGTTTGTCCGGCGTGCACTCTTCAACCACAACACCGCCATCCATGAACAGGGCCCAGTCTGAAACATCCCGTGCAAAGCCCATTTCGTGAGTCACGATGAGCATGGTCATTTGCTCATCGGCGAGGCTACGCATTACCAGGTTTACTTCTTCGACCAGTTCCGGATCCAGGGCCGAGGTGGCTTCGTCAAACAACATCACCTTGGGTTTCATTGCCAATGCCCGGGCAATGGCGACGCGCTGTTTCTGACCACCCGACAACCAGTTCGGAAACACATCGGCTTTCTCGGCAAGGCCCACCCGTTCAAGCTGTTCCATGCCAAGGTCACGAGCGGTTTTATTATCCATGCCTTTGAGCTTGCGCGGTGCCAGGGTGACGTTATCGATGGTCGACAGGTGCGGAAACAGATTGAAGTGCTGAAACACCATGCCCATGTTCTGGCGGATGTTGTTGATGTGCCGTTCAAAGGCAAGCCCTTTCATGTCGGGCCGGTTAACCTGCACACCATCGAGCAGGATGATCCCTTCATCAATCACCTCCAGATGATTGACCGATCGCAGTAGCGTGCTTTTACCGGAACCGGACGGACCAATGATGGAAATAATCTTACCGCGATTGACGGTCAGATCGATCCCTTTCAGAACTTCGAGGTCGCCAAAGCGCTTGTGCACATTGCGAACTTCTACCATGGGTTTTTCTGCATTGTTTTCTGTGCTCATAAATAAGCTCCAGTTTTATAATTCTGTACAGGGACGATTCAGCGGCGATAGGCGGTCTGCCTTTCCAGCCATGCCTGACCCAGCTCCATGAGAATATTGATCACGTAATACATCATGGCGATAACAATAAAGAACTCGAACGGCCTGAATGACACACTGATCGCATACTGGGAGGCATACACCAGTTCAGCCACACCGATTGCAGACAACACCGAGGTATCCTTAACCATTAAAATCATATTGTTGCCCAACTGGGGGATCGAGCGAATCAACGCCTGTGGCACAATAATGTACAAAATGGTGTTCCAATGCCCGAAGCCCAGTGACCGGGAGGCCTCATATTGCCCACCTGACACCGACTTGATGGTGGCGATGAAAATATCGGCATTGTAAGCCATGTAGTGAAAACCAAGCCCCAGGATGCCCACCACGATGGCCGGAATCAGGATCCATTCGCCCAATCCAAAGTACAGGAAGTACAGTTGCAGCAGCAGCGGTGTCGTCATGAACAGCCAGATAAAAAAGCGTAACGGCCAACTCACTACCTTGTTGGTGTAGATGGATATCACCGCGACAATAAGCCCACCCACGATTGACATGAAGGCCACAACGATGGCTATCAAAGACGCCACGCCCACGCCTTTCAGCAAGGTTGGGAAGTAGGTAATAACGGGAGTAAAATCAAATTCCATCAGTGCTGCCTCCTATTGGGTGGTGTATCGGGTTGCGCGACGATAGGCCAACTCGATGATACCCATCACCGCATAGATGATGACGATGTACATCAGGGCACTGAGGGCAAAAATTTCCAGCGGCTTATAGGTCGACCCAATCAGACGCTGCGCCTGATAAGTCAATTCAACCACGGAGATAATGGAGACCAGTGAGGAGTTCTTGACAAGAACAATGGCCAGCACACCCACGGAACGAATCATCAGACTTGCCGCTTGCGGCAGCACAATAAATACCATTGTCCGTACTTTGCCAAAACCCAATGATCGGGCGGCTTCGCTTTGCCCCTTGTCGACCGATTCAATGGAGCCGCGAATTGCCTCACTCATATAGGCGCCAATATTAAACGCCCCAACAACGACACCACAGGTGATGGGGTCTAGCCGCAAGCCGAGACTCGGGCCGCCATAAAACACCAGCAACAATTGCACGAAATAGGGGGTCCCGCGAACCACACTGATATAACCGCGGGCAAACCAGCGGATAGGAGCGAAGCGGAAGGTCTGTAAAAACACCAGCCCACAGGCGACAAAGAAGCCAAAGAAAATTGCACGGGAAGAAATATCGATCGTAACCCAGGCCGCCCTGATCAACAGAGGCGTAACCTCGACCATCAAGTCAAAATCCATGGTCAAACCCTTTTTGCTGTTATCGGTGACTCAACCTTCAAACGTCGAGCACAAGCGGCAGGTGTCACGGGAGGGCTCGTTACAACCAGTGCAGAGAGCCCGCCCGTAATCAGCCCTTACTCGATATTGACACCTTTGCCAATCCACTTGTCGACGATGTCCTGGTAAGTCCCATCTGCCTTGATTTCGGCCAGAGCAGCATTGAGGGCTGCCTTCAGTTCGGGTTTGTTCTTCTGAATTGAGATCGCTGCGGGCCAGCGTGGCAGTTCACCGACGTCGACCATTTTTATAGGGAGTTCGTTCTCCTGCATCGCGACCAGAACCGGTACGTCATCAGCAATCATGGCATCAACGCGGCCTGTGGTCAGAGCGTTCATCATGTCAGGCAAGCCCTGGAAGGTCTGATTGCGCCATTTACCTTCGCCATTTTCGACCGCCCACTGGTTACCGGTTTCGCCCAGGGTGGAACCAACCTGCTTACCGGAGAGGTCGCCGATACTACTGATATCATCCGTGCTTTCCTGTACCCAGACTGAAAGGCCTGCGCTGTAGTACGGGTCGGTAAAATCAACCGCTTTCTTGCGCTCTTCAGTGACGCTCATGCTGCAAATGCATGCATCAAAGCGGCCACCCGCCAGGGCAGCAATAATGCCGTTCCAGGGGGATGATTGAATGTTAACCTCCACACCCATTTTTTCAGCCAGCGCCTCGGCAATGTCAACGTCGAAGCCCACTAGTTCACCCTGAGTGTTAACATAGCTGAAGGGAGGGTAGGCGCCGGAGTTGGCTACCTGAAAGACGTCATCGCGAATTTCAGGCAGGTCACGCGCTTGGGTCGGCATTGCCACCATCGCTGTTGCACCAATAACCACGGCTGCGGCCGCCAGAGTTTGTGAAAACTTTTTTGTAAGTGTCTTCATATCCTTATTCCTGTTCAGACTTTATTAAAACAATGCATGCATTGATGCATTGCACCTCTTCACATTGGTCAATGACCGTACCTGTTGAGCTAGGATTGATTGTTGTCATCCATCCAGATTAATTGTTGTTTTGGCTCTCATGGTTGTTTCCTTGGTCACCTCTTACCAATATATTTTAGGGTTGCTTTACTCAAACACAGCGAGGCCATGCAGCTCAGACTCGTTCAATTAACAGGGCAATGCCCTGGCCACCGCCAATGCAGGCTGCGGCCACGCCGTATCGGCCCTTCGTCACTTGCAGTGACCGCGCCAGGGTACCTGCCAGGCGAACCCCGGTTGCGCCCAGTGGGTGGCCAATGGCCAATGCGCCACCGTTTATGTTCAATTTTTTATCGTCAATGCCCAGTATTTGCCGGGCATACAGTGGCACAACGCTGAAGGCTTCGTTGATTTCCCACAGATCGATGTCATCGACAGTCAGCTGGTTTTGCATCAGCAACCGTTCTACAGCGGGCACGACACCCTGCCCCATCATTTCCGGCCTGGTGCCACGATCTACACAGGCCAGTACGCGCGCCAGCGGTGTCGCACCCGTCTCGTCAAGGGCTCCTTCAGACATCAACATCGCCAGCGAAGCGCCGCTGGTTAACGGCGAGCTATTGCCAGCGGTGATGTCGCCGGTCTCACTGAAGGCCGGTGACAGTTGTGCCAGCGCTTCAACCTGAGTGTCGGGGCGTATGCAGGCATCCTGTGAAAACGGATCCGACTCTGATGCAGTTACCGGCATAATCTCGTCGGTAAAAAAACCCTGTTGCCGGGCAGCGTGGGCTCGCTGGTGCGAGCGACAGGCAAAGGCATCCATCTGCTCTCGGCTGATACCTGATGCTGTCGCCAACCGCTCTGCTGTCAAGCCCATGTTCAGCGCGACCGCCATATCATAGGTTTTGCCGTTACTAACAGGCAGTGTCGGCACACCCAAAACGCCTTCCTTGAACAGGGCAGGCCCCATGGGTACACGCGTCATATGTTCATAGCCACCGGCCAGCGCTATGTCGGCAGCGCCGCACCCAATAGACATCATGCCAAAGCGTAGTGCAGTGAGGCTGGAACCGCATTGTTGATCAATCATTCGCGTGGCGGCCTGGTCTCCCAGTTGACTTTGCATCAGCGGGTAACGCCCGCCGAAACTCCACTGTTCTTTTACGCCCAGAGCACAGCCCAGACTAAGATCATCAACCCGCTCAGGCGCAATGCCCGACGTTTCAAGGCTGTGATCAATCAGCAGCGCCATGAGTCGATCAGCAGGCCAGTCAGCCAGCGCATCAACGACAACTTTTTTCGGATGCGCCCGGCTGAACGCGGTGCGCTGGTAATGGGTCAGATAAACAGGCTTCATAGTGCCTTTCCCTCGATCGCGAAGGTCAGTTCTGCTTCAGTCAGCGCCTGTAAGTCGACATTGCTGATGTCGACCAGTTTTTCCCGCACTACCAGGCCCTGGTCGGTAACGTCGATTACAGCAAGGTCTGAAATGATTCGACTGACACAAGCTTTGGCAGTGAGCGGCAGCCGGCAGGTCTCAAGTATTTTGGGGAGTCCGTGTTTGTCGGTATGCGTGGTTAGCACGACGATCCGCTTTGTTTTTTGCGCCAGCTCCATGGCGCCACCTATACCCGGTGAGAACTTGCCCGGAATTTTCCAGTTGGCGAGGTTACCGTGCGCGTCGACCTCGAAAGCGCCGATCATCGTCAGGTCCAGACGGGCCCGACGAATCATCGCGAAGGAGACGGCGCTGTCGAACAGGCTCGCGCCTTCGCGCAAAGAGACGTAGGCGCCGGAGGCGTCAATAAGAAAAGGGTCCATCGATTCCGGTTCAGCCTGTTTCCAGGCACAGAGAATGCCATTCTCCGAATGAATCTGGACATCAAAGTCATCCGGCAGGTAATGCATGACCTGCGTTGGCAGACCAATGCCCAGATTGACGATGCTGCCCGGGGTGATCTCGATCACCGCCCTGCTCAAAATTCGTTCAACGGCGGACATGATGCTCCAGAATTCCGTAGTCTGAGGTGAGTGATTCCAGCCGTACGACGCAGTCGACAAAGGCGCCCGGTGTGTGCACGTGTTCAGGTTTGAAACGCCCGGGTGCGCCCAGGTCCGGTGTTTCGACAATCACGTGGTTCGCCGCCATGGCCATTAACGGGCTGAAGTTAATGGCCGAGCCCTGATACACCAGGTTGCCCAGCCAGTCGGCCTGAGCAGCATGAATAAGAGCAAAATCGGCTGGCAATGCCATTTCCACTTTGTAGGTTTTGCCCTGCCAGTCGAGCAGATCATCAGGCCGGGTGATCTCGGAATCCATACCAATATCGGTCAGGAACCCAAAGCTGCCGGAACCGGCGGTGCGGATCTTTTCCGCCAGCATGCCCTGGGGGTGAAACTCCACGTCTATATCGCCCCGGTTCAAATGATCGATCACGACTTTATTCAGGCCAATGTGAGTGGTGATCAGCTTACGCACCTGACCATTCTCAATCAGTCGACTCACACCGTGGCCGGCTTCGTTGGCATCGTTTTTGATGAGCGTAAGATCGGTTTGCCCCTGGCGCAGTAATTCATCGATCAAACTGAATGGCGTGCCCGGGTTGCCGAAACCACCGACCATGACCACTGCGCCTGAAGGGATGGTAGCGATGGCGTTTTCCAGGGTGCGGTTCTTTTTCATGATCAGGCCGCCTGCTCTTTTGCGACCTGTTCGAAGTCAGCCAGACTGCCATCGAAAAGTGCAATAATGTCGTCGATATCTGCGGCGGTAACGGTCAACGGCGGCGTGACCAGAACATGATCCCCCTCAAGGCCGTTCAGGCAGCGCCTTGGGTAGATCAGCAAGCCCCGCGCCTTGGCCAGCGCGGTGAGCCTATCGAAGGCGTTGAACGCAGCGGGGAAAGGTTGCTTGCTGACCTTGTCTTGCACCAACTCCACACCCTGCAACAGGCCAATACCGCGCACATTGCCTATGCAATCGTATTTCTCGGCCAGCTGTTCGAGTTGCCGGCGCAAATAGGCGCCTTGCTCAGCGGCATTGCTGACCAGCTTCTCCGAGTTCATTACCTCAATCACGGCAAGGCCGGTGGCACAGGCGAGCGGATTCCCGGCATAGGTATGACCATGCATAAAGCCTCCGCTTCGGCCCACTGCATCCACGAGTTCCCTGGTCGCCATCATGGCGGCAATGGGGTAATAGCCGGAGCCCATGCCCTTTGCCAGTGCCAGAATGTCGGGGGCTACGCCATAGTGCTGGTAAGCAAACCAGGCACCGGTGCGGCCCATACCACTGAGCACTTCGTCCATGATCAACAGGCAACCGTAGCGGTCACACAGGGCGCGCATTCCTTCCATGTAAGTCCGGGTGACCATACGGCCACCAGTGCTGGCACCGCCAACCGGCTCAAGCACAATGGCTGCGATGGTTTCCGGGCCCTCCGCTAGAATGGCGATTTCAGTCTGTCTCAGCACCGCTGCAATATGTTCTTCAACGCTCGATTCGCGGTAACGATACAGGTCTGGCGAGGGCACCTTGACTGAGCCAATGGTGATCGAGCGGTAGGGCGCTTCCAGAGGTTCGTACCCGGTTAGCCCCAGTGCGCCCATGGTGCTGCCGTGATACGACGGGCGCAGCGATACAAACTTGCTACGTTCAGGCTGACCTTCGGCAACGAAATACTGAATCGCCAACTTGATCGCGCTCTCGACTGCTTCCGAACCACTGCCGACAAAAAAGACTTTCTGCAGATCAGCGTCAGTCAGGTCAACCATTTTATTAGCCAGATCCAGTGCAACCTGGCTTTCAAACTGAGTGCGGTAGCTGAACGAAACCTTATCGAGTTGCTCGATCATGGCTCGTTTTACGGTGGGATGATTGTGGCCAATATTGCAGGTGATGGCTCCCGAGCACCCATCGATGTAACGACGCCCCGTGGTATCCCAGATATAAATGCCATCGGCATGGCTGACCAGAGGCATGTCATTACTGGTCAGATAAAACAAAGCACTGTTGGACATGAGGTCGTCGATCCTTTGGGGCAAAACGATGTTTTTTTGAACGATTCCGCATTATAGGAACAGATAAAAATTAACTTCAATGCATAATGTTTTTTCATTATTTAATGATTTAAACTCATGTTTTAGCTCCGAAAGACGTCCACGAGGCCTGCCATCATGAGTGAGATTAAACTTACTTCTTTGAAATCAATGATTATTTTTAAAACACTTTATGAGACGGGCAGCGCCACACAAACAGCAAAAGATTTGGGTATAACCCAGTCGGGCGTCAGTCGGTCACTGGCGCAGTTGGAAGAACATATTGGCATTGCGCTGTTCATGCGACACAAAAAACGACTGATTGTTCTGCCCGAGGCCGATGAGTTCTATGGTGAAGTTGTGGGGTTACTGGGTAATCTGGAAAACATGAATCACAGCATCGCTGCGCTAAGGGAATTTGGCGCTTCGCGCATACGCATCGCCTGTGCACCCGGTCTCGGTTTTGCCTATATACCCAAAACCATCGCCCGTGTTCTGAGCGACAACCCGAAGTACAGTGTGTATCTCGATATTATGCCCAGCCCGGAGATAGTGCGTGCGGTTGAAGCCGGTTATTTTGATGTCGGATTCGTCACCCTGCCGGTGACCAGCCAGGCCCTGGTGGTGGATGAATTGATCTCAACCGAAGCGGTCTGCCTGCTGCCAAAAAACCACAGCCTGGCCAAAGCCAGTGTGATTACCACAGAAGATCTGAAAGGCCAGCATCTGGTTATCCCCAACCAGCCCAACCTGGCAGCCGACCAGCTACTACTTCACCTGGCGGAAAAAAACATACGCATTGCCGGTAAAACCGAAGCCAACATCGCAGCTATATGCTCACTGGTTGCCAATGGCGTCGGCATCACACTGATCAACCCCATCACGGCCTATGACAATCAGGCAATGCGCGATGACCTCTCGATCAAACCGTTCAAGCCTGCCTTTCATTATCGTTTTGGACTGGTGTACAAACAGAAATGGGCGAATAACCGGTTAATCAGCTTGCTCAAGGAGATGCTGCCGGAGTTGCCGGATCACCTGGTAGCAGAACGGCTTAAACCCTAACCCGAAGCTGAAAAGAGCCTACGGAGCCACGAAGGCGAAGTGGAAAGGGCACGATAGACCCGCTGCAGGGCCAAACGTCGTTTAGAAGCGAGTATGACGTTGTACAATGGACGGCTGGTGTTCAACTGAGCAGAAGTTGCTGAAGCAGGGAGTAATAAATGCGGGAAAGTGGTCGGCGTGGCAGGATTCGAACCTGCGACCCCTTCGTCCCAATAGAAAGCCACTTGGCGAACTTGCCCACGCAAAAACAGCAACCTACACTGCATGCATTGTATGCATTGTATGCATTGTATGCATAGGAGGCCAACGCAATGGCGATGCTGACTGTTCGCAATCTACCCGAAGAAGTCCATAAGGCTCTGCGTGTGAAAGCAGCCATCAACGGCCGCAGTATGGAAGCAGAGGCCCGAGCGATTCTGAAGAATGCTGTGCTGGCCGATGACCCGAGCCGACCTGCTGAGGCGGTCACCAGCGAAATGGTCAAAGCTCAGTAGCATTATGCTCGTCCGTCCAAAAAGACGGGCCTTCTAAGTAAAAAACAATAAACCAGGCCGGCATGCCCATAGGAGGGCAGACTTTGGAAATGATCGACAACATCAACCGCCTGCTGGGTGACGATCTGAAAGAAACGATCACACCAGGTGCCCGCCTGAAAATCGCGGCTTCATGTTTCTCTATCTATGCATTCGAGGCACTCAAGGCCGAGCTGGCTGATGTGGAAAGCCTGCAGTTCGTGTTCACCGCGCCTACGTTTGTACCCACCGAAGTGACCGATCGCCTTAAAAAAGAGCGTCGGGAATTCTTTATCCCCAAATCCCAGCGTGAGAGCGGACTTTACGGCACCGAGTTTGAAATCCAGCTGCGCAACAAGCTAACTCAGCGGGCGGTAGCGCGGGAGTGCGCTCAGTGGATACGCCAAAAAGCCAGGTTCCGCTCGAATAAAACGAAGGCCCCCATGCAGTCCTTTGTCCATGTGGCCGGGGGTGATAGCCGTGTCGCCTATATGCCGGTCAATGGTTTTACCGCCGTGGATCTGGGTTACCAGCAAGGCAACGCTGTCTCCAACTTCGTTACCCGCATGGACGAGCCGGCCCACGCGCAAATGTACCTTCAATTATTCGACCAAATCTGGAGTGACCCCGATAAGGTTGAGGACGTTACTAATGCCATTTGCGACCACATCGAGTCTGTCTACCAGGAGAACGGTCCCGAGCGTATCTACTTCATCATGCTCTACAACATCTTCCATGACTTCCTGGAAGATGTAGATGAAGACGTGTTGCCCAACGACCTCACGGGATACCGGGAAAGCCTGGTCTGGAACAAACTGTTCAACTACCAGAAAGATGCCGCAACCGGGATTATCAACAAGCTGGAAACCTACAGCGGCTGCATCCTTGCTGATAGTGTGGGGCTCGGCAAAACCTTTACCGCATTGGCCGTCGTCAAATATTACGAGCTGCGCAACAAATCGGTATTGGTACTGTGCCCAAAGAAGCTCGCGGACAACTGGCGCAACTTCAACAGCAATCTCACAACGAACATCTTCGCCAAAGACCGCTTCAACTACGATGTGCTTTGCCACACCGACCTGTCGCGCACTGGCGGGGAATCCTTTGGCATTCCCTTGAACCGGGTCAACTGGGGCAACTACGACCTGGTCGTCATCGACGAGTCCCACAACTTCCGCAATAACGACGTTTATAAAGACCGGGAAACGCGATACCAGAAGCTGATGAACAAAGTCATCCGCGCCGGTGTAAAAACCAAAGTGCTGATGCTGTCAGCTACCCCGGTTAACAATCGCTTCAATGATCTGCGCAATCAACTGGCTTTGGCCTACGAGGGTCAGTCAGAAACACTTGGCAAACACCTAAAAACTGAAACCAGCGTAGAAGAGATCTTCCGTCGGGCTCAAAAGGCATTTAACGAGTGGTCCGCACTGCCACCGGAAGAGCGCACGGCAGCCACAATCCTGCGGGCTCTGGATTTCGACTTTTTCGAGCTCCTGGATAGCGTCACCATTGCCCGGTCACGGAAGCACATCCAGACCTTCTATGACACCACGGATATCGGGCCATTTCCGGAACGTCGAAAGCCATTATCGTTTCATTGTCCGATTACTGAGCGCACGGATGTCGCCGACCTCAACCATATTTTCACCGAGCTGTCCCTGCTCAAGCTGGCCGTGTATGCGCCCATTAGCTACATCCTGCCAAGCCGTATCCGCAAATACGAAGAACTGTACGACACCCAGGTCGAGGGCGGTAAAGGCAAGCTTCGCCAGGCTGATCGCGAACACAGCCTGCAGGCATTGATGACAACCAATCTCCTTAAGCGGTTGGAAAGCTCTGTCGCAGCCTTTCGATTAACGCTGGCATCCCTCAGAGCCAATATCACCCGCACCCTGGATGCTATAGAGGGGTTTGAGTCCAGTGGCCAGGCGATTCAGATTGGTGACTACCTGGATAACCCGGGCGGCTTTGATAGTGATGACGAAGATCTGAGCGGGCTGGACGAATTCACTGTCGGCAAAAAAGTACAGATCAGCCTCGCCGACATGGATCTGCCCTCCTGGCGCCATGACCTGGATGCCGATCTGCTCCTGATCGACGGGCTGCTGGAAGCCATGCGCAAAGTGACGCCGGCCGATGACGCCAAGCTCCAACACCTGCTAAAACTGATCAATGATAAGCTCGAAAATCCACTCAACCCCGGCAACCGCAAAGTTCTGATCTTCACCGCCTTTGCCGATACCGCCGACTATCTCTATGACAACCTGGCCCCCATGGCCCGGAAATTGGGGCTTCACGTCGGTAAAGTGACCGGATCGGCCGCGCCCAAGTCAACGCTGCACAAGGCCTACGATTTCCAGAGTCTGCTCACCCTGTTCTCGCCCCGCTCCAAGGAGAAGGCTATCGCACTCCCGAACGAGCCGGCTGAACTGGATATTCTGATTGGTACCGACTGCATTTCCGAAGGCCAGAACCTTCAGGACTGCGATTACCTGATCAACTACGACATTCACTGGAACCCCGTGCGCATTATCCAGCGCTTTGGCCGGATTGACCGCATCGGCTCGCCCAACCAGCAGATACAGCTGGTCAATTACTGGCCGGACATCAGCCTGGATGAGTACATCAACCTCAAAGAGCGGGTGGAAAACCGCATGGTGATTGCGGATGTAACCGCCACCGGTGACGATAACGTGCTTACGGCCAAGTCCAGTGAAATTGCTTACCGGAAAGAGCAGCTCAAACGCATGCAGGAGGAAGTGATTGAACTGGAAGACGTCAAAGCCGGTGTGTCGATTACCGACCTGGGCCTCAATGACTTCCGCATGGACCTACTCAACTACGTGAAAGAGCACGGCGAGCTGGAAAACGTGCCCTTCGGCATGCACGCCCTTGTGCCAGCCCAACCGCAACTAGGCATAGAGCCCGGCGTCATCTTCGCCCTGAAAAACATCCACGACAGTGTCAACGTCAACCAGCAGAATCGCTTGCACCCCTATTACCTGGTGTATATTGGCGACGACGGTGACGTGGTCGCAGACCACACCGAAGTTAAGCGCTTGCTCGACCTGGTCCGTAGCAGCTGCAAAGGCAAAGTAGAACCGATTCCCGACCTGTGCCACAAGTTCAATGCACACACAGATGATGGGCGCAACATGAAGCGCTACTCAGATCTGCTCAGCCAGGCCATCCGCAGCATGATCGACGTTAAAGACGAAAAAGACATCGACAGCCTGTTCGGTGGTGGCCGCACCACTGCTCTGACCAATACAATTAAAGGGCTGGATGACTTCGAACTCATTGCCTTCCTGGTCATCGAAAGGCAAGGTGCATGACCCTGTTTGCCTGGCCCAAGACAGCTGCCTTTGACCGGGTGGTACCCAAGCGCAAGGTATACGAGCATGGGGCCGTTGGGAGCGCCCTGAAGGAGCGTTTTGTACAGCAGGTGGAGAAGATTACCTGGGCCTACAAACTGGCCCCCGAGACGGTCAACCTGCCCGCCACTAAGACAGTCACCGAGATTCAGGTGTTTCGTGTCACGCTCAAGGGCGCCGAGCTGGATCGGGGTGTGCTCAAGGCCATTGACCGCGCGATTCCCTTCCCACTGATTTTCGAATTGATACAAGGTACGCGTATTAAGGTCGCAGCAGCCTACAAGCAAAGCTTGCGTTCTCAGAAGGGCGAAGGTGATAGCAGCCGCTGGCGGATAGGCAACTATTTTGAAACCGACTGGCAGCCAGAGCACACAACACGCCAACCCTTGCCGGTCGCATTGGATATGGTCAGCCTCTATGAGCAGCTGCTCAGCCCGCTCGTGCAGAATGGGATTACCCACGTTAAAGCACAGAGCTCAGCCCCGGAAGCCAGAGAGCCTCCGGCGGCTGTTTATGCTGTGACCGCAGCAAGCAAACAAGCGGACAGAGTGACGCTGGAGCAGCGCATCGAACTGGCTGAAGCCATAGCCGCACAGCAGAAAGAGATTCAGCGGATCAAAGCAAGGCTGAGTCGTGAGAAACAATTCAACAAGCGCGTGGCCATCAACGCCGAGCTGCGCGAAGCCAAACATGAACTGGAGCGGCTGACTCAACAAAAAGGCGCTTCCAATGGTTATTGAGAGAGATGGAATGGACAAATTGAAAATGCACAGCCCTGACCTGAGTCAGGACAACATTGCCAAGATTCGCGAGATGTTTCCTGGATGTGTGACCGAGGCACGGGATGGAGCTACGGGGGAGCCGCGATTAGCAGTGGATTTTGATCAGCTTCGTCAGGAGCTGAGTGATTCTATCGTAGAAGGTCCGCAGGAGCGTTATCGGTTAGATTGGCCAGGTAAGCGAGAGTCATTAGTGCTCGCAAATGAACCCATAAGCATGACATTACGGCCATTCGAAGGCGATAGCGTTAATTTTGAAGCAACGAGAAATGCTTTTATTGAGGGGGATAACTTAGACGCCTTAAAGCTTATACAGGAGATGTTTCTCGGTCAGATACAAATGATATATATCGACCCCCCCTACAACACCGGGCGCGACCTGCTTTACGACGATGATTTTTCTGAGGGAATTGAGGAATATCAGTATCGATCACGTCAGGTCCAACAAGAAGGATTCAAAATGACTGCAAACCCCGATGAGGGGGGCCGCTTTCATTCGAACTGGCTTAGTAGCCTATATCCAAGAATTAAAATATGTAAAAGACTTTTGAAATCAGAAGGAGTTCTGGCAATTTCAATCGATGACAATGAGATTTCTAACCTGCTCGCGATCGTGGATGAAATATTCGGCTGGGAAAATCGAAAAGTAATCTGTGTTAAAATGAGTGAGTCGAGCGGACTTAAAATGGGTTCGGTAAAGAAATATGGAACGATACCCAAGCTCAAAGAGTATCTCGTCCTTTGTTCAAAAAACGGAATAAGTGGGTTTGAATTTGATGGTGTGGCCAAACAAGATTGGGATGACGAGTACAACATATTCCTTAAGGGCCTAGATAAAGCCGGGAGAGAACTAATCTCTCGCTCGGTCATGGATGGTGGTGAAAAGGTGCCAATCGATGAGCTCGATAAAGTTGCCGAAGAAGTTCAGCTTCAATCCCTATCAGAAGCATTTGAAGAGTCTGGCCTGCCAGCTAACGAGAAAAAAGCTTGGTGTTTTGAGAATTCGTGGCGGATTTGTCAGTGTGCAACTTCGGCAAGTGTTCTCAAACTTGTGCAAGAAAAAAAGAAGACAAACGATAACTCGGTCTTCTTCGTTAGAACAGCCTCTGGCCTAACTTATCCCGTGAGATCTAACTTTTCAGAATCCTCATCTAAGCCACGAGTCCAACTGATTTTTGCAGATGATAACTCTACCGTGCATCCGGGCGATATGTGGCTAGATATTAAAACAACTGGTTTGGATGGCGAAGGCGGAGTTAGTTTTAAAAACGGGAAGAAGCCACTTAAGCTTCTGAAGCGCATTCTTAAATCGAAGACTCGCCCTAACGACATAGTTATGGATTTCTTCGCTGGCTCCGGAAGTTTCGGACATGCCGTGATGTCGGCTAATGCTGAAGATGGCTTCAATCGAAGATTTATTTTAGCTCAGTTACCCGAGGCGTTGAATGTCAAAGATGATGACCAAAAAGCCTCTCATGATTTCTGTTCATCGCTAGGTTTAGAGCCAAATGTGGCTGAACTTTGTAAGGAGCGTTTACGAAAGTCGGGGAATAGGGTTTTGGGCGAAAACTGCCATCCCGATTGGAACCGCGATGTTGGCTTCCGCGTGCTTAAGGTCGATTCGTCTAATATGAAGGACATCTACTACCGCCCCGACGAATTATCCCAAGGCGATTTGTTGGAGTCAGTTGACAACGTTAAACCCGACCGCACCCCAGAAGACCTTCTTTTTCAGGTGCTGGTTGACTGGGGTGTAGATCTGACCCTGCCGATCCGTCGCGAAACCCTGCAAGGCAAGACCGTATTTTTCGTCGATGACAATGCGCTGGTCGCTTGTTTCGACACGGGTGTTACGGAGGATCTGGTCAAAGAGCTGGCCAGGCATGAGCCCTTGCGCGTGGTTTTCCGCGACAATGGGTTCGTCTCTGATGCGGTGAAAATAAACGTCGAGCAGATTTTCCGCCAGCTTTCACCCAGCACTGAGGTCAGAAGCCTCTAGGGAAGCACGGTATGGACCAACCAGCCCTGAACACGCTGCTTGAAGGATTGATCCGCACTTGGGAAAACGAGGCGGCGGAGTTCAAGGAAGCGGGCAATGACTTCGACACCAACAAGATTGGTGCTTATTTCTCTGCCCTCAGCTGGGCGCATTCTTAATACCGGCTCACGAGGCAAGCCCGAGTGGACGCTTGCAGAATGAATGCGCACCATGAAATGCCACATAGCTTTAGTAATCAAATACTTAATCTTTTCTGCAGCAACGATGAATTAGCTCGTATGCAGAAAGAATGCAGAAAGAGACTGCCATGAAGCTGAAGTTCAAAACCCAGGCTTACCAAACTAATGCCGTTGAATCCGTGGTGGACTGCTTTGCCGGTCAACCCATGCATGAAGGTCTGGCCTACCGCATTGACCCCGGCCAGCAGGCTCAGACTGGCGCCTTCGACGCAGAGGGCTTCAAGAATGCCGACCTGGCACTAAGTGAATCCCAGGTACTAGAGAACATTCAGGCCGTTCAGCGTCGACAGAACCTCCCGACGTCATCGTCACTGACGGACTTCACCGCCTACGACTCCAAAAACAACCATGTACCGGCTAAGGCCGCCTACAAAAAAGATGCTCTGGCCGCCACACGCATCCACCTGGACGTGGAGATGGAGACCGGCACCGGCAAGACCTATTGCTACATCAAGACCATCTTCGAGATGAATAAGCGCTATGGCTGGAGCAAGTTCATCATCATGGTGCCCTCGATTGCTATTCGTGAGGGCGTGTATAAGTCGCTACAGATCACCGCTGAGCATTTCACCGAAAGCTACGGTAAAAAGGCGCGGTTCTTCATCTACAACTCCAAGCGGCTGCATGAGCTGGAAAGTTTTTCTTCCGACGCCGGCATCAATGTGATGATTATGAACATCCAGGCCTTCAACGCCCGGGGTGCCGATAACAGGCGTATCTATGACGAGCTCGATGACTTTCAGTCACGGAAACCCATCGATGTCATTGCCGCAAACCGGCCCATTCTGATTCTTGACGAGCCACAGAAGATGGAAGGTAAAGCCACCATGGAGGCTCTGCCCCAGTTCAAGCCGCTGGCGATTCTTCGCTACTCAGCTACCCACCGCACCCAGCACAACCGCATCCACCGCCTGGATGCGCTGGACGCCTACAACCAGAAACTGGTCAAAAAAATCGCTGTACGTGGCATCCAGACACGTGGCCTGGCCGGCACCAACGCCTACCTGTATCTCGAAGGTATCGACATCTCAAGGGAGGCACCGGTTGCGCGCATAGAGCTTGAAGTAAAACTCAAATCCGGCGAGATCAAGCGTCAGCTCAGGCGTCTTCGGTTCAAAGATGATCTGTTTGCGGAATCGGGTGAACTGGATCAATACCGGGACGGCTTCACCATCAGCCAGATTGACGCTACCAACGACACCGTGGAGTTCACCAATGGGCTGGTACTTACGGCTGGAGAGGCCAGTGGCGACGTTTCCGAAGGAGATATCCGACGTATCCAGATCCGCGAGACCATCAAGGCGCATCTGGACCGGGAGAAACAGCTGTTTGTACAGGGCATCAAGGTACTGTCGTTGTTTTTTATCGACGAGGTGGCCAAGTACCGTGATTACGACCAGGAAGATGACAATGGCGAGTACGCCCGCATCTTTGAGGAAGAGTATCAGCTACTGAAGAATGAATACCTGTCTGAACTGGCCATAGACAATCAGGCCTACCGCCAGTACCTGGAGGGCATTGACCCAGCCAGCACTCACAATGGCTACTTTGCCATTGATAAAAAAACCAATCGCCTGAAAGATCCCGCTGTGGGGAAAAAGGCGGTTGATTCTGATGATGTGGACGCCTATGACCTGATTCTGAAAGACAAAGAGCGCCTGCTCTCCTTCCAGGAGCCTACGCGGTTCATCTTCTCGCACTCGGCGCTGCGTGAGGGCTGGGACAACCCCAACGTCTTCATCATGTGCATGTTAAAGCACAGCGACAACATGATTTCCCGGCGCCAGGAGGTGGGGCGTGGCCTGCGATTGGCAGTCGACAAGCACGGCGACCGCATGGACCACCCTGCCGTCGTTCATGACATCAACGTACTGACGGTGATCGCCAGCGAGAGCTACAAAGATTTCGTTACCGGGCTGCAACAGGAAATCAGTGAAAATCTGAGTGCCCGGCCGCGTCAGGCAACCGAAACCTATTTTACGGGCAAGCTATTGGCCACCGAGCAAGGCACTGTAGAAGTCACACCCGCCATGGCCAAGCAGATATACCGCTATCTGGTGAAGAACGACTATACCGACGATACAGACCAGGTTGTCGATACCTACCATGATGCGAAGGCTCAAGGCGCCCTGGCGGAGTTACCCGAGGATCTGAAGCCATTCGGTGACCAGATCTTTGCCTTGATCGACACCGTGTTCAGCGAAGGTCAACTTCCCAAAATCGAGGATGGCCGCAAACCGAAGACCAACCCGCTCAATACCAATTTCGATAGAAAAGAATTCCAAGCGCTATGGCAGCGCATAAACCGCAAGGCCGTGTATCGCGTCGACTTTGACTCCGATGAACTGGTGCGCAAGTGCATTGCAACGCTGGACAAGGAACTGCGCGTAACGCCCCTGCAGTACACCGTACAGAAGGGCATTCAGCAAGATGCGCTAACCGACGAGCAATTGCGCAAAGGCGATGGCTTCAAGGTTGAAGAAACAGCGACCGAATATGGCGACTCCATCCACTCAAGAGTCCGCTATGACCTGTTGGGTAAGGTGTCTGAAAATGCCCACCTGACCCGTGGGACCGCTGCCAGCATTCTGCAGGGCATTCAGTCCGCCGTCTTTAATCAGTTCCGCCAGAACCCGGAACACTTCATTGCCGAGGCATCACGGCTGATCACGGAACAAAAAGCGGCAATGGTGATTGAGCGACTGGCCTACGATGAAGTTGATGAGCGTTACGATGTGGATATCTTCACCGCTAACCAGACTGGCCAGGATTTCTCCCGCGCCACGGAGAAACTAAAGAACCACGTATATGACTACGCGATTACGGATTCGGATGTCGAGCGCCGCTTCGTGAATGAGTTGGATACGAGCAGTGAAGTGGTGGTTTACGCCAAGCTGCCGAGAGGCTTTCTGATTCCCACACCCGTCGGCGATTACAATCCGGACTGGGCGATTTCCTTCCAGGCTGACAACATCAAGCACATCTACTTTATCGCTGAGACCAAAGGCTCGATGTCGTCCATGAAACTGCGGGAAATAGAAAAGACCAAGATCGAATGTGCGAGAAAGTTCTTTGATGAGATCAACCTGAAGGTCGCTCAGGATAAGGTGAAGTATGATGTCGTGACTGACTATGCGAAGCTTATGGACGTGGTGGGGGCGGCCACGACACAGTGACGAACAGGAGCCTGGAAGTAAAAAGTACAAGTTTTGCCCTTTTGGCTGGCTATATCACCATAGGGCAACACAGGTACTTGCTTCCCTCCGTTTGCGCTCGTTTGTTACTACGTAAAAAATCAGTCAACCCACCGGGCGGCGACATATGATGAGGTAGACCCGGATGCTGCGACTCACCCTGCATGTGACGCAGTTTTAAGGGCCCGGCAATTGGCGCAGATTTACTCCTATCTGCATCTAATTTCTACAGACTCGCGAATTTGGACTTAACTCATAATGCAAATGGACAATCTGGAACTCTCCAAAAAGGTGTGTGGTCTCGCGGCCTCGGCTTATCTCGCAAATAAACACCGTGGGGGAAAGGCCGGAGGAGAAGGTGTTCAATACGAAAATTGGTTCGCCGTCTACAATGCTGCGAAGCTCGTGACGGATACAATCCAGAACGGACTGCCAGCGCCATTCCTATCGACGCAAACGATGGATTTCGTGGATGACTTTGTAATTCTCTGGAACGAAGATTCTTGTCATCAGCACTTCCAGCTCAAAAATACTGAAAACGTCTCTTGGAGCTCAGGTGACCATCCGATTGCCGATGATTTCCGGTATCAGAAGCTCTTGAACGAAGGAGCCGGTGTGGGCAAAACTTCAGCCACGCTCGTCCTGCCCTGTCCTGAAAAAGCAGGAAGGCTCGAAAAATCAATGCCCGAAGATATTTCTAACTACTCGGCTGTGGAGCAGTTCGCCTTTGGAGAGACTCTAAATCACCTCCTCCAGATTGAACCCAAGCTCCGCGATGCACTCGCGAATCTGTGTGTTAACGCTGACCTCGACAAGATAGAAAGACTGGGATCTTTATTTGTCGGCGAATGGGTGAGTAACTGTGGTACCCCCTGTAACCTCGTGGATCTTTGGGAAGGGGTTCTGCGGCACGAGCCAAATTACGTTAGATCGCTATCTAGAGTTGACATTCTTGAAAAATTTGAAGCGATACTGATGCAAATCGAGGGTTTCCACTATACTATGGGTCAAGGGTTTTTCGAGTGGAGTTATCTGGAGTCAGACTCTGGCGTACTTGAGTACTCGGTGGGCTCCGAGAAATTCTCTGAATTTCAAAGAATTATAGTCATGGAAGAACCGTCTACATTCGAAGAGTTAGAGAGGCACTTGATATGAGCCGGACACTGACCGAACTCGCTACCGCCTCCATTCAATCTTTATTGGATCGTCTAGCGGCCCCCGCAACGCCCCCTGCAGAATACAAACATATAATGTATCAGCTGGGCTTTGAGCATGGCAAAGCGCTCAGGGACAAGCTCGAAGGTAAATCTGTAGGAATCGCCTGTACAGTTGAAGACGCAGATTTTCTGGTACAGGGAATCATTGAAGGCTTGAGGGGTAGTGTTAGCTCGATTTCCGTAGCTTGCTTTTGGAACAAGCGTTTTCCTGGAGACGAAACCAGAAATATTCCCGATACAGCACCCATCCAGAGAAAGTACTCCGAACCTACAATAAAGTCGGTAGATAGTCTTATTGTCGCAAAATCAATCATTTCTGGCGCTTGTGTCGTAAAAACGAATCTTACGCACCTTATTCGTGAATCGAATCCATCTATGATTTATGTAGTTGCTCCGGTGATGTTTACAAACGCCAAGTCGAATCTTGAAAAAGAGTTCGCGAGCGATATTACTCGTCGCTTCGCATATTACTATTTTGCCCAGGATGATCAAAAATCTGCGGATAATAATGTCATACCGGGTATTGGTGGTAACGTGTACCAACGTTTGGGGTTTGAAGATCAGGATGATAAGAACCATTACACCCCGGAATTAGTGATCAACCGCCGCAGAAATCTTTCCTCCGGCAAGTCGACGCCTCTTTCCCACGCATAAACTTAGACGCGGCTAACATCAATTCTCGACTCTCAAGTCGCTCTGAATTCTTTTCAATGATGCTGTAGCCGCCCATGCGTCACGAGAGAGAGTGGCGCTGAGTCTTCCGTCGTCCACATCTGGAGACGACATTCAGGTCGCAACTTTCCGTTAAGTAGAGAGGTTGCTGGGGCGAAGAGTCTAGTAGAGGTCTTCGCCCCGGGCACCATTATCACTCAGCAGGCATCTCCTCATTCATGCGAAGCACCGCCTGATCAAATTCTTCAATATCAGACCTTAGCCACCGAGTGGATCCTGAGCTCAGTTTTTTCCCGCGAGGGAATTTGCCTTCACGAATCCAGCGTCGGATAGTGCCGCGGGATACTGAGTAGTAGTTCCCCACCTCCGTATCCGTGAAGTACATTTGCAACGACGTATTTTTCATCTGCATCTCCATTTAGTTTTGAGTACGAGTTAATGCTAAGAGGATGCAAGCGGTCGTTGGGCGCTGTAATTTCGGGATTTAAGCAATTAGGCAAAGGAAAGAGCTGGAAGCACTTGAATTGGGGGCATCAGAGCTGAATCGCTACAATACCCTCTAGGAAAATTTTCCATCGTTTGGGGCAGTTTGCCAGATCTTAAACATGATAATAATGCCTCTCGGAAGTCAGTTACGTTTCTCCTGATCTTATCTTCGGCTGCAGGCATGGTAGACTCTAAACGAAGTTATTATTTATTTACGCATGATCGGAAATCATTAATCAAGCTTTTGGGATCTTGAGCGTGCACGAGGATCATACCCTTCCCAAACGCCACCTTTTGAACGGTTTTCATCCCCCCACATCGGCTGAAGATTCCGGTAATTAAAACAATCTTTTTGCTGCTCTGGATCACTCAGATCAAAGCTAACGCATGGACGAACGTGATCTATATGCCATTCCCCATAGTTTTCCCATGACATATCTGCGTCAAACTGACTCGATAAGTGTTCTTTAAGTTCGCTAATACTGCACCCAATCAAACTAACAGCTGACTCGCTCTTAGAATCTCTCGAAACAGCTTTATAAAGTCGATCTCGTAAGCTTTTCGATATTCTCCAATCAATATCTTCTTGCCGTCTTCGCTTTTCATATTCTCTGTACCACTCTCGGCTCTGATCAGAGTTTTTTCGATCTTTCTGTCTATCGAGATAATCTTCTCGATTCTCGTTGTACCAATTTCTAAATGAATGAAGCCGCTTTTCTCTAAACTCGGGACTGGTTTCCAATTTATCTTTGTGATCCCCATACTCGCAATCCCAGCAGCCACCCGAGGAGGTCTTCCTCTTCGAAAGATGTCCAGACCGAGTACAGCGCTGGCCATCCCAATAAAAGCCTTCCCCCGCCTCTTTAGAGTCTGCTCTGGTCGATGGCAATTCATACCAATCATCAGGCACCAAGCCTTTACAATTTTCTCTATATATTAAGTTGCGCGCACGAGCGAGGGCATTTTTTCCAGTAGGTCTCTCAATGCCTAGCTCTGAATAACGCCTTCTTATCAGCGTTGTTGAAACACCTAGATCGCTACTTAGTTGCTCATTAGTTAGGCAAAAGTTGTCTCTCAGATAATTATCTTCTTGTTCTGTCCAATTTTTCTTCTTGGGCATAGCAAAAGCTCCAAGCCGAGGACTTATCGATATGAGGCATGCATCTGACCTGATCGGGTACCTATGTCTATTCAGCATAAATTTCACGAACTCATCTTGTAATAAAGCGAAGTCCAAAGAACGTTGCGGCGCTGACAACCAATGTCCATAAAATTGTCAAATTAAATCTATCTTGATGAAACTCTGCTGGTGATGCCGCGTTAAAATCCACGTAACTGTCATAGAAAAAATAACCGAAGATTGACCCTACAATGATCGCAACAATCAGTGAAAAAGCGAATTTTTGGAATTTCAAATTATCCATAGCAACTCCTTGCCACATAACGCCAACCATAAGCGGCGCTCTGACAAGGGCGTCCGGTTGAGGGCCATCGGCCCGGAGCAACCTTCATGGCCTTGTTATGTTGATTTTCGCAATACATATACAGCCCGCACATCATCCGAGTGGGGCCCCTTTAGGCTTGGCTTTGGTCTTGATGGGCTGACGCATCTCGTCCTTCTGTTTTTTAACAGAACATCGGCGATCATCTTTTGCTCAGCCACTTCAATTTCGTTTTCAGCCCAGTTGCTACCCAACTTGTTGATGGATTGAGGTGCTGAACGAAAACTTACTTCCTTCGACTCTTTATTTTCAACTTTGACCGGAATAGCGAACTCGCCACTTTCTAGGAGAGAGACAAAAGCATCTGATTTTTCGTAGTCCATGTTTTTCCCTAAACACAACGCCTTTGTTTAGCGGCGCCCCGCCAAGGGCGCCAGGTGGAGGCCATCATAGGCCGGAACTAACTACGACAACCTATTACGTGTCTTACTGTGAGGCCCACGAGAGCCTTGCTGGGTTACCTTACAGGTGATCGTATCACTACACGCACGCCCTAACTCAAGTCGATAAACGAGCAGTTCATTCACTATCTTCTTGCAGTTCTTGCATCGGGTATAACTTGCGATTGGCATAGGTGTTTCCTAAATGGCGACTGGAACACCTACCCTAAATCAACCAAAAATCGAATTCTCAATTTTTTACTGTAGCAACCTCATGGTGGCGACGAGACCCTCGTGCACATAACGCTGAGCACAGCGGCGGCCTTCGGCCGAGTACTGCTGCGATTTGTTAAAATTAACTGCGGCTAACCACAATTGGTCCCGTTTCTTCAATTTGATTAGGGATGCAGGACAAACCTGCGATACCGAGGTACTCCATAATCTCCGATCGAGTTAGATTGTTCGCCCCGTTGCTTTTGAACGCATATTGAACCCAATGACCATCCTCATTCTTCGACCGGACAGTAAACCCTTGTTGAACAAACCATGAGCCCGGATTTCGGCTTTCAGCGCTATCTAACTCATTGAATTTCGTCAGGCAGACATCCTCATCTAGCGGCGTGTTCAATTCGACCTTGAGCACGGTCGCAGGGACATTTTTCGAGAGCGTAATTCTGTGGACCTCACGACCTTTTTTGATCAAATAATGCTCTTCTCCTGTTCGCTCCTGCGCGAAGATCTTGTCAAGAATAGCGTCAATAACATCGTGGTCTTCACAGTCATAAACACCGAACGCTTCCCGTAGGTCTTCTAGATTACTCATTGTGTCTGCTCTGATTTGAAATTTAACGCTTTGGCTTTGCGGCGCACCGGAGCGCCAGCGTAGGTGCGTCCGACAACAGCCACTTGTTAGTCGATACCTCTATGGTATCTGAATGAGTTGATCTGCGCCCAAGACTACAAATGCTATCCCTACAATGAGGAGAACCAACGCGGTAACTTTCACCACTCGAAAGGTTAGCTCCCCCCTTTTAACCCGCTCCCACTCCTTTTTCAGAAGCGGGGCCGCCTCTTCTCTGATCTTATCGCAATCGACGACCGTAGCTGACAGGTCTCCATTCGCGAAATCGGTTCTCGACTTCGATATAGCATTCCACAACTTGGCTTCCATAGACTGAGGCCGACGCTCTACATGCTCCGGATTTAGCCGTAGTTGGATATTCGTCAGACTCTCACGAGCATCCTTATAGGTTTCTCTGGCAACCTCAATGTATTCTTTCTCGGAGAGAGTCTTGCTATGTTCTTCAATTCTCACCAGTTCATGAATCGCGGCAGTAAGTCTAGAGATCTCTGCCCGAAATTCATTTATCCACTTCTGTCGGCTATCCGATACAGCGTTTTCTTTACTGCTAATCAAATTTAAAAAAGAAAAGAAGCCTGCTATCACTGCTGCAGAGATAGCGCCATATGCGATGATGGCTATTGTTACTTCGTTCATAAATTCCTTTTTGGCTAACAGCAATTGGACTGAGATCTCAGTGATTGCGAAAATTTGACCGCTTCATGATTACGGTCTTTTCAAACATTACTGATCAATCCAATAAAATTGTAAATCAACAGCTTAGCCCACGTCTCAAGTCTTTGCCACGTAATCATTTGACCTCTGTGATCTGTGCTAAGAATAGTACTGAAGCTTCGCCGGGAGCCTGATTTGTGAACCATATCAACCAATGGGCCGGGAAGCGTATGACATGAGCTCACAGATTATGGGCTAGGCATCGTCGGTGTCATGCAGTGATCTGTTTGAATGCGCAGGATTTGTCGGCCTGACAACGACCGATTGGATAGATAATGGTCGTTTGTTGGACGCTCCCATAAACCACATGGCAGTCGGGCACTAATGCTCCACAATCACGCACAACAAACTATAAGCAGAGAAGGTATCCCAGACGATCGGCGAGAGACGGTTGTTTTCTGCGAAGGCTCCGAGGCAGGTTCGAGGGCGCAACAAAGCTGGGTTGTAGGTTGCGACTCATCTGCATGATAAAATCAGGAGCAACGGAAGCGAAAGCGTTCGAGTGCAGAGATACTGCATTTCAGAACGACTTTGAGTGAATCGATCTGGATGAGGGGCGGTGTTGGGTTTATGTACCCAACCTGTACCCAGCCAGAAACGAAAAAGGGCCCACCCGAAGGTGCGCCCTAAGTCGTTGAAATCTGGTCGGCGTGGCAGGATTCGAACCTGCGACCCCTTCGTCCCGAACGAAGTGCGCTACCAAGCTGCGCCACACGCCGATCAACGGCCGGTATTATACGGATTAAGTGGTTATTTACCAGCCCCCGGCGGATAAAACGGCATCCGTAGAGTTGCCGGGTTGCCATGGCTGGCTGATACCCGGAGGGCCGGCTCAGTAGCCAGCCCTCCGGATTTCCGTTAACCCGTGGTTGGCAGTACGGAGATGTCCGCCACCCGCAGGAACAGGTTCCGCAGCAGGTTGAGCATGGCCAGGCGGTTGTTGCGCACGGCCTCGTCGTCTGCCATGACCATCACTTCGTCAAAGAAGTTGTCCACTGGTTCCCGCAGGCTGGCCAGGGAGCTCAGGGCGGTGGCGTAGTCGCCCTTCTCGAACAGGGGCAGCACCTTCTCCGCCTGCTGGCGGATCTGCTCTGCCAGCGCTTTCTCGGCGCTGTCCTGCAGCAGATCGGTATCGATGGTTTCACCGATGCTGTCACCGCCCTGCTTGGTGAGAATGTTGGACACCCGCTTGTTGGCACCGGCCAGTGCCAGGGCTTCCGGTAGCTGGCGGAAGGCTTCCACGGCTTTCACCCGGCGGTCGAAATCCAGCGGGCGTGTGGGACGGCGGGCGTGTACGGCCAGATAGACTTCGGCACTGATGCCCTGCTCTTCATAGTGGGCGCGGAAGCGCTCCAGCATGTAGTCCACCACGGTGCTGGCGACGTTCGGCTCGGTGATGCTGCTGTGTTCTGCTTCTGCCCATTCGCACAGGGTCTGCAGGTCCAGTGGCAGCTCCCGTTCGATGATGATGCGCAGTACACCCAGGGAGGCCCGACGCAGGCCAAAGGGATCGCGGGTGCCGGACGGTGGCTGGTTGATGCCGAACAGGCCCACCAGCGAATCAATGCGGTCGGCAATGGCCACGGCGCAGCCGGTCAGTGTGGCGGGCAGGTCATCGCCGGCAAAGCGGGGCATGTACTGCTCGTTCAGGGCGCTGGCCACTTCCTCGTTTTCACCGTCATTGGCGGCGTAGTACTGGCCCATGATGCCCTGGAGGTCGGTGAACTCCAGCACCATTTCGGTGACCAGGTCGGTTTTGGCCAGCATGGCGGCACGCTCGGCCAGAACCGGATCGCTGCCGATGGCGTCGGCGATTTTCTTCGCCAGCGCGGCAACCCGCACCGACTTGTCGTAGATGCTGCCCAGCTTGTCCTGGAACACGATCGGCTTGAGCTGCTCGATCCGGTCTTCCAGCCTGGTCTTGCGATCGGTGTCGTAGAAGAAGGCGGCGTCCGACAGGCGTGGGCGGATAACCTTCTCGTTACCGGAGATGACCTGGCTCGGGTCCTTGCTCTCCAGGTTGGCGACGGTGATGAACAGCGGAAGCATCTTGCCGTCGGCGGAGACCACGTGGAAATACTTCTGGTGTTCCTTCATGGAGGAAATCAGTGCCTCGGCAGGCACATCCAGGAAGCGTTCCTCGAAGCGGCCCATCAGGGGTACCGGCCATTCGTTGAGGGCAGTGACCTCGTCCAGCAGGTCTTCATCAATGACGGCCTGGCCGCCGGCTTCGTTCCTGGCGATAGCCATCACGCCGTCGCGGATCTGCTCACGGCGTTCGGCGAAGTCGGCAATGACGTAGCCCTCCTGGCGCAGCACCACTTCGTAGTCACCGGGTTTGGGAACAATCAGTGACTTGGGGCAGTGGAAGCGGTGGCCCCGGGTGTTGTTGCCAGGAGTCAGTCCCATGATCGGGGTTTCAATCACCTTGCTGCCGAACAGCATGATGGCCCAGTGGACCGGCCGTACGAACTCGGTACGGTGCGCGCCCCAGCGCATGCGCTTGGGGATGGGCAGCGCTGCCAGGGACTGATCCACCAGTTCCGGCATCAGTTCCACGGTGGGGCGGCCTTTTTCAATGGTGCGGTAAACCACCCAGGCGCCTTTGTCGGTTTCCAGAGTGTCCAGCTGGTCCGGGGTTACGCCCAGGGAGGTAGCGAAACCGGTCAGGGCACGGGTGGGATTGCCGGAATCGTCAAACGCAGCTTTCACCGCCGGTCCGCGCTTTTCCACCGGCTTGTCCGGCTGGGCGTCTTCCAGGCCGCGAATCCGCACCGCAAGCCGGCGTGGAGCGGCAAAGGCTTCTACCTTGCCGAAGTCGATACCGGCTTCTTCCAGGCCCCTGGTAATACCACGGCTAAAAGCGTCAGACAGCGGCTTGAGGGCCTTGGGGGGCAGTTCTTCGGTGCCCAGTTCGACCAGAAAATCCTGTGTTGCCATGATTATGCGTTCCCCTGTTCCTGCTGAGCTTTTTTCGCTTTCTTGCCCTTCTTGCCTTTTTCATCGGCGGCGTCGGCGGCTGCCAGTACTTCCTTGCGCAACGCTTCCGGTGCCATCGGGAAGCCAAGCTTGCGGCGGCTTTCGAAGTACGCCTGGGCAACAGAGCGGGCGAGGGTGCGAACCCGCAGGATAAACCGTTGGCGCTCGGTCACGGAGATGGCGTGCCGGGCGTCCAGGAGGTTGAATGTGTGCGACGCCTTGAGTACCTGCTCGTAGGCAGGCAGTGCCAGGCCGGCTTCGATCAGGCGTGCACTCTCTCGCTCGTGCACATCAAAGCTGTGGAACAGAAATTCGGTATCGGCATGTTCGAAGTTGTAGGTGGACATTTCCACTTCCTGCTGGTGGAACACGTCACCATAGGTCACTACGCCATCCGGGCCTTCGGTCCATACCAGGTCGTACACGCTGTCGACGCCCTGCAGATACATGGCAATGCGCTCAAGCCCGTAGGTGAGCTCGCCGGTCACCGGGAAGCATTCCAGGCCACCGACCTGCTGGAAGTAGGTGAACTGGGTGACTTCCATACCGTTGAGCCAGATTTCCCATCCCAGGCCCCAGGCGCCGAGGGTGGGCGATTCCCAGTTGTCTTCCACAAAGCGGATATCATGAACCAGTGGGTCCAGGCCCAGCGCCTTCAGGGAATCCAGATACAGTTCCTGGATGTTGTCCGGCGACGGCTTCAGTACCACCTGGAACTGGTAGTAGTGTTGCAGGCGGTTGGGGTTTTCCCCGTAGCGGCCATCGGTGGGGCGGCGGCTGGGCTGAACGTAGGCGGCGTTCCAGGTTTCCGGACCGATGGAGCGCAGGAAGGTGGCAGGATGGAAAGTGCCCGCCCCTACTTCCATGTCCAGTGGCTGGAGTACCACGCAGCCGTGCTGCGCCCAGAAATTCTGCAGGGCCAGAATCAGGCCCTGGAAGGTTTTGATATCCGGCGTATTTTCGGAAGTTGCCTTGTCTGTCACGACGTTTGCCTGCTGGTCAGTCTGTGTGTGGCGCCCGGGCGTCTGGCCGGGGCACGCTGGAAAAAAGGGGCATTATACGCCTGCCAATCGCGTATTTCTAAGTCAGCTTCACTGGCCTGATTTTGCGCTAGAAGAAGGTGAGCCCAACCTGGAAAAGTTTCTCCACATCCCGGATCCGGGTTTTGTCCACCAGGAACAGGATGACGTGGTCATCGGGCTGGATCCGCAGGTGGTCGTGGGCGATGAGCACCTCGTTATGGCGAACGATGGCGCCGATGGTCGTGCCTTCGGGCAGATTGATCTCATCAAGCCGCTTGCCTACCACCTTGGAGGACCGGTGATCGCCATGGGCGATGGCTTCGATGGCCTCGGCAGCGCCCCTGCGCAGTGAGTGAACGTTTACTACGTCACCTCGGCGTACGTGAGTGAGCAGGCTGCCAATGGTGGTTTGCTGGGGCGAGATGGCCACATCGATATCGCCGCCCTGGATCAGATCGACATAGTCCGGGTTGTTGATCAGGGTCAGTACCTTGCGGGCACCCAGGCGCTTGGCCAGTAGCGAGGCCATGATGTTGGCTTCGTCATCGTTGGTGACGGCGCAGAACACATCGGTATTCTCGATGTTTTCTTCCAGCAGAATGTCCTTGTTGGCGGCATCCCCTTCCAGCACTACGGTTTTGCGCAGACTTTCCGACAGCATCACGCAGCGTTCATGGTCCTGCTCCAGCAGCTTCACCTGGAAGCGTGATTCCAGGGTGTGGGCCAGTCGCTGGCCGATGTTGCCGCCACCACAGATGAAGATCCGCTTGTAGGGCTTTTCCAGGGGCTGGAGTTCACTCATTACCGAGCGGATATGGTCGGAGGCGGCAATAAAAAACACCTCATCCCCGTCTTCAATAACGGTGTTGCCCTGGGGCATGATCGCCCGGTCTTTTCTGAAGATGGCGGCCACCCGGGTCTCGATTTTCGGCATGTGGCTGCGCAGGTACGACAGCTCATGGCCCACCAGTGGTCCGCCCTGGGTGGCGCGGATGGCGACCAGTTGGACCAGGCCTTTGGAAAACTCCAGCACCTGCAGGGCGCCCGGATATTCGATCAGCCGGGTGATGTGTTTGGTAACCAGGTGTTCGGGACTGATCAGAACGTCGATGGGGAAGCCCCGCAGGCTGTCCAGGTCCTTTTTCTGTTCCCGTTGATAGAACAGTTCCGGTTTTGCCAGGTAGGCATTGGCCCTGACCCGACAGATGGTGGTTGGCGTTTTGTACATCAGCTTCGCCACCTGGCAGGCCACCATGTTGACCTCATCACTGTTGGTAACGGCGATGAGCATGTCGCCATCCTCTGCACCTGCCTGCCTCAGCACCGTAGGATAGGACGCCTTGCCCTGGACCGTACGAATATCCAGGCGATCCTGAAGTTCCCGCAGACGGCTACTGTCGCTGTCGATCACGGTGATGTCATTGGCTTCGTTGGCGAGGTTTTCTGCCAGGGTTCCGCCCACCTGGCCGGCGCCGAGAATCAGGATTTTCATGGTTCAGGTTTCTCCAGCACGGCGTAAAAGAATCCATCGTGGCTCTCGGCAGCAGGCAGCAGCTGGCGGCCTGTTTCCATGTCGCGGCCCCACAGCACCTCCGGCTCGACCAGGGTCGCGTCATCCTGCTGCTTCAGGAATCGACGGATTATACGGTGATTTTCCTGCGGGAACACGGAGCAGGTGGCGTAGACCAGACGCCCTCCCGGGGCGAGTACCTGCCACATGGCCGCCAGCAGGCCCAGCTGGAGGCCGGCCAATGGCACAATGTCCGATTCCCGGCGCAGCAGTTTGATGTCCGGGTGCCTGCGGATCACGCCGGTGGCGCTGCAGGGAACATCCAGCAGGATGCGGTCGAACGGCCGCTGATCCCACCATTGCTCAATATCCGCTGCATCCGCCTGTTTCAGGGTGGCCACGAGGTCCAGCCGGTCCAGGTTTTCCTGAACCCGGGGCAACCGGTCGGCAGACTCATCAATGGCGACCACTTCGTCCAGTTCGCCGCAGCTTTCAAGGATAGCGCAGGTTTTACCGCCTGGCGCGGCGCAGGCATCCAGCACCCGCTGGCCGGGAGCCAGGTCCATCAGGGTGGTGCACAGTTGGGCCGCTTCATCCTGGACACTGACCGCGCCATCGGCGAACCAGGGCAGGCGGTCTACCGGTACGGGGGCTGCCAGTTGAATGCCATAGGGAGCAAACCGGGTGGCGGTCGCTTCAATGCCGTCGTCCGCCAGCAACTGCAGATAGTCGTTGCGGCTGAAGCGGCGGGCATTGACCCGCAGGGTCATGGGGGCCTGGGCGTTGTTGGCATCAAGAATGGCCTGCCAGTCATCGGGCCAGTTGTGACGCAGCTTCTCCAGCATCCAGCGGGGATGGCTGAAGCGTGCGCTGTCGTCGGGCCAGGCGGGCTCCCCTTCCCGTTCCGCCGCCCGCAGTACGCCGTTGACCAGTCCGGTCAGGTGGGGCTTGTCGAGGGCACGGCAGGCTTCCACGGTTTCATTCAGTACTGCGTAGGTGGCCTGCTGGCTGAATCGTAGCTGGAACAGCGCCACCAGCATCAGGTGGTGCACTATCCGGTCCGGTTTGCGCAGCGGTTTTTTCAGGCGGGCCTGCAGTTCGGCATCAAGCCGGTGGAACCAGCGGCAGGTGCCATAGCACAAGGCCTGGAGTTGCGGGCGCTCGTTGTCTGCCACTTCATTCAGGGCCAGGGCCAGACATTGGGTCAGTGACTGGCCATTCTCCACGGATTGCAGAACCCGGGCGGCCACGGCACGCATTGGCTGCCCCCGGTCATTCATTCAGTGTAGCTCCTGGCCGGGCATCAGTATTTCCTTGCCGCCGTTGATCAGGTCGTTGGCCGACTGCGGGCGAGAGCCGGACAGTTGCAGCCGGGTGATTCTCAGGGATTCCAGGCCACAGGCAACGTCGATGCCTTCGCGGCTGCGGCGAATCACCGTGCCAGGGTGTTTGTCACTGGTGTCGTCCAGAATGTCGGCCTGGTGAATGCGGATGCGCAGGTCGTCCAGATCGGTGTAGGTGCCTGGCCATGGATTGAAGGCACGAATCAGCCGGTCAATGGCGGGAGCATCCTGGGTCCAGTCGATATGGCCTTCCTCTTTACTGAGCTTGCTGGCGTAACAGGCCCTGGCTTCATCCTGGGCTTCGCCGCACAGCTCACCCTTTTCCAGGTGCTCCAGCGCCTTGACGATGGCGTCACCACCCATAGCGGCCAGGCGATCGTGAAGGCTGCCGCCGGTGTCGTCTTCGGCGATCGGGGTAATGGCTTTCAGCAGCATGGCACCGGTGTCGAGGCCGGCGTCCATCTGCATGATGGTGATGCCGGTCTCACGGTCGCCGGCGGCAATGGCCCGTTGGATCGGGGCAGCACCGCGCCAGCGGGGTAACAGGGAGGCATGGATGTTCAGGCACCCGTGGCGTGGGATGTCCAACACGGCCTGGGGCAGGATCAGCCCGTAAGCGGCCACGACCATTACATCGGCATCCAGTGCCCGCAGTTCTTCCTGGGCCTCTGCGGTTTTCAGGGACTGGGGCTGGAACACGGGAACGCCCGCCTCCATGGCCACCTGTTTGACCGGGCCGGGTGTCAGCTTGCGGCCACGGCCAGCTGGCCGGTCGGGTTGGGAATAGACTCCAACCACCTGATGGCGGGTAGCAAGCAGTGCCTTGAGTGCGGTGGCTGCAAAATCGGGGGTGCCGGCAAAAACAAGTCGCACGGGTTGTCGTTCCCTGGTCCGTTGAATACAAAAAGACCGGGCTTGCACCCGGTCCCGGTTCACTCAGTTAAAGCTGTCTCAGGCACTTTTCTTGTGGAGCTTTTCCAGCTTCTTGCGAATCCGGGTGCGCTTCAATGAGCTCAGATAGTCCACAAACAGCTTGCCATTGAGATGATCCATCTCGTGCTGGATACACACGGCGAGCAGGCCGCGGGCTTCAATTTCAAACGGGTTACCGTCCCGATCGATGGCCCTGATCATGCAGTGCTCAATCCGCGGCACGTCTTCATAGAAGCCCGGCACCGAGAGGCAGCCTTCCTGCATCTCTTCAAGCTCGCCGTCCAGTACGTCCACTTCCGGGTTAATGAACACCCGCGGTTCGCTCTTGTCTTCGGACAGGTCCATCACGATGATCTGCCTGTGCACGTTGACCTGGGTGGCCGCAAGGCCAATGCCGGGCGCATCGTACATGGTCTCGAACATGTCGTCGATCAGCTTGCGGGTCTCGTCTGTCACCTTGTCCACCGGCTTGGCTATCGTGCGCAAGCGTGGATCCGGGTATTCGAGAATATCTAGTATCATAGCGCTGGTACTTTTGGCCTCTGTGTCTGGTTTACACCGTTATGTTTTGTAACGGTGTGAATACTGTCTCCGAAATGCGACAGCGTACTGCGCATTATCCAATCCCGTAGCTATTATGATCGGGATGAAAGAGCCAGTTTCAACGGCTTGTTGCCGTTTATGGTGCTATTATCCCCCAACTCGCTCATTGAGTACAAACTGATCAGCTGATAGTTAAAAGCTTTCGACAGTAACGTAGAATTTACTGGAAGAACAAAAGATAACATCACAATTTGCGAGACATCTTCTATAGTAGTGGTATAAAAGGCAGAGTACCGGCTGCATACCAAGAACAGAATCTAGCGATTCAAGGCACGCGATCAAGGACTTAAACAATGAGGAAACTGCTGTACGGTCTGGCAGCAAGCATGTTGCTGCTAACCTCCTGGGCCCACGCCGCCCCGGATCTGAGGTCCGATCATCCCGAGCGTTACACGGTCGTGAAGGGTGACACCCTGTGGGATATTTCCGCACGTTTTCTGAACAACCCCTGGTACTGGCCGGAAATCTGGCATGTGAATCCACAGGTTCAGAACCCTCACCTGATCTATCCGGGCGACGAACTGGCGCTGGTTTATATTGACGGCGAGCCCCGTGTAACCAAGGTGTCCAGCGACCGGGTGGTGAAGTTGTCGCCGAAGGTTCGTTCCGAAGCCATCGATACGCCGATTCCTGCCATACCACTGGACGCGATCAGCAGTTTCCTGACGGATACCCGCATTGTGAGTGCTGAAGAGCTTAACGGTGCGCCTTACGTACTGGAAGGCGAGGACGGCCGCATTATTACCGGCGCCGGCGACCGCATTTATGCCCGTGGTGAAAAACCCGCGGATAATCTGGGCGTGTTCCGCCGCAGCAAGGAGTTCCGCGACCCGGAAACCGGTGAATTCCTCGGCCTTGAAGCCCGTAGTATCGCCCGGGGTGAAGTCATCGCTGAAAACAGCGACGTTCTCACCCTTCGCCTGAAACAGTCCAGTGAGGAAGTCCGTATTGGTGACCGCCTGCTGGTGGGTGAGGAACGCCGTATAACCACCAGCTTCGTGCCCAGTTCGCCGGACAGCGACATTGAAGCGGAGATGATTTCGGTCGACGGTGGTGTCAACCAGATTGGCCAGTTTGACGTGGTTGCCATTAACCGCGGTGAACGCGAGGGCCTGAAGCCGGGTAACGTTATGGCGGTCCTCAAGAGTGGTAACCTGGTGCGTGATCCGGTTACCAATGAAACCATTGAGCTGCCCTCCGAGCGTGCCGGGCTGATGATGGTGTTCCAGACCTACGAGAAAATGAGCTATGGCCTTATTCTGCAGGCCACACGCCCGTTGTCGGTTGGTGACAAGGTGACCAACCCCTGATTGAGATTTTGAGAGGGTTTGAAAAGGGAGCCGCATCGCCGGCTCCTTTTTTTGTGGCATAATTCCGACCGGTCCCGCCAGGAAGGCGGGCTCCGTCACCAGTAGCTGATCCACGGAAGGATGTGCCATGCCCTCAACGACTCTTGCCCCATCAAATCCGGACCTGCTTCAGTCAGAAACCGGATTCTGGATACTGCTGTCCCGCCTGCCCGGATTCGGCGCCCGCCGTCAGCAGGCCATACGCGAACACTTTCCGGACTTCCACGGCCTGTTGACCAGTAATGCCGCCACCTTAAAAGCCATCGGGCTGGTATCAGAAACCATCGAAGCCCTTGAGGCATGGCGTCGCCGGGATGCCGCCCATCCGGTAGTGGTCAGTACCCTCGCCATCCACAGGGATTGCGTCAGAACCGGCATCGAGATACTGACTCTGGCGGATGCGGACTACCCCGAACCATTGAAGCATATCCAGGATCCTCCGCTCGTGCTTTATCTGCGCGGTGACCGCACCCTGCTTGGGCGGGAACAGATCGGTATCGTTGGCAGCCGTAACGCTACCCGGGCCGGGCTGGAACATGCCCGCGCCTTCGCTGCTGCGCTGGGCAGGAAAGGCCTGCTGGTAACCAGCGGGATGGCCCTGGGTGTGGATGGTGCTGCCCACTCCGGCGCGCTGGATGCGGGCTTTCCGACAGTGGCGGTGATTGGTAATGGCGTGGACCAGCCCTACCCCTATCGCCATCGCAGCCTCAGCGAACGCATCGTCGCAGAGGGCGTCATTGTGTCCGAATACCCACCGGGTACCTCTGCCAGGGCGGGTCATTTTCCCCGGCGAAACCGGATTATCAGTGGCCTCAGCCGTGGCATCCTGGTGGTGGAAGCAGGACTGAAAAGCGGCTCCCTGATCACCGCCCGCCTGGCGCTGGAACAGGGGCGCGAGGTCTTTGCCATTCCCGGTTCCGTGCACAATCCCCTGGCGCGTGGCTGCCATGACCTGATACGGCAAGGCGCGAAGCTGGTGGAAACCGTGGACGATATCTGTGAAGAACTGGGCGCCTGGTGGAGCACTCAGGGGCAGGACGGGGCTCCAACCCCGAAAAGTCTGGTGACGGCTGGCCTGGACTCGCGGGAAATCGCGGTTCTGGAGGCTTTAGGGTATGATCCGCAATCAACCGATGATTTATGTTCAGTGACGGGCCTTCCCGCCGACCAGTTGATGCAGTCGCTGCTGCTTCTGGAGCTCCAGGGGCTGGTGGACTCTGCACCCGGAGGCTTTCAGCGGATTGCCTGAACTGCATTCAGTGACCTGACGATCCGATGAAAAAACCACAGCAACCTTTGTCTGACTGGCATCTTCATTGTGCCCGCCGCACCCTCCTTGGTGGTGGTGTTATTGCTTACCCTACCGAAGCTGTCTGGGGATTGGGCTGCGACCCCTGGGACACGGAAGCGGTCGAGCGGATTCTTGAGCTGAAGCAGCGCCCGGTCGAGAAAGGCGTGATCCTTGTGGCCGCCTCTGTCGATCAGATACGGTTCCTGCTGGATCCTTTGCCACCGGAGCTGCAGGAGAAAGCCGTGGCCAACTGGCCGGGCCCGGTGACCTGTCTGTTGCCGGATGTCCTGAAACAGGTCCCGGAACAGGTAAGGGGACGCCACAGTTCCATTGCAGTGCGTGTCAGTGATCATCCGGTCGTGCGCGCTTTGTGCGAAACGGCGGGCTTCCCTCTGGTGTCCACCTCCTGCAACCCTGCTGGTCGTCAGCCGGCGCGAACCTCCTGGCAGGTGCGACGGTACTTCGAGGGGCAACTGGACTGGCTGGTGCCGGGGCAATTGGGCGGTAACCGCCAACCCAGCCGGATTGTCGATATCGTCAGCGGAAAACAACTGCGTTAGGAGTTCTCATGCCACAGCAACCCGACAGCAATGCCGTCAAACAGTACCTGCTGGGACTGCAGGAGCAGATCTGCCAACGGCTGGCCGCGGTTGATGGCAAGGGCAGCTTTGACACCGACGCCTGGGACCGGCCCGAGGGTGGCGGGGGCATCAGCCGGGTTATCACGGAGGGTGCGGTCTTTGAGAAGGGTGGAGTTAACTTCTCCCACGTCATGGGCGAAACCATGCCCGCCTCTGCCACAGCGCACAGGCCCCATCTCGCAGGTGCACCCTGGCAGGCCATGGGCGTCTCCCTGGTGATGCATCCTTTCAATCCCTACGTGCCCACATCCCACGCCAACGTACGGTTTTTCGTGGCGACACCGGAAAATGCCGAACCGGTGTACTGGTTCGGCGGTGGCTATGACCTCACCCCCTATTACGGCTTCGATGAAGACTGCGTGCACTGGCACCGGGTGGCGAAGGCGGCCTGCGACCCTTTTGGCAGCGGAATGTACCGCCAATACAAGCACTGGTGTGACGACTACTTTTACCTCAAGCACCGGGACGAGCCCCGGGGTGTCGGCGGGCTGTTTTTTGATGATCACAATACCGGGGATTTCGGCCGTGACTTTGCACTGATGCAGTCCGTGGGCGATAGTTTCATCGAGGCCTATGAACCTATCGTTCAGCGACGCAAAGATACGCCCTGGGGCGACCGCGAGCGGGAGTTTCAGCTTTATCGCCGTGGCCGCTACGTGGAATTCAATCTCGTGTATGACCGAGGCACACTGTTTGGCCTGCAGTCCGGCGGCCGTACCGAATCCATTCTGATGTCATTACCCCCGCTGGTGCGCTGGGAATACAGTTATGCGCCGGAGCCGGGCTCGGAAGAAGCGCGGCTGACCGAGCATTTCCTTACCGGGCGGGACTGGCTGGAGACTGCCAATGAATAACGATTTATACGCCGTGGTGGGTAACCCCATCAGCCACAGTAAATCTCCCCGTATTCACAGCCTGTTTGCCAGCCAGACGGGTGAAAAACTGGAATACACCGCGATCCAGGCCCCGGAGGATGATTTTGTCGGCACCGTCACCGGATTCTTCCAGCGTGGTGGCCAGGGGCTGAATGTCACAGTGCCCTTCAAGGAGCAGGCCTGGAAGCTGGCGGACCGGCGCACCGAAAGGGCGGAACTGGCCGGCGCCGCCAATACGCTGTATCAGGACAGTGAAGGCTTACTGACTGCGGATAACACGGATGGCAAGGGGCTGGTGATGGACCTTTCCGAAAACCACTGCATCACCCTGGCCGGTAAACGCATCCTGGTGTTGGGTGCAGGCGGAGCGGTACGGGGCGTTCTGGGGCCTTTGTTGGCGGAGAAACCGTCGGCCCTGGTCATCGCCAATCGCACCGTTGCGAAGGCCGAGGGACTGGTAACGCTGTTTGAACCCTTTGCTGAGCAGACCCTGCTGGAGGCGTGTGGATTCGAGGAGCTCAAGGAGCCGTTTGACCTGATCATCAATGGCACCAGTGCCAGCCTGCAGGGTGATCTGCCACCGATTTCGGCAAATGTGATCGGTGCCGGCACGGTGGTCTACGACATGATGTATTCTCTGCAGACCACGACATTCAATCAGTGGGCGCTGGACCACGGAGCGACGCTGGTATTTGACGGCCTGGGCATGCTGGTGGAGCAGGCGGCCGAGTCGTTCCGGATATGGCGTGGCGTCAGCCCCGAAACACGGCCGGTGATCGACGAATTGCGAAACGACTGAGCTCGTCCCGGTGCATGGGCTATGCTCAGCAAGTGTGTACAGGTGTACAAGATTCCCAAAGGTTTCTGATGTAAGGTCTCTGATGGATATTCTCACCCTTGTGGGGCTGGTGGCAGGCGTTCTGATTGTTGTGCTCGCCATGCTGGCCAACGCGTCAATTCTTACCTTTTTCAATCTTCCCGGGCTGGCGATCGTATTGGGCGGTACCTTTGCCGTTACGCTGATCAAGTTTCGCCTGCCCTCGGTTCTGAGTGCATTCCGAATGGCGTTTGCGGCTGCTTTTACCGATCGCGTGGAACGGCCAGCGGACCTGATCCGGGAGGCAGGCGCGCTGGCACTGGTGGTTCGCAAGGAAGGTATCCTGGGCCTGGAGAACCACGACACCCGCAACGAATTCCTGCGCAAGGCCATCAACCTGTGCGTCGACGGACACCCACCGGAACTGGTCGAGGAAGCCCTGGCCCAGGAAACCCAACAGACGGCAGAACGTTACGACGTTGCCGAACGGGTGTTTCGCGGTATCGGTGAATCCGCACCGGCCATTGGTATGCTGGGCACCCTGGTGGGTCTGGTACAGATGCTCAATACCCTCGATGACCCCTCTTCCATTGGCCCGGCCATGGCCATTGCCCTGCTGACCACGCTTTATGGTGCCTTTATTGCTCAGTTGATCGCCCTGCCCCTGGCGGACAAACTCCAGCTCAAGGCGGAAGACGAGGCCCGCAATCAGGTGCTGATTACCACGTCCATCCGCAATATCATGCGTGGGGAAAACCCACGGGTAATGACTGAGCTACTGTCTTCGTTTGTGACCCCGGAACAGCGCACCAACCTTGCTCCGGAGCGGGAGGCGTAGTTTTTGATGTTGCGCCAGCCAGTCAAAAAGAAGAAGCATGGCCGGGGTTCTCCGGCCTGGATTGTAACCTTTGCCGATCTGGCGACGCTGTTGCTGACCTTCTTTATCCTGCTGTTGTCCTTCGCGGAGATGGATGTCGAAAAGTACCGCGCCATGGCCAACTCCATGGCTGTGGCCTTCGGAAGCAACCAGGTGCTGTCTGATGGCGTGGGTGGGTCACCCCTGACCCTGATCGAGTCGGACACGGTGTCTCTGCCGCAACCCACCGATACCGCCGCCAGCGAACCGGAATTCATAGATGAGCGCGCCGAGGGCCAGGCGCCCACAAAGATACCGGGCGGTGTCATCGACCTGGCGAGCCGTCTGATCGATGAACTGGAAGCGGAGGTGGCCTCGGACGCATTGAATGTGACCTACGATGAAAACAAGGTGGTCATCCGTTTTTCTGAAGAAGCCACGTTTCGTTCCGGAGAGGCGTCCATCAAGCCAGAGATGATCCCCATTATCGAGCGGGTGGTGGATGTGTTGTCCGGTTGCAGCGGCGATGTGCTGGTAGCCGGTTACACCGACGACCGCCCCATCTCCAGCGGCCGTTATCGCTCCAACTGGGACCTGTCTGCGGCACGGGCGGTTTCCGTGGTCCATGAGCTGGTGCTGAACCGGCAGGTACCGGCGGAACGGGTCGTGGCTGCCGGCCGTGCTGAAACCAACCCCCTGGCGCCGAACGACAGTGCAGAGAACCGGGCGAAAAACCGGCGTGTAGAGATCGCCATCCGGGACCCGGAGTGCAGTGACAAGATCGATACCGGGCAATTGCCGGTGGAAATCATGCCCTAACCGTGCTTTATACTGTGCGGCCCCAAACGAACACATTTACCGATTCAATTTGTCGACACACAAAGGCCAGAGAGATTATGAGCGGACCAGACAAGCCGAAAGTTATTGGTGAGGAATGGAGTGATGAGCGGGTAAAGAGCTTTCTGGCGATTACTCCTTACGACAGCACCGTCAACGCTGACTTCAATGCCCTTATCAAAGCCTACCAGGCGATGATTGCTGAAGATTTCGAGCGCTTTGTCGGTTTCTTTGTGGAAGCGGGGCGGGATATCAATGCTGTGGATGAGAACGGCGAAACTTTTCTTGACCTGGTGTCGAAGCACCGTCGCAGCACCGCCTACGCAGAGATCGTCAAAAAGGCCGGAGGAAAAACAACAGCAGAGGCCGGGAACTGAGCCCGGCCCTGCTGCGTTGCCTTGCCGGTTACTGAACGTCCACCTCAATGGCCTTAGGTTCAGCCGGCTCGGCCTTGGTCAGCGTCAGGGACAAAATGCCATCCTTGAAATTGGCCCGGATGCTGTTTTCGTCCACATTTTCCGGCAGGGTAAACCGACGCAGGAAACTGCCATAGAAGCGCTCAATGCGGTGATGCTTCTTGTCGTCGGTCTCTTCCTCGTGCTTGCGTTCACCCTGAATGGTCAGCACGCCGTCCTGCACCGTGACTTTCACATCATCCTTGGACATACCCGGTAGTTCGGCCTCGATATTGAATGCCTCCGGGGTTTCCTTGATATCCACGGCCGGGGCCCAGTCGCTGCGGCTGAACAGGTCTTTGCCTTCCCGTTCTCCATTGCCGCGTGCCAGGCCAAACAACCGGTTATAACGGTTCATCAGGTCATCGAATTCGTTGACTGGATTCCAGCGGGTTATGTTAGCCATAGGAAACTCCTCCTACATAATTGAAATAACACGTTAATGTCAGCTTCAATCGCGGAACAGCTCCATACCGGCGGCGCCAGCCGGATGGTTATCCGTGAACGTCTGCTATTTCTGAATGTAGGATCACCTGTTCATTTTTCAACAGGTTCGGTGGCAGAAATTTCCACGGTATTGCCGGGCTCACCAAACTGTTGTTGAAGGAAGGGCCGGAAACGGGCCATGGCCGGGCCTTCCCGATCCCTGTCGGGTTGTGCTCCCCAACGGAACCCCGGCAGTCTGTCGTTGGCGACAAAGGGAGCCACCAGTTCCGGATCGGCACTGATGATGTGCACAATCACATCCCGGCTGGCCTTCTCGCCGGTGATTAACGGCGCGGGCTGATGGTCACCAATCAGCACCAGCAGAGTCTGGTTGTCGACATGCCGGATCGCGTACTCCGTGGCCACATTCAGGGCGTAATCGAGAGCACGGCCATAATGCTCACGCACCCGTTCCGGATTACGCCACAGACTGGCCGGTGCTTCGCCGCTGTCCTTCCATTGATTGAAGGTTTCACCGTCGCCGATGCTGTCCCAGTCTTTCAGAACCGGCAGCACCGGTACCCAGGGGGCATGGCTGCTGATCAGTGCAATTTCGGCAAACAGCGGCGTTTCTGCCCGGTCGCGAACGCTACGCTGGAACCAGGACCAGGTGTACTGGTCAGGCATGGTAACCCAGTTAAAGGCGGGGCCTCGGTAATCCATGGTGGAGGACTCGTAGATACGGTTGTAACCGAATGCCTGGCCTTCAGGCCAGGCTTCGGTAATTGCCGGCATCACAGCTACCGTCTCGTGGCCGGTGGTGTCCAGGTCGTCTATCAGTGTGGGGAAGTCGCTGGCCAGGAATATCTCGTAGTCCAGCTGGGTTTTGATCCATTGACCACTGAGCAGGGTGGTGTGTGCCAGCCAGGACTGGCCGCCCTGAACTGGCGAGCGCAGGCGGCCGGTTACGATGTGCAGGCCGTCCTCCTCCAGTGCTTCCTCCATCTGATCCAGGCGAAGGCTGATCAGTGGCCGGTAGCGGGGGTCGGTGAAGGCCGAAATACCGTAGGATTCGATAAAGCCGAGGATCACATCGGTATCCACCAATCCCGCCAGGGGTGTGGCTTGGGCGGCATCCGGAGTGTCTTCAAGGTGTTGTCGGAAAGCCAGCGTCGACTGGTGGGTATCTGCTGCCAGCTGAATCTGTGTAGCTGCCAGCCGGGAGGCGCTCAAACCCACAGTGGACTGGGGTAGCCACGATGCAGCTACTGCGATAGCACCTGCCGCCGCTACCAGCCGGCCTGCCCTGGCCGGAGTGTCGGCACCAAGCTGTGACAGCAGCCGGCCGACATAGCCACCGAGGCCGGCAAAGGCGACGGACAGTACCAGAATGACCAGTAGCGACAGACCAAGCCCCAGGTTGCTCTCCATCAGGTCAAACACCGAGCCAGCTGCGCCCAGCTCCAGATAGAGATTGAAAGGCCGCCCGATGCTCTGCCGTATCAGCACATCGCTCAGGGCAAAGAAAGCCAGTAGCGCATACAGCACACCAATGGCGCCAGCCAGTAGTTGCTTGCTTCTCCCGCCCGGCAACACCGCGAACAGTCCGGTCAGCAGCAGTGCATCAGCGGCAATCCACGGTATCCAGGGATAACGCGGTAGCAGCAGTGCCAGAAACAGCCCGTTGAGCAGTAGCGTGGTGACTATCAACCGTTTCATATCGACGCCTCTGCTCCTTGAGAGAACAACACAGGCAAATACGCTGGCACGGTCGGTTTCAGATTAAATGGCCGGATTAAACCTCGTTCAGGTATTCGTCTTTAAGCTTCACGTAGTTACTGGCGGTGTAGCGGAAAAAGGCTTTTTCTTCGTCCGACAGCGCCCGAGCCTGGCGGACGGGTGAGCCCACGTACAGAAACCCCGATTCCAGGGTTTTCCCCGGCGGCACCAGACAACCGGCGGCGACAATCACCTCATCTTCCACCACGGCTCCATCCATAATAATACAGCCCATGCCCACCAGCACCCGGCTACCGATGGTGCAGCCGTGTAGCAGTGCCTTGTGGCCAACTGTGACATCATCCCCGATCGTTAGCGGATAACCGCCCGGGTTAAAGTCACTGGCATGGGTTATGTGCAACACAGACCCATCCTGAATGCTGCAGCGGTCACCAATGCGGATTCTGTGCATATCACCGCGAACCACAGTCATCGGCCAGATGGAAACGTCATCACCCGTCTGCACGTCACCAATCACCACTGCACTTGGGTCTACCCATGTGCGCTCTCCAAATTGTGGCGTGTTACCCTTGTTTGTTCGTACATTCGACATTACATATACCTGTATAGCGTTTACCCGGAGGCTCGGGGCACCTGTGGGGAGGCCTTTCCAAAACTGTGCGGAGCCATGGATGGCGGAGCTCAAGCGCCACATGGATGTGCTTGAGCGTGTTTTGGAAAGGCCTCCCCACAGGTGCCTTACCCCGATGCCCGATTCTTGAAGCTACCTGACAAATTAATGGCTGAGAAGGCGACTTATGAATAACCCGTTACTGACCGACGACCTGTTGCCAAGGTTCGACCATGTTCGCACTGAACATATGGAGCCGGCAATCGACCAGATTCTCAGCGAAAATCGCATGAAAATCTCTCAAATAGCACAGCAGGACGATCCCACGTGGGAAACCCTGGCGCAACCCATGCAGGCAACCGAGGACCGGCTGGAGCGCGCCTGGTCGGTGATTTCCCATCTTAACGGTGTCATGAACAGTGACGAACTTCGTAAGGTCTACAAGACCTGTCTGGAAAAGCTCACCGAATACAGCACCGAGCTGAGCCAGAACGCCGAACTCTGCGACGCCTACAAGAAACTGGCGGCCAGCGACGAGTTCAAAGAACTGAGCGAAGCCCAGCGCAAGTCTGTGGAAAACACCCTGCGGGATTTCCATCTTGGTGGTGTCGACCTGCCGCCGGAACAGAAAAAGCAGTACGCGGATCTTTCCATGGAGATTTCGGAACTGTCCAACCGCTTCAGCGATAACGTTCTGGATGCCACCCAGCACTGGTTCAAGCACATCACCGATGTGGAAGAACTGGCCGGCGTTCCGGAAAGCGCGCTGGATGGCGCGAAACAGGCTGCGCAGCAGAAAGATCTCGACGGCTACGTGATCACCCTGGACTTCCCCAGCTTTTATCCGGTGATGACCTACTGTGACAACCGGGACCTTCGCCGCGAAGTCTACGAGGCTTTTGTGACCCGGGCTTCCGACATGGGGCCGGATGCCGGTACCTGGGACAATACCCCGGTGATGGCAGAAATTCTCAAACGCCGCCATGCCATGGCGAAGCTATTGGGGTTCAACAACTACGCCGAACGCTCCCTGGCCACCAAGATGGCCCGCAGTGTGGACGAGGTTCTGGAGTTTCTTAACCAGTTGGCAGCGAAATCGAAGCCCATCGCCGAGCGGGAGTTTGCGGAGCTGAAGGCGTTTGCCAAAGACACTCATGGCGTTGACGACCTGCAGGCCTGGGATATCGGCTACTACAGCGAAAAGCTGCGCCATGACCGCTACGATATCTCACCGGAAACCCTGCGCCCCTGGTTCCCCGTCGACAAGGTGGTGCCTGGGCTGTTTGCGGTTGCTGAAAAGCTGTTTGATATCCAGATTGAGGCCAGACCGGAAGTGGAAACCTGGCACCCGGACGCCACCGCGTACTGCATCAGCCGCCATGGCGAGCCGCTGGCCTGGTTCTACCTTGACCTGTTCGCCCGCCAGGGCAAACGAGGCGGCGCCTGGATGGCCGACTGCCGGGTACGCTGGCGCAACCTCCGTGGCCAGTTGCAGCTGCCGGTCGCCTTCCTGACCTGTAACTTCACGCCGCCGGTTAACGGCAAGCCGTCGCTGCTGACCCACGACGAAGTGACCACCATGTTCCACGAATTCGGCCATGGCCTGCACCATATGCTGACCCAGGTGGACGTGCTGGATGTGTCCGGTATCAACGGTGTGGCCTGGGACGCGGTGGAACTGCCCAGCCAGTTCCTGGAAAACTGGTGCTGGAACCCGGATTCCCTGGCTCTGATCGCTTCGCACCACGAAACCGGTGAACCGTTGCCTGAGGATCTGCTGCAGAAAATGCTGGCGGCCAAGAACTTCCAGTCCGGCATGGCTATGGTGAGGCAGCTGGAATTCTCGTTGTTCGACTTCCGCCTGCATGCGGAATTCACCGAGGAAGCACCCACCAACCCGCTGGACATGCACCGCAAGGTACGCAGCGAAATCGCGGTGGTGGAAGCACCAGAGTTCAACCGCTTCCCCAACAGCTTCTCCCATGTGTTTTCTGGCGGCTATGCCGCGGGCTATTACAGTTACAAGTGGGCGGAAGTACTGGCGGCTGATGCCTTCTCGCTGTTCGAGGAGCGCGGCATCTTCGACCCGGAGACCGGCAAGGCGTTCCTGGAGAATATCCTCGAGAAAGGTGGTTCCCAGGAACCCATGGAGCTGTTCAAGGCCTTCCGCGGTCGTGAGCCGCAAGTGGATGCGTTGCTGAAGCAGAATGGCATTACGGATGATGCTGCGTGAATTGAATGGGAGCCGAGTTGTCGGATTACGGCCTTTGGCCTAATCCGACCTACGAAAGGCTCGAGTTCACGGTAGGTCGGATTAGGCGAAGCCGTAATCCGACAATCAAAGTGTCACAGGCGGAGTAACCCCATGCCGACCCCAAAACGCTTCATCGCCGGCGCTGTCTGCCCCCGCTGTGCGGAGATGGACAAGATCATGATGTTCACCACCGACGACGATGACCAGGTCCGCGAATGCGTGGCCTGCGGCTTCACCGACGCGGTGTCCGACGCGCCTCCAGCTCCGGCCAATCCGGAGCTGGAAACCCGCGTCAACACCCGTAGTAACAAAGACGACCATACGGTCAAACAGGTGGTGTTTTTCAAGTCCGGGGAGGAGGACTGATACTTTTGGAGTTTGCCCTTCTTCGTAGCCTGCTGGTTTTGGGGGGCCTGGAGGGCGTCGTGGTGCTTTCTTCTGGGAAAAAGAACTCGCTGCGCTCAGACACCTTTTTCCCGGCAGAAAGCACCCCAACACCCTCCGGTTTAAACCACACGGGTATCGCTTGAAAGGACAATTACACTTTGTGTGTCCTTGGCGATAGCTTGGATGCTGATTCGTGAGGGGGCAGGGGGATTTTTACTCGCCAGAAATGGGTGTCTGAGCGCAGCGAGTTCCATTTCAAGAGAAAAAACTCCCCCTGCCCCCTCGCAGCCACCAGATCCAGGCAGGCTACGAAGAGCAGGCAAATCCCAGTCTTAAAGAACCATGGCCGCCACCCAGCCAAAGCCCAATAGGGGGAGGTTGTAGTGCAGGAACGTAGGCACCACCGTATCCCAGATGTGGTTGTGCTGGCCGTCGACGTTGAGGCCGGCGGTGGGGCCGAGGGTGGAATCGGACGCCGGGGAACCGGCGTCGCCGAGGGCGCCGGCTGTGCCTACCAGGGCCACGATGGCCAGGGGGGTGAAGCCCAGTTCCAGGGCCAGAGGCACATACAGGGCCGCGATGATGGGGATGGTGGAGAACGACGAACCGATGCCCATGGTGATCAGCAGGCCGACTACCAACATCAGCAATGCTGCCAGGGCCTTGTTGTCGCCTATGGTGGCAACGGATCCTTCCACCAGGGTGGCGATTTCGCCGGTTTCGCGCATCACTTCCGCAAAGCCTGAGGCGGCGATCATGATGAAGCCGATCATCGCCAGCATCTTCATGCCTTCGGTGAACAGGTCATCGGCCTCCTTCCATTTCACCACGCCGGACAGGTTGAACAGGACAAAGCCTGCCAGTGCCCCGAGAATCATCGAGCCCAGCCACAGCTGCACCACGAAGGCCGCCACAATGGCGACCACGGCCATGAGCAATGTCCCGCCGTTGTAGTTCACATCCACCCGTTCAGTGCGGGCGATGGCGTCCAGGTTGTAGTGCCGTTCGCCGCGGTAGCTGAAGAAGACCGCCACCAGCAAACCACAGAGCATGCCCAGGGCCGGCAGGGCCATGGCAGACATGACGTTGAGACCGGTGGCGTCGATGCCGTTCTCGCCTATGTTCGCCAGCAGGATTTCATTCAGATAGATGCCGCCAAAGCCCACGGGCAGGAACATGTAGGGAGTGATCAGGCCGAACGTCAGTACGCAGGCCACCAGGCGGCGGTCCATGTTCAGTTTTGCCATCACGTACAGCAACGGCGGTACCACCAGGGGGATGAAGGCGATGTGGATCGGCAGGATATTCTGGGACGACATGGCGATGGCCAGTAGCAGGCCGATAATCAGCAGCCGTATACCGCCAGCGGCCTTGCCGTCATCCTGCCGGCCCACCAGGGCCAGAGCCTTGTCGGCAAGGGCATGTGCAAGGCCGGATTTGCCGATGGCGACGGCGAAGGCACCCAGGGTGGCGTAGGACAGCGCGACGGTTGCCCCGCCTCCGAGGCCTTCGTTGAACGCGGCAATGGTGGCGTCCAGCGACAGGCCGCTGATCAGGCCTCCGGCAACGGCGCCTATGATCAGGGCAACGACAACGTGGATGCGGCACAAACTCAGGACGAGCATGATAGCTACCGCAGCAACAACGGCATTCATGGCAGACTCCGGGATTTCGGGAATGGCTTTCAGCGCCCTGAAGCAGGGGGCAGTTCAGGAAAGCGCGCTAATGTGCCGGAAACGGGTGCTGCAGTCAAAACCGTGATAACCGTTACTTGTCGCCCACGTAGGCAAATCGGGGAACCTGCTCGCCGGCCATTTCCACGGTTTCGCGGAACATCGTCAGCGGCCTTACCCACAGGCTGTAATCGCCGTAAAGGCAGCGGTAGACAACCATCTGCTCTTCAGTTTCGCTGTGGCGGGCAATACCGATGACTTCGTAATCCCGGCCCTTGTAGTGGCGGTATCGGCCAAGGCGGAGTTCCGGTTTCTTGTCGGTCATTGTCTTCTTCTCCACGCGTAGCAGGTGGCTACGTGTTTTTTGGCGCGGACTTACTCCCCGAATCCGTATAGACTGACACTGATAAAGCGCAGGGAGGCATCGTGACTGATTGCTGGCTTCGTCAGTCTAGTTGAGTTTTCTGGTTCCGGGTAAGACAGTCATTATGGGATTTCCTGTTGCCTGCCAATTCTGGCGATTAGCACTTCTGGCGCTACTGCTGACGCCTGTCTCGGCGCTTGCACAAAGTGCTGCCGTCGCCTGGGTTGAAGCTCCGGAAGCGGAGACGGATATCGAGGATATCCGGGCGTTACCCGAATCGCAATGGCAGCCAGCGGCCGCTGATGAAACCCTGAGTTTCGGCTTCAGTGACAGCAGTTTCTGGCTCCGGGTCGAGGTGCCGGCGGAACCGTTCAATCGCGTGCTGGAAATTGGCTATCCCCTGCTGGACGATGTCCGGGTCTACTGGTTTATTGGTGGCAACCTGGTGGAACGCTACGCCACCGGTGACCGCCGTGTGTTCAGTTCTCGCCCCATCTACCACCGCAATTTTGTCTTCCTGGTGCCCTCCAATACTGAGCCAGCCACAGCGTATGTGCGTGTTCGGAGTGAGGGGGCAGTGCAGATACCCGTGCAGGTCATTGCCTCGTCGGACTTCCTCGAGGTTGAGCAGCTGGACTTCGGCTGGCAGGCACTGTTTCTGGGCATCATGATTTCCATGGCCCTGTACAACCTGTTCATTTTCGTGATCGTCCGGCATCTGGCGTACTTGTGGTATGTGCTCACCGTTGTTGCCTCGGCCCTGGTGTTGCTCAACTTCAATGGTCTGGTGTTCCAGTGGCTGTGGCCGGACCTGCCGATCATTAACCGGTATTTTACGGTCCCGGCTATCTCCGCCAATATGTTCTTCGCTGCAATGTTCACGCTGAGCTTTCTGGCGGTGCGACGATACAGCCCCGGGGCGCACCGATTACTACAGCTGATTTTGCTGACGAGTATTGGCTGTTTTATCTATGGCCTGTTCGGCAGCTATCAGAGTACCGCAGCCCTCATCAGTGTGGTGGCAGCGGTCGTTACTCCGCTGACTTGGTTAACAGGCCTGGTTGTCTGGTACCGGGGGCAGGTGCTCGCTGGCTTCTATGTGGTTGCCTGGACGCCCCTGTTGCTGGGCCACCTGGTGATGGCTGTCAGCAAGATTGGCCTGATTCCGACCAATGCCCTGACCGAGACCGCACCGCAGATTGGTGTGGCGCTGGAGGTAATGCTGTTGTCGTTCGCCCTGGCTTATCGCATTAACCTGGAGCGACAGCGCCGGATTTGGGCCCAGGAACACACCCTGGAAATCCAGCGCAAGGCCAATCAGACGCTGGAAGCCCGGGTGCAGGCCCGAACGGAAGAACTGGAGCAGGCCAATGAACAGCTCAAGGCCGTTTCCATTACCGATGGCCTGACCCAGGTGGCCAATCGCCGTCGCTTCGACGAGAAACTGGAATCCGAGTGGAACCGTGCCTTGAGACAGGGGAGCCCCCTGAGCCTGGTGATGCTGGATATTGATTATTTCAAGCGGGTGAACGATAACCTTGGCCACCTCGCCGGAGACGATTGCCTGGTCAGTATTGCCCGCACCTGTGCCAGTGAAATCCACCGCTCAGGGGATTTACTGGCGCGCTATGGCGGTGAGGAATTCAGTGTGCTTCTGCCCGCCACTCCGGAAGCAGGGGCCATCAGTGTGGGAGAGCGTTTGCGGGTGGCAGTCGCAGAGACGCCGGTGCAGGTGGATGATCAGGCTGGCCCGGTAAACCTGTCAGTGAGTGTTGGTGTCGCGACAATCATCCCGGAGCCGGGGAGCCGCCCTTCAGACCTTATAGCCCGCGCCGACGAAGCCCTCTACGCGGCCAAGAACGCCGGTCGCAACCGCGTGATGGTATTCCGGGAGAGCGGCGCCGAGACGGTTCCCGGCTGTTAGCGTCAGTTCTTCAACTTGTAGCGACCCGGGCCGAGAAATATCACTGCAACGGCAATAAACAGGAAGAAGCCCTGCAGTTCCAGCGCCCAGCCGCCGTTGTTCCCCAGCGCCATCAGCTCGTGGCTGTGCACCAGGGCAATAGCCACGAGCATGTTGAAGACAATCAGCAATGCGCCAATGCGGGTCTGGTAACCAAGGATGACCATCAGTGGTGCCAGTAACTCTCCGACGAAAACGCCCCAGGCGAAAAATGCCGGTATACCGTGGCTGGCCAGTTGGCCTTCAATAAACCCCACCCCATGGAACAGCTTTGCGATGCCATGGAACAGCAGCAGCCCACCAAGGGTGAGTCGAACAATCAGTTTTCCGAGGTCTGCATTTTCCAGCAACGTCTGTATCCCTTCAGATAAGAATACGGATAAGCGGGCAAGCTTACCCCGTTTGCTGGCAGTCTCAAAGGTTACGGATCTGCGGGTAGAGCGGCACCAGTTTTTTGATCAGCCGGTTCTGGGCACCCGTGGCAATATTGTTCTGTTCCATGGCGAGAATCAGGTTCTCGGCAAGGGCGTTGAACTGGGTATCCGTTACATTCATGTCGGAATGGCTTTCTCGCATCTTCCTGCCGGAATAGGTGCAGGGTCCTCCGCTTAGCTCGCAGAGCTGGTCCGTCAGGTTGGTATGGAACTGCCGCACGTCAACGCCACGGAATTGCTCATTGATGCGGTCATCCTCAACGATCAGATAGAGCAGGTCTTCCACAATGTTGGCGATACCGGATCGCTCTCCGAGCTTTTGATACAGAGTCTCCGAGGGGTCGGTTGTTTCAGCCATTGACTGGCAGCCGGCAAGTGCCAGCATCGTAACCAGAGCTACGGCAATGGCGGAGTATCTCATGGGGTTCTCCCGGGCTGTCAGAAGCTGGCCTGTAGTGAAAGGTAGGCGCCACGCTGATCTTCCAGGGTGGCGACATCCCCCAGGTTGACGAAAGCGGCGGTGACCGACAACCGTCTGTCGGGTACCCAGGCGATGAACACGTCCCACCAGTCATCTTCGGTGGCAAAGCCCAGGTTGTCGGGCTTCTGGCGGTACTCGGTGCCCACAAGCCACTGTCGTGTGATAAACAGCCCGATGCTGCCCTCGAACACCGCCTCATAACTGTCGTTGCGGTCGCCGCCAAACCCAAGCAGCCCGCCCTGATTGGCTTTGGTGCCACGAAGAGTGGCGTTGACGAGTAAGTTGCGATCCATCACAGCTGCGAAGAAGAGTTTGCTGCCGGCGACATAGACATCAGTGCCGGTCTCGTCTTTAGCGCCAATGGCGTCGGGTACCGTAAACTCCCTGTTGCGCTTGTGCTGCAGGCCGGCAGACCATTGCCCCCAGGGGCTGAAGAGCGCGTCGCCAAGGAGCCTGACTTTGAGCCCAAGAACATCCTGTACCAGTTCGTCTCCCTCAAGGCCGAATCCCTCCTTAAGGGTGAACACCAGCCTGTCCAGGTCCAGCGTCTGGCGCGCCAGGGTGAGCTCGATCCGGTTTTTCCAGGTAACACCGGCACCGACCACGGAAAGGGTGTAATCGTCAGTTTCAGCACGGGACAGTGTCAGGGTACCGCCCACTTCCTCGTCACTGGCATAGCCGCCCAACAGGGCCCAGGGGGACAACCCGCCGCCGGCACTGCCCTCAACGGAAGTGACACCACCGGTAGCCCACAATCGGCTGCCGGTGTCTGCCTGCAGGTTTGCAGATACCACTATCATCAATATCCCTGCACTGAATACCCGGCCCACCCGAGTCATGGCAATGTCACTTCTGTGTATGTGAGTTCCTGCTGTCGATTCGACAACAACTGTTCCGTGGCTTGCAGATCGGTTGCCGCGACAGGCCGGCTCAGGAAAAAGCCCTGACCCAGTTCACAACCCCAGTCCCGTAGCAGGTTCCAGCTTTCGAGGTTCTCGATACCTTCCGCCACCACTCTCAATCCCAGGCCATGGGCCATATCGATGGTGGACTGCACGATCAGCTGGTCCTGGGGTTCGGTGTCAAGATGAAGGACAAAGGATTTGTCGATCTTCAGCTCTTGTACCGGCAACTTGCGCAACTGCGATAACGAAGAATAGCCGGTACCGAAATCATCCACCGACAGGGTTACGCCCAGTTGTCGCAGCCGCCGTAGGGTTGCCAGGGCGGCTTCTGGATCGTCCATCAGCGCGCTTTCGGTCACTTCCAGAGTGATTCTGGACATCGGCAGCTGCCACCGTGAGAAGGCTTCGGCCACATCGATGGGAAGATCCGGGCGGGTAAGGTCCAGGGTTGAAAGATTGATGGCAACGCCGACATCGAGGCCGGCGGCGTGCCACTCGCTGGCATCTTCTGCAACCCGGTGGAGGATGTGCCGGGTGAGCTCGTTGATCTGGCCCGACTTTTCGGCCAGGAGAATGAACTCTTCCGGAGAAATAAAGCCCAGCTCCGGGTGAATCCAGCGCACCAGCGCTTCGGCCTGATGAAAACTGGCGCAGGCCATTTCCAGCTTGGGCTGGTAGTTCATGTGAAGGCTGTTACCGGTTATGGCGGCGTGCAGGTCAGAAATGATCTGCAGTTCCCGCAGATGGGTTTCATCGTGGCCCGGCTGGTAATGGGTGACTGCCTGCCGGTTTTTCTGGGCCTGCTCGAAGGTCAGGTTCAGCCGTCTGCGGACCTGATCGGTGTTCATGGCATCCGCTGGCAGTTGAAGCGTCACCATGGTGCAACGGAGGGAAAACGGGGTGGTTTCGATCATGAGCGGTGATTCCACCGCCAGGCGAAGCCCGTTTGCCTGGGCTTCCAGTTCTTCCTCCGACTGCTCTGGCGTCATCATCAGGAATTCGCCACCCCCGGTCCTCGCCAGTGTGGACATGTCGGGGAGCTGGTCTGCAAGCCTCGCAGATACTGCCCGAAGTACCTTGTCTCCGAATTCCAGCCCGAGGGTGTCGTTTACGTCCGACAGGTCATTAATGCGAAGCCCAAGCAGGCTGCAGGGTCTGCCACTGGAGAATTGCTCACGCAATTGCGACAGGAAGGCATTGCGATTGGGAAGGCCGGTGATTTCATCGTGGCTGGCGGCATGGCGTATCTGGTCCTCGCGGTCCCGCAGCTTGCTCAGCATGTCGCCCAGCGCCTGTCGCAGCTGCGCCAGCTCACCACCAGCACGAATGGGCGGAGGTGATGGGGTGCGGCCGTCTCCGATTGCTCTGGCATAATCCGCCAGTTGCAGCACCGGTCGGCCCATGTTGCGGGCTATCATCAGCGCGATCAGAGCTGCCAGAACAAGAACGGTGCTGACCAGCAGGAGGATCTCCACAGCACGGCGGTAGTAATTCGCCAGACTGGCTTCGCGGTTGATCTGCAGCAGCAAGTGCAGGGCCGAGGGGCCGTTTTCAGTCAGATTGACGATACGGGTGAAATATTGGGTGCTCTCGAGGAAGCTGGCTTCGCTCCCGGCACCGGTTCTGAATTGCGCCTCGGTGCCACTGAGGCGACTGATAACGTCACTCAGCTCAGTACCCAGGCTGAAACCGGCAATCAGCCAGGCTCGAAGTCCCGGCGCTTCAACCGGGATGGCGATCAGCTCGACGCCTTCATCCTCGAAAACAGCCATACGGCTGGCATAGCCTGACTGCCGGGCTTCGGCCAGTAACTGGCCAGACGGGAATTGATCTGGCAGGGTGCCGGATTCTGCGAGCGTAGTACTGTCGTTGTCCAGTAGCACGGCGAACCTGGCGCCAACACGGCGGGCCTGATTGGCCAGAGCGCTGTCTGCAGTCGGTCGATCGCCACTGGCAACGGCTGAGCGAAAGCCGAAGTCGCGTACCACCACATCCAGCCGTGACAGAATCAGGCTGGTCCGGCGGTCCAGTACTTCATCTGCGACCCGTTCCCCCAGCCTCAATTGTTCCTTGGCACGGACCTTCTCATCCTCGAATAAATACAGCATCAGCAAACCACCGATGCTAAGGCTGACAACGGCAACCAGCGCAACCATGACGGTTACCAGGCGCCCGCGAAACCCTATTCGATGAGCAACAGCCATCAAAGCTCCCGGAACCGTTTCTGCAGGCCGTCCAGCCTGTCACCGCCGGCTGGCTCGGGTGATAGTTCAACGGCGAGCTCAAGGGGTTCCGGGTAAGGCTGGTTCACCGTAAAACGGGCCATGCGCGTGTTGTCGGTCATACGTGGATGCCAGACGCGCAGGCCTGATTCCGCGCTGCCGTCGGCGGATGCCGGCAGGTGCAGATCCAATAGGCCCTGGTCATCGGTGTAACCGGCGGGGGTTACGTCGGTAACCAGGAGGAAACCCTGCATGTTGTCATGGATGTTGCAGCCAATTTCCACCACGCCGGTCTGGTCGAAGGTGATGGGCTCTTCCGGTCGGCCAGCATAGAGCTCAAGATCGAATACCTTGGCAGGCGAGAAGGAATAGACGTGATGCTGGGTGTTGTCACGATTGGGGAAATCTACCTTTGAATTTCGTGCAATGACCAGGGTGTGTGGTTGAAATTCCCGGTTCTTCTGGATGATTTCCGCCTCAGTGGGCTGGTTTTCAGTACCACTGTCGAGAATCACAACAGCGTTCACCACTGGCTGCCCGGTGGTGCTGTCGGTCAGCACCAGTGTCAAGCCAGTGGGTTCGGCGCCCAGGCAAATGGGGCTGGTCAGCGCGATTATCAGGGTAATGATTGGTCTGTACATCGTTATGAGCCATCCGCGTCGTCGTCATATGCCCGCACCTAACGACAAGCGTATGTGGTTACGTACCAGCAGGTTTTCCCAGTAGTGTTTCATCCAGTCCCATGCAGCATTCCTTGTCTGTTCTACGAACGGATCCAGATTCAGTTCGTAATAATCCGGTGTGCCGGCAATCTGCAGGACAGTAACGGTGATTGACTGGTCCAGCTCATTGGCAAAGGGTTCGCCGATCAGTTGATGGGCAAGCAGGTTGGCCCGGGTTGCCTCTACATCCACCAGCTCGCTGGCCCGGGTGGAGCGGTTGTTTTCGTACATTTCCTCCATCAGGCGATGGCAGAGGTAGGCCCGTATGAGAAGGCCATCAAGGCCATCATAGCGGACAAGAAGAACAGATGGCTGGGTAAAATAACCGATCGCAGCGTTCACGAAGGGCGCGAACAAGTCGGCCTTGCCGGCTTCCTTTGCACAGGCCTCAACGCACTCGATCAGCCTCGGGGCCATTTCAATGTATTCGATGGCAAACTGAAACAGGCAGGTGGCAGGCTGATAGCCATCGATTGTGATTGTGGCAGGCAAACACGTCGCCCTCTCCCGCATCTGCTCGAGGAAGGTGCCGGAGCGGGCTTCCTGCCTGCGTGCCTGGTCAATGATGTCGAGAACAACCTTTGGTGTCATTTCAGGAGATGCCGGTCTCTGAACTGAATGGGGTCGCAAGGCGCCTCCCGTTATACGAATAGGGTCGTCAGGGGGCACGGGGAAGCGGCTGGCCACCGCAACATGCCTGCCTTTTCTCACAAGTGTAGACGAGTTTTTGCAGGCTGCTCTGGCATCCACATTAAAACCTGAACAGGATAGTCATTGAATATCGCTGGCGTTAGCTTATTGTTGCGAAAACCACCGATCGTGCCGCGAATGGCTGATAAAAAGCAGTCCCATGGTGACAGCACGAGCCAGCATCAGGCAGATCAGGGAGAACCAGAGCCCATGGTTGCCCCAGCCTGTGGTCAGCCACCATACCGGCAGAAACACCACTACAGCCGAAAACAGCATGGTGTTCTGCATGTCCCGGGTGCGGGTGGCACCAATAAAAACGCCGTCCAGCAGATAACCCCATACGGCGGCCAGTGGCAGCACCCACAGCCAAGGCAGGTAGAGCCAGGCGGTGGTACGTACTTCATCGATGCCTGTCAGCAGGCTTATCAGGTAGCGCCCGCCCAACACAAATGCCACCGTAAACAGTACCGAACCCCACAGTGACCAGCGAAAAGCCACCCTGAATACCTGGTGGAATTGCTGACGGCTGTTTTTGCCCACGGCCTCACCAATCAGCGCCTCGGCGGCATTGGCAAAGCCATCCAGGCCGTTGGAGATCACCAGCAGAAAAGTGATCAGGACGGCATTGGCGGCCAGTATGGTGTCGCCCTGCCTTGCTCCCTGCGCGGTAAAAAATGCCAGCACCAGCAGCAGGGCGATGGTTCGCACCATGATGTAACGGTTGACCTGCAGTATTCGGAGGTAGTCGTTCAGCTGGCCGAACAGGGCGCGGCTGAAACCCTGACCAGCCGGCATCCGCAGCAGCACCATGCGAAACCCGATGGCCGCTGCAGAGTATTCGGCCAGCACGGTGGCCATGGCAACGCCACGGCTGTTCCAGCCGAAGCCGGTGACGAACAGAATGTCCAGAACGATGTTGAGCCCGTTCGCCACAATCAGCATGACCATTGGCCCCTTGGGCAATTGAGTGCCGATAAGCCAGCCCACCAGGGTGTACTGGCACAGTACCGCCGGGGCGCTCCAGATACGAATGCTGGCATACTCTGCGGCAAGCGCTGCAACACGTTCACTGGGGTTCATCAGCTCAAGGCCGAGGCGGATCAGGGGCTGGTGGAGCAGGATCAGCAACAGGCCTATTCCGACAGCCAACAATACCGAGCGCAACAACAGTGCGATCTGCGCGAATTCATCCCGCTTGCCCCAGGCCTGGGCTGCAAGGCCGGTAGTGCCCATGCGCATGAAGCCGAAGGTCCAGTACAGAATGCTGAACAGGTTTGCGCCCACGGCAACAGCGCCCAGGTATTCCGGGCTCTCCAGGTGCCCCAGCACAGCGGTATCCACCAGCCCCAGAAGCGGCACCGTGAGGTTGGTGAGCATCAGGGGCCATGCCAGTGCCCAGAGCCGGCGATCCGTGGTGGTGAGTTTCGGGGACGATTCTACAGAAATGAAAAAAGTTCCTTCTTTAGTCGATTAATGGCCACTCGGACTTTCGCATTTTTTTGATCTGTGTCTATACTTGGTGCGTGAATTATCCATAGCAGACTTCCACTCTAGCCCGAACGGTGTGTGCGAGCACTGTCCGGAACAGAGGGATTGGACGCAAAATCCGACAAGAATAACACTCTGTGGAGACACAGTATTATGCGCGTGCACGCTAAGCGGGCAGGTGTCCTCTTGGGCGGACTTATGACGCCAGCGTTGTCCATGGCGGACTGGACGCTGAACATGAGTCCCGGGGTCACCGGTACCAGTAACGAGATTTTCAGCCTTCACATGACCATCCTGTGGATCTGCGTCGTCATCGGCGTTGTGGTCTTTGGTATCATGTTCTGGTCAATATTTGCCCACCGCAAATCTTCGGGTCGTAAACCGGCCAACTTCCACGAGAATACGCTGGTCGAGATTCTGTGGACGATCATCCCCCTGGTTATTCTCGTGGTGATGGCTATTCCCGCCACCGCGACGCTGGTCGACATGTACGACTCCAGCGAAGCCGATATTGATATCAAGGTCACCGGTTATCAGTGGCGCTGGAAATACGATTATATCGACGATGATTTCGGGTATTTTTCCAATATTTCCACCAGTGATGACGAGATTTACAACCGTACCGCCAAGTCAGAAAACTACTTGCTGGATGTCGATAACCCAATGGTGGTGCCGGTGGGCGCAAAGATTCGCCTGCTGCTCACAGCCAACGATGTTATCCACAGCTGGTGGGTGCCTGAGTTCGGCATCAAAAAGGATGCCATACCTGGTTTTGTTAACGAGGCCTGGACCAGAGTCGATGAGCCGGGTATTTACCGTGGTCAATGCACCGAGTTATGCGGCGTAAAACACGGTTTTATGCCGGTGGTGGTAAAGGCAGTTCCTCAGGAGGAATACGATGCCTGGGTGGCGGAGCAGAAGGAAGCCGCCCAGCGTGAGCGCGAACTCACCGAGAAAGACTGGACACTGGAAGAGCTGATGGAGCGTGGCGAGAAGGCCTACGCCAGTGCCTGTGCGTCCTGTCACCAGGCCGATGGCAGCGGTGCGCCACCAGCGTTCCCGGCGCTCAAAGGCAGCCAGATTGCCCTGGAAGATATGGATGCGCACCTGGATATTGTTGTTAACGGTGTTTCCGGTACCGCCATGCAGGCGTTTGGTGGCCAGCTGAGCGAAGTCGATCTTGCAGCGGTTATCACCTATGAGCGTAACGCCTGGGGTAACGATACCGGTGAGATGATTACGCCGAAAGAAGTATTCGAGTACAAGAATCAGGAATGATGAACCGGGCAGGCTATAACCAGGGTTGCAGCCTGCCCCGTCCAATTTCGCCAGACTAATGACATCACCAGCCAGAACAACACGGCGGTAACGGGGGTTTTTCATGAGTGCGGTTGCAGATACCCACGCCCAGGACGATCATCACCACGGCCCCGCGAAGGGCATTACACGGTGGCTGCTGACGACCAATCACAAGGATATCGGGTCCATGTACCTGATATTCAGTTTCACCATGTTCCTGCTTGGCGGGGCCATGGCCATGGTTATCAGGGCTGAGCTGTTCCAGCCGGGCCTGCAGATTGTTGAGCCGGAATTCTTCAACCAGATGACGACCATGCATGGTCTGATCATGGTGTTCGGTGCGGTCATGCCGGCCTTTGTTGGCCTTGCCAACTGGATGATCCCGCTGATGGTAGGCGCTCCAGACATGGCGCTGCCACGGATGAACAACTGGAGTTTCTGGCTGCTGCCTTGCGCCTTCCTGATTCTGGTATCCACCCTGTTCATGCAGGGCGGGGCTCCGAACTTTGGCTGGACCTTCTACGCGCCGCTGTCGACCACCTATGGCCCGCCAAGTACCACCTTCTTTATCTTTGCCGTTCACATCATGGGTGTGTCGTCGATCATGGGTGCCATCAACGTCATTGCCACCATCCTCAACATGCGGGCTCCGGGCATGACCCTGATGAAAATGCCCCTGTTCGTATGGACCTGGCTGATCACCGCTTTCCTGCTGATTGCGGTTATGCCGGTTCTGGCTGGCGTGGTTACCATGATGCTGATGGACATCAACTTTGGCACCAGCTTCTTTGATGCCTCCGGCGGCGGCGACCCGGTACTGTTCCAGCATGTGTTCTGGTTCTTCGGGCACCCCGAGGTGTACATCATGATCCTGCCGGCTTTCGGCGCGGTGTCCCACATTATCCCGGCGTTCTCCCGCAAACCACTGTTTGGCTATGCCTCTATGGTCTACGCGGTGGGCGCCATTGCCCTGCTGTCGTTCGTGGTCTGGGCACACCACATGTTTACCGTGGGTATCCCCATCGCCGGCCAGCTGTTCTTCATGTATGCCACCATGCTGATTGCGGTGCCTACCGGGGTGAAGGTATTCAACTGGGTGGCGACCATGTTCCGTGGCTCGCTGACGTTCGAGGCACCGATGCTGTTCGCGGTGGCCTTTGTCATCCTGTTCACCATCGGCGGTTTCTCCGGACTGATGCTGGCCATTGCGCCCGCGGATTTCCAGTACCACGATACCTACTTCGTGGTTGCCCACTTCCACTACGTACTGGTACCGGGTGCCATCTTCGGCATTTTTGCCTCGGCTTACTTCTGGCTGCCCAAATGGACAGGCCACATGTATGACGAAACCCTGGCAAAAACCCATTTCTGGCTGTCTTTCGTGGGCATGAACCTGGCCTTCTTCCCCATGCATTTCCTTGGCCTGGCGGGTATGCCGCGACGCATTCCGGACTACGCGCTGCAGTTTGCCGACTTCAATATGGTGTCCAGTATCGGTGCCTTCATGTTTGGGGCCACCCAGATCCTGTTCCTGGTGATCGTGGTCAAGTGTGTGAAGGGTGGCAAGAAGGCTGCTGCCAATCCCTGGGATGGAGCGGAAGGCCTTGAGTGGACTGTTCCCTCTCCGGCGCCTTACCACACCTTCTCCACCCCGCCGGAAGTGAAGTGAGCGGCCGGGAAAATAATAAACGATAACGGATAAGCCATCGGAGATTGTCATGGCGGAAAACCAGACGTACTACGTTCCTGAACAGAGCAAGTGGCCGATTGTGGCCACTGTGGGCCTGGGGGTTACCCTCTACGGAAGCGCCTCTATCATGGTGAACAGCAACCAGGGTGAAAGTACCACCGGTGCCTGGCTAACGTTCTTTGTGGGCGCCGCCATCATGGTCTATATGCTGTTCGGATGGTTCGGCGCTGTTATCAAGGAGAGCCGGTCAGGATTGTACAGCCCACAGATGGACCGCTCTTTCCGCTGGGGTATGAGCTGGTTCATTTTTTCGGAAGTGATGTTCTTCGCGGCCTTTTTCGGGGCTCTGTTCTATACCCGGGTCTTCGCCATACCCTGGCTTGGTGGTGAAGGTGATCGCGGCAGCTCCAACATGCTCTGGGAAGGTTTTCAGGCCACATGGCCGCTGATCAATACACCCAACCCCGAGGCCTATCCGCCGCCGGAAGGTACCATCGGGCCCTGGGGGCTGCCGCTGATCAACACCATTCTGCTGGTCACATCTTCCTTCACAGTCACGGTTGCCCACCATGCACTGAAGGAAGACAACCGCAAAAAGGTCAAGACCTGGCTCGCCGCCACCATTGCGCTGGCGCTGGTTTTCGTGTGTGTCCAAGGCTACGAATACGTTCACGCCTATCAGGACCTGGGTCTGACACTTCAGTCAGGCATCTATGGCAGTACGTTCTTCATGCTGACCGGTTTCCACGGCGCCCACGTGATACTGGGTACCCTGATGCTGGTGATCATGCTGGTACGCATACAGAAGGGTCACTTCACGGGAGACAATCACTTCGGGTTTGAAGCCACGTCCTGGTACTGGCACTTTGTGGACGTGGTCTGGCTCGGACTCTTCGTGTTTGTCTATGTGATCTGATTGTAGTGAACCGGTGAGATCAGGGGGTCGGATTCAGCGTCAGGCCCCCTTGCCATAACGAAATCAGAATGACGGCCAGCAGCATCACGCTCAGTGCGACCCGCAATGCCAGGGAATTCAGGACACGGTTCGTTTTCCCGCCATCCTTGATCAGGAAAAACAGCCCGCTGAACAGGCTCACCAGAACCGCCAACATCAGTACGACTATGAGAAACTTCAGCATGAAAAATCCTGTTTACGGGAATATTGGTCAAGAAACCACTATAGCAGAGCATGTCTGATCCGGCTGATCAATCCCGCCGGCAGTGGCATTTTGATTGGCGGCTTTTGCTGTTTTCGGGGCTGTTCCTGCCTCTGCTGATTGGCCTGGGTGTCTGGCAGCTGGAGCGGGCACAGGAGAAAAAGACACAACTGGCCCAGTGGCAACAGGAAGCTGGCAGCCTGAGTTGGGTGGAGCTTGAGGCTGCGGGTCTGGAGGCCGGTCAGCCGGTCACTATTTCCGGCCGCTACGGGGAGACTTCCTGGTTGCTGGATAATCGTACCCGCGATGGTGCACCCGGATACGAGGTGCTGACGCTATTCTTCCCCGAACAGGGGCGCTCGGTGGTGGTGAACCGGGGCTGGCTCCAGGCTCCCAGGAGGCGGGACGAGCTGCCGGAAATCAGCCGGCCAAACGGTGATGTCCGCCTGCAGGGTCGCTTGAGTGATTTCCCCGAGCCGCCAGTGCTGAAGGATGTGTCCCGGGAGAGTGATGAATGGCCACGGCGAACCCAGTCACTGTCCCATCAGCAGGCGCAAGAGGTCCAGGCAGATGTGGCTGGTCTTGTACTGAGGCTTTCGGGTCCCGAACAGCCCGGAGCCTACCGCGCAGACTGGGCTCCGGATATGATGGGGCCGCAGACGCATTACGGATACGCATTGCAATGGTTTTCACTGGCCGCGGCACTGGTTATATTGACGGTGGTAGCGAGTTATCGCAAAACAGGAGCCAACGACGACAATGACAACGGCTGAGAAGATGCACCAGAACGACCAGGAAGACGCGGTTTCCCCTGAAAAGGTCCGCCGCGGCAGACGAACAGCGCTGTTGCTGTTTGCCATTGGCTTTGGCCCGATGATTTTTGCAACGATCATGTACTATACCGGCTGGCTGAACCCGACCGGTCATAGCAATAATGGCGAACTGATCCAGCCACCCGCGCCCCTGGCCCAGATGCAACTGGAAGGTGCTAACGGCAAGCCCCTCGCAGACCGTTTCGGTCCCGAAGCGGTTGACCCGGAATGGATGATGGTGGTGGTGTCTGGCGATTGTGCCGCGGATTGCGAAGAGCTCCTGTACCGCGCCCGTCAGGTCAATATTGCCTTGGGCAAGAATGCCAACCGTGTCAATCGGGCCGCTTGGCTGGGCTCTGTTTCGGAAGACCTGGCCGCGCGTTGGGATGATGAGTACCGTTCCATGGAACGCCTGAGCATCTCCGGCAATGGCTCTCCCCAATGGCCGACTGGCATCAGCCCGGAGCAGGAACCCCGCATCTTGCTGGTGGACCCCTTCGGTAATGTCATCATGCACTATGGTAGTGAGCACACCGGCAAGGACATGCTGAAAGACCTCAAACATCTGTTGAAACTGTCGCAGATTGGTTAATGATGATTGCCGGGAGATCCAGCGTTGAACGATATCCGGAATAATACATCCCGCCATGCCCGCATACTGGCGCGCTTGGCTCTACTGGCGAGCTTGCTGGCGGTCGTGGTCATCATGCTGGGCGCCTGGACCCGGCTGGTAGATGCAGGCCTGGGATGCCCTGACTGGCCCGGCTGCTATGGATTTCTGACCGTACCCCAGGACGAAGCACGGATGGCCATCGCCAATGCCAGGTTCCCGGAAACGCCTGTCGATGTACAAAAAGGCTGGCCGGAGATGATTCACCGCTACGCCGCCGGTACTCTCGGGCTGGTCGTCTTTGGCCTGGCAGCGTTCGCTTTCCGCCATCGCAGGGAAGGGTTGCCCTACAGGTTGCCACTGTTTATCGCCTTGTTCATTGTTCTTCAGGGCGCATTTGGCATGTGGACGGTTACCCTGAAGCTCTGGCCCCAGGTGGTTGCGCTGCATCTGCTTGGCGGATTTACCACCCTCAGCATGCTCGCCCTGCTTACACTGCGGTTGCGTGGCAAACAGCAGCGGGCTGCCGCCGGGCTGGAGAAGGCAGGGCCTTCCGGGCGGAACCGCTTCCGGCCCTGGCTTTACGGCGGCCTTGTGTTGGTCGTAATGCAGATAGGCCTGGGTGCCTGGACAGCGGCCAATTATGCAGCAGTGGCCTGTACCGACCTGCCAACCTGCCAGGGCGAATGGTGGCCTGCCGACATGGATTTTGCTCACGGGTTTGATGTTACCCAGCACGTGGGACCGAATTACCTGGGAGGACAGCTGACAGCGGATGGGCGGGTTGCCATCCACGTCACCCACCGCCTGGGCGCAGTGATAGTACTTGCGTACTTCACGGTATTTCTGGCATTACTGTGGCGCAGAACGAGGCGGACCCCCATGGCGCCGCATGTTCAGCTGGTGGCGGTAGTACTGATGGCGCAAATTGCGCTCGGGTTGGCCAATATCGTATTCCATATTCCCTTGTCAGTGGCGGTGGCGCACAATGCCATGGGTGCGGGATTGCTGCTGAGCGTGATCAACCTGCTCTGGCGCTTTCACCAGCAGGAACTGCCGCAACCAGCGGACGTAACACATACAACAACAATTGAGCGAGAGGTGACGGCATGAGCGAGCGTGTTGAGGCACTGCCGGCGCAGAACACGACCAGCAGATCCGATTCTGCGAGCATTTCCTGGCGCGATTTTCTGGAGCTGACCAAGCCCACGGTAGTGGCGATGATGATCCTCACCTCGGTCATCGGCATGTTGCTGGCCACCCCGGGCGTGCCGGGCTGGGAAGTCCTGCTCTATGGCAACCTTGGTATCGCCCTGCTGGCGGGCGCCGCTGCCGTGGTCAACCACGTGGTTGACCAGAAGATCGACACCGTCATGGCCCGCACCCGCAAGCGGCCCGTTGCCACCGGAAAGATTTCCCCCGTTGATGCATTGATGTTTGCGACTGTGCTGGCGGCATCGGGCATGGTGGTTCTGGTATGGCAGGTAAATGCCCTCACGGCGTGGCTGACACTGGCCTCATTGGTCGGATACGCCGGCGTGTATACCCTTTTTCTAAAGCGCATGACGCCCCAGAACATCGTGATTGGTGGCCTGGCCGGCGCCATGCCCCCCTTGCTCGGATGGACAGCGGTTACCGGGCAGGTTGAAGGGCACGGACTGCTGCTCGTGCTGATTATTTTTGCCTGGACTCCGCCGCATTTCTGGGCCCTGGCCATTCATCGCAAGGAAGAATACGCCAAAGCGGGTATTCCAATGCTGCCGGTCACCCACGGCAACAAATACACCGAGCTGCATATTCTGCTTTATACCCTGATGCTGCTTGCGGTCAGCCTGCTGCCGTTTGTTACCGGCATGTCCGGGATGATCTACCTGGTAGGCGCCCTGGCCCTTGGCCTGCGCTTCCTGCAGTATGCAGTGCGCCTGCTCCGTGGCGATGATCGCCGGGTAGCATTGAACACGTTCAAATACTCCATCACCTACCTGATGGCCCTTTTCGTCGTGTTGCTGGTCGACCATTTTGTGTTTTTCTGATTACTGATCTGCCGGAGACTTCATGGACCGTTCGATTCGCCTGACGCTGATCATCCTGCTTTTGATTATCGTGTTGATCTTCGGGCTGGTGGTCGGACGACAGGTACTGTTAGTCGGGAATGACGAGCCCTCTCCCGCACCAGAACTGAGTGAGATCAACGCCTACGTGTACGACCAGGGCCGCGAGCTTGCCGACTTCCAGCTGGTCAACGAGCACGGCGAAACGGTCACCCGCGAAAGCCTGCGGGGACAATGGACCTTTGCCTTTGTGGGCTACACCAATTGCCCGGACATCTGCCCTGCCGCCATGGCCAACCTGCGCAGAACCGACAACCTGCTTCCGGATGACCTGCCACAACCGGAATTCCTGCTGATCACCGCAGACCCGGAACACGATACGCCGGAAAGGCTGCGGGAATACGTGCAATTCTTCGGCGATGACTTCCATGGTCTGACCGGTGATCTGGAAACCCTGAGGCAGCTGGCCAGAAGCCTCAATGCGGCCTTTACCCACCGGGAGGTGGACGGTGAACTGCTTGTAGACCACAGCGGCCACTTTGCCCTTATCAATCCGGAAGGTGAAATGACTGCCGTGCTACAACCCCCGCACAATCCGGAAGACCTGGTGAAGGCCTACCGTGAAATCTACGAGTGGGCCCGCGACAACCATCCACGGGCTTCACAGTCCTGATTCGTTACGCGGTTTCGCCTTGCTCAGGACTGATAGGTTAGGTGCAGGAGCGGGGTGGTGGGGTATTTTTCCTTGGGAATGGAACTCGCTTCGCTCAGACACCCATTCCTGGCGGAAAAATACCCCACCACCCCACGCCCCTACCCAACCCGACCAGTCCTGAAAAGAGCCAAAAAGCCCCACCAATGCTCCCAATAACCAAAATCATCCCGGACCTCCTGAAAACACTGGAATCCGAAACCACAGTGCTGCTTCAGGCCCCACCGGGTGCAGGCAAAACTACGAGGGTACCGCTCGCGCTGCTGGATACCCCGTGGCGGGACGGTCGCAAAATACTGATGCTTGAACCAAGAAGGTTGGCAGCCAGGTCCGCGGCCAGGTATATGGCCGGGCAGATGGGGGAGAAGCCGGGTCAGACGGTGGGTTATCGGACACGGCTGGATACGCGGGTGACCTCGGCGACCGTGATAGAGGTGGTCACTGAAGGGATTCTTACGCGTCTGATCCAGAACGATCCTGCATTGGAAGACTACGCCGTCGTGATTTTCGACGAATTTCATGAGCGTTCGCTGCAAGCGGACCTTGGCCTGGCGTTGGTGCGGGAGTCGCGGCAGGCGTTGCGAGAGGATCTGCGGGTGATTGTAATGTCGGCAACCCTGGATACTGCCCCTATCGCCCGCCTGCTGGGTGACGTACCGGTGCTGACCAGTGAGGGCCGGGCGTTTCCCGTGGATGTGGCCTACCGGCCGCTTCCACGTAACGGTCGGGTGGTGGATCAGGTGGTGTCGGTGATTCACGAGGCGCTGGCGGAACAAACCGGGTCGCTGTTGGTATTCCTGCCGGGCGCCGGGGAAATCCGGCGGGCGGAGCGACAGCTTGAGAGCCAGATGGGCAGCAACGTGATCGTGGCGCCGCTGTACGGCAACCTCAGGACCGACGAACAGGACCGGGCTATTGCCCCGGCGCCCGAGGGCTATCGCAAGGTGGTTCTGGCCACCGCCATTGCTGAATCCAGCCTGACCATCGAGGGGATTCGGGTGGTCGTCGACAGCGGCCAGCAACGCCGCGCAGTGTTCGATGCCAACAGTGGCATGACTCGGTTGGTGACGGGCTGGGTGTCCAAAGCCTCGGCGGAACAGCGCAAGGGGCGGGCGGGGCGGATTGAGCCTGGTGTGTGTTACCGGCTATGGAGCGAGTCCGCTCAGTTTGGTCTGGCGGAGTTTACCACGCCGGAAATACAGGAGGCGGACCTGGCCCCCCTGGTTCTGGAGTTGGCACAGTGGGGTGCCAGGTCTGCGGAGCAACTGGACTGGATTGATCGGCCACCTTCAGCACACTGGCAGCAGGCAGCGGAATTGCTGCAATGGCTGGACCTGCTGGATACCGACGGCGCCATCACCGGGCACGGCAAGGCCGCCCGGGATATGGGCGTGCATCCAAGGCTGGCACACATGATCCTTCGGGGCCGTGAAATTGATCTTGGTTTTCTTGCGGCTGAGCTGGCGGCATTGCTGGAAGAGCGGGACCTGGCCGGGCGGTCTGCGGGGGCGGACATGCAGGAGCGAGTCCGGATATTGCGGGGACAGGGGCCCCACCATGGCATTGATGCTGCCAGAGTGAAAGCCATTGCAAAGTCCGTATCGCGGCTGGCCGGCAATCTGGATCGGCCACGAGAGTTGCCTGCTGAGGACGAAGTGGGCCGTCTGCTCGCCCTGGCCTACCCGGACAGGGTTGCCCGTAAACGGCGCGGTGACGCTCCCCGTTACCAACTCAGCAACGGGCGTGGCGCCGTTCTGCGGGATCAGGATCCTCTTGCCCGACACCCGTGGCTGGCGACCGCCGAGCTTGATGGCAAGGCCAGGGAAGCGACGATCTATCTGGCGGCACCGGTTGATCCGGTGCTACTCGAACTGGACCTGGCCAACCATATCCATGAGCGAGAGGAAGCAGTCTGGGACGAC